>JAUIAO010000003.1 GCA_030425425.1 Bacteroidia bacterium | reverse complement strand
ATCCGTCACGAATTGGCTTACATAACTCGAAAAATCCTTGACTTTTCTACTTAAAATCGACTTTACTTTGTTTTCCTAGGCAATTAGATTCTTAGGTTGACGGCTATGGTGTCTCACAAACCATTCACAAACCATTTCTTACCGATCTGTGAGCCACAGACCGGGGAGTAGAGTAGATAAGTAGCCGGCAGAGCGCTATACCCTGCCGGTCTTGGTTGATGGATATTTGTTTTTCACCTCACCACCTCGGCAATCACCACATTGACCTGACTGATGGTTTCGGCCACACCATCCACCATTTCGTTTTCTTCGGCCACATCCAGTACTCTGAAGAGGCTTTTGAGCGCTGGGATAAGCAGTGCTGAGGCTTCTGCGTCGGTGAGGGTATCTCCGGTGGCCTTTTCTTCGGTGCGGCTGACCACCGCTCCTTCAAAAGACTGCTGATCAGCCTGTAGCTCTGCCAGCCATTCGGTACTGTTGGTAGTGTCCAGATCGGTCACTGCCTGCGGTGCTGCCAGGTCTGTAAAAAGACTGGTCAATGCTGCAGACTGCTCCCCATACGGCAGACGGGCCAGCCCTAGGTTGTTTCTTGTGAAGATGGCATAAAGACGCTCGCAGGCTTGCTGATAGGCCTCATTTCTCCGTTTGAGTCCTGCCTTCAGGTGCAGCCGGAGCGAATTGTAGCTATTGTCCCGGTCATTATCAGCTTCTGTCACACTTTTGGTGCCCTCCAGCCGGGTGGCACTGTTGATAGCGGCAGTGGCTTTTACTTGCGCTTCCTGCACTTTGGCAGTGGCTTTTTGGAAAAATGGTTCATCTGGATGCCGTGAGCTCAGGATGGTTAAGGTTCGTTCGGCCATCGTCACCAGGCCGGGCAGGCCGATGTACGTGTAGCCAATTTTAGGAGTAATCATAGCGTTTTGTTTAATGAGAAAATGAAGATAATGGTTTGACTTCTATGTTCCAAATAATTGTTTGGTGAACTTTCCATTAAAGAATTACTCAAAAAAATAACTCTTTGATTAACAGCGGAATAATGCATCTCACATAAACCTGTATAGGATAACCCACAACGCTCCTCTACTGATCCAAAGGGGGTTATTGAGTGAGACAATACTTATATTCTACTGTAAAGACGCGGATCAGCAAAGCCTTGGCTTTTTCTTGCCGCAAATTTGCAGGAAGCAAAAAGCAATACGTTTTTGTGGAGACAAAGTAGATTGATGAAAAATGCAGTAACATTTTCTTCCTGCATTTTTGTTTTGACAAAATGGTGATAACAATAGCACGCTGCAAACTTGCAGGAGCCAAAATGCATTGAAATCATGTCTGTGCAAGGATGCCTGACCCAAATCGCAAAGCCATTTGTTTGTTACTAAATTGTTTCAAACCCATGGCTTGTGGCACACAAACCATTCAAGGTGTGAGACAAAGACTGAGGAGTAATACCCCGAGATAGTTCTCCCTTGGGGTAGTTTAGTCAAGGAGTTACTGTTTCTCAACAAATTAGTCCCGAATTTTTCGGGTTAGATTTCTTCCAAAAACACCCAAACTTCATCTGGACCCGTTCCGGGGATACCCTCCTGATACTTACCCATCATGGCATTCCATTCATCCATTCTCGGATTGTCTTTGGTAGTCAATGGGTTCAGTTCGTTAAGGGTCTTATCTGCCGGTATCGAAATCACCAATAATAGCTGTCGGTTATTTTCATAAACCAGCAGTTGCTGAAAGTTAGCATTGCAAAAACCCTGGGCTACCTCTGGCCATTCATCAAACTGTACCTCATGATAATGCCTGTACTCTTGCTGCATTTCAGGATCCTCGACCAGATTGGCGGTCAGCAAATAGTGCCTCCACTGGCTGGCTGTTTCCGGGTTTTCACATCGCTGGCTCTTGTCAAATACATATAATGGATCACGATAAACTTTGACCGTCTCAGGATAAAACTGCTTGGTCAATGCACGGCTTATACTATCTACATCAAACTTCCCAAAAATCACCGTATGATCATTCCATTGATAAATTTGATAATTGTCTGACTTTGGGATACTACCTATGTTTATCTTCCCTATAAGCTCTATAGCTACCGCAGTAGTTTCATTGGAAGATTCTTTAGGTTTTTTAGGAGAACATGATGCTGCTACAACAAATAGGAGAATAAGTAATCGATTCATAAGTATGTATGGTCAGGTACCAAAAATAGTGGAAGTAACCCATGGTTTGTGGCACACAAACCATTTTCTATCTGTGAGACACCTTTTAATCCGTCTGTGAGACACAGACCGAGGGAAGTAAAATTAATTTTGGCATCTCTAAATCAATCACGCCTGCCTATCGTAGGCAGGCTGTGAATCAAGGAGTTACTGTTTCTCAATAAATTAGTCCCAAATTTTTCGGGCTAATCAAACATTAACTATCACATTCGTTTATCATTCTATTCAACATCCTCTACTCCCAATCTTTTGAGATTGGCAACCGAATTGGCCTTCACAAATTGATTTGGATTCAGGGAAAGTGACTTCTTAAACATTTTGATTGCCTTAGCATTCTCTCCCATCGCCACATAGCACTCTCCCATGCTGTCGTAGCAATTGGCCACTTTAGGGTTTTTCTTAATATTCAGTTTGAAGAACTCCTCCGCTTTATCAAACTGTTTTGCACCCATCAGTTGATACCCAAGGCTATTCAGTTCGTTCATGGTGGCTATACTTTTTGCCTCATTAGCTACTTCCACGGCCTGTTCATTGTCTCCTTTCTGAAAAAGCAAAGCAGCTTTTAGTCCTAAAGTCTGGCCATTTTTATTAGCTGCTATAGCCATGTCTGCCCATTTTATAGCTTCATCATGGTTCAGGTTATTGCTGAGACAGTAATTGGCTGCACTAAATGGTCCTTGCCAGCCAAATCCCTGCACACCTCTGAGCTCATCTCTAATGCCAGCAAGAATCACCTCATCGGTCACCGCAAGCTCAATCGGTATTTGCTTATTATCCCACGAGAGCGCCAGAGTGCCTTTATTTCTGCCGAATTCAATAAAATCATAGGTCAATACATTCGTAAATGGAGCATCTACTATCTCTACCTCCACTCTCAGCACATCCTCACTCTGGTCGTACCAGAAACTACCCCATGAAGAGGTGTTTGAACTAAATATAACAACGACTTTCCCACTCTCTTCAGGAATCATATGTACACCATAGCTACCCGCATCAATAGATTTTCCCTCCACCAAAACCGGAGTGGAAAACGTAATCACTGTATTTTCATTAGCACCAGCACGCCAGGGCATAGGCTGCATGTTTCCAAAGGCATTATTGGCAAGACCCCATGGGACTAATCCTCCCCATACCTGGCCAGTACGATCGGTATTCCCTCGATTCACAGATGGTCTGGAATATTTGATTGAAATGTCTGTATTGGCAATGCGCTGCTGAAGAGTCGCTTGGGGACTTGGTCTCGGTGTAGTGATTTGAGCAAAAGATTGTACAGAAATCACGAAAAGGCCGATGAAAATTAATCTGTAGGTGATAGTCTTTATCATGTTTAAGAATATTTAGTTTATCCTAAAACATTCATCATATACCCTACCTCAATATATTTCTGTCATCGGTAGATTTTGAATTTGAAAGGCAAAACTAGGATTCGATCCAGGAGATGAGCTCTCCCTCCACCAGCTCAATGGCAGCTTCATCTTTGAGCTTGTAGATCGCAGTAAGGTTGGTGCTGGTCATGCCAGCAGTAATCTCAAATGAATAGTCGTAATTGCGGATTTTTACCAAATCGTTTGATTGAGGTAAAAACTTCTTTACCTCAATCAACTCTGGTGTTCCGAATATATGAAAATGCTCCACGAACGTATGATCTATCTCTTTCGAAAAAGCATAGGTCTTCTTAGTGTATTTCACACAATTCTTAGAACTTTTAATCTCCAGCATCACATTTCCTTAGCTCGAACTACTCGGAAATTATCAAATTCATCGCCCATCGTCCTGGCTTTCACCTGACCACCATCAAATCTCCCTCGGGTTTTGAATGTTTGATTGTAATATGATTCATTGAGCTCTGGCTTGGTACTGATATCTCCGTGATAGATGAGATTCATGATGCCTGCAAAAGCCCCTGCCGCAAAACACGCTGTAGTGTAATGAGTGTTTTCAATGTATAGTTTTTTGTATGCGTTCGATTCATATCCACTCGTCACCCTGAAAAGTGTCTGCTCTTCTGGTCTGATCGTACCGATCTCAAACACTCCCCAGCCCATAGCATTGCATACTGCAATGATGCCATGAGTCCAGTCGTCTTTTGTTTTAATCATTGGCTGGATCATCGCTTCCCATTCATTGGATTCCATGATTCCTCCCAAGGTATTGAAGGCACATACATGCCCTGCTTCCCTGAGTAAATCCCGCACAATAGACACCCCAGCTTCCTGAAAAACAGCTTCCATAGAAAGCATTGTTCTCAAAGAGATAAGCGCATAATAGTTTGCATAATGCCGGGTGAGCACAACTCCAAATGCATTGATCAAACCATCATCTTCGCTTCCTTCTATTGGCATATTGATCAATGCCTCCCTGATTCCCGCATAGTTCACATCAGTTCCTTTCGGCTGGGGATATTTGGAGATGGTCTGATACTCACCTTCTCCGGGTGATTCATCCAAATCAGCAGGTGTGGCTCTTTGTTTCACCACAAACTCACAAACATCATGACCTTTAGAAAGACATTTGGTCTGCTCTGTCTCCAAAGTTCCCAATGGCAAATTATAAATAGCCTCTGTCGCTCCTGCAAGGAATCCACATGTGAAATACGATACACCGTTTTCATCTTCTTTCCGAAGACCGAATTTCATCTTCCAACTGCTGGCATAGTGCTCTGAGTTTGTCTGAGTAGTGCCACCTTCGGCTTCTATTCCATTCAGATCAATCAAACCGAAACCAGCCCACCTATAGTGGTCTTGTACTGCTCTTTTTCGATCATGAATATCTGAAATATCTGCCAAAAGGTTCTTCATCTGCGCATATACCACTTCCTGACCAGAGTCTTTGAGTATTGTCACGGCATCTATGTATTCCTTGGTTTCTTCAATAGACATTTGAAGAAAGACGTTGTAATGATGGCAATGAAATATCATCGGTTCTCCGCCTTTTATGAAAGCATTCCTATCCAGTAAATACTCCCCTTGTTTTACCATTACATCTTCCATTATGCTACTGCTACCGGTTTAGTTTGAGGTTTGTATGTGCGGCCATAGATTTCTTCTATGGTGGCAATCAACAGGAAAAAAACATCCTTTTCTACCCTGGTATCGAGGGTAGGTTTCTGAATTTCACTAAAGTCACAACCAAAGTCTCTCAACACAGGTAACAATCGGATGACTACACGAGACCATGCCAAAGGTGTTAGTTCTGCCTCAGCCCACCGCTTGAGGGGCTGAATTCGATAATACTTGGTTACTTCCTTTGCCGCTGTGGGTTCTGATTGTATCCCAGCTTTCTGTTTTGAGGAAGCTCCCGAAGACTCTGATGCTTTCGAGGATTTCCTCCAAAAAAATAATTTCATAAGTTCTAGTTAATATTCTGCTGCTGGGTGGGAGAACTATCAATTGATAGATTGATACAATATTAGAACATATGAATATGTATTAATAATTGAATCTACAAATGACTCTGAGCATTCGATCAACTGAACAATCTTTTCGATAAGAAATAAATAGCGGATAAAATAAAAGGATAGAAAATAAAAAAACCGAAGCTTTCACCTCGGTTTTTTACAATTTTATCAAAATAAGGAATTAACCATTCATTGAAATAAGAAATTCATCATTATTTCTGGTTCCCTTCATTTTACTCAGTAAGAATTCCATAGCCTCAGCGCTATTCATATCAGACATGAACTTACGAAGGATCCAAACACGGCTCAGCTCTTCCTTATCCATCAGCAAGTCTTCCCGACGCGTACCGGAAGCCGGCACGTCAATCGCAGGATAAACACGCTTGTTAGAAAGTTTTCTATCCAGCTGGAGTTCCATATTACCTGTTCCTTTGAATTCTTCGAAGATCACTTCATCCATCTTAGAACCTGTTTCGATCAAGGCTGTAGCAATAATGGTCAATGATCCTCCATTCTCTACATTTCTTGCTGCTCCAAAGAATCTCTTTGGTTTGTGAAGCGCATTAGCATCCACACCACCAGACAAAATCTTACCCGATGAAGGAACTACCGTGTTGTAGGCTCTTGCCAATCTCGTAATGGAATCCAACAGGATCACTACATCATGTCCGCATTCCACCATTCTTTTGGCTTTTTCCAACACAATGCTAGACACCTTCACATGTTTTTCGGCCTGCTCATCAAAAGTAGAAGCAATTACTTCAGCCTTTACAGAACGCGCCATATCTGTAACTTCTTCGGGTCTTTCATCGATCAGCAAGATCATCAGATAGACTTCCGGATGGTTTTCGGCAATCGCATTCGCTACATTTTTCAACAATACTGTCTTACCAGTTTTTGGCTGTGCTACGATCATTCCTCTTTGCCCTTTACCTATAGGTGCAAACAAATCAAGAATCCTGGTAGAATAGTTATCTGGCTTAGTACTCAGATTTAACTTCTGCTCTGGGAAGAGTGGAGTAAGGTATTCAAACGCTACCCGGTCTCTGATTTCTTCAGTAGTCTTACCATTGACACTAGACACTCTTAAAAGCGCAAAGTATTTCTCTCCATCTTTCGGAGGTCTGATCTGACCTTTTACCGTATCCCCTGTCTTCAGACCAAAAAGCTTAATCTGTGATGGAGACACATAAATATCATCTGGACTCGCCAAATAGTGATAGTCACTTGAACGAAGGAAACCATAGCCATCTTGCATGATTTCGAGAACTCCTTCGTTTTCAATTACGCCATCAAAATCCTTGATGTCCTCATTGAACTGTGCCTTTTTGGCACGATGATCATTTCTGTGTTCTTTCCTATCGTTAGAACCTGAGTTATCATTTTCGTTTTCACGACGCTTCGGCTGAGGTTTTTTCTCCTTCTGATCACCAGCATCAGCTGCAGGCTTTTCAACAGAAGAAGCTTCATCAGCAGTCTTCTCTATCTCTATATCTAATGATTTCAACAAATCATCTGCAGATTGTCCCTTCTCCTCTTTCGGTTCGTCCTTGCTTTTTTCTTTTGGCTTGTCCGCCTGCTTCACGTTCTCGCGTCTTTTTCTCGCAGGTTTTTTCTCTTTAGGAGCTTCTTTTTTGGCTTCTGCCTTGTCCTCTTTTTTCAAATTTTTCAATTCGCTATCAGGAAGAGTGGCCTGCTTGTCCAGGATTTCATAAATCAAATCCTTCTTGGGTGTCTTTTTGGCATTTTTAATGCCCATTTCTTCCGCTAACTCTCTAAGTTCTGAAAGCAGCTTTACACTCAAATCATCTAAAGTGTACATATACAATAAGTGGGTTTAATCTGGTTCCGCTGGTCAGATAACTTGCGGATGTGGTAATAAATAAATGAAATGGATAAAAATTTAAGTGATGATCACTTGAATTGCTGCACAAGTATATGACATGTGGGATAATTTCCCAAATTATAGGAAGAAATTGTTAATTCTTCAAAATCGTCATTAATGAGCTTTAAACTTCAATAATTGAAATGAAGCTAGTTAATTTGCACACTTCATAAACGAACAAACTGATGTTACAAGTAGCTGCTGTACGAGCAAATTTTGAGGATTACGTAAAAGGTCTAGGCAAAAGAAGTATTCACAACGCTGATGAGTTGCTAAAAGAATTGATTGAGTTGGATGATCAAAGAAAGAAAACCCAACAGCAATTGGACGAGATCAAATCCAAAGCCAATCAGATCGCTAAGAATATCGGACAGTTGTTCAAACAAGGAAAACAAGAGGAGGCCAATGCTGCTAAAGCAGAGTCTGCACAGTTGAAAGAACAATCAAAAGCTCTGGGAGAACAGCTTAGTGAGACAGAAGCCGCATTACAGTCAAAACTTTATAACATCCCGAACATTCCAAATTTACTGGTTCCAAGTGGTAAATCTGAAGATGACAATGTGACGGTGAAGCTAGAAGACACAAACATACCTAACCTATATGAGGGCGCTAAGCCGCACTGGGATTTGATTGCAGAGTATGACATTGTAGATTTTGAATTGGGCAACAAGGTTTCCGGTGCTGGATTTCCATTTTATAAAAGAGAAGGTGCCCGTCTGGTAAGAGCTTTGGTGAATTTCTTTCTGGATGAGGCTCAAAAAGCAGGCTATATGGAAGTACAACCTCCTATTGTGATCAATGAAGACTCTGGCTTGGGAACCGGACAATTACCAGATAAAGAAGGACAGATGTATGGCATCACAGATTCCAACTTGTATCTGATCCCAACCGCAGAAGTCCCTATTACTAATATGTACAGAGATGTTATCGTAGATGAAAAGGAATTACCAATCAAAAACGTTGGGTACACGCCGTGTTTTAGACGAGAAGCTGGAAGCTGGGGATCTCACGTCCGTGGATTGAATAGATTACATCAGTTTGACAAAGTAGAGATTGTGCAAATCGCCAATCCTGAAAACTCTTATCAGATTCTGGATGAAATGATCGCACATGTGGAGAACTTGGTAAAAAGTCTTGAACTCCCTTATAGAATACTCAGATTATGTGGTGGAGATTTGGGATTCACTTCTGCTATCACTTACGATTTTGAAGTTTATTCCGCCGCACAAGAAAAATGGCTCGAAGTAAGTTCTGTATCCAATTTTGAAACATATCAGGCTAACAGACTGAAGCTAAGATTCAAAGACAAAGACGGCAAAAAGACCTTAACTCATACGTTGAACGGATCAGGGCTGGCTGTGCCGAGAATACTTGCTGCGATTTTGGAAAACAACCAAACGGCAGAAGGGATCAAAATCCCAACAGCTCTGCAGCCTTATACCGGATTTGACTTTATAAAAGTGCCAAACTCATAAGAATGATCGTAAGAAAAGGAACTATTGAAGATATCCCCAGGGCTTTTGAGCTAGTTGAAGAATTGGCACTCTATGAGAAAGCACCAGAAGAGGTCACCAACACTATCGAAATGATGAAAGTAGATGGTTTTGGCCCAAATCCTGTTTTTGAATTTATAGTCGCAGAACAAGATCAGGAAATCATTGGGCTTTCCATTTATTACTGGAGATACAGTACCTGGAAGGGTAAAAGATTATATCTCGAGGACCTGATTGTTACAGAATCCAAGCGAGGAATTGGTGCTGGAAAAATGCTCTTCGACAGAACTGTAGAGATTGCCAAAGAGCAGGGCGCTACAGGCATGATGTGGCAGGTGTTAGACTGGAACGAACCTGCCATTGCTTTCTACAAAAAATATGGTGCGCTGTTAGAAGACGGCTGGCTCAACTGCCACCTGAGTTTTTAAACTTCCTCTAAAAAAGTCCTGAAGGCTACAAATTTATTCGGATAGCGGCCGTGGCTTTTGGCCTGTAAGTCGGAAGCATAATTATCAAGGTAATTATTTAACTCTGCTACTGAATCCAGAAAATACTGAATGGCATAAGTCACACCTGTTGCTTCTGGATTTTCATTGAGCAAACGTAAAAATTTATGCCCGTTAAAACATCCCGTCTGCATCACCTCAGGAATGTGGACCGTTTTCATCCAGTTGATCCAATCTTTTTCCACATCCTCTTCGATATTGACAGTGACATTATAAACTACCATTTTCAAAATTTTTTCAAACCTTCGCAAAGGTAATTTGTTTTGCAAAAATGCAATTCAGAATAACTGCTACACACCTTTCTTCTATAATCATCCTTTTGCATCTGATAGGAGTGATCGGGATTTCTATTCCACAAACCCGCGAACTTGTCATATCACTGACTCCAATCCATCTCATTCTTTCACTTGGGCTACTAATAGCAGGAAGTAAAACACCGAGAAAACAACTGGTAAAAGCCTTCCTACCTATTTTCCTAATAGGCCTAATAGTTGAAATTATTGGGGTACAGACTGGTTTCCCATTTGGTGAATATGTCTACGGGAAAGTAATGGGCCTTCAGATTATGGACACTCCGGTAGTAATAGGTGTAAATTGGTTTCTATTGAGCTATTTATTTTATTACTCAAAAAATAAACAACAAAGTATTTCAGATTTTTCTTGCTTCCGCATTGATGACATTGATGGATGTATTGATTGAGCCAATAGCCATTAAACTGAATTACTGGACCTGGACAGACAATACTGTTCCTTTTTCTAATTATTTGGCATGGTTCATTATTGCGATGTTGATGCAATTAATCTTGACAAATAAACTTGAAAATGAGAAAAACAAAGTCGCAATAACCCTACTCATCACACAAGTGGTATTTTTTTGTTTATTATTTTTTCCAGAATTTTAAACACAAATTGGATTACTACAGTTTAGAAAGAAACAGGGACGGGATAATCTAGAAACAATGAGCACCTTTTCGATAAGAGACTTAGAACATTTATCAGGGATCAAGGCTCATACGCTACGCATTTGGGAGCAGAGATATGAGCTAATCAAACCTAAGAGAACAGAAACGAACATTCGTTACTACGATGATGAGGATCTAAAACTAATCCTCAACGTTGCTCTACTAAAGGAAAACGGACATAAAATTTCGAAAATTGCTGATATGTCTGCTGGAGACATTCAAAGAGAAGTCATCAAGCTGACAGAAAGCAACATGAAATTTCCAGAGCAGATTCATGCCCTCACTATCTCTATGGTTGACTTGGATGAAGATCGATTTGAAAAGATCATTTCCACCAGCATATTGAAACTCGGTTTTGAAAAAACAATGCTCAATGTAATCTTCCCGTTTCTCTCTAAAATTGGTATCCTTTGGCAAACAGGAGCTATCAATCCAGCTCAAGAGCATTTCGTCTCTAACCTTGTGAGACAGAAACTGATCGTAGCGATAGATGGTCAATACAATGTGTTTTCAGAACAGGCTCACAAATATGTGCTATATCTTCCTGAAGGCGAACTGCATGAAATTTCACTCTTGTTCGCGGATTATCTGATCAAATCCAGAAAACATAAAACGATATATCTGGGACAATCACTTCCTCTGGTTGACTTGGACGAAATCTGTCAATATTACAAGCCAGATGCAATTTTTTCTGTTTTGACTTCTAAACCCGGACTGTCCGAGGTGCAAAACTACGTCGATCGACTTGCAGAGACTTTCCCGGACACCAATATTATTTTAACTGGTCAGCAGGTAGTGGGCCAGGATCTCGAATGCCAAGATAATGTACAGATCATCTCCAGAATTGATCAGTTAGTTAGTCAACTAGAAGAGTCCCAGCCTATCACGGCATCTAAATCTGTTTAACTTTTTTACAGAAAGTTAAACAATCATTCTAAAAACATAATCAAGGCTTATCGGGGTATTAATTAAACTAATACCCTTTTTTAATGATTTTGTAAACTTATACATGTCTATACACGTATATATGTTTAACTTAGCAAAGAAATAATTAAACAAAAATCGACATTTCTGTTTAACTTTTAGTATCTTTGAATTAAACAAATTAAAACAGCAAACTATGACAGCCCTAGAATTCTCCTACAAAGTAGATCAACTAACGGATTCTCTACAGCCATTTGCGCTGAAACTCACCAAAGACAGAGACGATGCGAAGGATTTACTTCAAGAGACCATGTTGAAAGCTTACACGAATCGTGACAAATTTGCTGAAGGCACCAATCTCAAAGCATGGATGTATACAATCATGAAAAATACATTCATAACCAACTACCAGAGAATGGTTCGCAGAAACACGTTTATAGACACCACTCAAAACCTGCATTACATTAACTCGTCTAGCAGCACCATCAAAAATGATGCTCCTACAAATTTTGCAATGGATGATATCAATGGCGAGATCAACAAACTACAGGATGTCTATAAAGTTCCATTCATGATGCATTTCAGAGGTTTCAAGTACCACGAAATCGCTGAAAAACTCAGCATCCCGATAGGCACTGTGAAAAACAGAATTCACATTGCAAGGAAAGAATTAAAGCAGAAACTAAACGTATACAGCCTGAAATACTAATGACTAAGAAAATCGGGGTAATAGGTGCTGGTTTTGCTGGTATATCTGCAGCGTGTCACCTGGCGAACAAAGGGTATGACGTTTTCGTCCTGGAAAAAAACAGTTCACCGGGTGGACGCGCAAGTCAGTTAAAGTCAAATGGATTTACCTTCGATAAAGGACCGTCATGGTACTGGATGCCAGATGTATTCGAAAGGTTTTTTGATCAATTTGGCAAAAAACCCTCAGACTATTACGAACTAGAAAGACTTGATCCTTCGTACAGAGTAAAATTCAGTGACAGATACACGGATCTTCCTGCTTCAATGTCAGAATTAGAAGCCCTTTTTGAATCTATCGAACCTGGAGCCTCCGATAAACTACGTCAATTTCTAAAGCAAGCTGAATATAAATACGAAGTAGGAATCAACGACCTGGTGTATAAGCCAAGCCGTTCGATTTCAGAGTTTATGGATCTCAGATTGCTAAAAGGCCTGCTGAAAATGGATGTTTTCACTTCCATGAGTAAGCATATCCGAAGATTCTTCAAAAACGAAAAGCTAATCCAACTCCTGGAATTTCCTGTATTATTTCTAGGTAGTACTCCAGAAAATACTCCTGCGCTCTATAGTTTAATGAACTATGCAGATATCTCACTGGGCACATGGTATCCCAAAGGAGGGATGTATTCGGTGGTAGATGGAATGGTTCGGTTAGCAGAATCTTTAGGGGTTAAATTCCTTTACAATCATGCGGTAGAGGAGTTTGTATATGAAGCAAATTCCATAACTAAAATCATTACGAATCAAGGAGAACATGAGGTAAACGTAGTTGTGGGTGGTGCTGACTATCATCACATAGACAGCCATATACTGAAGCCAGAATTCCGAAACTATGATGAAAAATACTGGGAAAGCAGAACAATGGCACCTTCCTCACTTTTATTCTACATAGGAGTGAATAAAAAATTACCAAATCTACTTCATCACGTATTGTTTTTTGATGAGGATTTTAAGCTTCATGCTGATGAAATTTACAATAATCCCAAATGGCCAAGTAAGCCACTGATATACGTTTCTGCCACTTCCAAAACTGATGAAACAGTAGCCCCGGAAGGTCAGGAAAATTTAGTCGTTTTGATTCCTGTTGCTCCAGGTTTAGAGGATACTCAAGAAACAAGAGATCAGTACTTCGAACTGATCATGGACAAACTGGAAACATTTACCGGCACCAATATCAGAGATCATATTGTTGTGAAAGAGAGTTTCGCTCATAGGGACTTTATCAATGATTACAATTCCTTCAAAGGCAATGCGTATGGTTTGGCAAATACACTTTTGCAAACTGCTATTTTGAAGCCATCATTGAAGAATAAAAAACTAAACAACCTATATTTCACTGGGCAATTGACTGTACCCGGACCAGGAGTACCACCATCAATAATTTCCGGAGAGGTAGTGTCCAAAGAAATCTCCAAAGACCTTAAATAACCTAAAAATGAGAAATGACCTATACTCCACAACAACCCTGAAGTGTAGCAAGCTCATCACACAGCACTACAGCACCTCCTTTACCCTAGGCATAAAAACTCTAAGTAAGAAGTTTCAACTTCCCATTTATGCTATTTATGGTTTTGTCAGATATGCAGATGAGATCGTGGACACATTCCATGATCATGACAAGGGAGCATTGCTGGATAAATTCGAATCTGATACCCGAAGCGCAATCAATGAAAGAATAAGCCTCAATCCGGTGCTCCATTCTTTCCAGATTGTAGTAAATGACTATCAAATAGATAATGAGCTCATTGACGCATTTATTCACAGCATGAGAATGGATCTGACCAATCAGGATTATTCTGAGTCAAAATACAAAGAGTACATCTACGGCTCTGCCGAAGTAGTAGGTCTGATGTGTCTGAAAGTGTTTTGTGAAGGTAATGACAAGTATTACCAGCAGCTTAAACCTGCAGCAAGAAGTCTTGGAGCTGCTTTTCAAAAAGTAAATTTCCTTAGAGACATCAAAAGCGATTTTGATGAACGAGGGAGAGTATATTTCCCGCAGGTAGATTTTTTCAACTTCAAACCAGAAGACAAAAAAGCAATTGAAGCTGATATCAGCAACGATTTCAAAGCTGCCTTAGACGGAATCAAGAAACTACCGACAGGAGCAAGAGGCGGGGTGTATCTGGCTTACATTTATTATTTGCAGCTATTTAAGAAATTAAAAAACTTGCCGCCTTCCAGCGTTTTAAAACAAAGAATCCGAGTTCCTGATAGTGTGAAACTCTTCTTACTTGGCAAAACACTCTTTCTAAACCGCATCAATTTGATCTCATGAAAGGGCTTTATCTATATCTTATGCTATTCACCATTTCTTTTCCACTGATTCGTTCATTCGAACCGAAGGTTCAGTATGCTACGAGATGGAAAAGTTTGTTCATAGCCATAGGAATAGTTGCTGCCTTCTTCATCATTTGGGACATCAGGTTTACGGCCTTGGGCGTATGGGGCTTCAGTGAGGCCTACACGCTCGATTTAAGGATCATGGGCCTACCGCTGGAAGAGTGGTCATTCTTTATTGCTGTACCTTTTGCGAGTGTATTTATATACGATGTGATTCATTATTTCTTTCCCAAAATCACAACTAATCACTTTTTCAGGGTATTCTCAGCTGCATTAGGCGCATTATTATTGACTCTTTCTTCCTTGAATATCGACAAGAATTATACCTTCTGGAATTTCCTTTTTGCAGGAACACTCTTAATTACGATCTCAGTTTTCAACCCAAATTGGCTCGGAAAATTCTGGGTAACATATTTCATTCACCTCGTTCCTTTTTTTATAATCAATGGAATACTTACCGGATCATTCCTCGAAGACCCGATCGTGTGGTATAGTTCCAGCGAAATAATGGGAATAAGATTAGGCACTATTCCAGCGGAAGACACAATCTACGCACTGTTATTACTCCTCTTGAATGTAACCATATATGAAGGGTTAAATGCTAAATGGACTCTAAATAGACAAAACATAAACTCATCAACTCACTAAACTATGCTCAACCTTAAAGTAAACATCGATACCAATTCCGGCTTTTGCTTTGGCGTAGTATATGCCATAGAAATGGCCGAAGATATCTTAGACCGTGACGGACATTTGTATTGCCTGGGTGATATTGTTCATAATGATGAAGAAGTCAAAAGGTTAGAAAAAAAGGGCTTGAAAATCATCAATCACCAGCAGTTAAAAGACATCAAAGACGAACATGTTTTGATTAGGGCTCATGGCGAACCACCAGCAACCTATCGATTAGCGATTGAAAACAACCTTACCCTAGTGGATGCATCATGTCCTGTGGTTTTGAAACTGCAAAACAGAATCAAAAATGCATACGACAAGAAAGAAAACATCTACATCTACGGTAAACATGGACATGCCGAGGTAGTAGGGTTACTTGGTCAGACCAACAATGAAGCAGTGGTTTTTCAAGATCTGGAGGAGCTAGAGAAAATAGATGCTAACCAAGAAATCACATTATTCAGCCAAACAACTAAAAGCACTGATAATTTCTATAAAATTAAAGAAGAGTTGACATCAAGGGGTATACAGGTAAATGCTAATGACACTATTTGCAGACAAGTATCAAACCGCGACAAGGAACTTCGGGATTTTGCTCAGCGATATGATCGTGTCGTTTTTGTATCTGGAACTAAATCCTCCAACGGCAAGGTTTTGTATAATATCTGCAAGGAGAATAACATGAACAGTTATTTCATCTCTAACCCGGATGAAATCAACCCTAACTGGTTTGAAAATGATGAATCTGTAGGAATTTGTGGAGCTACCTCCACTCCCTTATGGTTAATGGAAGATGTTAAAGACAAACTTTTGAATCTATAAATGAACATTGTAATAAAAGCTTTGATCATTATTGCTACCTTCTTTTTTATGGAAGGTGTGGCATGGTTTACTCACAAATATATCATGCATGGGTGGCTTTGGTCATGGCACAAATCGCACCACAAGAAACACAACCACGCACTTGAAAAAAATGACCTTTTTGCTTTGGTATTCAGCATCCCAAGTATCGCGCTGATCATGCTGGGTTATGAATATGAGTCACTTGAGATCCTAAGGTATTTTGGTTTCGGAATCATGTCTTATGGCATATTCTATTTCATTTTCCATGACATTATTGTGCACCGGAGAGTTAAACTGAAATACAAGGCCAAATCAAAATACATGAAACGTATTATGAATGCTCATTACAAGCACCATGAAATTCATACTAAGGAAGGTGCGGAAGCATTTGGGTTCTTATATGCTCCGAAGAAATATGAAACTTCTAAAAATTGAATTGCTTTTCAACAATCATTTTGCCTGACATCTCCAGACGAACATTCAGACTAGATGCTGGAGCTCCTCTGAGATTGTATACCCTGAAAAATGGATCATTGGATTGAGGAACCTCATCCTTAATCAATAATTCACCAGATTCATTGACTATATAAACTTTGAGTTCTTTTTTTAATGGCTCTGAACCTTCCATTTTCACCGATTTTCTTTCTGTTTCATAGTTCAGTACGATTGTCTGAGAAATTGCATCCTCATATCTAACAAACTCAAACTCCTTATTCAAATCATAGGCCGGGGTGGAAATCTGAACGGTGTAAGTCCCAGAACTCTCTTTAGACAGGTCAATTGGTAGAAGAAACTTATCAGTATCCTTGATTTCATGACGCATCTTATTTCGGCCTTTTTCATCCAGCAAAGACACTTTTACATCCCATTTCATATCTCCCTGGTATATCACTCTATACAAGCCTTCCTCCTTCGTGGGTAAAACGGCAAGTTGGCCTTCCTGAAAAGACCAGATTCGTAGTAAAAAAATCAATAGCGTCATTTGGTTGGGTTAACGTAATACCACCTCAAAATTAACTAAATATGATTACCTATTATAAATTCATCAATTATATGCTTACAATCATCGAAGTAATTATGGATTCCATAAAATATAAAAGTAATTTTCATTCTGTAAAAAATATTCATCAACTGACAGACAGTCTCAGGAAAAGATATATTTTTACAATATCATTAAGCGAAACATTATCATTAAGAATCAGCTTGTTTAACTATTAAACCAATTATAAACAAGCATCATGGCAAGTCAAACAAACGAGAATTGGAATCCAATAAGTGGATTTAGCAATTACGAAATTTCTGACAGAGGAAGAATCAGAAGTAAAACAAGAAAAACCTGGCACAAGGGTAGTAAAACAAACATGACCATCAAAGGCAAAATGATGAAGCAGAGATGGAACAAATTGTGCAAATGTTATTTTCTAGATCTTATAGATGATGACAAAAGAAGAAGAACAGTTTATCCGCACAAGGAAGTAGCTAAAGCCTTTGTAGAAAACTCAGACGCTGATAATCAAACGATGATTATCCATTTGGATAATAACCCAAGAAATAATAAGGCTGAAAACCTAAAATGGGTAACTCCTTCAGACCATATGAAATGGCAATTTGAAGTTGGAAACAAAGACAACTTCAAAGTATGGAAAACTCGTAAGAAGAGATATAAAAACGGATTCAAGCCAGGTACAGTTTTGCCGGGAAGACCAAAGAAGGTTAAAGAGGAAAATGCAGAGGCTTAAACACCTTAAGGAGTAGAAACAAAAAAACCCGCAAATGCGGGTTTTTTAATGTTTTTAATATTTTACAATCAGCGCTGACTATTCAGCCACCGGCTCCACGTAAACATATGATCTATCCTGACGCCCTTTTTTGAATTGAACAGTACCATCAATCAAAGCAAACAAAGTATGATCTTTCCCTATACCTACATTTTCACCTGGGTGATGCTTTGTTCCTCTCTGACGAACGATGATGTTTCCAGCGATCGCTTTCTGACCACCATAGATTTTAACACCAAGTCGTTTACTTTCTGATTCTCTTCCGTTTTTAGAACTACCTACACCTTTCTTGTGTGCCATGATGTTTATCCTTTAATATCTTCGATTAATACTTTAGAAAAATTCTGACGATGACCGTTTTTTACACGGTATCCTTTTCTTCTTTTCTTTTTGAATACGATTACCTTATCGCCTTTCACGTGCTCTAGTATCTTACCAGAAACTGTAGCTCCACTTACTGTAGGAGCACCAACTTTCACATCTCCTTCATTATCTACCAAAAGCACCTGATCGAAACTCACTTCTGTTCCGGCTTCTCCTTTTAATAGTGGAGTATAAACAAAATTGTCTTTCTCAACTTTGAATTGCTTACCAGCTATATCTACAATTGCGTACATCTTAATTCTTTACTTTTTCAAAAAGGATTGCAAAGATAGACGTATTAAATCAATTAAACAAACAGGGTTTTAGCAATAATTGATGAATAAAAAAAACTTCACTTTTTTTCACTCTCAAAAACACTAAATAAACCGCGATTTCAATAAAGTTTTCATTGTAAAATTTCACCATAAAAACCTTTAGCACAACAAGTTATAACTTTTTTTAAGATTTTTTTTAACAGTCATTCACAAGCCGTTTTCGTCTTGATTTTTCCACAATCTTTATACACATTTGTAAGCGCAGCAGGAAAATACAAACCACTTTTTCGCATCGGCTGTCTTCCCAAATAAGGCTTCAATACGTCCAGACGTGATTTTCATGAATTACGAACAGGATATTTGTTTTTGTGGATAATTACATAGCGATGTGGATAACCTTGTTGATTACTTGCTTGTTGAGTGGATAACTTTGATTACATTAATGAATTAACTGATGAGCCAAGAAGAACCATTACTGAAAGAAAACCCTAATCGATTTGTTCTATTTCCTATAGAGCATGATGATATATGGCAATTCTACAAAAAAGCAGAAGCAAGTTTTTGGACAGCTGAAGAGATTGATCTAAGTCAGGATTTAAAAGACTGGGCTTCTTTGAATGACGGAGAAACTCACTTTATAAAACATGTTTTGGCATTTTTCGCAGCAAGTGATGGTATCGTCAATGAAAATCTTGCAGAAAACATGGTCTCCGAGGTACAGTATACCGAGGCAAAATTTTTCTATGGTTTCCAGATCGCAATCGAAAATATCCACTCTGAGACTTACTCCTTGTTAATAGATACCTATGTAAAAGATCCTAAAGAAAAAGATGGGCTATTCAATGCCCTGGAGACGATTGATTGTGTGAATAAAAAAGCGAAATGGGCGCTCCGGTGGATCGATGAAGGCAACTTTCAGGAAAGGTTAATTGCCTTTGCTGCTGTAGAAGGAATTTTCTTCTCAGGTAGTTTCTGCTCAATTTTCTGGCTCAAGAAAAGAGGTCTTATGCCGGGCCTTACTTTTTCCAATGAGTTGATCTCACGAGACGAAGGGTTGCATTGTGATTTTGCATGCTTGTTGTACAATAACCATGTAGTGAACAAACTTCCTAAAGAAACTGTAACGGAGATCATCAGAGATGCAGTGGAAATCGAAAAGGAGTTTGTGACAGATGCCATTCCTGTGAAGCTCATTGGAATGAATGCAGATCTAATGTGCCAGTATATCGAGTTTGTTGCAGACAGATTACTGATGGAGCTCAACTGTCCTAAAATCTATAACTCTACCAATCCTTTTGATTTCATGGAAATGATTTCACTTCAGGGAAAAACCAATTTCTTCGAGAAAAGAGTGGGAGAATATCAGAAAGCCGGTGTAATGGACAGTGGCAAAAGTGACGAAAAACCAAAATTCAGTCTTGACGAAGATTTCTAAAACCTTAAAATATAAATTAACCATCCAAAAATTTCGCCTGTAAAAATATGCTTGTAGTAAAACGCGACGGAAGACGAGAGTCTGTAAAATTTGACAAAATAACAGCCCGCATTGAGAAGCTCTGCGACGGATTGAATCCCGACTTTGTAAAGCCTGTTGAAATTGCTAAAAAAGTAATTGATGGACTTTATGATGGCGTCACCACCATAGAATTGGATAATCTGGCTGCAGAGATATCTGCGACTATGACCACCCGCCATCCTGATTTCGCTAAACTAGCCGCAAGAATCTCCATTTCAAACCTTCACAAGGTAACCGAAGAGTCGTTTTCAAACACCATGAAAAGACTCTACACTTATGTCAATCCAAAAACTGATGAAAACGCAGCATTGGTATCCACAGAAGTATATGGGATCATTCGAGCAAATGCTAAAAAACTGGATGAAGCGATAGATTATGACAGAGATTACAACTATGACTTCTTTGGATATAAAACGCTGGAGCGCTCATACCTAATCAAACTTGATGGTAAAATAGTGGAGCGGCCACAGCACATGCTCATGAGAGTTTCTGTGGGTATTCACATGAACGACATAGATGCTGCTATAGAGACATACAACATGATGTCTGAGAAGTGGTTTACACATGCCACTCCTACCCTTTTCAATGCCGGCACACCAAAACCACAGTTATCTTCCTGTTTCCTACTAAGCATGCAAGATGATAGTATCGATGGAATTTATGATACACTGAAGCAATGTGCGAAGATTTCGCAATCTGCAGGGGGCATTGGACTAAGCATACACAATGTAAGAGCTACAGGCGCATACATAAAAGGCACCAACGGTAATTCTAATGGGATTGTCCCTATGCTTCGCAACTTCGATATGACTGCCAGATATGTGGATCAGGGCGGAGGGAAAAGAAAAGGAAGCTTCGCTATCTATTTGGAGCCATGGCACGCTGATATCTTCGACTTTTTACAGTTGAAAAAGAATCATGGTAAAGAAGAGCTGAGAGCGAGGGACTTGTTTTATGCTCTTTGGGTTCCGGATCTTTTCATGAAGCGTGTAGAGGAGAATGGTGAATGGTCACTTTTCAGCCCGGATGAAGCTCCAAACCTTCACGAAACCTATGGTGATGAATTTGAGAAGCTTTATGAGAAATACGAAAAGGAAGGAAGAGCGAGAAAAACCATAAAAGCTCAGGAGCTTTGGTTTGAGATTCTAGAATCCCAAATTGAAACGGGAACTCCTTACATGCTGTACAAAGATGCGGCGAATAAGAAATCTAACCAGAAAAATCTCGGTACTATCAAGTCGAGTAACTTATGTACAGAGATCATGGAGTACACTTCAAAAGATGAAGTGGCCGTGTGTAACCTGGCTTCCATTGCTTTGCCGAAGTTCGTTACAGCTGATGGATCATTTGATCATCAGAAGCTCTATGAAATCACCAAAGTAGCTACGAGAAACCTGAATAAGGTAATTGACATCAATTACTACCCGGTGGAAGAAGCGCGTAATTCTAATATGCGCCACCGTCCTATCGGAATTGGTATTCAGGGTTTGGCAGACGTGTTTATGCTGTTGAAACAGCCGTTTGATAGTGCGGCATCCAGACAATTGAATAAAGAGATCTTCGAAACCATCTATTATGGTGCTATGGAGACTTCTATGGAATTGGCCATGGAACATGGTCCATACGAAACGTTCAAAGGTTCTCCTGTTTCTAAAGGCATTTTCCAGTTTGATATGTGGGGTGTGTCACCTGATAGCGGAAGATGGGATTGGTTTGAATTGAAGCAAAAAGTAAGAAAACATGGAGTAAGAAACTCATTACTTGTAGCCCCAATGCCTACAGCTTCCACATCACAGATCCTTGGAAACAACGAATGTTTTGAACCATATACTTCAAACATCTACACCAGAAGAACCTTGTCTGGAGAGTTTATCGTTGTAAACAAGCACCTGATGAATGACCTGATCAGCCTGGGACTATGGGATGAAAGAATGAAGAACATGATCATGGCTGCAAATGGGTCTATTCAGAATATTCCAAATATTCCAGAGGACATCAAAGAGAGATATAAGACTGTTTGGGAGATTTCTCAGAAAGCAATCATTGATATGTCAGCTGACAGAGGGGCTTATGTATGCCAAAGTCAGAGCTTGAACGTACACCTGATGGATGCCAACTTTGGTAAAATGACTTCAATGCACTTCCACGCCTGGAAAAAAGGTCTGAAAACGGGTATGTATTACTTGAGAACTAAAGCAGCTACAGATGCCATCAAGTTTACTCTGGACAAGTCTCAGCTAAGTGAGCCGAAGCAAGAAGAGCCACAGGTGACTGCTGAGCAGCTGAAAGAACAAAACCAAGCGGCCATGCAATGCTCACTGGATGATCCAGAAGGATGCGAAATGTGCGGCAGCTAAGCCGCTAGTTGGTTTAGTTCACTTGTAATTTTCACAAGCCGAGTACTATATAGAATTGAAATTTGCTATTTTAATAATCAGAAGCCTTCCATTTCAGAGTATTTGGAAGGCTTTTCTTTTACTAATAACCTGAGTTCGGTTAATAAATACTCTAATTTTCTAATAATTTCGAAATATCCTGATTGATCCGATCTTCCTTTTTCTGAGCTTCAAAAATAGTCGCCTCGACGGCTCTTTCCTTACAGTCACTAATCGGACATCTCTCACACGTTGTATTTACAATTTTCCCAGGAATAGCAGGATCTTTCAAGAACTTTATCCGACGCTGCAAAGCACCATCAATCAGGAATCCAATGGTCACACTGACAGCTTCATCAGGATTAGATACATTGGGAAACGCCATTGACAACAACAAGTATTCATTCGGAGAATCGTGATACTGCGAACGCTGAATCCCAACACGATAGCCTTGTTCGCTGTTTTGATCTTCGAAAATATCTGAAATAATGCTCAGGGCAATCCATCGCCTACAATAGTGCTCGTTGAGTTCATTACCATGTGGGTTGTGCATTTGTGTGAGATGAAGTTCCTTTGTCAGCCGAAAATCAGGTTTCCTATTGCCTACAAACCTGAGGAAAAACAAATTTTCATATCCGAATATGGTAGGTAAAATATTGGTCAGGCGCTGCATGAGCATTTCTGGAGTTACATCATATTTATCCAGAAAACCCAGGAACATTTCCGGTTTCCATTTAGAAATCCCACCAAACTCCTCAATATCCTTGACTACTTCCGACTCAGGCATCATGAGCGCTGCAGAAAAATAAGACGCCATGTAATTATTCAGGATCGTTTCGAAATCATATTCGCCGTGCGGAGGAGTACTGACCGGCCGTTTCTTAAACTTGAGCCACTGAAAAGCAATTTCCCTTCCTAATAAAAAGTTTTTCTGACCAGAAGTCAACCCCTCATTGAGGTATAATATCCTCTGTGTAGGATGATAAAGAGACCTCAGGTTTTTGAGCGAATCGTATTGGTTTAGTTCTTTTGAGCCTGTTCTCACACCAACCTTCAGCAGTATTTCCGTAAGCACTTTCTCATTGAACGGTATCTCCTTTAGCTCTGGAAACTCCAAAAGCAACTCCGCCACAGCTTGCTCCAGATCCTTAAAATAATTCTGCTGAATCTCCTGATAAGAACGCAATGCCGCAGCATAAAAACTCTCACGCTTCAGCTCGTAGTTTCTGGAAACCTGAATGATGGTATTGATAAAAGCATTGATCTTTTCCGGGTCATAGGATATGATCTCTACCAACTTCTGTGGGTTCAGACCGAATTGCTCCAATGGGAAAGCTTTGAAAAAATCACTTTGGATTAAATTAACTACCGGCTCCAGCTTTCTTGGCACTTTCAAAGACACCAGTTCGTCATAGCTCACCTCCAGCGCCTGTGCCAAGATCATGATCTTATCTCCTTTGGGGTATTTCTTTCCATTTTCAATCTCACTGAGATAGGACAGTGACAAACCGGTCTTTTCTCTTAACTCCTGGTAAGAAATCCCTTTTGCAGTCCTGATTTCCTTGAGTTTGAGACCAAAAATGAGTTTGAGTTCGAATATCTCTTTGGGCATGCTCAAATTTAATTGAAAAAAGCGAAAAATATATATTAGCGAAATTTCGCTATTTAATATATTTCGCTATATTTGAAATCTCAATGAACTGAAAAACTTATAAAAACAATGATCACAGAAGCACAAACCATGGAGCTGGAGACACCAGCAGGAATTCGGATCACAGCTGAAAATCGTGAAGAATTCAAGAGTATTCTCTCCCCTGAAGCGCTTGAGTTTGTAAAAGCTCTACAGGAAAGATTCAACGACCGGCGACAGAGACTTCTCGATCTTAGAGAGGAACGACAGACCCAATTTGACAATGGCGTATTCCCGGATTTTCTTCCAGAGACCAAAGACGTCAGAGAATCGGAATGGAGAGTGGCTGCTGTACCAGAAGACATTCAGGACCGACGGGTAGAAATCACCGGGCCAGTTGATCGTAAAATGGTGATCAATGCACTCAATTCTGGAGCCAAGGTGTTTATGGCTGATTTTGAGGATAGCAACTCCCCGTATTGGTCTACAACCATCGAGGGCCAAATCAATCTGTATGACGCCATTCGCAAGACTATCACTTTTGAAAATCCAGGTAATGGTAAAAAATACGAACTCAATGAAGAAACTGCTACTCTCTTCGTTCGGCCCAGAGGCTGGCACATGGAAGAAAAACATGTATTGCTGGATGAGCAACCTATCAGCGCCAGTCTGTTTGATTTTGGACTATACTTTTTCCATAATGTGCACGAGCTTCTTAAGCGTGGCACAGGACCATACTTTTATCTCCCAAAAATGGAGAGCCATCTGGAAGCCAGATTATGGAATGAAGCCTTTGTATTTGCTCAAAACTATCTAGGAATCCCTAATGGAACTATCAAGGCGACAGTACTGATCGAAACATTACCCGCCTCTTTTGAGCTGCACGAAATTTTGTATGAGCTGAAAGATCACTCTGCAGGACTCAACTGTGGACGCTGGGACTACATTTTTTCGTATATCAAAAAGTTTAGAAACAACCAGCACAAAGCTCTGCCGGATCGTGCTCAGGTGACTATGACTGTTCCTTTTATGAAAGCATATTCAGACCTGGTAATTCAGACCTGTCATAGACGTGGCGCACATGCCATGGGTGGTATGGCCGCACAGATTCCAATCAAAAATGACTCTGAAGCCAATGAAGCGGCAATTGAAAAAGTGAGACAAGATAAACTGAGAGAAGTCACCAACGGTCATGATGGCACGTGGGTAGCGCATCCGGGATTGGTACCAGTGGCCATGCAGGTATTTGATGAACACATGCCACAGGCCAATCAGCTGAGTAATCTTCGTCACGACGTTCATGTGATTGCCAAAGATCTCACTGAAACACCCAATGGTACGATTACAGAAGAAGGCATCCGCACCAACATCAATGTGGGATTACTCTATACAGAAAGTTGGCTGAGAGGAACGGGAGCCGCAGCGATTTATAATCTGATGGAAGATGCCGCCACCGCAGAAATCTCCAGATCTCAGCTATGGCAGTGGATTCATCATGGATGCTTCACCGTAAGTGGAGAACCGATCACCGTCCTGCTTTATGAAAGGCTGAAAAAGGAAGAATTGAAGAAAATAAAAACCATGCTTGGTGAAGATGCCTTCAATGCCGGCAGATTTAAGGAAGCGGTAGAGATCTTCGATCGGCTGGTGAAAGGTGAGCAACTGGAAGACTTCCTGACACTCAATGCTTATGACTATCTGGACTAAAACTTAAAAACAAACTTACATACACTTATGAGATGAGTCGTTTTAAGAAAATGTACCAAAGTGCATTTCCAGAATCATGAATATCAAGCTAAATCTTTAAAAACAAACCCCCATACACACACAATTATGAAAGCTGAAAGAATCGAAAAAATCAAAAAGGACTGGGCAGAGAATCCCAGATGGAAGAACATCACACGACCATATACGGCAGAGGAAGTGGTAAACCTTCAAGGATCCGTAAAAATTGAGCATTCCATCGCCAGATTGACAGCTGAGAAGCTTTGGAACAAACTCAATCAAAAAGACTTTGTGGCCGGACTTGGTGCACTCACAGGAAACCAGGCAGTACAAGAAATTGCGGCAGGACTAGAGGCCATTTACCTGAGTGGATGGCAGGTAGCAGCAGATGCGAATCTGGCCGGAGCTATGTACCCGGACCAGTCGCTATATCCGGCAGATTCTGTACCTAGTGTAGTGAAACGAATCAACAACGCCCTACTAAGAAGAGACCAGATAGAGAATATCCATGAAGACAGCAAAACTGACTGGATGGCTCCAATAGTGGCGGATGCAGAGGCAGGCTTTGGAGGTAACCTGAATGCTTTCGAATTGATGAAAGCCATGATCGAAGCTGGGGCGGCAGGTGTTCACTTCGAAGATCAGCTAAGCTCTGCTAAGAAATGTGGCCATCTGGGTGGTAAAGTATTGGTACCTACTCAAGAAGCCATCAATAAACTGGTAGCAGCGAGACTGGCTGCAGATGTAATGGACACCCCTACCCTGCTCATAGCTCGTACAGATGCAGATGCGGCTACCTTGATCACCAGCGATATTGATGAGCGCGATCACCGATTCATCACCGGTAAGCGAACGTCTGAAGGATTTTATGAAGTCAGCAATGGCATTGAGGCGGGAATCGATAGAGGTCTGTCTTATGCTCCGTACTCTGATCTGCTTTGGATGGAAACTTCCAATCCGGATCTGGGACTAGCCAGAGAATTTGCACAGGGTATCAAAGAAAAATATCCTGATCAGATGCTGGCATACAATTGTTCACCATCATTCAACTGGGCAGCACATTTGACGAAAAATGAAATGCTCACTTTCCGTGAAAACCTGGCAGAGATGGGGTATAAGTTCCAATTCATCACCTTGGCAGGATTCCATGCCCTGAATACTTCTATGTTCGAATTGTCTAAGGCTTACAAAGAGAGAGGCATGGCTGGCTACTCAGAGCTGCAGGAGAGAAAGTTTGCACTGCTAGACTCTGGGTTCAAAGCAGTAAAGCATCAGGCATTCGTAGGCACCGGGTACTTCGATGCAGTACAAAACACCGTACAGCAGGGAGCTGCCTCTACAGTGGCCATGGCAGGAAGTACTGAGGAAGCACAGTTTTAGCAGCTCACAATACGCCCAATAGTAAATAGTAATTGATGTAAGAATGGTTTAATTAACAATTTTCATATTTCAATAATAGATCATGTAATCTGAGTTTTCGTAAGTAAAACCGATCTCTTTTGGGGATCGGTTTTTTTGATGTTAATTCCAGGCAAGTGCTTTTCGTTCATCCCAATACGCCGCTGGAGGCATGGCCAATTGATCGAGCTTTTGGAGATCATTGCTACTCAAATTCAGGTCAGCAGCTTTCAGGTTTTCAACCAAATGAGTTTCTGTAGCTGCACCAGAAAGCACCACATTCACGAAAGGTTTCGATAAAATATATGCTAAAGCAATGGCATCTACGCCTACCTGATAGTCACGAGCCATATCTGATAACGTCCGAATATAGTTGGCTTGCTGATTCCTACTTGTCAACCGGCCATTGGCTACACCTTCTTTGACAATCACTCCCACGCCAAGGTCATGTGCTTTTCTCAGCATGGCACCTGTTGATTGCTCCAGACTGTTGTAAGTAGCCTGCACAGATCCGAAAAGTGGCTGATCGTCAATTTTGATTTTTAAAGCAGCTTCCAAAACCGCAGCCTGTCGGGTGCCGCTGAGCGAAAGACCGATAATGTATCCTTGCTCCCTGATCTCTTCTAATCGCTCCAAAACTTCCGTGTTTTCTAAAACCCCACTCTCGAAAGTTGCGGAATGAATCTGGTACAGCATCAGGTTTGGTTTCAGTCTGCTTTCACTCTCTGGCCATTGCTGATTCAGCCTATCAACGGTATGTTCCTTGATCTCATGGTGTTCCGCATTCACTGACCAGTCTGCCGTATAATAATACCCCCATTTTGAACCTACTTTCACGTCCTTATTATTGTTTTGTCTCAGCCAACTACTGAGAAAAAGCTCCGCTTTGCCATAAGACTGAGCCGCATCAAAATAATTCACTCCATTTTTTCGTGCCAGATTCAGCATCTGATGTGTTCTAGATGCCATCTGAGCTTCATCATAGTTGTGCTGTAAATCATCTCCGTGTCCGAGGTTGATATAACCAGGCCGGCCCAATGCTGCCAAACCAAGTCCCATGACAGATAGGTCAATCTCACTGTTTCCAAATTTCTTTTGAATCATATTCAATTCATTAAGCTCCAAACATAAGCTCATGACATTAATCAACCGAATTTGACCAACAAAAAGTTAATTTGGCAGTAATTTGCATGAGAATAGAGGAGAATATGGAGCGTCCAGAAGACAGTTTTGCCAATTTACAAGACCCGATACATGTCAAAGCACGGGAGATTCTCGACCTGACGGATCAGATCGTGGAATTGATCCCTGACGAAGAGCCGTTCGGGCATTACAAATCTTGGATGAATGAATGTGCCCTAACTATCTGTAGCAAGCTGGCAGGTGCAGACGGTGTAGATCTCTATGACATCAAAATGGAAAATGCCACGCTCATCCGAAAAGCCGCGCGAGAGCTCCTTACCATCTGCAGCGGATTGAAAATGTTTGATTTCAAAGAATCTGATTACCTACAGCTCATCCGAGATGCGATCGATGAATTCAGAATTTTGTTCATCGCCTGGGTGAAAGCCTTTGATCAATGGGACTATATCGTGGACAGCTGGGGTCTATTTAACCCTCCTGGGGTAGATCCTGAAGATGAAGATCCTGACGGGGATAGTTGATGGTTGATAGAGATTGGGTATTGGGTAATTAGGTATTGGGTTGACTAGAATATTACGGTATAATGCTTATGGAGTTAGCCATGCGGAGCGCAGGACACCTTCGGAGAGTTCCGGTAATGCCATGCGGAGCGCAGGACGCTTTCGGAGAGTCCCGGTATGGCCATGCGCTCTGCAGGACGTTTTCCGGTAAGAAAGATGAAGCCATGCGCAGCGCAGGGCGGTTTCCGGTAAGAAAGATAGAGCCATGCGCTCTGCAGGGCAATTATAGTATCTATCGTACCCATGGATTGATCTGATAGTCGTCCATGTAGTTTTGCTTTTGGATGATCAGGGCTTTCTCTTTTCCATTGTCCATGATGGCTGCAAAACCGTAATCGTAGCTCAGATAATACTTCAACTTTGCTTCATAAATGCCTGAAAAATAGCGGTAATCGAATCCTTTGGTTTCCAGTACTTCCCTTCTAATCTTGGCCTTGCCTTCCGGGCAAAGATCTTTTAATATGCGTCTATTTCTTCTTATCGCAGAGTTGACTTTAGCGATATACTGCTCATCAGCACGTTTTGTTTGATTGTGATGAGTATTCCGGCACTGGGCATCACAAAACTTCTGATCCAAACGGCCATGAAGCGCTTTTCCACATTGAAGACATGTTCTATTATTCATTTATTTAAACACTTAGATACATTTAGAAAATTAGCTAATTGCCATGAATTGTTTGTATTTGAACAATGAAAAACCCACTGGAACGAAATATCACTTTAAAACACATCGTACTTGGGGACAGGAAATATATCGGGATACAGTTTTACCCCGTAGGATCAAAAATGTTTTTGATATGAAAGCCTATTATGTTTATGTTTTGTTATCCGAAAGAGATAATAAATTTTATACTGGCTATACGAATAACCTTGAAAAAAGAGTGGGTGAACACAATAATGGTGAGGTATATTCCACTAAAATGAGAAGACCCCTTAAGCTTATTTATTTCGAAGGTTGTATGAATCAACAAGATGCAACACGAAGAGAGAAGTATTTAAAGTCAGGTAATGGAAAGATATACTTAAAAAATAGATTGAGGAATTATTTTGATCCAACGGGGTAAACCTGACAAGGTTGTACATGCAATACTCAAATAACTTCCTGATCGTAAATGGAGCGAGAAATACCGTATGGTAGTATTGCCCAACACAAAAAAGCATCTAACGGCTATTTTTGATCAGTCTAGAGGGGTAGCCTTTGTGAACACGAAGTATTTTTTTTGTGAACGGGCCAGTCAATGAGGGGAATGAAATACTAAGTGTGGATGATTATAGAAATCGAATTCCGCGGAATGACTGGAAATACTGCCCGGAAGAGTTTTATCAAAAGCTGGAAATCAGAAAGTATGCTTTCAATACTGCAAGAGTATATATCCCAATGTTTGAACGTTACATCAATTATTTTCCGGCAAATAGAAACCCTATGGAGCTGAGTGAGATGGATGTGAAAAAATATTTGCAGAATCTGGTCATTCAAAAGAAATCTGACAGCTATATCAATCAATCTATTAACGCCATCAAATTCTACTACGAAGTAGTCAAAGAAATGCCGAATCGATTTTATGATATCGACAGACCTATGAAAAGAGAAAAGTTGCCTGTGGTCATTTCAAAACAAGATGTCATGAAAATGATAGGAGCTACAAGGAATTTCAAGCACCGATGTATTATTTCTTTACTTTATTCTACAGGAGTCAGACGCGGTGAGCTGCTCAACTTAAAACTCGAAGATATTGATAGTCAACGCATGACCGTATTTGTAAGGGATGGAAAGGGCGGAAAAGATAGATATACACTTCTAGGAGAGAAAATGCTAACTGATTTACGGGAATATTACACAATTTATAAGCCAGCTATATGGTTGTTTGAAGGGCAAAACGGCGGTCAGTATAGTGGGTCAAGCGTGGAAAATGTGGTAAAGGATGCTGCTAAAAATGCCGGAATCAAGAAAAAGGTAACCCCTCACATGCTTAGGCATAGTTTTGGTACTCATTTGCTTGAGAGTGGCACAGACCTAAGGTACATTCAAACACTTATGGGACATAATTCTTCCAGAACCACTGAAATATATACGCACGTGGCTTCTAATGCTTTGTCTGGAATTAAAAATCTATTAGATTAGTCAGACCATAATGAAAATATCCTGAAGTTTTATCGGGATACTCGGATGTTGAGCGCAATTGCAGCCATGAAACAGATTCTCATTTTACTATGCCTTTTTCTTTCGTTTGGAGTTCTTGGACAACCCAAGGCTAAGGGAATAATTAATGATCCTGATGGCTACACGAACATCAGATCAGGCAAAGGATCCAACTTCGAAATAGTTGGTAAGATTTACGAAAATGAACTGTTCGTTTACTATGATTCCGCTGGTCAAAACTGGCTTAAGGTTGCTATTACGAAATGTAGATGTGATGAACCGAACAGGATTTACAACGACATTACTGGGTATGTTCACAGAAGCCGGATTCTGAACACGGACGATTTAACTCAAGAACATCAAAAACAGCTTTTGTTGGCAATCTTCAGAGAAGAGAAGCGTCTATACGAACTAGTCATCAACACAAAAGATCGAACAACGAAGGAATATCGTGCCATGAGCGGAGAGATGAACGTATTTCATGACTACCAATTTGATGCTGTTCTTGGGATATTCGATAGCTACATGTGTCAATTCAAAGACAGGGAGCTCCTAGAAGAGTATCTCAACTTACTAGAAGTTGAAACTGGCTCAGCTGACGAAATGCCTTCATATTCACTCGGAACAATCTTTCAGTGTCATCCAGAATGGATGTTTGAATCTATGAAGAAACATCTGGACCTTATGAACTTACTCGAATGGGGAATTGTGAACATAGGATTTAGTGCAAACCGAAATGAACCATCTGAACTCGAACGGAAGTACAACGAATTACGAGTTTCAATTGGCCTTGAAAAGACTGATTTCTCACTGTACTATGAATAAAAGCGCTCAACAATCGCTAAAAATCCATAGGCTTATGAGCTACTTGCAAAGTGAATCTGAAACCGATACTTTTAATGAAATAAACAACGTCCAAGCCTACGGATTTTAGCTTGGCGTTAGGTTTCATGCCGTGACGTAGACCAACCGCACAATTAGCACATTCGGTTTTCTGCCGACTCCAAAGCCATCGCAAAAAACCGAAAGAGCTAACTTTAACCAGGTGGAGTTTTGAATGACTAGAATCGAAAAAATACAAGCATTTGCAGAATGGATATTAAAATGGGTTTTGAAACTCAGGTTAAGAAAAACCTATTGGAGTATAGCCGTGCCGCTAGGTTTGGTAATCCTTGGAGAAATTGCAAATAAGCTTGAATTCATTGTAAAAGCTACGCTCAAGTTATATCAAGATTCCAGCAATCTCTGGTTAAAACTCTTTTGGGGAGCATTCCATTTTTGGGTAAGTATAAATCTTCCATGGTGGAGCATTTTGCTGATGATCATGTTGCTTTGCCTTTTCACATATGTTTGGCTACAAGAGTTAAAGGCCAAAAAACTGGGTTCCGACCTAACAGTAGAATTTATTTCTGATAGTTTGTTTAATAAGCTTTCTAAAAAGATTGAAGACGAGTTTGACATAATTAAATCAGAACTAACCTTTCATCCTGACCAAAACTGGTTCCACGACCAATGTAATTCTTCAATAGATGATTTGGGAAAAAGGTATACTCCAGAGCTAAATGTAAAACTTGAATTATCTGAAATCTTCGAAGGTCTTGGAAGAACCGAAGTATTCAAAAAAAAAGTAACTGAGGTTTTTGATAAGGTTCTGATAAAAGGAAAAAAGGTATTAAAGGATCAACCTAATGATGTAAAAGAGAGTAGTGAAAACTTAGCACGTGACTTTGATAGATTATACACTCTATTTCATAGTACAGATTTCCAAGGAATTGTGCCTATTCCGATAGCAGATTTTGAAAAACTGTTCGAAAGTGCACAGAACTCAGTTGGGAAGATTTATGACTATTATATAGCCGAAGAAGGTAAACTTCAGAAAGAAAAAAATGATTATCAATTCTATCATAAATACGGCTCTGAATTAAGACAAATTAGAGAATTCGAAAATGAGCTTTACTCATTCCAGAAACTAATTCACAGTTCTACATTAAAGCTTGCAAATAATCCTTTTTTATTACTTGATGGCGAAGCGGGAATTGGGAAATCTCATTTGATTGGAGATATCGTTTCGCGAAGAATTAATGCTAAACACGAAAGCGTTTTTCTCCTAGGCCAACATTTCATTACCAAGGAAGACCCATGGACACAAATAATTAAAAGACTTCAAATCAACTCCAATGCTGAAGATTTTCTAAAAAAGCTAAATCGGTTTGCAAAGGAATCTGGTAAGAGAATAATAATTTTTATAGATGCCATTAATGAAGGAAAAGGAAATTACTTCTGGAACGATTTTATTAAAAGTTTTATAAATGAGATAAAGAAATATGAATGGCTCGGGCTTGTATTGACCATTAGAACTTCCTACAAAAACTTAATTATTCCTAGTGAAGAAAGTGCCAATCTTGGCCTTGTGGAACATCATCACTATGGATTTAGGAATATCGAATATGAAGCGAGTAAATTATTTTTTGATAATTATAAAATTGAACTGCCTAACGTACCATTGTTGCATCCTGAGTTTCAAAATCCCCTTTTCTTAAAACTATTTTGTGAAGGAATCAACAAAGCTGGATTAACTAGAATTCCAGACGGACTGCAAGGAATCTCAACCATAATTAACTTTTTCGTTAATAACGTAAATTTAGTTTTGTCAAAACCGAAAAGGGTCAATTATTCAGAGAGTTTAAATCTGGTACAGAAGGCGATCACGGCGTTAATTAAACACAAAGTTGACAACCAACTCAGATATGTACCTTATGAACTGGCTTATCAAATTATTGATCAATCCATTTCGAATTTTATTGACAAAAGGGGATTTGTAGATGAGTTGATTACGGAAGGCGTTTTATCAAAAAATCTTTTTTGGAAAGATGGCAATGATTATGAAGAAGGGGTTTACCTGGCATATGAAAGATTTGAAGACCACCTAACCGCTCAATATCTGCTTGAGCCGCATCAAAAAATAGAGAATGAATTTGAGGATAAAGGAGGATTATATCATTATGTAAAGGACGCACGTGCTATCAATTTGCATAGAGGATTGATTGACGCTTTTTCAATTCAAGTTCCTGAAAAATATGGATATGAATTTAGTACCCTTATTCCTCATCTTAAAGACAATTATGCAATTGTCGAATCTTTTGTTGAAAGCTTGCTTTGGAGAAAAGTTGATACCATAAATGAAGATTCAAAGAAATATGTGAATGAATATGTCTTTTCATATCACGGCACGCATGATTTTTTCTGGGACACCATCCTCGCGGTTACCGGAATACCAGATCATTTCTTTAATGCTCGTTCTTTACACAAGCATTTAACGAAATTCTCATTAGCCGATCGAGATGCTTACTGGACACCATTCCTTAAACATAGATACAATGATGACTCATCAGTGAAAAGACTTATCGACTGGGGTTGGAGTGAAACAGATAAGTCACATATTTCTGACCAATCGATTTTACTTTCTAGCATTACACTAGCCTGGTTTCATACTTCTACAAATAGAGAACTGAGAGATTGCTCCACGAAAGCATTAATTTGTTTACTTCAAAATAGACTTCATGTACTCATTGATGTCCTGAAATTGTTCGAAGAAGTTAATGATCCTTATGTATATGAACGCTTGTTTGCTGTGGCCTATGGCTGTGCAATTAGGACGGATAATAAAGATGGATTATTTGATTTGAGTAACTATATATATCAAATAATATTTAGAGATAAAGAGGAAGTTTACCCACACGTTCTTCTTCGAGATTATGCGAGAAGTGTGATTGAGTTCACAAGCTATTGTGGAATCGAATTAGAGTTTAACCTAGATAATGTTCGTCCGCCTTATAATAGCTCATTCCCTGATAAAATCATGACAAATGATGAAATCGATAAAAAATACAAATTTGATTATGATGCCAAAGATTTTAAAAAGCATTACTGGTCACAGAATTCGATAATTAGTTCGATGACTACAGAGTATGGAAGAGGTACCGGTGGTTATGGAGATTTTGGAAGATATACATTTGAAAGTGCTCTAAGATCATGGGACGTGAATACAGATGAACTCAGCAACATTGCACTTGAATGGATTTTCGAAAAATATGGCTATGACGTTGAAAAGCATGGAGAACATGATCGAAATACGGACTCCTACGACAGAAGAGCATCAACAATAGAACGCATTGGTAAAAAATATCAGTGGATTGCCCTTTATGAAATGGTTGCGAGAGTTTCAGACAATTTCAAAAAATATGATGAGTGGAGTTTCAAGCATGAGAAAGAAGAAGCTTACCATGGACCTTGGAATCCATATATAAGAGATATTGACCCCACAATGTTGATTAAAAAAACTGGAAGTTACGATGATGAAGAAAATGCTGAATTCTGGTGGGTGAAAAATGAACTATTTGATTGGGATTGTACACATGATGAGTGGGTAAGAGATTCTAGTGTCCTACCTGATTTTCAAAAAACCTTTCAAGTAGTAGATAATAATGGCGAAGAGTGGCTTGTCCTAGAAGGCTATCCAGAATGGTCTGAACCAAAAAAAATAGGTGAAGAAAAATGGGATCAACCACGTAAAGAGATTTGGTGTCATATCAGAAGTTATCTGGTAAAAGATGATGAGTTTGATGCATTTAAATATTGGGCTGTTCAACAGGAATTCATGGGTCGTTGGATGCCTGAAAGTGGAGATAGATATGAAATGTTCAGCAGAGAATATTATTGGTCATCAGCGGATAATTTCTTTGTAACTGAATATTCTGGGGGAACAAATTGGATTGATGTGCATGATAGAGAATCAGGTGAGTATGTGGCAAAAGTCAATGTATCCGCACAAGGTTTTTTATGGGAGGCAGAGTTTGACAAATCAAAAGAGGAAACTATTAGTTTTTTAAAACCCAGCACTCTTATCTACAAAGGAATGGGTTTGGAATATGGTTTAAGAGAGGGGGAATTTATTGATAACTCCAAGGAGGTTCAATGCTTTGCTCCAAATGTGTATCAAAATTGTAAGTCCTATTTGCTAGTTCGTAAACAATCATTTTTGAAGTTTCTATCTGAGAACAATCTAAAGATTGTTTGGACGGTATTGGGAGAAAAACAGATAATTGGAGGAAGGTCGTCTGGAATTAATTATGCGGGAGGTCGTCTGGAATTTAGCGGAGCTTACTATTTTGAAGTGGATGATTTGAAGGGAGCCGTAAATACAAAAAAAACCTAACGCCATCATCCATACACATCGGCAGGTCGCACAAATCAACCCGCAAACCAAAAGCTGCCAAAGAGTATGGTTGCTTCCACCGCGCTGGACGAACGAACTAACATGAACGCACATACATAACGGAGAAAAATGCACGAAAACCTAATCGAGTAGACGGCCGTGAGCCATAAGCCCGCGGTGCGCCTCTCACACCACCCAGCGTACGGGTCTCGTACTGGGCGGTTCACTGAATCTCAGGAATCGTCTTTTGGTAATAGGAGAGCATAGACTCATACCCTTTTCTTCTAAGTCTGGATAGTGTAATAGTAGTCCTCAGTATTGGACTTTGGGCTACTGCCCGGGGACGCCCAGTCAGCCTCCCTTCCTCGTCCTACTATAGGCATATGCCCTGTCATGATCCATACCTAGTCGAATCAGGTTCTTGCGTTTGCGTTCTGGTTTCTTCCAGTCGTGCCAGATACAGTATCTCAGACGGTTCCTTAACCATTCGTCCAGTGCTTTGAGTTTGGCTGAAATACTCGCTAAGCGAAAATTGTTCACCCATCCCTTCCACACCTCAGCAAGCTTCTCGAATCGCTCCGTGATACTCATTGGTCTGGTTTTTCTGGAGATGTCCTTGAGCTTACGCCTTAGGTTTTTCCATGACTTTTCTGATACTATCAACTGATATTGTCCTTTCACACCCTTCTTGTATACCGCAGCAAATCCATGCCCCAGCATCTCAAAGTTTACAGGTCTGCGGATGCCCGACTTCTCCCGGTTGATCGGGAGGTGTAGTTTGTCCCGAAGGAATGAATACACATCGTTTCCGACCTTTCGGGCTTCTGCCTTTGACTTGGTGTAAATACTAAAGTCGTCGGCATAGCGAACATATCGTAGGCCTTGCTTAGAGAGATACTTGTCCAACTGATCCAGCATAATATTGGATAGCAGGGGGCTCAGGGGGCTGCCTTGTGGTATACCCTTCCGACGTTTGTAGAGCCGTCCATTTATTGAAATGGGTGCTCTCAGCCATTTGCGGATTAGTCGAAGAGTCGTTGGGCATTTTACCTTGTTGTAGATCAGTTGCAGTAACAGCTTGTGATCTACTTCGTCAAAGAATCCTTTCAAGTCTATATCTACAATATCCTGATAACCATCATTGATGTATTTCAGAGCTTGGGACACGGCCTTTTGGGTGTTCTTCTCTGGCCGGAAGCCATAGCTGTGTGCCTCGAATGTTATTTCAAACTTTGAGGCCAGCACCTGGCTTACGGCCTGTTGTAGCCATCTGTCTGTTACTGTTGGAATTCCTAACAATCGGGTCTTCCCGTTACCCTTTGGTATTTCTATCGCAAGGATAGCATCAGGTACATACGTATGATTCAGGACTTCTGTGATGATCTTGTCACGGTTGGCTTCCAAGTGACTTGAAAGTTCCATGACACTCATCCCGTCAATCCCGGCCGACCCCTTATTATGCACCACCTGACGGTAGGCTCTATAAAGATTCTTACGTTTTAGTACTTCTACTATCATAAAACTTAATTTCCCTGTCCATCTAGAAATAGGCTATACATCGTTCGATGCATTCCTATTTGAATCAGGACGCAATTCAATGTTCAGTCCTTCCCGAACTTGTGAGCCCTCTGTCTATCTATGACAGCTCGTTTCCCTTCGGTACTATGACTAGGCGTCCCCGACCTCTGCTGACTTCTCCCTATGTACATGACATAGCGAGATCTCCCTCGGTAAGATGAATACCCCGCGCCGCGTAGGCTTGTACCTAATCCTGCCACATCTACTATTTCGGCACTTCCCTCGCGGGTTTGGACTTCAGTATGATGTGGTACCTCATCCGGCCTCATAGCCTCTGTATGTGGTTCCTGTTCGTCAGTTCAGGTACCGCAGTTTGACTTACTTCAGTGTAAACCTCACAGTGAGCCACCTTGTCACTTACTTAGCTTCCGGGCACGACCCCAGCGCTTCAGGGACTTGCACCCTTTGGGATGTCCAACTCCTTGGACTATATTCACCGTTCAAGGCACACACAAATGCTGATGAGGCATGGCCTTGGGTAGTTCTCAGACACATCGGAGGTAAAAGGAAAGCCACAAAGTCTGCGCTGTGCAGATGGCATTTGAATCTGAAGCTTCGTGCTCAGGGGTAAAGATTTTCTCAGCGTAACTGTATCTGCTATTGTATCGCACCGCAGACTTTGCTACATTACACGTACTTGCCAGTTGTGAGGCCACGCCTCATAGCTGGACGTTACCACACATTCCCCAGATTTGGGGACAGAAATTGAGGAGAAAATGTGTCAATTTCTCCCTTTCCAAATTGATTTCAGTTGCTAACGTTTTCCTTCGAGCTTTCTATATTTCAGCGCCCTGTTGCAAGGTCGCTTTACAACTGGTATCTCTGTCAGGGATTCTGACAAGTCCATGGCGCATTATGACTGGAATGTAAAAAGTCCCGAATTGCACTTCGGGACTCGTTGATAAATTTCATTGGTGGACCTTTCGGTACCCCGTTCAGAATAATTTTCGATTATAAAGATACATTCTCTCAGGGCATTTTTTCAAACTATTAAAACACTGAGAAGATGAAAAAGCAAAAAAAGAAAATGTCAATGAGCGTGATCAACCCCAATGCCGCAGGCATTGATATTGGTAGTCGCTCTCACTTTGTTTCGATCGGACAAGGAGAAAAGGATGTCAGAGAATTTGGTGTGTATGCTGAAGATCTTTCAGCTATTGTCCAGTGGCTTCTGGATAACAAAGTCACTACAGTTGCCATGGAATCTACCGGAACATACTGGCAGAACTTGTTCGTCGAACTCATCAATGCCGGACTTGAAGTTACTCTGACTAATGGAAAGTTTACAAAGAATATCAACCGAAAGAAAACTGATGTATTAGACTGTCAGTGGATACAGAAACTTCACTGTTTAGGATTATTGCCATCAAGCTTTCTACCAGATCATACCACAGAAAGACTTAGGACATATTGCCGGCACAGAACCAACATGATAGATCTACGGGCCAATAGCATCCATAAGATGTCCAAGTTTCTCAAATATCTCAACTTCAGACTAGACGTAGTGGTCAATGACATTTCAGGCCAGACAGGACTCAAAATAATTGAAGATATCTGTAATGGAAATCTTGAGGGAAAATCATTGGCCCAGCATCGTCATCACAATTGTAGGAAATCAGAAGAAGAAATCGCCAAGGCATTAGTGTCCAACAAACGGGAAGATTACCTCTTCGGACTCAAGCAAGAATTTGCACGATATCAGTTTTATACTTCTATGATCAAAGATTGTGACAAGGAGATAGGTCAATTTATCGAACAAACAATTCAACAGAAAGAAGAAGTGGTAGATGATATTCCTGAGGAAAAACCCCATAAAAGACAAAACAAAAATGATATCAAAGGCATCAACCTCAACATTGTATCATATCAATACTTTGATGGTGTTGACCTACTGGCAATACCAGGTGTAAGTCATTCTACAGTCCTGTCGATAATGAGTGAAATGGGACCTGAAGGGTTTAGCAAATTTCCTACTGCCCAACATTTCGCTTCCTGGCTTAGGCTTGCACCAAACAATAAAATAAGCGGAGGAAAAACGCTCTCTAATAGAATACCTCAAGGAAGTAACAGATTAAAAATTGCCCTGAGAAACTCTGCGAATGCGATTGGAAATCTCAAAGACTCAGACCTTTCCAAATTCTTTAGAAGAATCGCCTTTCGAAAAGGAAGGACAGCTGCTGTAAATGCTACGGCGAGAAAGGTTGCCGTGATCATCTGGAATATGGTCACCAAGAAAGAACCTTACATGCCAAAAAATAATTACCTATTTTTAGATCAGAAACGACGAATCGTAAGCAAGATGCGCAAACAGATCAAAGACCTGGGGTTGAACCCCGATGAGCTTGGCTTCTCTAGAGCGAACAGGGATAAAATCGCTGCACAAATGACATCTGATAATCAGTCACTTAGCTTACGTTAGTCAGAATAAACGCCAATATCTAATGAAAAAAATTATTTTGACAATACTGCCAGCACTTCTACTTTCATTCCATGTAGAGTTATTCGGTAACCAATGGTTAAGTGGCGATAAGCCATATCAAACTTATAAATTCGTATTAACGCATTTATTGGATAAGAAATTGACAACTGATGCCTATTTCTACGTCGGAGATCAAAAAGTATGGGAACTTGATTTTAGGAACGGCGACAAAATCAAATACACCATCGTTTCCATGAATCCTGATAACCCCATGTGCGGAATTACTGCCAAAGACAGTTTTGGAGATACCTGCGAAATTTGCATAACTCAGGTTTCTGGAGATCGAACAAATGTAGAATTCAAGTACTACGGTAAACGCTTGGTGTACAAAGGGTATTTCGCTCGCTAGAATTCGGAATTAGCAAGTAAAGTTAGAGACGTGTGGTAAGATGCGCTAGCACGAATGCGCCAACTGCCACTTTACATACTTCAGTGCGAACATCACCGAGCCGCGTAGGCCATGAATCAGCCGCTGGGAAAGGTCAGTGATTTCTACTAGGCGCATCTCACAGGATTTTTTTCTCTTTCTGAACCTCCCTATGCAGGCAGGCGCAGTGCATTGGGGTACTGTTTTGCGGGGGTTAGGTTATGCGCCCCGGACTTATTAGCTACTTTGCTGCGGCAGACACTCAAAGCTAGCCGCTCTAGGAAAAAGCCCAAACTGGCAACTGATTCAGGATATCCTATATTTGCAAAGTGAAAAAAATGTACATCATAGCCGGTCCTAATGGAGCCGGAAAGACGACCCTTTCCTATACAATTCTTCCAGAAATATTTGACTGTGATGAATTTGTAAACGCTGATGAAATTGCAAAGGGCATATCCCCATTGAATCCCGAAAAAGCTGGGATAAGAGCTGGAAGGCTGATGTTGCAAAGAATTAAAGAACTATTATATCAGGGAGAATCATTCGCTTTTGAAACAACCTTATCAACAAAGTCTTATCAAGGATTAGTGAAACAGGCTGGACTGCTCGGATATGATACAACTTTACTTTTCCTCACTTTAGAATCCGCGGAACTGGCAATCCAAAGAGTACAAACCAGGGTTAAAGAAGGAGGGCACAACATACCAATTGAGACCATTGAAAAGAGATACTCAAATGGCTTGATAAACTTCTTCAAGATTTATAGGTCGATTGTTGATAGATGGATTTTGGTGGATAATTCTACTGAAAACTTCGAATTCATTGCTGAAGGGTCAGGAGATGAAGTTATAATAAGTAGTGAAAGTCAATGGTCTTACTTAAACAATGAATACAATGGATAACAGAGAACAACTACGTGAACTGAAGGAGCAGGTGAGCCTGGGACTGAAAGAAGCTTATAAAAAAATGGTGGAATTCAAAAAGAGAAATAACAGCCCATTGATCGTCTCGCGAAACGGAAAGATAATAGCTATCCCTCCAGATGAAATACTCCCAACAACAAGCGCTAAAAATGAACCTGCCTGATCGCAAACAGGCATGCAGACTGAGCATTTTGGTAGGACTTTGCTGACTAGAAGTTCATCTGCTTCTAGCAAAAGAAGTGCACATATTCGTTTTAGTTGTACATTGGTGATTATAAACCATTGAATTTATGAAAGTAATCGTCACAGGAGCCACAGGCATGGTCGGGAAGGGTGTACTGCTGGAATGTCTCGATCACCCGGAGGTGAAAGAAGTGCTGTCCATTTCCAGAAGGTCTTTGAAAATGGAGCATCCCAAACTCAGAGAACTGATCCATCAGGATTTTATGGATTTTGATTCTGTAAAAGACCATCTGAAGGGCTATGATGCCTGCTACCATAGTATGGGGGTCAGCTCTGCAGGTATGAAAGAAGAGCAGTTTACAAAACTCACTTACGACATCAGCCTGAATCTGGCGAAGACCGTTTTGGAAATGAATCCTGATGCTGTGTTTACCTATGTATCTGGTCAAGGAACGGACAGCACAGAAAAAGGACGCACCATGTGGGCGAGAGTAAAAGGAAAAACGGAAAATGATCTATTGAAACTGAGCTTCAAAGCGGCTTATATGTACCGTCCAGGTGGCATTATTCCTTTGAGAGGAATCGAGCCAAGTAGTAAGCTTTACCGAGTGTTGATCAAAAACCTCATGTGGCTGATCAAGCTTCTCAAATGGATGTCTCCAAATAGTATTGTCAATACTACTCAGATTGGGCTTTCGATGATCAATGTAACGTTGAATGGTTATTCGAAAAACATCCTTGATCCCAGAGATATTATCGTGACTGCAGAATAAGATCTGTACCAGAATTATGAAATACTTTGTCCCAATCTTAGCCTTCATCATATCTCTGAATCTATTGAGCTGTGATAGTGAATATACCGACCCTTTTGATCTTCCTGAGGAATTAAATTTCAGTGGTGAAATCATCAGCTGTAGTGATTTTGGAGTAAGTCAGTTACTAGAGCCTGGAAATTCAAATGTTGCTCTGAACATAAGTGGCGCCTATCCTAATAGCCGCGAAACATTAAATCTGACAACAGATTTTAAATCATTTTCATTACCTAATGACAGTATATATTGTAGCATTGTAGTTTGGGATGCGCCAGTAAACAGCTATTTGTGCAATGATGTGCCAGATCTGACAATTAACAGAGTTCATGAGTGGAACGCAATCTCAGGAAAATTGAGAATTATGATTTCCGACTTGGAAGTAACAGAATTCGAAACCTTATATCGAATAGCTATTCAAATAGAAAATGTGGTTTTCGAAAAAGATAATGAGCAGAGGGTCATTCAAAACCTGTTGATTGAAAATGCCGGAGTTGGTTGGTTTCCCGGGTAATCAATCACTTTCTCACCTCAGTAGCTCTCCGGCAAACCTCACTCCTCTTTCTTCTAATCTTGCCAATGATAATTTGAGTTACAAATGCATTCTTTATCTGCAAAAACACCAGATTTAGATATACTAATTGTATATACTATTTTAATATATTTGAAGTAAATTAAAGAGTTATGAAAACAGTATCGCTAAAATTAGATGATTCGATTTTTGGGGAAACGGAGAAAATACTCGCAAAAATTAAAAAACCCCGCAATCGTTACATCAATGAAGCTCTTGAATTCTACAACAAGGTTCAACGCAAACAGATGCTAGAGCAAAAGCTCAAAAATGAATCGGCATTGGTCAAAGAAGAGTCAATGGAGGTTTTAAAAGATTTTGAAGGGATCGACTATGCAGATTAAACAATTCGAAATATGGATTGCGGACCTGAGCCCACAGATTGGAACAGAACCCGGAAAAACTAGACCTGTATTGGTGATACAGACAGATCTTCTCAACAAAATTCCACACCCTTCAACTATTATCTGCCCGATTACTACCAAAGTTCAAAAAAACGCGGAAATATTAAGAATTAACCTGCCTAAAGGGACCGCTAACCTTCATCAGGAATGTGATATCATGATTGATCAGGTTCGGGCCATAGACAACAAAAGGCTAACGAAAAAGATCGGTTTATTACCGAATGAAATAAGTAAATTGGTCAAAGAGAATATTCAGATTGTTCTGGATCTGGAGTAATTAATAGTCCACTCACCTCAGCAGCTCTCCGGCAAACCTCACTCCTCTTTCTTCAAATCTTGCCAATAAAAACATGAACACCTGTGCTGTCATGTAAGCATCTCCCAAAGCCGTATGTCTGTTTTCTACGGCAATCCCAAAATCATCACAGATTTCATCGAGCTGTAGTGCATGGCGGCCACCCACCTGCCGCTCATACTTTTCAGGATCTAGCCTTACCATCATCTGAAAGGTGTCCAGGACTTTATTCTTTAGTTTGAATCCAGGGTATTTTGAAGCAATGGTTTGGTTGATTTTACCAATATCAAACGAGATGTGATGTCCGACGATGATTTTATTGCTCAGAAAAGTCAAAGCCTCCTCAAATTGCTCATCCAGGTTTTGGTTCAGGATTTCTGGGAGTTCTTCATGAATAGCCGCAGCCTCTGACGAAGTGGAGAATTCATACTTTTGATCCAGGCAATTTCCGAGATCAATGCCATAGTTGCTCATCACCACTCCTCCGAGTGTAATTAATTGATCCGATCTTTCCAGCCCGGTAGTTTCTGCATCTATTACCGCAAAACTGAGTTCTTCTAGCTCAGACTTTGCAGGAATTACAAACTCCTGATCCAGATATTGCTGAATATATTCAGGAAAGTTCCGGTTCTTCTTCCAGATGGAAAACATGATTTAAGAGAAATATTGGAGTTTGAAACGAACTTCCAGCACCTCCTGAATCTCTTTTACTGGCTGGAAAGCATTCTTCAATATCTGCTTTTCGAGTTTATTGAGTTTCGACACATCAATGTACCTACCAGAATCCTGATGCTGTAATCCCGACTTGGCACGATAACGCATGAGAATTTCATAAGCCTGTGCTGCCTCATTCATGAGCTCGGCATGGTTTTTTTCTAAACCGGACAAGGCTTTGAATTTATCTACCGTACTATATGCTCCCCTGATCCCGTGCTCATAGGCCAGTACTCTGGCCGCATCTGCCAAAGGCATCATTCCACGAGCTTTGATATCAAACTCATCGGCATGTTCTCCTGATCGCTCCACCAAAAGATTCTTGAAAAAGCTCAAAGGAGCCGGGTTTTGCAATGCGTTTTTTGCAAGGAAGTTCAGGAATGTACCACTTTCGTAAATGACCTGATCCAGAAAATCATGAAGCTGATCGGCTATCGCATGCGAACCATAAACAGGACGCAAGTCAAAGAAAATCGTAGAATTCATAACTGATTTCGGATCTGGAGAATGTACCCAGTCAAAGAAGTACTTTTCCCAAACGGTGAGCGGCTGGCACCACTGAGGATTTCTCGCCATGATATCTGCCGGACATTTCTCAAATCCACATTGGATCAGCACATTATTCACTTCCCCGGCCAGCTCCAATAGTTTCGCTTGCATGGCATCATTGTCATCCACATCTTCAAAAACAATCGCATTATCCTGATCAGTACGGAGTAGCTGCTCTTCTCGGCCTTCACTTCCCAGACTGAGCCAGCAAAAAGAAACATCTTGCAAACCGAGTTTTTCTACCGATTGCGTGATTGCTTTTTGGATAATCATATCGTTGATACGGCTAATCAAACCGGCCACCAGTGCCATAGAAACTTCCTGATCCAGGAATGTCAATAGCATTTCTTCTGCCTTATCGCGGATTTCGGCCCATTTCAGAGGATCATCACTTTGCTTCAGAGCCTTGATCAATGCCGATGGGTGGTTCAACCTTGATAACAAAATATCGTGATCCGAGACCATGCCCACCGGCAAGCTTTTGTCTGTCCCATCCTCAGTAACCAGTAAATGATGAATGCCTTGCTGAAGCATAAACATCTGAGCTTCTGTAACTGTGATGTCCGAAGAGACGGTTTTCACAGGACCTGTCATGACCTCAGAGACTGGAATTTTAAAATCTATTCCCTTCGAAACGACTTTTCTTCGCAAATCACTATCCGTCAAAATACCAACGGCCATCCCTTCTGCATCCACAATGATGATGGAGCCAATATTCTTGCCGGCCATGATTTCTGCAGCACTCTTGATGCTTTGGTCCTGGCTACAGGTTACAATGCTTCTTGAATAATCGAGTTTATTTTCCTCCACAGTGCTAACAGAAAGCGACGCACCTTGCTGCCCACCTCTTACCACTGCCTGCCCTGCTGCATAGCCCGAAGCAAAGAACAGTGCGAACTGCGTATGTTCATCCAATAACCTTTTAAACTCTTCTACCTTGATGGCATACACCAGGGTTTCCTCTGTTGCTTCGGCTGTCATCACATACGGTTTTCCGGAAAGCACAGATCGCACTCCGAAGATATCTCCTACTTCACACTGATCCAGCAAAACAGATTGTCCTGATTCCAGATGAGACAACTTTACCGAGCCTTGTCTCAGCACATACACAAAGCCAGCATTCAAATCGCCTTCTTTGAAGATGTACGCTTCTTTTTTGAAATATTTTACAGTGATGCTTTTTGCAATCACCTCTAGCTCAGGTGATTCTAAAAAAGAAAAAGGAGGAAAATCTTTAAGAAAAAACTCTACTCGATCAGTAATGAGATTAGACATAGTGAATGAGAATTGGTAGTTGATTATCAGAATTTAGCCAAAATTGAGGATTTGGCGGAGTATAGGAAACCTTGAATGTCATTTTTATAAATGACAGATATCACCCGGAGATTGCCAGATAACTAACTCGATTTCTGTCCTTCTTCCTGAAAAGGAAAAACCCACACACCCCATCCTTTCAAAGGTGGAATGGTGGGTTATTAGCTCAAGTATTAAACCCGGATTATGTATTAGAACTTCGTTATGAGAACCTAAGTGGCAATAAATCAGGGAGTTTTATCATACTAGGCATAGCACCGCTATGGTGAGAATGAAAAACTTCTACATTTTACTGATTTGCAGTCAGTTAGGGTCGTAATAGATTTTCTAATGCATATTCTGGGTTAAAATATAATTACTACTTCGCGTTTTTGGCGCTTTCGATGATGGACTCTACCACCTCAGGGTTTAGCAAGGTAGAAGTATCTCCCAGCTGATCCGCTTCTCCGGCTGCCACTTTTCTTAATATTCTACGCATAATTTTTCCTGATCGTGTTTTTGGCAACCCCGGTACGATTTGTACTTTGTCAGGTCTGGCAATTGGCCCGATGATATTTGCCACGGTTTTCTTGATCTCCGCAATGAGGTTTTCTTCACTTCTGCCTTCCATATCACAGATTGCAAAAGCGTATATGCCCTGACCTTTCACGTCATGCGGATAGCCAACCACGGCTGATTCAATCACTTTAGGGTGCTCATTGATGGCGTTTTCTACCTCAGCTGTTCCCATTCTGTGACCAGAAACATTGATCACATCATCCACACGACCAAGTATTCTCAAATAACCATCATGGTCTCTTTTGGCTCCATCTCCTGTAAAATATAAGCCTTTGTAAGTAGAGAAATATGTCTGTCTGCATCGCTCATGATCACCATAAGTAGTCCTGAGCATAGATGGCCAGGGGAATTTGATGCAGAGGTTTCCTTCCACATTATTTCCTTTCAATTCGTTACCTTCTGCATCCACGATGATCGGCTGAATTCCGGGTAGCGGCAATGACGCATGTGCGGGTTTGTTTGGGATGACCCCAGCCAATGCAGAAACCATGATACCACCAGTTTCGGTCTGCCACCATGTATCCACCAACGGACAATTGCCCTTGCCGATATGATCGTGATACCAGTGCCAGGCTTCTTCGTTGATTGGCTCACCTACCGACCCAATTACTTTCAGAGAAGATAAATCGTAAGGCTCTATTGGTTCCAAACCATAAGCTTGTAATGCACGAATCGCCGTAGGTGCTGTATAAAACTGATTGACTTTGTGCTTTTCTACGATCTGCCAGAACCTGCCAGCATCCGGATAGGTAGGCACACCTTCAAACATCAGTGTAGTCGCACCCGCCAAAAGAGGGCCATATACAATGTACGAATGGCCCGTAATCCAGCCCACATCTGCTGTACACCAGTACACATCACCAATGCTGTATTGGAATACGTTCACAAAAGAATAGTAGGTATAAACCATATATCCACCCACAGTATGAACTACTCCTTTCGGTTTACCTGTAGAACCGGAAGTGTATAGAATGAAAAGCATATCTTCAGAATCCATGATTTCTGCTTTGCACTCTTTGGACTGACCTTTGATGACATCATGCCACCAATAATCTCGTCCTTCTTTCATAGTCACTTCTGTGCCAGTGCGCTGGAATACAATCACAGACTCTACTGTGGTACAGCTTTCCAAAGCTTCATCTACTACAGCTTTCACCGGAATTTTCTTGGCTCCACGGAAGTTACCATCGGATGTCAAGATCATTTTTGCCTCACAGTCATTTACTCTATCTGCCAATGAAGAAGAGGAAAATCCCGCAAAAACGATAGAGTGCACAGCACCTATTCTGGCACACGCCAGCATGGCAATAGCCGCCTCAGGAACCATAGGCATGTAGATAATCACCCGATCACCCTTGCCCACACCTTTAGCTTTCATCGCATTGGCAAATTCATTGGTCTTTTCATACAGCTCGCGATATGTCAGGGTGACAGCTTCATCACCCGGCTCATTGGGTTCCCAGATAATAGCTGGCTTATCGCCCATGATAAATAAATGCCTGTCCAGGATATTTTCAGTGATATTGAGCTTTCCGTTTACAAACCACTTGATGTCTGGCTCTTCAAAGTTCCACTCCAGTGTTTTATCCCATCGTTTTTCCCAATGAAAGGATTCTGCTACCCTGCCCCAAAAGACCTCCGGCTGTAAAACACTTTTTTGATATTCATGAATATAACCACTCAGGGTTTGAATTTTGTGACTCATAATGATATAGGTTTAATCGTTTTCTAAATTGAATGTATTTTTTGTAATTGAAATGACTCATTTATTTCTTCCAATATTTTTGGATCATCTATCGTAGAGGGTACTTTATAAGATAGACCATTGATCATCTGACGCAATGTTCTTCTAAGAATTTTGCCAGACCTTGTTTTAGGAAGTCTCTGTACGGCTATCAACCGTTTGAAGCAGGCCACAGCCCCAATCTGTTCCCGAACTAAGGCAATCAGCTCGTTTTCTATCTGCATGACATTGGCTTCTACAACGTCATTTTTAAGTACGACCATACCGAACGGTACCTGACCTTTGAGCTCATCATCGATCCCTATCACTGCGCATTCGGCTACATGCTCGTGACCTGCCACGATCTCTTCCATCTCACCAGTGCTCAATCGATGACCAGAAACGTTGATCACGTCATCTACACGCCCCATGATGTAGACATATCCGTCTTCATCTTTATACCCACCATCTCCGGTGGCATAATAACCTTCAAACATGGACAGATATGATTTCACAAAGCGCTCATCATTTTGCCACAAGGTTGGCAAACATCCAGGCGGCAATGGCAATTTGATGGCTATATATCCTTCTTTTCCTGATGCTACTTCCTCTCCCTGATGGCTAAGAATTCTCACATCAAAACCGGGAACCGGTTTCGTGGCTGATCCTGGTTTTACCGGGAATGATTCCAGGCCGAGCATATTGGCTACTATTGGCCAGCCTGTCTCTGTCTGCCACCAGTGATCTATTACCGGAATGCCCAGTTTTTCACTGGCCCACTCATAAGTGGCAGGATCACATCGCTCGCCTGCAAGGAAGAGTGCTTTCAGACTACTAACATCATATTTCCAGAGATGTTCCGCTTCAAAATCTTCTTTCCTAATAGCTCTGAATGCTGTAGGTGCTGTAAATAATGTATTGATTTTATATTCTTCAATCATTCTCCAGAAAGCTCCCGCATCCGGAGTTTTGATCGGTTTTCCTTCATACAATATGGTCGTACATCCCTGAATCAGCGGAGCATACACGATGTACGAGTGTCCTACTACCCAGCCCACATCTGATGCGGCCCAATAGACTTCACCGGGCAGTGCATTGTAAACATGATCCATGCTATATTTCATCGCCACGGCATGACCTCCATTATCTCTTACAATTCCCTTCGGAGTGCCTGTAGTACCCGAAGTGTAGAGGATATATAGTGGATCAGTAGCTTTCAAAGGCTCAGGGTCAATTGCTTTACCTTGGCTCATCACATGGTAAAACCCAATTTCTTGCACGTAATCGAGCTTTTCCGGCTGCTCTGGCCGCTCCAGGATAATTTTATATGCAGGATTGTGAGAGGCTTCCTCCAAAGCCTTATCTACATACGGCTTATAAGGAATGATTTTATTGATTTCGATCCCACAAGAAGCAGTGATTATAGCTTTGGGTTTGGCATCATCTATCCGCAAAGCCAGCTCATGAGGAGCAAACCCACCAAAAACTACCGAATGAATCGCCCCGATTCTGGCACATGCCAGCATTGCAATCACGGCCTCAGGAATCATCGGCATGTAAATAACAATGGTATCTCCTTTACTTACCCCCAGCGCCCTTAACCCACCAGCAAACCTCGCCACCTGATCATGGAGCTTTTTGTAAGTATATGTTTTCTTAGTGCCGGTCATTGGAGAATCATAAACCAGAGCCAGCTGATCTGCTCGTCCGTTTGCTACATGATGATCAAGTGCCAAGTGTGAGGTGTTCAACACACCATCTTCAAACCAGGTAAATTTCTTTTCGGAGACTTTTGACAATGCTTTTTCAGGTGTCACAAACCAATCCAGTTTGCTTGCCTGCTCCAACCAAAATGCTTCTTTATGCTCCAGAGAGGCATGATATTCTTTTTGATATTTTGAAAAATGTGTCATCAGCTTTGGGGTTTAAGTTCTTCAATTTGCTGTAATAAAAAACGGGTGCTGAACGGTTTTGTCAAATACAGGTCTGCACCTAATTCATATCCTTTCTTGATCTCTTCATCTTTGGTTTTGGCACTCAGGAAAATGACTCTGATATGCCTGGTATTATCATTGGACTTGATCTGCTGGCACACCTCGTACCCATCTACCTCTGGCATCATTATATCCAGAATCATAACATCCGGCACCACTTTCTCCACAATTTCCAACGCTTCTTTACCATCACGCGCGATAAAGACTTCATATCCTTTTTTCTTCATCAGAAACTCCAATGACATCAGAATATTTGGTTCATCATCTACTATCAATACCTTGCTCATGTTCTTCAGATTTTTTGTTCTTCTACTGGATGCGGAACCGTGAAATAAAATGTCGTTCCTTTTCCCTCTTCGCTTACAGCCCAGATATCCCCACCATGCATATTTACTATTTGCTTGGTGATAGATAAGCCCAGACCGGTGCCTTTTGGCTTTTTCCTTGTTTGGTCCTGCGCCTGATAAAACTTGTCGAATATTCTGTGCAGACTATCGTCATCCATTCCTTTGCCATGATCTTTTACCCAAATCAGGATACCTCCATCAGGATTATCTGCCAGCCCAACTTCAATTGTACTTTGCTCATCAGAGAACTTCAATGCATTAGAAAGAAGATTAGTCAATACCTGTGACAAACGATCACGATCCACCATCATGGTGATGTTCTGAATCTCGTAATTCGGCACAATCTCCACATGCTTTTCCACTGCCAAAGCCTTAAAATTTGACAAACAGTCTTGTATCAGCGTGGCGATCATCACCTGCTCATAATGTAGCTGTGATTTTCCAGATTCGAGTTTTTCCATATCCAACACCTGATTGATCAGGCGGGTCATGCGCTCCGTTTCTTTCACTACCGAATCGAGAAAATGATTACGCTCTTCATCCGTGAGATCATCATTGTCATACAGTATCTCGCTTATTGCTCTTATCGAAGTAAGTGGTGTTCGCATCTCATGAGTCACTGTAGAAATGAAATCATCCTTTTCTACATCGAGATTCATCAGGCGCTTATTGGCAATTTCCAGGGCATGCGTTTTTTGCTCCAGTTCATTCGATTTTGATTTCAATTGTCTGTTGAGTCTGGTGATGACCTGGTTTTCTTTCAGGATTTCCAATACTTCATTCAGTTCTATCTCTTCTTCTTGCGAAATACTGGAAATGAGCATCCTCGCGGCAGAAGCACCCACAGCCCCTGTAAGCAAGCGCTCAGCCATCGCCACAAACTGCGGGTTTACGTCTCCATCTGAAGTTGTTGGTTCTCCATTTGCTTTTTTGAATGCCGAGATCTCCAAGTTGGTTTTGAGCTCACCCAAAATATTTTCTAATACACCGATCAGGTCACTGTAAACCATATGACCTTTCCACAGCAGCTGGCTATCATATTCGTTGGAATATTTATATGAATCCATATAGAAATTAGCCATGTTTTTATCTCGAGCAGTTTGCTCTTTAATAATGGACCCTAGCACGAGAAAAAAGATATTCGTCATTATGGACCAGAACGTGCCATGAACAATGGCATTTTCGATATTCAACCCAAAAAGTGAATTCGGTCTCAACCATGAAATACCAAACGCTCCTTCACTAATGAGATATTCAGGCAGGATGCCAACCTCTACCGTCACCGGCACGATCAGTGTGTAAAACCAAACCAAAAACCCGGCAATCAAAGACCATGTCACCCCCTGACGAGTCACATCTTTCCAATACAAAATAGCAATAATAGAAGGTGTGAATTGCGCTACTGCCGCAAATGAAATGAGTCCGATGGATACCAATGAAAACCGATCAGAAACGAATCGGAAATAAAAAAATGCCAAAAGCAAAATCACAACCACAGAGAAACGCCTGGTGAGCAAAGCCTTTCTACGATTGATTCCGCCTGGTTCGTATTGTTTGATAAGTAAAGGCATGACTAGGTTATTACTTACCATCATGCTGAGTGCAATTACAGATACGATAATCATCCCTGTGGCAGCAGAAAACCCACCCAGATAAGTCAAAACGGCCAAAATGTTTTTACCAATCGACATTGGCAAGGCCAATACATACATATCAGGATCCACCTCAGTTCCCAGTAAATAAGTTCCTCCGAGTGCAATTGGGATCACGAAAATATTGATTGCCAGTAAGTAGGCGGGGAACAACCAAACGACTTTGTTCAGGTGGTTGATGTCTGCATTTTCAGAAACGATCACATGAAATTGGCGAGGTAAGAATAACACAGCAGAAAGTGACAAAAACATCATCACAGGCCATTCCATTCCTTCTGTAAATTCAAACTTGACGAGCTGTTCGGCGGGTACTTTCTGAAAGATGTCTCCAAAGCCATCGAACATGAAAAATGTAATAAACCCACCCACGATCAGGAATGTGACTAATTTCACCATGGACTCCACTGCCACAGCCACTACGAGACCTGGGTGTTTTTGGGTGCTATCTACCGTCCTAAAGGTGAATATCAATATAAAAACTCCCAGCATCATCGTCACATATAGTGCGGTATCTACAGGAATATCCCCTGCAATCATTGCCAGTGAACTATTGATCGCTTTGAGCTGGATGGAGATATATGGCACTATCGCCAATATACTCAGTAAGGTCACCAAAGCACTCAACCGAATATCTTTCCCAAATCTGGTAGAGATAAAATCAGCCAGAGTGGTAATTTTCAGCGCACTGGAAACCTGAATAATCTTCCGCACAATCACCCACCAAAGGGGCATACTAACTATAGGTCCAAAATATATGGACAGAAAGGAAAGTCCGTCAGTAGCAGCTTTTCCTACACTACCATAAAAAGTCCAGGCGGTGCAAAAAACGGCTAGCGAAAACGCATAGATATAGGGATTTTTGAGAAGATTTTTACCCGATTTGGCACGACGATCCGCCAGAAAAGCTATCAGAGACAGCCCTACCAGATACAATGCAGAAATCAGGATAATCAACCAATAATTCATTTCAGGAATCTGAATTAGTGTTATTTCTAGCTAAAACAGCCATAACAGCAATTAATAACACCCAAACAAAGAGGATGTAATAAAAAATGGTAGGCACCCCGTAGAGAGTACCTGTTGGAATCTGAAGTATCGGAGCGTTCAATAGTATTCCGAATAATGCGGAAAGGAAAATTAAACCTACTATGTATTTACTTCTCATTTCTTCAAGTTAAGAAATCCACAGTTTCTAAGGGAAACCTACCATTTCATTTGAATATTTAGTGGCTATGAGCTTCTCCGGCTCCTCGCGGGTAGCGAATATTTTCCACCATTTCCTGTACCTCTTCTGGAGCTGGAGCTGTCATTCTGGAAACTACCAGACTAACTACCACATTGACCAACATCGCCACGGTACCGAATCCTTCAGGTGAAATACCAAACCACCAATCTTCTGGAGTACCTCCTCCAAAACCTCCAAGTTTATACTTGACCATGTAGAATAGCATGAGCAGAATACCGACTACCATTCCTGCAATGGCTCCTTCTTTGTTCATTCGCTTGTCGAAGATCCCCAGAATAATAGCCGGGAAGAATGATGCTGCTGCTAATCCAAATGCCAGAGCCACCACAGCTGCCACGAATCCCGGAGGGTTGATACCGAAGTATCCTGCTACGATCACTGCGGCTGCCGCACCAATTCTCGCCCACATCAGCTCTGCTTTTTCTGAGATATCTGGCTTGATTTGTTTTTTGATCAAATCATGAGATACGGCAGTAGAGATGACCAGTAGCAATCCTGCGGCAGTAGATAATGCTGCTGCCAGACCACCAGCAGCCACGAGAGCAATTACCCAGTTTGGAAGGTTTGCTATTTCGGGATTGGCCAATACCATGATATCTCTATCAATAGTCAATTCATTGGCTTCCGCATCAGCCACATATTGGATTTTGCCATCGTTATTTTTATCTGTGAATCCGATTAGACCTGTTTTCTCCCAATTGCTAAACCACTCCGGCATGGAAGAATACTCTTTATCAGAAACAGTCTTGATCAGGTTTGTTCTGGCAAAAGCACCGATCGCAGGAGCTGTGGTGTACAGAATTGCGATAAGCAATAATGCCCAACCAGCACTAATTCTTGCATCTTTTACTCTGGCAACAGTAAAGAACCTCACAATCACATGTGGAAGTCCTGCAGTACCGACCATCAATGCCATAGTGATAGCAAATACATCGATCATCGATTTTGACCCACTGGTATATTCAGCAAAGCCAAGCTCCACGTGTAGCTGATCCAGTTTGTCCAGCAAATAAGTACCATCACTCATCGTACCTCCAAAGCCAAGCTGTGGTAGGATATTTCCTGTCAACTGGAATGAAATGAAAAATGCAGGTACCATGAATGCAAAAATCAAAACTACATATTGAGCCACCTGCGTGTAAGTGATTCCTTTCATTCCACCGAGTACAGCGTAAAAGAATACCAGTGCCATACCAATGTAAACTCCAAGGTTAATATCTACTTCCAGGAAACGGCTGAATACCACTCCTACTCCTCTCATCTGACCAGCCACATAGGTGAATGACACGATGATGGCACAGATGACAGCCACTGTTCTCGCAGTATTACTGTAGTATCTGTCACCAATAAAATCAGGCACTGTAAACTTCCCGAATTTCCTCAAATACGGAGCGAGTAATAGCGCCAGGAGCACATATCCTCCGGTCCATCCCATGAGAAAAACGGCTCCATCATATCCCATAAATGAGATCAATCCAGCCATGGAGATAAACGATGCAGCAGACATCCAGTCGGCAGCAGTCGCCATACCATTAGCAAGTGGAGGTACTCCTCCTCCTGCCACATAAAATTCTTTAGTAGATCCGGCCCTTGACCAGATCGCTATTCCGATGTAAAGGGCGAAAGTCACCCCTACAAGTATAAAAGTCCACGTTTGTACGTCCATTGTTTTTTAGGTTTTAGGGTTATTTTTCGTCTACATCAAATTCCTTGTCCAGCTTGTTCATCATTCTCACATACACGAAGATGAGAATCACAAACACGTAAATAGAGCCCTGCTGAGCAAACCAGAATCCTAGCTTGAACCCGCCAAGACGGATGCTATTCAAAGCATCGGCGAAGAGAATCCCGGCACCATACGACACTGCAAACCAAATGGTCAGTAGCAGCGCCAGATAGCTGAGATTTTTCTTCCAATAGAGTTTTCGTTGTGTTTTATCCATGATTGTTAAATTGATTTATAAGAATACTACCATTTGAAATCTTATTTGCTTGATGCCCAGAATGTTACCATCCTTATCCAGCGCACCACTTACTTCCATAGGATTATTCGCCACAGAATGGTATTCCAGAGTGAGTTTGGCATTGTGCCCAAGCACGAAATAGTTCACCCCAGCATCAAAGGCTGTAAGATTGTCATCGAAAGAATCATACTTGCCAGACTGATATGCCACATAAGGCATTAAGTGAATTCCACGTATGAAATATCCGAAATGACCGTACACATTCGTTCCGGTACCTGCCCAGCGAGACATAAAGTTTTTGCCATAATCAAAATGAATGACTGACAGATATGCATTAATCGCATTGTCTTTTGCATTGATTGGCATATCCAAAAACACGTCTCCGGCAAGATGCATGATGTTTTGATGGGTTAGACTGGCTGTATCATACATTCCGTTTAAATGCGAATAGAACCCTGCTCCAACAGCCAACACTTTTTTATTCCCATGATATGTCCCCACTTGATACGGTAATTTTGTAGATTCTTTGTCGAAAACCTGATATCTAAAATAGCCTTCCACTACTGAATTGCCCACAGGATCACCGCTACCATCCGGGGTAACAGACCCCAGATATTTCAATGATGAGGCCCTGTCTCCGTATTGCGCACTGTAATTTTTTCCTCCGTTTATAGAATTCGCTGGGTTTAGCGGATTGTTTAGTGCAATTCGGTAATCGAATTTGCCAACTTCACCTTTCACATAGAAGCCCATATGTCTCGCGAACTGATCAGTAATACCAAGCGAATGCCAGTGTACAAATGGACGCGGATTGTCCAGGGTCATAAAATTCAGCGTACTCTGATTAGAAAGTCTTGTAAGCCCCTTCCAATAATGCAATCCTCCTCCTAGAAATAAAAAATTACTTTCTGTCAGCTTAAACTCAGCCCAGGCATCATGAAGAAACAATTGCGATCCATCACCATTATTGCCCAGGGAGGACATGTTGTTCTGACTAAGACTATTCAGTCCAAAATGCGTCAGAATCATAAATCTGGGTGAAACCTGTGCATAAGCCAAAAATCTGGAACGTCTGGCGAGCGCAGTAAAGTTTGTCTTGGTATCTGCAGCCAGGTTGTTACTTTGAAGCCACTGCTGATGCCAAATAATGAATCTGATGAATTTAGATCCATCATCATTTACTTTCAGGGTGAGAGGAGCATATTCAGAAACGGGATAACTCGAAGCGGGGACTTTTTGACTATATACGCTACCATACATAAGCAGCGGAATAATCAAATACAAAACATTTTTCATTCTTTCAAAAATTTAGGTTCAATTGATTAGGGATTCAATTTTTTCACTTCGAAGTGCTCGAATTTTAAAATTTTGAAAATGAAATCGTAAAATGATGTATATTTTTGGTAATACTATATTTAATCTCTGAATCGCTCCCACTTAATCATCATGTATTTATCCCCAAGCTCTGTCAGCATAAAGCCCATCCCGTGCAAATGCTTAGGGTCTGCAATAAAGTCTTGTAACTCTCTATGTGTAAGCACTTTATAAGAAGGTCTGTAATCCGAATTTTTCGGGGCTTTCACTCCATATTTCTTCACCCAATTGATCACGGAAACATGACTCACTCCAAGTATTCTCTCTATCTCCCGGTAGCTCACACCTTCGATATACAACTGTAAAGCTTTGATAACATAATAGCTATCAATCTCTTTTCCGAGCTTTTTTACGGTGAAGTTATAACCACAATCTTTACAGCGATATCGTTGCCTGTTGTTGATAACACCACTTTTTACGCGATTTTCTGACTGGCACTTGGGGCATTTAGGAAGAATATCCATTTTAGATATATTTATTTAGCATAAATATATCATTTTAGCAACAAATATTCCAAATATCATTTTAATGATATGGATTGCAAGAAAAATTATATCCGTGTTTATTAGATGTTTGACGGAATTTTATTCGTCACACCCAAAATTCCGTGGCAATAGCCACCAAAGCCCCGATGATGCTGATAGCAAGCTTTTTCCACCCAAAATGGTGATTAGGGCTGGTTTCAACAAAAATAGTAGTGGAGATATGCAAAAAGCTACCCGAAACAAATGCAAACAAGATCATCAGCATATTCGGTGAGATCGAAATGATATAATCACTCAAAAACAGGCCAATTGGTGATGCGGCACTAAATACGAGTAGTACAATCCAAATCTTGGTATCGAAGGACTTGGTAGTTTTCAAAGTGGTCACCAATGCAAAAGCAGCTGGCATCTTATGTAGTACTATTCCTATTAAAAGAGAATAAGATTCGTGCTGATGATGAAAAGGGGAGTGATGGGTGAGCAAGGCTCCTTCCAGAAACGAGTGAATCACAAGTGCAATCATCAACCCAAATCGGGACCCTGTTCCCATATGTGCATGCTCGTGAGCATGCCCATGCTCTATACCAGAAGTGAAATGTTCCAGAAATTGCTGAAAGAAAAATCCAATCAAAATGTACAGACCTATTCGCAGAGGATCCTCAGAAAGCGAAAATACCTCGGGAAGAATGTGAATGATGGTAATAGAAAATAAAAACGAACCAGCGAAGACCAGTGGATAACGCAAATCATGAATTTGCTTACCAATGAAACGCTCAGAAAGGCCACCCAATAAAGCGGCAAAAAAAAGTATCGAACCTATGAAGATCATTTATCCAGCTTATTCATTTCTACCAGTGGTGTCAGACCTTCAGAAACATAGCTCCTAAGCTCACCGGATTCCTCTTGATAGATTAAAAATATTTCTAAATCATTTTGCACAGCAATCCTCTTCGCTTCACCTACTCCCACCACCATAAAAGCAGTTGCAAAGGCATCTGCCGTCATACAATCTTTCGCAAATACAGAAGCACTCAGCAAATTGTGATTGGTATTATAACCTGTTCTGGGATCTATTGTATGCGCAATTATACGATCACCAACCTCATAATAATTACGATAGTTCCCTGAGGTGGCCATGGCCAGATTATTTAATTTCACAATAGCCAATAGTTTCTGCTCATTGCGATTCACCATCGGATCTTCGATACCTATTTTCCAGACCTCTCCATCCTGGTTCACACCTTTAGCGATTACCTCCCCACCTATCTCTACCATGTAGTTTTCAAAATCTTTCGATCCCAGAAAATCTGCTAACAAATCAACGGCGTAACCTTTGGCTATCGCGCTAAAATCCAGATACATTTCCGGGTTCATTCCAATCAAATCATTTGAAAAACTAATTGCCTCAAAACCAACAAGCTGCATTAAAGAATCCACCACAGCACTGTCAGGAACCTTCAAAATCTTATCCGGTCCAAATCCCCAGGCATTGACTAAAGGGCCAACTGTCGGATCAAACGTCCCTTCAGTAGAAGAGAACACATATTGACTACTTTCTATCACATCCAGAAACATCGATGAAGGATCAGCCAATTCCCCTGTTTTGTTCAGGGTAGAAATCTCCGAGTCAGGAATATAAGTAGATAGTGACTGATTAAATGCCTTCAGCACCGAATCAATCTGTGGCTTATAATTCTCCGGATCACTACTCAGATACTTCACATTGTATTGAATAGTACCCATGGTCTGACCTGTCACATAGGTGAGCTGCAACTCTGATCGCTGAAACGTGAAATACCTATATGCCGCCCCTGCAATGACAATCACAAAAATGATTCTGAAGATTAGTTTTCTACCCATACTCAAGAATTTGTGCAATATTACTTCATACCTCTGTACTAAGAGGCTTTCCCTTTATCTTTGTATGATTCAAATATCCTGCACATGAGAGAAGATTACCTTACGGGCGATGACCATGAAATGAGTTCTGCGGAAAAAGAGTTTGAAAAAGCACTCAGACCGCTTTCTTTCTCTGATTTTACCGGACAAGATAAGGTAGTAGAAAACCTCAAAATTTTCGTAGAAGCAGCCAAACTGCGTTCCGAGCCTCTGGATCATGTGTTGCTTCACGGCCCTCCCGGGCTTGGGAAAACCACTTTATCTCACATCATAGCTAATGAACTAGGCTCAGGCATTAAAGTCACATCAGGCCCGGTACTGGACAAGGCGAGTGAACTAGCAGGACTGCTAACGAACCTCGAAGCACATGATGTGCTGTTCATAGACGAAATCCATCGCCTGAATCCTGTGGTGGAGGAGTATCTCTACTCAGCTATGGAGGATTATCGAATTGATATCATGCTGGATAGTGGACCAAATGCGCGATCTGTTCAGATTGGGCTGGAACCTTTCACATTGATCGGCGCAACTACCAGATCTGGACTACTTACCTCCCCTCTTCGTGCACGATTTGGGATCAATGCGAGACTGGAATACTATGACGCAAAATTACTCACATCTATAGTGGGAAGAAATGCGGACATTCTCGAAACACCAATCGATGAAGAAGCGGCTTATGAAATTGCCAGAAGAAGCCGCGGCACCCCACGTATCTGTAATAATTTACTCAGAAGAACACGAGATTTTGCTCAGATCAAAGGAGATGGAGCCATCACCCTGGATATTTCCAAAATAGCACTGAGGGCATTGGATGTAGATGAACATGGCTTGGATGAAATGGACAACAGAATCCTATCTACAATCATCGACAAATTCAAAGGTGGGCCGGTAGGTTTATCCACCATTGCCACTGCCTGTGGGGAAGAATCTGAAACCATCGAGGAAGTATATGAGCCATTCCTGATCATGGAAGGGTTTATCAAAAGAACATCTCGCGGAAGACAGGCCACAGAAAAAGCGTATCAGCATCTGGGTAAAATCCCTCCACAGCAGATGGGGAGTTTGTTTTAACCCGAAAAATTCGGGACTGATTTATTGAGAAACAGTAACTCCTTGATTCACAGTGTGATTGATTTAGAAATAACAAAATCAATTTTACTCAAATTTAAGCTGTCGTTTTTGGTGAAAACCTTCTAGTTTATCTCTGAAAATCAATCACTTGTAGCAAACGATCTACATTTCTGATGAATAATGCGATTTAAACATAACATCCAAATAGCTTTCAATTTAGAATTAACCAATTTGAGCAAGCTTGCTGGCTATAAAATTATCTTCACAATTAACGCCTTCTTGATTTCTTAATATGGTTATTTAATTCTGCTATGATGATGAAGATCGATCTTTCGATATTTGTACTGTGAATACCCATTCGAACACCCGACTTATCAAGCAAATCGCACAAGATTTAGGCTTCTCATTTTGTGGGATATCCAGAGCGGAATTCCTCAAAGAGGAAGCTCCAAAACTAGAAGAATGGCTAAAGCGAGGGTACCATGGCAAAATGGGATATCTGGAAAATCATTTCGACAAAAGACTTGATCCAAGGCTTTTAGTTCCCGGAGCAAAATCTGTCGTTTCTCTAATTTATAACTATTCACCAGAGCAAAACCAATCTTCTGATGCTCCTTACAAACTGGCTCGTTATGCTTATGGCCAGGACTATCACTTCACGATAAAGAACAAACTCAAAGAGTTTGTGAAAAAAACAGAAGAGCAAATAGGTAAGGTAGAGGGACGGGTATTTGTAGATTCTGCCCCTGTACACGAGCGTGCCTGGGCTGATAAAAGTGGTCTTGGCTGGGTAGGCAAAAACTCTCTCCTCCTCAACAGGCAAATGGGAAGTTATTTTTTCCTTGCGGAGTTGATCATTGATTTGGAACTGGAACCAGATGGCCCGATGAAGGATTACTGCGGCACCTGCACAGCATGTCAGGATGCTTGCCCTACTGACGCAATTACTGAACCGTATGTAGTGGATGGGAGCCGGTGTATTTCTTACCTCACAATCGAGCTAAAAGAGGAAATCGCTACAGAATTCAAAGGAAAAATGGACAATTGGGTTTTTGGCTGTGATATCTGCCAGGAAGTGTGTCCATGGAACAAGTTTTCAAAACCTCATAACGAACCTACCTTCAGACCACAGGGTTGGGAGGATTTCACAAAACAAGAGTGGAAAGAAATGACCCGCGAGGTATTTCAGAAAGTATTCAAAAAATCTGCTGTCAAAAGAACCAAATACGAAGGTCTAATGCGAAATATCCGGTTTATTGATGAAGGTGAAGATCATCAGCCAGATCAATGACACGCCAGATCGCACGATCAATCGCTTCGTCAATATCCTCACTAAAACCGACATGCATTGGCGAAATATCACTGATAGAAATCGTGATCAAATGAATCTCAGGATGGTTCTCTGATGCAAACAGCATTTGTAGCATTTCACTGAACCTGACATCATGCACGCTCAATGTCTTGGAAAAATCATTTGCACTGCTTGTTTTGATATGAGAAATGGTTCCGGTTTCATCGCCATCCATCACAGCATCTACAAAAATGATTTTCCTATACGCCTCAAAATAATTCAAAGGCAAGAACTCTCCACCACCGATTTCACCTACGTTGATATAAGACTCCAGATGCATGAGATTCATCCTTTGCGCTATGTGTACACCTATCCCGCGATCTCCCATCAGGAAATTTCCAAGCCCAATGACCAGTATTTCATTCTTTCGTGAAGCAGGAACCTGCTTTTTCGATTTCGTACTTTTTCTAGTTTTTGCAGGTTTACCGGTGGATTTGACAGCTTTCGTTTCCATGATTTTGAATTTACTTCGAGATAGTATTGCGAGGAAAATCCCCCAAATAATTCTAAAAATAAAAGTAAGCCTATGGTAACGGCACTACTATGACATTCATCAACCAAAAGGAAAATCTATGTTAATACGGGTACACTGGAGTTATCACTCTAATCAGGCATCTGTAAGTAAATCCTGAATCAATTCAATTGCCTAATCAATATGTTTCGAAAATAGTTTTAACTTATATTAGTTCGTAGTATCAAGTATTATCCCAACCGGTAATGGAAAATTTGGCTAACATCATCAAAAGTCTGGAGGCACAGAATCAATCCTTAAGAAAAAGAGAAGAATTGTTAAGCCAAATAGTCAATAAATCTGCTGAGGCAATCATCACTTTTGATGAAGACTTCATCATTGATTTTGCTAATCATGCTGCCGAAAATTTATTTTCATCTACAAAAGAAAACCTAATCCATAGCTCTTTTCTAAATCACCTAACAACTGACAATCAGACAATTCTGCGCGATTCAGTGAAAAGGGCAATTGAAAACAGAAAGGAGTTTGATTTATTGATTGACGAATTCCCTACCCGGTGGTCTTTGATCGCATTTGAAAGTCAGACAGGTCTCCAATATACAGCGGTCATTTATGCTTTATCTGGTACAGAAAGCTCATTGACCAACACCAAGACTAATATACAAGCGGATATAGAGACTACTGAAGATGGATTTCTGATGATCGACACCCAAGGCCTGATACAGCTGTTCAACCCGGCGTGCGAAAGTCTTTTTGGATATAAAGAAGAGGAAGTCATTGGCCAATCAATTAACCTACTGATGTCAAAAGAAATCTCATCCCTTCATGATGACTATCTGACCAGATATATTACACATGGAGGTGGAAATGTGGTTGGCAGAGGACGAGAGGTAGAAGCAGTCCGGAAAGATGGATCCAAAGTACCTGTATATCTAGCTGTTAATAAAATTGAGAAAGACGGAGATCTATTTTTCACAGGAGTCGTTCGCGATCTCTCAGCACAAAAAACTCAAGAAAAAATTCTTATTGAAGAACTCGTAAGACAATCTTTATCTACCAAGAAAGGATAATAGAATCCGAATATAGCACCATTCAATGAGGGCCTTATTTTCCTAAAAGTAGAATTTAAAACTCATCCATATTGTTCTTAACCATAATATAACCAGGTCAAGGCGAATGATGATTCTTCAATCATATACGATTCCTTTTCAGTTCCGGGAGATAGTGACAAACCATAAAAATTGAAGGAATTCTTCAATAAACAGAGCAACTTCCGTTCATAAAAAACACGGTATATGATATAAGTATGGCCATTTCTGAACCATATTGTAAAAATTGATGTAGCTTTAAGAAATCAACCGAAACCAAAACCATCAAGAGACTACTGAATGGCTACCAAAAGGAAGCGATATCGAATACAATCAACTAGAGTTACACCCTATGTGGAATACATCCCTCAGGATAGTTTTCTGAAAATAACCGGAAGATCCTCCCCTGCTTCTTCTTTCGATTTTTATCAGCCAATCATCAACACCATCAAGAGACATCACCCTACAAAAAATGAATTCATTGCAGAATTCAGAATGGAGTATTTCAATACTAGTTCGTCTAAGTGTATCTACGACATTTTCAAGGAATTGGCCAATTATAAAAAGCAAGGCATAGACATTCAGGTGCATTGGTACTACGAAGATACGGATGAAGACATGCTGGAAACTGGAGAAGATTTTGAGTATGCCAGTGGTCTGCAATTCAACTATTTTCCTTACGTGCCAGAAGACTGATCCTTCATCAAACCATAATTTGTAAAATTCTTTAAAAAATAATCGTAGGATTGGCGATTTGTGAAGTGCAATCATTAATATGAGGTAGTTTTTACAATCATATGAATACGATGCGCTACCTAACCTATTTTTTCGTACTTAGCACACTGTTGTTGAGCTGCGGTACCAAAACAGAACAAACCCAAAAAAATGATATTCGATTCGGAGACTATATCCAGAGCCATACTCGGGGTGTCATTTCTTCTCAAGACAATATCCAAATAGAATTCAGAGAACGTGTGGTCGTTCCAGATGAAATCTCAGCTGGTGATTTGTTTAATTTTTCTCCTTCACTTACGGGTTCATTGGTCAAAACTGGTCCGCGAGCTTTTACATTTTCTCCGGAAAATCTAAAATCAGGCACTAAATATTCGGTCGCTGTAAAAATGACCAGCTTGATGGAAATGCCAAAAGGGCTCGAATCTTATGCGTTCGATTTCTCTGTAATAGAGCAAGACTTTCAGGTGGATTTGGGAATAGTGCAAGTGCCAGACCCAGCTAAGCCAGACCAGCTGGAGTTTGACGGAAGCATCACCACGGCAGATTTTGCCAAAAACGAGGATGTAGAGAAAATGATCAATTTCCCGGAAAGTCTGACAGTAGTTTGGCAACATCCGAGCTCCACCATGCACAAGTTTGCCGTTTCGGGACTCAAAAGAGCACAGCAAGCCCAAACAATCACGTTGACGGCATCTGGCTCTCCAATCCAAGTGAAGAAATCACAGGATTTGAAACTGGAAGTACCCTCTGCCGAAGTTTTCTCGGTCATCTCTACTCGTGTAGATTTAACCAATGACAGTTATATTTCAATTCATTTTTCTGATCCACTTGATGCTCGGCAGGATCTGAGTGGCATGATACAGTTAGAAGGTGTGAAGAAAACACGCACAGTGATTGATGGAAATGAAATCAAACTATATGTCCGAGAAAAGGTCAGCGGTAGTAAAAAGCTCGAAATCTTTGAAGGAGTTAAAAATGCTGCGGGTAAAACTCTTGGTCAGAATTACGCCTCATATGTAGCGTTCGATCCGGAAAAACCACAACTCCGACTATCCAATAGTGGCACTATTCTTCCTTCCACAAACGGACTCGTCTTACCTTTTGAAGCGGTCAATCTGAACGCCGTAAACGTAGAAGTCATCAAAGTATTTGAAGAAAACATGCCGCAGTTTTATCAAATCAATGATTTGAATGAAAGTGATGAGCTGACCAGAGTGGGACGACAGGTTTTGACCAAAAAAATTGATTTGTCCGATAAAGCAGAAAACCTCAGTAACTGGAACAGGTTTACCCTCGATCTGTCAACGCTCTTCGAATCTGAAAGAGGTGCTCTTTATAAAATCAGACTGGGTTTTGATCCTCAGGACTCCAATTATCCTTGCGACGAAGCTTTAGAAGAAATCAACTACGGACCTGGAGCTTCCTGGAGCATTTATGACAATGACGGATTCAACACCTGGGGTGGCGGATTTAGCTATCGCTACCCTCCGGGGTATGAGTGGCAGCAGCGAAACAATCCTTGCCATGTCTCCTATTATCGAACCGACAAATATGTGAGCACTACCTTGCTGGCGACTGACCTTGGTTTGATCGCTAAAATTGGCGGAAACAACACCATGAAAGTCTTCACCACCAACATGGTAACCGCACAGCCTGTCTCAGCAAAAATCACCATTCTCGATTTCCAACTTCAAGAATTGGGAATCAGCAGCACAGACGAAAATGGTATGGCAACTTTCTCCCCTGAGCGAAGACCATTCCTTGTAGTGGCAGAGGCAGAAGGACAAAAATCCTATCTGAAACTAGCAGATAATGAGTCTCTGTCACTGAGCAATTTCGACGTTTCAGGTACTCGGGTTCGGGGAAATATCAAAGGATTCATCTATGGAGAACGTGGTGTATGGCGTCCCGGAGATGATATCTTCCTCAGTTTCATGCTCGAAGACGGAGCTGACCAGCTCCCAGCTGATCACCCGGTGATTCTGGAGCTTTCTGATCCACGAGGAAACATTAAAGACAAGCAAGTCATCACTGAAGGTGTGGAAGGACTCTACGCATTCCGAACCAAAACAGCCAAAGAAGACGAAACAGGGAATTGGCTAGCCAAAATAAAAGTAGGTAACAACAGTTTTTCTAAAACAGTAAAAATCGAAACTGTCAAACCCAATCGATTGAAGATTGACCTGGATTTTGGAGGAGATGTGCTCACGCCAAAAGAGCGCAATGCCAGCGGTTCACTATCCTCCAAATGGCTTACCGGACTGAAAGCCGGCAACCTGAAGGCCGAGGTAGAGATGAATCTAAGAGAAACCAAAACCACTTTCAAAGGATATGCTCAATACGATTTTGATGATGATAGCAAGAGCTTTTATGAAGATCCTGATCAGGTTTTCAAAGGTCAGTTGGATGCTGAAGGAAATGCACAGGTCAACCTAAAACTACCTGCCACACCTCGTTCGCCAGGTGCTTTGAGAGCGGTTTTCAATACCAAAGTATTCGAACCGGGAGGTGGTTTCAGCATCAATACTAAGGCGATCAATTATATGCCTTACACGTCATTCGTGGGAATGAACCTTTTGACCGCTGGGAGGTATAATCGAATAGAAAGAAACGAACCACAAGAATTGGCAGTGATTTCACTAGATGCCAATGGGCAACCAATCAATAGAGATAACCTAGAATTCAAACTGTATAAATTGGACTGGCGCTGGTGGTGGGATCAATCAGGAAACACCGCGAACTACACTTCAAGCAGACATTCCACTCTCATCGATACAAAAAATATAAAGACTGTTGATGGAAAAGGAACAGTCAAATTCGAAATCAAAAGCCCGAACTGGGGGCGTTTCATTGCTGTAGTGAAAGATCCTGCCTCAGGTCACAGCACATCACACGTCTTCTACACCTCATGGTACGGTGATGAAGGCAGCAAGATTGGGGCTTCTTCTTTACAAGTGAGTACCAATAAAGATGAATTTGCAGCCGGTGAAAAAATACAAGTGACCATTCGCGGAAGCTACCAGGGACAGGCACTCATCAGTGTAGAAAATGGTAGTGAAGTATTGGACAACTTCTGGATCAAAACCGAAAAAGAATGGACAACTTTTGAATTGGAAGCTACTCCTGAGATGGCTCCAAATGTCTATTTGCATGTCACGTTGCTACAACCACATGGACAAACCACCAATGATTTGCCGATTAGGCTCTATGGACTAACCCCGATCAATGTCTATGACCCGGCCACTAAATTAGAGCCAATTCTGACGATGAAAGACGAATTGGAGCCTGAGTCCTCAGTAGATATTTCAATAGCTGAGACCAATGGAAAGCCAATGTCCTACACCATCGCTATGGTAGATGAAGGCCTCCTCGATCTCACTAATTACAAAACTCCTAACCCGTGGAATCATTTCTATGCCAGAGAGGCAATAGGTGTAAAAACCTGGGACATGTACGATGATGTGATTGGTGCGTATGGTGGTCGATTAGAGCGACTGCTATCAATCGGTGGAGGTGACGGCAGCCTGGACGGGGATAAGAAAAAAGATGATAATCGGTTCAAGCCGGTAGTGCAATTTGCCGGACCATTCTATCTACAAGCTGGGGAAACCAAAAAGCACACATTGCAAATCCCTCAATACATCGGCTCTGTGAAAACGATGGTAGTAGCTGGTCTGGATGGCGCCTATGGAAATGCCGAAAAAGCCACTCCGGTAGTGAAGCCTTTAATGGTTTTGGGCACTATGCCTCGTGTGGTTGGGCCAGCGGAAAAGATCACCATGCCTGTGAACGTATTCCGATACAAGGACAACATCCAGTCAGCGGATATAACCGTGGAGACCACTGGTGTTTTGACATTGGCTGGAGCCAAAAAACAAACCATCGACCTGAAAGATGAAAGCGGCACATTGTATTTTGATATTGAAGTAGCGGACAAAATCGGAAAGGGAAAAGTAGTCATTACAGCTACCTCGGGCAGCGAAAAAGCCATTCATGAGATCAATATGGAGTCTCGCTCACCGAATGCCCCACAGACAAAGGTGAAATTGATTACTATTGAACCGGGACAATCAGCCAACCCAAAAGAAGCTCTTTTCGGCATGGAAGGCACCAATGAAGTGACTTTGGAATTGGCAACCATTCCTCCAATCAACCTGGAGCAGCGCATCCAATATCTGATCAGATATCCACATGGATGTATTGAGCAGACAGTCTCCTCTGTGTTTCCACAATTATTCCTGAAAGACATCACAGAGCTCAGTGTGGAACAGCAAGTGAAAGTTCAGAACAATATAAATGAAGCCATCAGAAAGCTGACCAAATTCCAAACTTCTGGAGGGGGCCTCAGCTACTGGCCGGGATATGATAATTACAACACCTGGGGAACTACCTATGCTTTTCACTTCCTGATCGAAGCACAAAAACAAGGGTATCTGGTGCCAACAGACATGATGAACAAACTGAAAATGTTCCAGGCAAACAAAGCTCGCAACTGGACCATGTCCGTAGATTATTACAATTCTGATTTGGTACAGGCTTACCGATTGTTCACTTTGGCGATAAGCGGCAATGCAGAAGTAGGAGCTATGAACCGCCTGAGAAATAGCACAAATATCAATGCACATTCCATCTACAAATTGGCAGCAGCCTATGCCATCATAGGGCAAAAGGATGCCGCTCGTGAACTGATGAAAGGAAGAGGCCGATCAGCTCTCAAGCAGCAACCATACAGGTATTATTATTACAACTATGGCTCGTTTACCCGCGATTTAGCGATGCTGCTGGAAGCATATGCGTACATGGGCAACCAAACGGAGGCTTTCAAAATCCTGAAAGAACTTTCTGAAAGAATGTCGGATGGCAGATGGATGAGTACACAAACCACGGCTTACAGCTTGCTGGCCGTGAGTAAATACATCGACCTTACAGAAGCCGACAAGGGGCTCTCTGCTACGATAAAATACGGCAACAATTCCACCCAGTGGACTTCTGATAAATCTGTTTACAGAGGTGACATTCCTTCGAACGCGTCGGGAAGTTTGAGTGTGAAAAATGAAGGTCAGGCGACTTTATTCGCAACACTTACAGTCACTGGCACCCCTCCTCCGGGCAAAGAACCCGCTCAGCAGGAAAACCTAAAAACCACCATCAAATACCTGACTAAAAACGGCAGACGCCTATCACCTGATAGCTTGAAAATGGGTGAAAGCTTTGACATCATGGTGACTGTCGCCAATGATTACATGTATGGTGGCGTGAAGGATATTGCACTCACTCAGATACTGCCATCAGGCTGGGAAATTCAGAATGACCGACTCAACGATAATCAGTCGAGTGATTATAGCCGATTCTCACATCAGGATATACGAGACGATAGGGTTTACACCTATTTCGATCTGGCAAGTAATAGCTCCAAGACTTTCAAACTAACCGTAACGGCTGCATATCCGGGTAAATATTACCTACCGGGAGTTCAAGCAGAAGCGATGTACAATGCCGAGATCAGCTCCAAAGAAAAAGGCAAATGGGTATATGTGGTGAAGTGATGGAATGTCAGGTATTTGACACCTGATGTAGGATGAAAAATCAAGAACCCTCCGTGGAATTCTATTCCTCCGGAGGGTTTTTTAATTTCAATGGTTTAACCCAAGTTCCGAATCAAACTTTTGACCTTTTCACTTGGTCTGTGAGTCACAGACCAAGGGAAAGTGTATTTGATAATCTTTTCTCCGCCTCCACCACAGCATTGTAAGCATTGATAATTCCCCCGCTTTTTGATAAGTCCTTGAACTTCACTTTCTTTTGGTCGCCTGGACGGAAGACCTTTCTCGGTTTTTTAAACTGAAACGAACTTGCCACGATAATATCAATGATTTCCTGAGGCTGGAGGTCTGGATAATAGGATAACAACATTGCGGCGATTCCTGAAACTACAGGTGCAGCCAAACTAGTACCATCATGTTGGCCATAGGTGCCCGACGAATCTGTGGAAATGATATCAACACCCGGAGCAAATACATCCACATGTTGCTTTCCATAGTTGGAAAAACTGGCTGCAATCTGCTTATCAAGGTTCATTGCCGATGCACCTACATTGATCCAGTTGGTAGGCTCTGAACCGTCCAGCAATCTGTCACTGGGATACCTTTCATCCTCATCGATATTCAATCCGGAGTTTCCCGATCCGTGCACGATCAACACACCGTGTTCTTCTGCATATTTTACAGCCTCATCCACAAAGTGCTTTTGTGGCGAAAATTCCTTACCAAAGCTCATATTGATGATATCAGCTCCATTGTCAACCGCATAGTAAATTCCCAAAGCAACATCTTTATCTCTTTCATCACCTCTAGGAGTGGAACGTATGCACATGATCCTGACATCTGTGGCAATGCCATCGATACCTATCCCATTGTCTCTCTGAGCAGCGATAAGGCCAGCTACGGAAGTACCATGATCTGCCCGTTGCCCTTCCACATCAGGGTTTCCATAATTCCGATCAGAAATATCCTCAGGATCATCTCCTACCATTTCCCTTGGCTCAAAATCCAGATTCAAATGATAATCAAGAAATTCCTTGTTTCGCTCAATCATGCTTTGAAGCCCCTCCTCGGTAAAACCCATTTCATAACGCTTCTGAAGAAAACTTTTCGCAGCTATTACACTTTGCTCATTAGACTGAACGTCAACCAGGTCTTCCGCATTTTTCACATCAATGCCGGTCCCATACTTGATGATCATCTTCGCTTTTTCATAGACTTCCTTGAATTTTTCTATTTGTTCTTTGTCTTTTGACCGTTTTTGTAACTCCTCATCATAGAGTTTTTTGGCGGAGGTGTATAATGGATCGATCATCTCTGCCTTTTTCACGATACGGGCATATTCCAGATTTTCGTAGCTGATATTTTCACCCGTGCTGGACCCGATAAAATTCCATCCGTGAATGTCATCTACATATCCGTTATTGTCGTCATCTATCCCATTTCCAGCGATTTCATCTTCATTTACCCAGATTTTACCTTGCAAATCCTCATGATCAATATCCACTCCACTATCCATTACTGCCACTATCACGGTTTTGGTTTTTTTACCTTTCGATTGTAAATACTCGTAGGCTTTGTCAACACTCGAACCCATTATATGTGAAGATTCTTTATCCTTGTTATACCAGTTCAGATACTTCTGATCAAGTTCTTCCACAGATGCCACTTGTCCGAAAAGAAGGCTAAATTCTAGCACTAAAAAGAAAGAAATTACTAGAGATTTCATTATTGTATTCATCAAAAAATGAGGTCAATTTTTACGAAGTTCGAACCTAGTGGATTTAGGTTTACTATCAAATTATTATTTGATCTCTATTTATTGACTTTCGTCAACATGAGAAGGTTCAAATTGTAATTGGAATACACCTAATTTCCATATTTAGCTAAATTTAGCAACTCATCTTTCTATTTTTAGCTAAATTTAGCAACTCTACTTGCCATATTAACGTAAATTTGGACATGTGGATCGATAGAATACCTACTAGCAACCCAGAAAAACTTCTGAAAAAAGGCAAAGTCCTGGCGCTTTATGGCCCTAGAAGGACAGGAAAAACCTCCTATATAAAAAAGATTTTGGAGACACAGACAAGCAGGATTTTTCAGGGAACTGGTGATGATATACAGGTTAGAGACCATATAGCCAGTCAAAACCTGAGCCTAATCAATACCTCCTTCAGCAATTATGACATCATTTTCATCGATGAAGCCCAAAGAATCCCTGAAGTGGGATGGGGGCTGAAACTCATGATAGATCATCTACCCAACACCGTCATCATTGTAACCGGGTCTTCATCATTTGAGCTACCCGGGCAAATAGGCGAGCCACTCACTGGCAGAAAGAAAACCATGATGATGTATCCGCTGGCTATGATGGAAATTGGCCAAACTCTGGGTAACATGACCATTCAGCAAAAACTACATGAGTACCTGGTGTATGGTACATATCCCGAAGTAGTGACGGCTACTACATTTGAAGAAAAAAGAGCATATCTAATAGAGCTAAGAAACGATTACCTGTTCAGAGATATACTGGAATTGGAAAACATCAAAAACGCTTCCAAACTCACCGACCTGCTCAAACTCATAGCCTTTCAGATCGGTCAGGAAGTTTCACTCAATGAATTGAGTAACAATTTGGGCATTGCCAAACAGACCGTAGAGCGATATCTAGACCTATTGGAAAAATCCTTTGTGATCAAAAAAGTGAGTGGATTTTCAAGAAACCTGAGAAAAGAGATTGTAAAAACAGCTCGTTACTATTTTCTCGATAATGGAGTGCGTAATGCCATCATCAACAGTTTCAATGACGTAAATACACGAATGGACATGGGGATGCTATGGGAGAATTTTTGTTTTGCCGAAAGGCTCAAAAAACAATCATATCATGAACTCCATGTCAACAATTATTTCTGGCGAACCTATGACCGTCAGGAATTGGATCTGGTGGAAGAAAAAGACGATCAGCTATGGGGCTATGAATTCAAATGGGGAACCCGCAAAAAACCCAAAGCACCGAAAGCTTGGACAGACAATTATCCGAATGCTTCATTCAAAGCCATCACACCAGAAAACTTCATGGAGTTCGTTTTATAAACGCAACCTTCCAGCTTCGATTTCATGTAGGATTTTCGCAGAACCGCGATAAAAAAACCAAGCTGCCAACGCCATAAACAAATGACCCAGATCCACGTGAGTTATCCATTCATTGATATACAAATCGAATGTGAAAATAATAGCGGAGATAGTTGCCAGGGCCACACCAACGAAAAACTCTATCATCGCCTCATTTCTCGTTTTCCAATACACAAATACCGAGAAGCTAAAAACCACCACCACCAGTCCGTATGCCGCATGTGCTTCCACATAGAAAAAGCACAGGCTGTAAAAACTTATAAACATGAACGTCAGCAGCTCGATCATATTTACCCATCCGAAAAATACGCCGACTGACTTTTGAATATACGGCCGAGCAAGCTTAATGCAAACTCGCTCTAACATGGCAATAGAAATCATACTGGTAATCCATGCTGGCAGTTTATAGTAAAAATTAAAATAATGAATGAGTCCATGCCCGATTATTCCTCCAATGGCGGTGGCCGCCCCCATACTAGCGAAATAAATCATGGTTAGGGTTCTAATTTCGTTTTTTACTGGCAGTTTGGAAATTCTAAACCATGCATAAAAACAGACAGCAGCCACCAAAAGATCCGTAGCTACCATCACCGGTTCATCTACTCTAATTCCTAAAACCTCAATAGACGGCTGTTGAATGGGAGGCTGAGAAGTGTCTTTTGGGCATGGAAATAACTCTTGCATGGTCTTCAATTTTAGTCAATGGGAGAAGATTGAATTGGGCTCCTTCATATATTTTAACCGCAACAGTTAATGATTGTTCCTTTTCTAGATGTATCTCAGGCTTGATGCTTTGTATCAATCGAGTAAATTGCGGCTATGAGAATCGAATTGGTCAGTTGGCGGTCTTTCATCAAGAAAAAATGGTGGATCATCCTGCTTGGCTGTTTGCCAATTATACTTTTGAGCATTCCTTTCTCGATCCCCGCATACCCTACCTCCACAGTCCTCAATGACCGTGATGGCAAGCTGCTGAGTGCTATAATAGCACAAGACGGACAATGGCGCTTTCCTTTGACAGATTCTGTACCGCAGAAGTTCGAAACCTGCCTGCTACTTTTTGAAGACGAATATTTCTACCGACATCCGGGTATCAACCCTATTTCATTTTCCAGAGCAATTGTGCAAAACATTAAAGCAGGAAAAGTGATCAGCGGTGCAAGCACACTTACTATGCAGCTGGCAAGAATGCTGAGACATCAGGACCGAACTTACTATCAGAAAATGGTGGAAATGTGGCTGGCTCTTCGGATAGAAACGCATTACAGCAAGAGAGATATACTGAGGCACTATGCTTCATTGGCACCTTTTGGAGGAAACGTGGTAGGAATCGATGCTGCTGCATGGAGGTACTATGGCAGGCCGGCGCATTTGCTCAGCTGGGCAGAAAGCGCTACTCTGGCTGTGCTCCCAAATGATCCCGGATCTATCTACCCCGGAAGAGGTATCGAAAAACTGAGACAGAAAAGAAACTTTGTTCTTCAAAAATTATTGAACCGAAGAATAATCGACAGTCTAACTTATAACCTCTGCCTGGCAGAACCTTTACCAGAAAAACCTTTTAGAATTCCTCAACGAGCCACACATCTTCTCACCACGCTGCTGCCAAGTCAGGATGGTCGCCAAATTCATTCCTCACTAAGTCCATTTTGGCAAACAAAAGCAATCAACGTGACCTCCAGGCACCATCATGTTCTCAAAACAAATGGAATTGATAACCTCGCCGCAATGGTCATAAATCTCAAAGATGGTGAAGTTTTGGCCTACGTTGGCAACACCAATGATTCGAGAGCAGACGGATACCTGGTAGATGTCATCCAAAGCCCACGAAGTTCGGGTTCTATCCTGAAACCGATGCTTTACGCTGCCTCACTAGATAGAGGATTAATTTTACCAGAGACGCTACTTACCGATGTGCCGAGCTTTTTTGGAGGTTACTCACCCAAAAATTTCAATCTTGGATATGAAGGAGTCATCAAAGCCAATCAAGCATTGTCTATGTCACTCAACATTCCGTTTTCTCATCTGCTCAGAGATTACACTTACGAGCAATTCCATCAGGATTTAAAGAATTATGGATTGACCACATTGGGAAATGCCCCTGGAAGGTTTGGGTTATCACTGATCCTGGGCGGAGCTGAAGTAAAGCTTTGGGATCTGGCCCAGGTCTATTTTTCGATGTACCGGAAGCTCTCGAATGAACCCAATTTGAAAATAACAACGAATTCTTTACCAGACACAATTCCTGATATTTTGATGGAAGAAATCAACATCTGGCACACATTTCAGGCCATGACTGAGCTTAGCAGATCAGGTCAGGATGCCAACTGGAAGAATTTCACCTCAAGCCAGAAAATCGCTTGGAAAACCGGGACAAGTTTCGGTTTCCGAGACGCATGGGCAGTAGGACTGAATGGAGAAATTTTGGTAGCAGTCTGGGTGGGCAATGCTGATGGTGAAGGACGCGCCGGCTTGATCGGATCTTCTACTGCCGGCCCTATCCTCAACGAACTCATCAGAGCTTCAGAATATCAATCTGGATGGTTGGAAGATCTGATGCCGATGGGAAATGAACTACCCGTTTGTGAAGCTTCAGGTATGCTGGCAAATGAGTACTGCACGGAAACAAAGATCATGACGCTTGGGCGTAATGCCGAAAAGAGTGGACTGTGCTCCTATCATAAAACATTTTGGGTAGATCAAAGTGGTAATTACACAGTAAATCAATCCTGTTATGATTTCAGCATAGCACAGCAAAAAACGCTCTTCATTCTTCCTCCCCATCAAGGTAATTATTACCGAAAAAACCACTCAAATTATGAGGGAAGACCTGCGCCATATCCAGGGTGTCCGTCAAGTTTGGAAAATCCTCTTGCCATCACCTATCCTACTCCCGACACCAAGGTGTTCATCCCGCGTGAGTTGGATGGTCAATTGGGTAAAGTAATCATTGAAGCTTCACATCAAAACACAGATACAAAACTATATTGGCACCTGAATGATGAATACCTGGGAGAGACCACAACAGATCACCGACAAGCCCTAACACTTCCAAAGGGAGATTATCTGGTGACTGTCATGGATGAAGTGGGTAATGCTGCAAGCAGGAGATTTGAAGTGGTATCGGGAGAAAATTATTAATTATGCGCAGTTTTGAACTCAAATGAACATCCTCTATCTCATAGACATTGTTGGAACGATGGTCTTTGCCATCAGTGGTGCTATTACTGCCTTTGATAAAAAGCTCGATATTTTCGGAGTATCTGCGGTGGCTTTCATCACAGCTCTTGGAGGAGGCACTCTGCGCGACCTACTAATAGGTAGCACACCTGTGGCCTGGATGAATGACCTAACGTATCTGACCATGATCGCGATTGGGATCATTTTGACTGTTCTTTTTAGACCTACCATTCTCCGATTGCGACATACACTTTTCCTTTTCGATACCATTGGAATCGCCGTTTTCACAGTCCTCGGTCTTCAAAAAGCTCTGGATATTGGGATTCACCCTGTGATTGCCATTATGATGGGAATGGTCTCGGCAGTTTTTGGAGGTGTGACAAGAGATATCGTCTGTAATGAAATCCCACTGATTTTCAGGGAAGAAGTTTACGCATTGGTATGTATTGCCGGCGGTGTGGTCTATGTTTCTTTTGGACTGTTTACATCTTCAACAGAGTATATCATCATTAGTACGGTTAGCTTCATTTTCACAGTTCGAATTTTGGCTGTAAAGTATCACTGGAAACTTCCCAATTTTTGAGGATTTAGTGAATTGATGTGAAAAATAAGGCTGAATTTCAATTTTGGCATATTTTTGCCCTCCCCAAAGATGACTAGCCCTTATCTAATTTTTAAAAAGTAAGATTTTGAAGAATCACGCAATACTATTAATGCACTGTAACGACCGTAAAGGTCTGATCAGCACCATTACAAATTTCTTATTCGAAAACGATGGAAACATCGTAGAACTGGACGAGCACGTGGAGAAGAAAGAAGGGATCTTTTTTATGCGTGTGGAATGGGAACTGGACAATTTCAAAATTGCAAAAGACAAAATTGCAGAGGTATTCGAGGAACGAATTGGTAGCCAATACGAAATGAAATGGGAACTTCACTTTACAGATAAAGTACCCCGTATGGCGCTTTTCGTATCCAAATCCTCACATTGTTTGTATGACATCCTCTCTCGTCATTATTCGGGTGAATGGAATATTGAAATCCCAGCGATTATCTCCAATCACCGGATGCATGAGGAGTTGGCAAAGCGATATGATATTCCGTTTTATTATTTCGAAATCAACAAAGACAATAAAGCCGAAATTGAAGCTCAACAAATGAAATTATTGGCAGATCTACAAATAGATTTCCTGATTCTTGCTCGATATATGCAGATTCTGAGCGATAATTTCATTAATTCATATCCAAACAAAATCATCAACATACATCACTCGTTCCTTCCTGCTTTTGCGGGAGCTAAGCCATATCACCGCGCTTATGAGAGAGGTGTGAAGATCATTGGTGCTACCAGCCACTATGTAACTGCCGACTTGGATGCCGGGCCAATTCTGGAACAAGATGTAGTAAAAATATCTCATAAGGATTCTGTAGAAGACTTGGTGAGAAAAGGAAAAGATCTGGAGAAAATCGTACTTTCAAGAGCCATCTACACGCACCTTCAGCGTAAGGCGCTTGTCCATAGAAACCGTACGGTGATTTTTGATTGATAGATGCCTACGGCATGACATTATGAAGGTAGCTGCGTTGCTTTTAACATGGCTTCTCTCTATTTAAAAGTCACTCCGAAGGAGTCTTTACCAACCCTCCAGTCATCCCGAAGGGATCTCATCTCGCAGCAGCATTCTGATCTGGAGGCCAGTCCATGATTTCGGAATTTAAAAACTTCCATTCGGGATTCTCCTGATTGATTAAATCCTCCTTCAAAGATCTCCTCCAGGATTTTAGCTCCTTCTCTCTGTCAATTGCTTGCATGGGGTATGGAAACCGTTCAAAATAGACCAGATTATAACAATAGTATCTACCAGCAAAGGTTTTAGGCTTCCCTCGATTTAGATAATGCTCAATGACTCTTTGTTCAAGGTCATTTGTCACTCCGATATAAAGAACTGTCTTTTTAGGGTTTGTAAGAATATATACGAAATAATTCCCCATAACATTCTCAATATAGAGAACATCATAATAAACGGAAAACCAACAGGTATAGGATTAAAAAAAAGATGCCAACCGGCATGACCTTTTGAGTTTAAAGTCACTCCGAAGGAGTCTATTCCGACCTGCTAGTAATTACTGAATAGTTAATCTTGAAACAGGAATCATAAACTTAATTAGATGCCTACGGCATGACATTATGAAGGTAGTTTCGTTACTTTTAACATGGCTTCTCTCAATTTTAGAAGTCACTCCGAAGAAGTCTTTACCGTCCCAGAAATATCACGTTTGTGACCATCAAACCGACTCACAATACTCTATCACCCCTTCTTTTATCCTTCTGAAAGTCTCAGTAATGAGGACCTCATCCTCCTCTAGCAGTGTGATTCTGAAACCAAGCAAGTCTGAAGCAAAAGAAGAAATCGGCACGATGCAGACCTGCTTGGCAGCCAACAAATAATAAACGAATCTTTTATCCAGAGTCATACTATTTGCAGCAAACCAGCCATCCAATAAGTCCTGCACTTTCGGATCGTCAATCTGAAGTTTCTGATTTTCATTGAGCACTCCAGGTTTGAAAATCATCGTATTGTAGAAGGCTCCATTTGTCTGATTGAAAGTCACATAAGGAACGTCAGCAAAAATTTCGTTTAGATAAGCACTTCGCTTGCCAATTTTATTTTTGGTCTCTTCTAAAAACGCGGGATATTTCGGATCACTCATGATCCTCGGTATTGCCAGCTGAGGAAGCTTGGTGGAGCTCACCTCGATCATCTTAGCATTATCAATTGTATCACAGAGTTTAGAAAAATCCGGATCATTTGTCCTGTTATAATACTCCGCCCAGCCACACCTCGCACCAGGCCATGGAAATTCCTTGCTGATTCCTTTTAGCGAAATCGCTGGCACATCACCTATCACTTCTGCCAATGTACATGTCTCAGCTCCATTGTAGATGATATTCATATAGATCTCATCACAGATCAGGAAGAGATTAAACTCTTTGGCTATTTCTACCATCCGCTGTAGAATGGATTTTGGGTAAACCATCCCCGTCGGATTATCAGGATTGATGATCAATATCGCCACTATACTGGCATTGTACTTTACCTTATTATACAGATCATCCATATCCGGATACCAATTATTTTCCGGATCCAGCTTGTAAGTAATCGGGTTACTATTGGCATGAGCTGCTTCCGCAGAACTATGAGTAGAATAAGCTGGAGAAGGCCCTATCACCCGAGATGTGGGCAGCAGGTATTGATAGATTTTCTGAATAGCATCTCCCAGTCCGTTGAAAAAGGTAATGTCCTGCGCACTTACCTGAGCGCCATTTCGGCGATTATTAAGTTCAGACAGAAACTCTCTGGTAGATAACACACCCTTAGAGTGGCTATAACCATAAGTATGATCCTCATAGAGCAAACCAGCAATGATATCTTTCATCCATTGAGGAAGCCGATGATTCTTCTGGATAGGATCTCCGATATTTTCCCAAAGTATTTCATACCCCAAATCCTCCAGCTGCTCTGCTTTCCTTACAATGCCCCTGATCTCATATGATAGCTCACTCGCTCCGTCCCTAAGTAACTTTTGTCTCATGAATTTTTCAAAAATGAAAGCACGAAGTTAGAAGAAAATCAAGGTTTATTGAAAAAGGACGAAAGATTAATAATCTCATACTCGGATGTTCAAAATTATCCAAATAACTAGTCAGTTCCGTGATATGATCATTGTCAGCACTACTGCCAACCAAAATCAGCCTTTTAGTAAAGAATTAATGATTACTTAATCCTCTGTTTTTAAAAATTAAAAGATGGAAGCAATTGATCAAGTAAAGTTCGAAGAGGAGGCAATGCCTATTGATGTATTATGTGACGGTTGTGAAAGAGAAATCACCGTAGGAGAAACAGCTTATGTGGACAAAGAAGAAGGATTGATATATTGTGAATCTTGCGCCCACAACAAGTCAGAAAATTGATTTCTGACCAGAAATGAATGCTTCATCACTATTTCCATTCTTATGGCTAATACAGCCCTGCTGCGTTTGGACCTCAGATCTATCTTACAGGACGAGATAATTTAGCGTATTTGAAAAATTCATTGAAAACTATGACCATTGATCAAATAATCTTAGGCCGAACAGTAGCTTTTTAGTTATTTAGAGCAACCTAAATCAAAATAGAAACGGTGCTTTTTCATCTTTTATGATGAAGACACCTACCACTTTCCAGCGGCCCTGTGCCGAAAACAGATCAAAACAAACCAACATTCACACATGAAAAAATTACTTTACCTGTTTGCAGCTGTCATTTTTATAGGCTGTCAACCAACAACTGAAAAAGAAACGATGGAATCTTCAGAAAACCCATTTTTCCAGGAATGGAATACTCCTTATGGTGTGCCTCCTTTTGAGCAAATCAAAGATGAGCATTACATGCAGGCATTTAGAGATGGCATGTCGCGCCAACTAGAAGAAGTAGATGCCATAGTGAGCAATGAAGAAGCACCGACGTTCGAAAATACCATCACGGCATATGAGCAGTCAGGTGATCTATTGAAGAAGGTCAGTGGCGTATTTTTCAACCTCACTTCTGCTCACACCAATGATTCACTGAAAGGAATAGCCCGAGTAATCAGCCCGGAGCTCTCTGCTCATAGTGACAACATCTACTTGAACAGTGATTTTTATAAGAGAGTCAAAACGTTGTTTGACCAAAAAGACGAACTTGACCTCACCGGTGAGCAGAAAAAACTCTTAGAAAACTATCACACAGGGTTTGTGCGCTCAGGTGCTGCACTGAGTGAAGACGAAAAAGCCAAAATGAGGGCACTTAATCAAAAGTTGACCTCTCTAACTGTAGAATTCGGTGAAAACGTACTCAACGAAACCAATAGTTTCGAAATGGTACTTACAGAAGATCAGCTGGATGGTCTACCAGAAAGTGTGAAAACTGCAGGTGCAGAAGCAGCCAAAGAAAGAGGCCAGGAAGGCAAATATGTATTTACCACACATCGGCCAAGCCTTTACCCTTTCATCACCTATTCTAATAATCGTGAATTGAGAGAGGAACTTAAGAAAGGCTACATCAATAGAGGCGACAACAACGACGAAAATGATAATAAAGAATTGGTGAAGCAGATTGTCAATGTGCGACTAGAAAAAGCCAATCTTTTGGGTTTTGACACCTGGGCAGACTACATGCTTCAGGAGAGAATGCTCAACAAACCAGAAAAAGTCTACAACCTTCTGGACAAAGTATGGCCAGCAGCCATTGAAGCCGCCAAAAAAGAACGAGACAAAATGAAAGCCATGGCTGAAGCTGATGGTCAAAACCATGAGATCATGCCTTGGGACTGGTGGTATTATGCTGAGAAAATCAAAATGGCAGAATACAACCTGGACGAAAACGAAATCAGACCATATCTAAAGGTTGACAATGTCATAAAAGGTACATTCACCCTGGCTAATAAACTTTTCGGACTGACCTTCGAAGAGCAGAATGATATTCCAAAATACCACCCCGATGTGAGAACCTACACCGTGAAAGATGAGAATGGAAAATTGATCGGAATCTACCTTTCTGACTGGTTTTACCGTGGAAGCAAACGCGGTGGCGCGTGGATGAATAACTACCGTGATCAGAGCAATATCAATGGTAATAATATCATTCCAATCATAGTGAATGTAGGAAACTTCACTAAACCAACTGCTGAAACTCCTTCTTTACTTTCTCAGGATGAAGCTTCTACGATGTTCCACGAATTTGGTCATGCACTGCATGGACTACTTTCCGAATGTACATATCCATCCATTTCCGGCACTTCTACCCCTCGTGATTTTGTAGAGTTTCCTTCTCAGGTCATGGAAAACTGGGTGTTCACTCCAGAAATGCTCGAGCTTTATGCCTTCCATTATGAAAACGGTGAGGTAATGCCAACGGAGCTCGTAGAGAAGATCAAAAAAGCTGGCACATTCAATCAGGGATTCGGGACTGTGGAATACATGGCTGCAGCTTACCTGGACATGGCTTATCACACGATCACCGAACCTTTGACAGGAGATATCAATGAGTTTGAAAAAGCGGCGATGGACAAAATCGGTCTAATCGATGCTATCGCGCCGAGATATAGAACAGGTTATTTCCAGCATGCATTCAGCGATTCGGAAGGTTATTCCTCAGGATACTATAGTTACATGAACTCTGAAGTGATGGATGCTGATGCTTTCGAAGCGTTCAAAGAAAATGGACTATTTGATCAGGCTACTGCACAGGCTTACAGAGACAATATTTTATCCAAAGGTGGCACCAGAGATGCTATGGATATGTATGTTGGCTTCCGAGGTAGAGAGCCAGAATTTGAGCCTCTATTGGAAAGAAGAGGATTTAAATAAGATAAATAAAATTTGAAATTAGGCCCCTTTCGTCATGCCGAACTTGTTTCGGTATCTGAAAGGGGCTTCTTTAATTATGAACTCCGGCTACACCTACATCCTATCCAACAAAAACAGAACAGTCCTGTACATCGGTGTAACCAATGACCTCTACACCAGAGTTCTTCAACACAGAAACAATCAGGGAAAATTCACCTCTCGTTATAAATGCTACGACCTCCTTCATTGGGAACACTTCGATCGCATTACAGATGCCATTGACAGAGAAAAACAACTTAAACGCTGGCATAGAGAATAGAAATGGAACCTCATCAAAGAACACAATCCAGATTTGAGAGATCTCTTTGATGAAATCTAGTTTAAAATAGCCACCCCAGATGCTGAAATGAATTCAGCATGACCGGATGGCACATGATCATCACAATTTAATCCTTCAAGTCATCTTGAACTTGTTTCAGGACCTGGAAGGTTAAAACAACAAAAACCCTTGCCATCACCATGACAAGGGTTTCTAAATCTATATTACTGGGTAATCAGAGAATTTTTCGAATCCCGTTGGGATTACTTCTTCTCGTCGTTTACCTCTTCGAATTCTACATCAGAAACATCAGAATCTGAACCTGCTTCTGCACCTGCTCCGCCATTTGGATCTGCACCCTGAGCTTGCTCAGCACCACCAGCAGCTTGCTCAGCAGCATACATCTCCTGAGAAGCAGCCTGCCATGCCGCATTCAATGCTTCCATTGCTGAGTCAATTGCAGGGATATCCTGAGAACCATGAGCTTCTTTCAGCTTAGCCAAAGCACCTTCGATAGCAGTTTTGTTACCATCAGAAAGCTTATCACCATAATCCTTCATCTGCTTTTCTGTTTGGAAAATCAGTGAATCGGCTTGGTTGATTTTTTCTACTTTCTCTTTGGCAGCCTTATCGGCATCAGCATTGGCCTGAGCTTCCTGCTTCATTTTTTCGATTTCCTCATCTGTCAATCCAGAAGATGCCTCGATTCTGATTTTCTGCTCTTTGTTAGTGCCTTTATCTTTTGCAGACACATGAATGATACCATTCGCATCCAAATCAAATGTTACTTCAATCTGCGGAACACCTCTTGGTGCCGGTGGAATACCATCCAGGTGGAATCTACCGATGGTTCTATTGTCCTTCGCCATAGGGCGCTCACCCTGAAGCACGTGGATTTCCACAGATGGCTGATTGTCTGCAGCAGTAGAGAATGTCTCAGACTTTTTAGTAGGGATAGTTGTGTTTGACTCTATCAATTTAGTCATCACACCACCCATTGTTTCGATACCCAATGAAAGCGGAGTAACATCAAGAAGCAATACATCTTTTACTTCACCTGTCAATACACCACCCTGAATTGCAGCACCAATCGCTACTACTTCATCCGGGTTCACACCTTTAGATGGCTTCTTACCAAAGAATTTCTCTACTTCTTCCTGAATCTTCGGAATACGAGTAGATCCACCTACAAGAATTACTTCATCAATTTCTGAAGCAGATAGTCCCGCATCGCTCAAAGCCTTCTTACATGGATCCATTGATCTTCTCACCAAGTCCTCGCTCAGTTGCTCGAATTTGCTTCTTGAAAGCGTTCTCACCAAGTGCTGTGGTATACCATCAATTGGCATGATGTATGGCAAGTTGATCTCAGTAGAAGAAGATGACGAAAGCTCAATTTTCGCTTTCTCTGCAGCTTCTTTCAAACGCTGAAGTGCCATTGGATCTTTTCTAAGATCGATGTTGTGCTCTCCTTTGAATTCTTCTGCCAACCAGTTGATGATTACCGCATCAAAATCGTCACCACCTAAGTGTACATCACCATTAGTAGATTTCACTTCGAACACGCCATCACCTAGCTCGAGTATTGAAATATCGAATGTACCACCACCCAGGTCATACACAGCGATTTTCATGTCTGCATTTTTCTTATCAAGACCATAAGCAAGCGCTGCTGCAGTAGGTTCGTTGATAATTCTTTTTACTTCAAGACCAGCAATCTGACCAGCCTCTTTGGTAGCGTGACGCTCAGCATCATTAAAGTATGCAGGCACAGTCACTACGGCCTCAGTCACTTCCTGACCCAGAAAATCCTCAGCTGTGGACTTCATTTTCTGAAGAATCATAGCTGAAATCTCCTGTGGAGTATAATTTCTATCTCCAATTTTTACTCTTACGGTATCATTAGTACCAGACTCCAATCCATAAGAAACATTCTTTCTTTCTTCAGAAACTTCAGAATATTTCTTCCCCATGAATCGTTTTACTGAACTAATCGTATTGTGAGGGTTTGTGATTGCCTGACGTTTTGCAGGATCACCAACCTTGCGCTCTCCATTACCATTGTCCAAAAATGCGACGATAGACGGTGTAGTCCTGCGACCTTCACTATTTTGGATCACCACAGGCTCATTACCTTCCATTACCGCCACGCAGGAGTTAGTTGTACCTAAGTCTATGCCGATAATTTTTCCCATTGTATTTTATTTTAAGTTTTTGAAAATTCGATTTACATAAACCCAATTATCAATGGTTGTGCCAAGGTGGTGATGTCAGATCAAATGTGACAGAATGTCAGAATAATCTTATTTTCACGCTGAATTCATTGACAGATGATGTCAATCATTTTTATCTTCTGACTTTCATCGTTTTATTTGTCAACAAATTTTGCGTAATTGAATACAACTATCTTCTAACTGGAGGTTGGATAAAACAAAAATTCTGTAACTTCAAGTTCCTAACTTAATTATCATGAAAAACTCTATTCCAGAATGGTTAGACACAGTCCAATATATATGGTGGGCGTGCCTGGCCTTGTCAGTGCTTATTGTTGTACTTTATTTTATCAGGTTAGCTGCAATTGGCAAAAGAACCAAGAAACATGCCTTTGCTACTGCCAATGAAATTTCTAACCTGAACAATGCATCCAACATCCTTTCTGTGGGAGTGGTTTTCTTAATGTTTACTGGTATCATCAATTGGATCGGACGAGCTGAGATATACATCATGTTCGGTGCTGGTTTCTTTTCAGTGATCATAGGATTTGCTGCAGGTTATGCACTTTGGGCCGTTTGGAAGTATTATTATCCTTTTATTCTTGAAAAACGTCTCAACAGCATTCGATTCAGCCCGATGAAATCAAAAACGGGTAATTCAATGAGGCTGATGAACGAGGAAGAAGAAGATAAGTACATGACAGAAGCCATGATAGAAGAGGAAGATGCTGGCATAGCAGATTATGATATTTGGGTAGATGAGCAATCAGGCGAAAAAGTAGTTGAAAAATATGACATGCATTTCCACGCTTTGGTTTGTGACAATTGTAACTTCAGAACATTGAAAGATGTAAAAGAAGAAATCGTCAAGGAGCCTACAGCCACCGAGCAAGGAATCATGCACAAAGAATACAAGTGTACCTACTGTGGACACAGAAAAACCAAGGAGCTCAAAATTGCTTCATGGAACGAAGAAGCTGCACAAGCACGCTAATTACCAGATTCATTATTAACAACATAAATAAATGTCGGCTCAAAAGGCCGGCATTTTTTATTACTCATTTTCTGAATCTCCTTCTTTTTTACTCCTGATGTATTTGACAATCATCAATGCAATGACTAACACAACGATGATCATTGGAGCGCTTTTTCGAAATCCATCCAAAACTTCGGGGTTTTCCTCTGCACCTAAGAAGTAATAGATCATCACTCCAATAAGCATATACAATAAGTACCTGAAGTATTTACTCATGTGGCCAAAGTTAGTCATTGTGTGAATTCCATATTCATTTCAAATACAATAGAAACTATAACTTTGCGCCCTGAAAATAATTGGAAGGAATGACATTAGCACAGGAGATTCAAAAGCGACGGACATTTGGAATCATTGCCCACCCGGATGCCGGTAAAACTACCCTGACAGAAAAACTGCTCCTATTTGGAGGAGCGATTCAGTCTGCCGGAGCTGTAAAATCGAATAAAATCGACATGAGCACTCGCTCCGACTGGATGGAAATAGAAAAACAGAGGGGTATATCTGTGGCTACTTCCGTGATGGCTTTTGAATACAAAGACCTGAAAATCAATATCCTGGATACTCCTGGTCACGAAGATTTCGCAGAAGACACGTATCGTACGCTGACGGCCGTAGATAGTGTGATCATGGTAATAGACTGTGTAAAAGGTGTGGAGCAGCAGACAGAAAAGCTCATGGAAGTCTGCCGAATGAGAAACACTCCAGTGCTTTGCTTTATCAACAAACTAGACCGTGAAGGTCGGGATGCATTCGATCTGCTGGACGAAATAGAAGAAAAACTGGGCATACAGGTTCGCCCGATGAGCTGGCCTATTGGTATGGGTAAATCACTGCGAGGCGTATATAACATCTATGAAAACAACCTCAATCTCTATGAACCTAACAAAACCAAGAAAGTAACAGACGTGGTGGAGATCAATGGTGTGGACGATCCAAAACTGGATGAGAAACTTCCTTCCTCTATGGTGGAAACCCTCCGCGAAGAGATTGAGTTGGTGAATGGAGTATATGATGAGCTAGATGTGAACGCCTATTTGAATGGAGAAGTGGCTCCAGTGTTTTTTGGTAGTGCAGTGAACAATTTTGGAGTCAGAGAACTATTGGACTGCTTTATTGACATTGCTCCTACGCCTAAACCTAGAGAAACAGAAGAAAGATTGGTGAAGCCTGATGAAAAAAAATTTAGTGGTTTCATCTTTAAAATCCATGCTAATATGGATCCGAAACACCGAAATAGAATTGCCTTCCTTCGTGTGTGTTCGGGCACATTCCAGAGAGGCAGCAACTATTACCATGTAAGACAAGACAAGCAATTTCGATTCTCAAATGCCACGGCATTTATGGCTCAGCAAAAGGAAACCGTGGATGAGGCTTTTCCAGGTGATATCGTAGGTCTCTATGATACCGGAAACCTGAAAATTGGTGATTCACTTAACGAAGGAGAAAAAGCCTTGTATAAAGGGATACCAGCATTCTCACCAGAACTGTTCCGCGAGGTAATTAATCTGGATGCTATGAAGTCCAAGCAGTTGGACAAAGGACTCAACCAGCTCATGGATGAAGGAGTAGCGCAGCTTTTCACTTTCGAAATGGGCTCTAGAAAAGTGGTGGGAACTGTGGGTGCTCTTCAGTTTGAAGTATTACAGCACCGCTTGCTCAATGAATACAATGCCAAAGCGCGATTTGATGGTGTCAGCATTTACAAAGCCTGCTGGATCAGTGCCAAAGACCCGTCAAAACTCGATGCTTTTGTGAAAGACAAGTATCGTCACATTGCTAAGGACAAAGAAGGAAAGTTGGTTTTTATGGCAGAGAGTAAAGCGTGGCTACAGATGGTTCAGGACAATTTCCCTGATATCGAATTTCACTTTATCAGTGAATTCTAGGTGCAGATTAGGGATTACTTAGGTTGTTGGAGAGTTAGGCTCTATGTGTATTTAAACAAATACCGTGTTTAAATCAAAACTCAATTCCTGAAGAACGGTTGAGCTTACCTGACCTTCTCCAGAGAGATACAAGTGGGGTTTATCTAGGTCGTCCGTGTAGATTTCAAGAGTTTTGTTTCCTGGATCTACAACCCAATATTCTTTCACTCCAAACTCCAAATATTTACGCTTTTTGGTATTTCGATCCACAAAACTGTTTGACGGTGAGATGACTTCTACAACGATTTCAGGGGGACCAACAATACCTTTATCGGAGACTATAGATTTATTTTCGTCCGAAATAAAAATGAGGTCTGGTTGAAGAACGTTCTTATCATTCAGATAAAGATCAATTGGTGAAAAGAATGCTTCACCTACATTTCCAAATTGATCAAAAGCTCTGAAAAGACTTCTTAACACTCTTTGATGCTGTGTAGTGGGTGCTGGTGACATAATGAGTTCTCCATCAATTAATTGAGCAAGCAACCCCTCTTCCAATTGAAGGTAATCCTCCACTGTCCACTCCTTTGATCGATCTATTGTTGCTGTCTGCATAAAATCAACATTTACTATTATAAAGTTAACCAATAAAAAAGATTCACTTCACCATTATAACTTTGCAACAAATTAGGATCAAATCAAACATGGCTCAAAAAATCAATCCCCAGGTATTATATGAAGACAATCATCTACTGGTACTGAATAAACCAGCAGGATGGCTAGTGCAGGGAGATAAAACCGGGGACAACACCTTGACAGACTGGGGACGGGCTTACATCAGAAAAAAATACAACAAGCCAGGCGAAGCTTTTTTGCACCCTGTCCATCGGCTGGATAGACCTGTGAGTGGGGTTTGTGTATTTGCCCGCACATCCAAAGCTCTGGAGCGGATGAATAAGCTTTTTCATGATGATAAGATTAATAAAACCTATGTGGCAATAGTAAAAGGTGCGCCTGAAAAGGATGAAGACCGGCTGACACATTGGCTAACAAAAGATTCTGAAAAAAACATCGCCAAGGCACATACGAAACAAAAAGGGAATGCCAAGTACGCCGAATTGTCTTACAAATTACAAGGAAGCATTAGCGGGCACGCCTTGCTGGAAGTAAAACCGAAAACCGGGCGTCCACATCAGATCAGGGTTCAGCTGGCGAAAATTAAGTGTCCGATCAAAGGAGACCTGAAGTACGGTTACCCTACCCCAAATTCTGATAAAAATATTTCACTTCATGCCTACAAAATAGCTTTTGTTCACCCTGTGAAGAAAGAGCCAATGTCCATATCTTGCAAGCCAAAGTGGGACGATTTTAACCCCCTAATCAATGGCATGGATCGATAAACTTAAAACACGTTGGGACTTAAAAAGCGGCTGGCAGGTGATCATCATCCTGGTAGTTTTTGCCTGTACTGGGTTTACTGTTCTATTCCTCAAGCAGCCAATCGTCGCTTTTTTTACTGAAGATGGAGAAACAAACATCTGGTTTACAATCATTTATTACATATTGATTTTGCCAGTATATTTCGTGTTTTTATTGATTTATGGGTTCTTGTTTGGACAGTTTGATTTTTTCTGGGGGTTTGTGAAAAAGACTTTCGGCAGAATGTCGGGTAAAAAGAAGGATTAAGTGATAGACAAGAAGCAAGCTATATCCGCGATGAATCAAATGGGGAATGACAGAGTTCCCTTTTTCTTTTTTACAGATTTTCTGGGCACAAAAACATGGATCAAACCCATTTCTGAAATCCAACCCAATGAAATAGAATTTGACTTCATCGGAGCTAATAATCAACAGCTCAATGAACCATTTACACTTGAAAAACGCCCTCTATCGCGAGATGAATTTGAAAGTTCGTATCAATATGTCGTTGATCAGATCAATTATGGCAACTCCTATCTGGTTAACCTCACCTTCAAAACACCTATCGAATCCAACCTCAGCCTTGAAGATATTTTTCACCTCAGTAATGCGAAATACAAAGTTTACTTTAAAGATCGATTCGTTGTGTTTTCTCCTGAGACATTCGTCAAAATTAAAAATGGTCAGATTTTTAGTTATCCAATGAAAGGTACCATTGATGCATCAGTTCCTGATGCTGAAAATGTCATTCTAAATGATCCAAAAGAAACGGCTGAGCATGTGACCATTGTGGATCTCATTAGAAATGACCTAAGCCAGGTAGCAGAGAGAGTCAATGTGACCAAGTTTCGATTTATTTCTGAAATCAAAACACACGAGAAGAAACTGCTGCAGGTAAGTTCAGAAATTGTAGGGAAACTACCCAATGATTACCCTTCCAAACTGGGATCGATCATATACAAGCTATTACCCGCAGGATCCATTTCAGGAGCACCAAAGCCGGAAACCGTCCGTATTATACAGAAAGCGGAAACCTATGAAAGGGGTTTTTATACAGGGATTTGTGGGCATTTTGATGGAGAAACACTGGATACCGGAGTGATGATTCGGTTTATTGAAAAAGAAGGTGATCAGCTTTACTTCAAAAGCGGGGGTGGCATCACTTCATTTAGCGATTTAGATAAGGAATACCAGGAAACAATTGACAAAGTATATGTCCCGATTCATTGAGTCCATATGTTGTATAGATGGCGAATATCCGCTACTTGATTGGCATCAGCGAAGATTGGAGCATGTCTTCAAAAACCATTTCCCAACCAATCAACCCCACCGACTTTCAGATCAGTTACCTCAGATCTCAGAGACAGGAAGACACAAAGTCCGATTTGTTTATGATCAGCATGAATTTGAGATAGAACATCATCCATACCAACCCAAAATTGTAAAATCACTCAAGATCGTAGAAGCACCGGTACTTGATTACTCTTTCAAGTATGAAGACCGGTCTAAGCTTGTGGGGCTATTTAAGGAAAAAGGATCAGCTGATGATATCCTAATCACTCAGAATGGACATATCACGGATAGTTCCTATTCAAATGTAGCTTTTTGGGATGGGCTCGAATGGTTCACTCCTACTACTTATTTATTGAATGGTGTCAGAAGACAGTACCTGATTTCTACTGGAGCAATCATCGAAAGACCTATCATGATAGAAGACATCAAAAACTATGAAAAAGTCTGCCTGATCAATGCAATGTTGGAGCTAGGGGAAGTCGAGATTGCAACAAATAACATCCACTAACATCCCGAACACCAATCGTTCACATTCGTACAAAAATAGGATATGGAAATAACACTACCCATTGAATATCAATGATTTAGGTATTTTGGCAAGCAATTCGCTCAACAGACTACAAATACCGATTTCATGTTTAAGAACCTCCTGACCATCACCATTCGTCACATCAAGAAGCAGAAGTTTTTTGCTATTCTCAATATCCTCGGATTGTCGATAGGCTTTGCCACATGCCTGATGATCTGGATTTATTCGATGGATGAAATGAGTTTTGATACATTCCATCAAAAGGCGGATCGTATTTATCGCATCAATCAAACATTTATCTGGGGAGATGATGATGCACTTTTTGGCTCCACCGGACCTGCTGTGATGCATGCGATCAATAGTGAAGTTCCTGAATTTGAAGCATTGACACGTGTTCATACACCCGGCAATTATCTGGTAACAGCAGAGAGCCAAAATCGTCTGGTAGTTTTTGAGCAAGACGATATTCTGGCTGTGGATCCTAATTTTCTGGAGGTATTCACCTTCCCACTATTATTTGGCAATCCAGAATCTGCTTTGACCAATCCCAATAGTGTTGTGATAACAACAGCCATGGCTGAAAAATATTTCGGTACAGATCAGGTACTGGGCAGACAATTACAACTTGGAGAAGTAGGTCAGCAAAAAAGCTACGTCATCACCGGGGTGACAGATGCGGTTCCTTCCAATTCTCACATCCAATATGACATGTTGCTCTCTATGAGTTCTTTTCCCAGAGTAAAGCGTCAGAGTGACTCCTGGATGTGGACCACTTTTGTAACATTCGGGGTACTGAGACCAGATGCTGACCCTGCAGTAGTAGCAAATAAAGTAGCTGCCGTACCCGGTAAATATCTCGAATCCTTCCTTCAAAAGTATCGTGGGATCAGCTATGAAGAGTTTAAGGAATCCGGTGAAAAATGGGATTTGTATATACAGCCATTATTGGATATTCACCTGAAATCTACCAATGTATATAGCCGTCTAAACGAAACAGGCAGTATTCAGACGATCTACATCTTATTCCTCTCAGGAATACTGATTCTAGCTTTGTCCATCATCAATTTCGTCAACCTTTCTACCGCTCGCTCTTCTACACGAGCCAGAGAAGTAGGCATTCGTAAAGTGATTGGGTCTGGAAGAAAACTGCTCATCTTCCAATTTCTTACAGAGTCCATATTTTTTGTAGCCGTTTCGGCTCTGCTAGCCATTTTCATGGTGCAGCAAGCTTTACCTGTTATCAACCAAATCACAGACAAAGCACTAAACATCTCACTACTTATTTCTCCTCTGACCATTGCAGTACTATTTATCATCACTTTGGTTGTTGGAGTTGTTAGTGGACTCTATCCTGCATTTTACCTTTCTTCTTTTCAGCCTATCAAAACGCTCAAAGGAAAGATCGCTCATGGCATGAAAAACAGTCAGGTAAGGAATACACTGGTCACTGCACAATTTGCCATATCCATAGCCATGATTGCTTGCACGCTAGTGGTCAAGGATCAGGTGAATCACTGGAAGAATATTGATTTGGGGTTTGATAAAGACAATAAGATTGTAATTGAGAACACGGAACGCCTCTCCCTATCAGTGGAGGCATTTAAAAATGAGCTCTTGCAACTGCCTGAAGTTGATGCTGTCACTGCCAGCTCTGATATCCCTCCTATTGTTTTCGACTTTGACAATTTCTCAATGGCCGGAGCTGAAGAGCAGCAACTAGCCGTGAATTTCCTGATGGCTGATGAGCATTTCATTGATATTTATGATCTCGATGTTATAGCAGGAAGAGGACTTTCGAGAGACTTCCATGACTCTTCCAATGTGGTTGTGAATGAACACCTGGTGAAAAGTTTCGGCTTGGGCTCAGCAGAATCTGCATTGAACGAGGAGCTGATCTATGGGAACAACAAATTCAGAATTGTCGGAGTAATAGAAGATTTCAATACCAGCATGAGCAGTCAGTCGTACCCATTTGCGATTTTTGATCACAAAGCTGCGGTCTATCATGACCCTACCACCGAGCTAACTATCAATCTCAAAACAAACCTAAACGCGGGACAGACATCTGCTTTGCTAGCGGAAATTGAAGACCTCTGGCACCAGCAATCGGCCAAAGCTCCATTTGAGTACTCGTTTGTTGCACAGGATTATCTGGAGCTCTTCCGAAGCACGATCCGGTTTAGCGTTTTACTGCGTGGTATCGCTGGCCTTGCTATTATCATTGCCTGCCTTGGGCTAATTGGCCTGGTGGCGTTTATAGTAGAACAGCGAAACAAAGAAATCGGGATCAGGAAAGTACTGGGCGCCACAGCCAGCAATATCTGGCTCATACTTTCAGGGAGTTTTGGGAAGCTGATGCTCATTGGATTTGGAATAGCAGCTCCGGTCTCGTGGTATCTGATGAGCCGATGGTTGGAGAATTTTGAACTCAGAACCACTGTATCCCTAGCCACCATCGCCGGAGCGGGTTTGATCATGCTACTCATCTCTATCGTTACTACCAGTTTTCAGACGATCGGTGCTGCACAGATCCAGCCAGTGAAGTATCTGAAGGATGAGTAGTTAGTCAGTTGCTATCATAATGATACAATTGAAGGGACACTAAAATAATTATCAACTGAATTTATTTCTCGAGAATTACTATTTATCTAATTGCTCCAAAAGCTGATCAATCACACCAAAAACCTGATGGTCTTTTGAATAAACTTTAAGGAATTCGTCTTTCGCGGTTTGAAGATACTCTTTCCCTTTTTGTAGGTTCCCTTCTTCTGAGTTGATCTTGCCAGTAAAGAAATAGAGATTTCCAAGTACAGCATGATCCTGTTTATATTTTGACTTCAATGACTCAAAATATTTTAAAAGATCATTGATATCGCCGTAATCATAATATGCATAGATCAGATCCTGATAGATCGTCGGGTTATCCGGATCTATCTCAAAAAATGCATCTCGCAATTCCTCAATATTTCCTTTTTTCAGAAATAGATTCAAACTCATCAATGGGGCAAGTACATAGTAATCGCCCGGATTGACTTCATTGGCAATCGAATAATACTTATATGCACCATCATGATCCTCCAACTCACTGTAAGCTGTTGCTATCATTTTAGCCGCGTCTGCTTTGTAGGAAGGATAGTCATATCGATCAAATGCATTTTGAGCATATTTAATACAGTTTTCTCGATCATCTATATATAAATAGGCATACGCCAGATTATAATGACTCGACGGGTATTCATCATTCAATTCGATGGATTTTAGAAAATAGGGAATACTTTCTTTGAATTGCTGATTATTCACTTTAGCATAAGCAATACCATATGCACTGAAATAATCATATACTCCGTGCTTATAACATTCTTCAAAAAGTCTTTGAAATTCGGAAATACAATCTGCCCGTGACATAGTACAATCACCACAGTTGAGGTGCATGCTGTGATAATATCTACCTACCGCAAACTTCAGTTGATAATTCTTAGGAAATTTATCCATTAAAGGAGCTGACAATTCAGGCACATCGAGTGAAAACATGTCATAACTTCCCTCTCGTCCTCTGAGTTTATCAACTTCCTCGCCATGTTTGAGGTTTTTCAGCGCAAACATCTGATGTCCTATAGACATGATATAATTATCTATACAGATATCAATTTTTCTTCTTAATGCCTCCGGATCCTCATTTTTAGGATCGAGCTTCAAAAGCATATTAAACGCATCACTGTATTGACGTTGCTGTATAAGTTCATCTACTTTTTCGAATTGTGCCTGAGCAGAAAAAGATATGAAGAGCAGTAGAAAAAAAGTTTTCATCGATTCAGGGTTTCGGGTTTAGTCCCTTGAGAAATAATACTGTACGAATCTACCTCTTTCTACTATTTTCACCAACAACGCACATCATCTCTTCAAACACCTACGCTACCAACTCTCATACACTCACATACCTTGAAAACAATAAGGCTATCAGTTGAATTTCGTCATAACAACATGTCACGGAGGCAAGCAAGGATGAATGCCTAGTGTGAATTTTTAATCTTCATTCAGGGAATGAAAGGCACCCAGATTGAGGGTAAAAAAGTTGAGGGTGACAAAGTAGGATTAGTGTGCGATTTGCAATAATTTCACACAACCTTTTTCAACTATTAGATTACATTTTTCATTACATCTCTATGATCAAGTCTATCAGCAGAATTTCCATATCAATTCTATTTTTAACATTCTTCACCACTACTTCTATCGCCCAGAAACCAGACTCGTATCTGGGAGAATGGGTTGGCACCTATACGTTTAACTCCGGCACAAAATTCCAAATGGGACTCACGATCGATAAGGCTGATAAAAAGGCTTTTGAGGGCACAGTTATCTGGCCGGAGTACTTCAATAGCGGCTCCTACATTAGCGGTAGCATGAAGAAAAGTCAATTGAAATTCAACGAAATCGGCATCATGCAGGGAATTGAAATGGATATTTCTGCAGACTATTCCATGGAGTTGATTGACAGCCGGCTGGAAGGTCAAGTCTATAATACATCGGGTGATCAATTCGCCTCCTTCATATTATACAAACTTTCTGATCTGGATGAAAAAGAGGCTAATAATTGGGAAACATTAAAAAGTAATCAACTGGAAAAATTTGGAGAAGCGATCATTCTGGAAGAAAAATCCACGATGGAAGGCCAACAGATTTATGACCGGGTAATGCAGTCCAATCAAATGCCTACGATTGAAAGCATGATTATAAAGGGGACTTTCAATATGAAAGGATTCGAAATGCCTGCCAAAATCACCACCAAAAAGAAAAAGCAATTCATAGAACTGAGTTTTCAGGGATCAAAGTTTATCAATGGTAGAAATGACTCGATCGAATGGTCGTATAATCCCTTAGAAGATGCTGTAACTGTAAAAGTGCTTGACAATGATAACGACGCAAAAAACGAATCCTTTCTTGAAAACGATCTGACGGGTGATATGAAAGTAAAGAAGTGTCACACCGTGAACATAAATGGCAAATCCGGATACCGATTAGTACTAAACTATGATACCATTCTGGTGGCCTTTGTGGTAGATGACCAAATAGTCAGAATAGAAAAAAAGGAAGACATCATGGACATGGGACAATACCAAATCATTGATGAAATTGAATTTCCGATGTATATCAAGAAGGTGTCATTCACAGAGGAAGTAACCATAAAGATTGATCATGCAGAATTAAACCCTGAAGTAAGCGACTCCTTGTTCGAAATGTCCGAAGAAATGATAGCTAAAATCAGCTACACAGAAAATCATAGCGAACTCAATGAAACTGGCAATCAGTATTTTGAACAGGGAGATTACGAACAAGCCATCGGATATTACAATCAGGCCATTGCTCAGACCCAAATGAACTACGTATATTTTTTCAACCGAGGCTTTGCTTACCTCAATCTTGGAAAATACTATGAGGCCATTACAGACCTGAGTAGGTCAATAGAAATCAACGACCAATACCCCAAGTCATGGAATAAGAGAGGGGAAGCCAAATCAAAACTTGGAGACTATAAAAATGCATTAAATGACTATCAGCAAGCATACAAATTAGACTCTACTTTTGAAGAGGCTCAGTTGAATATTGGAGTTGCTCACTATCTGACAGAAAACTACGACAGTGCTGCCAATACCTTCCAGAAATTAATGCTTTTAAACCCCCAAAAAGGGCTCTATCATTACAACCATGCTTATTCACTTCACCAAATGGGAGAAGATTCCTTAGCGGCAATCTCTTTTTCTAATGCCATAAAAAACGGCTATAATGGAGCCGAAGCATATAATATGCTGGGAATTGCCCAATATCGAACCAATCAGTACCATGATGCTATAGAGAACTTTAGTAAAGCGATAGGTTTGAACGGTGAGATTCCAATGTACACTTTGAACCTGGGTAAGTCGTACTATTACGATGGTCAGTTTGATAGTGCCAAAGTATATATTTCCAATTTCCTGGAAATCAACCCGAAAAATGATGATGCACTGAACATCTATGGCCTTTGCTATTTTAAGGAAAATGATTTCCAAACAGCAATCAGTTACTTCACCAAAGCAATTGAAGTTAGCCCGGGAAATGCCGTGTTTTTTGACAATAGGGCATATGCCAAATCTGGAATGATGAATTACACCGGGGCAATTGATGATTTTACAGAATCCATCACTTTATATTCCAAGGACTCAGAAATCTTTTATCAGAGAGGCTTGATGAACCTCAATATCAACAACAGGTTTGATGCCTGCAAAGACTTTGTAAAAGCACGTGATCTGGGAAATGACAAAGCAGAATCTGCCATCAAAGAGAACTGCGAGTTTATTCGTCCCGCTGATGGACAGTAATGTGAGGATAGCATTGACAGTTTAACTCAAGAAGATCACAAAGGCTCAAATTCGAAATCATACTAAAAATTGAGCTATCAACATGGGCTTTCGATGTGCTTTTGAGTCAGGGGTTGTGCTCCTCAGTCAAGCTTTTATCAATTTCAATGCCTTGCATACAGTAAAGCAACCTCACACATGATCCTTATTACCGGATTATTAGTCTCTCGGCTTCAACGGATTCCATATCCATCAGCAGCAACTTTATCAGACCTCAAAAAGATGGCCGTCTTTTTTAAAAACATGGCCATCTTTTTCAAAAACATAACCGTCTTTTCCGAAAAGATGGCCGTCTTTTTCTCAACCCGTATTTCAAGTGTAGATTCACTTAAGAAAGAAGAACACTCTTCCTTTCGTCATTCCACGGATTTTCGAAGTACGATGAAAATACCGGTGAATCTTTAGCCAAGGGTTGTGTCCTCACAAACCTTCACTAGATTATCAGATTGCCTTACTGCCTCCACAGCCGGCGGGCTGCGTTTTCAAAGCATCGCTGTAAATCATCCCCCTCTTCCCCCACTGACCCGAAGATGATTTAAGGCGACTTATTTGAAAGCTGTTATCATTTTGAATGCTGCGCATTCATTTGGCAAACCCTCCAAACCGTCATTCAGAGCTTGTGAAACAAGCGAAGAATCTATCGAACCACAAGAAACCAACTTTCGCGAAGTGCTTCACCATAGGCTCAGCACGACGGTGATAACTGCATGAGGTACAAATCACTTTTCTATGCAAATACTCAATGCGTTGTTTGTAGATATGACTAAGGATCACTAACTTCCTAAGAATAAAATATACCGGTGTTGAATTAACTACATAACCTTCGTACAAAGTCAAATATGAATATTTCATCTATCCTCCTAAGGTTAATATTTAAGAAAAAGATTAAGACTGTTTACAACTCATCGCTACTTTTTAATCCTATAACTGAAGACAAAATAGCTATATAAAAAAATTCAAGCCTATGCCTTATAAAGACTTACATAGCGAACCATTTGATGAAACTACTATTTTCAAACTTGAAATTTTTGAAGATTATGCTCAAGCTTGGATACCTACTTTTGTCATGCAGCCTTATATATCTGAGATTCATATCTTTGATTTCTTTTCAGGAACTGGTTACGACAAGGCAGGTGTAGAAGGTAGCCCGATAAGACTACTTAAGAAGATTCAAGAACATAAGGGTAATTTATTTCAGCAAAATGTTCAAGTTGTGCTTTATCTCAACGAATATGAGCCAAATAAAAAGGATCAAGTGAAATTTCAACTTTTGAAGGCATCTTGCGATAAATTTCTCAATTCAGATAAAAGTCTCAAAACTAAAGTATCAATCAGATACTTTAACGAAGATTTTGAGAACCTATTCCCCAAGTTATTGCCTGACATTAAAAAGTATCCTGCATTGGTTTACCTTGACCAAAATGGAATCAAATTTTTATCAGAAAAGTACTTTTTGCAGTTGGAAAAAATTAAACAAACTGATTTCTTATATTTTGTTTCATCGTCTTACTTCTGGAGATTTGGTGAAGGTGAAGAGTTTCAACTCCACTTAGATATTGACATGAAGAAAGCAAAAGCCCAAGGATACAAGAAAATACATAGAACAATTACCGAACATATACGTCATAAGCTACCTATTAATTCTAAACTAAAACTTTTTCCCTTCTCCTTAAGAAAAGGAGTTAATATTCACGGGATCATATTCGGAGCATCTCACCCCAAGGCAGTGGATATATTTTTAGGTATAGGCTGGAAAAGGAATGGTGAAAATGGAGATGCTAATTTTGATATCGATGATGAAGCACAAATTAATCAGCGCTCGTTGTTTGATCCTCCAAGATTATCTAAGGTAGATTCTTTTAAGAAAGAGGTTGAAAATAGAATTTTAAATAAAGAAATTACAACAAATAAGGAATTGCTAGACTTTACATATTCTGAGGGACATATATCACAACACGCAAAAGACTGCCTAATAGCTTTAAAAAAAGCAGGAAAGGTATCTTTTGATCATAAATCACCATTTGTTAACTATGATAATGTTTATAAGAAGAAAAGAATTATCTCTTATAGAGTAGAATAACTAAGGTGATGAAAAAAACTAAAATAGAATGGACCGAGGCTACGTGGAATCCATCCACAGGATGCAATAAAGTGTCAGCTGGATGTAAAAATTGCTATGCAGAGACTATGGCTAAAAGATTGAAAGCGATGAGTACCCCTGGGTATGAAAATGGATTTTCTTTCACTATTATGCCTGAAAGACTTGAAACTCCTCTCAAAACAAAAAGGCCAACGAAGTATTTTGTGAATTCTATGAGTGATTTGTTCCATGAAGAAATGCCCTTTGAATTTTTAGATAAAATTTTTGAAATAATTAGAAGAACACCACAACATACTTACCAAATTTTAACCAAAAGGGAAGACAGATTGAAAGAGTATTTCAAAAATTCAAAAGTTCCAGATAATGTCTGGCTGGGTGTGAGTGTGGAGAATCAAAAAACTAAAGATAGAATCGATATACTTAGACAAATTGATGCGAAAATCAGATTTCTTTCTTTAGAACCTCTTTTAGAAGATTTAGGTGAATTGAACCTTAATCATATACATTGGGTAATAGTTGGAGGTGAAAGTGGTCACAAAGCCAGACCAATGAAAAAATCGTGGGCAGTATCTATTCAAGAACAATGTGATCAACAAGGAGCAGAATTTTTCTTTAAGCAATGGGGCACTTGGGGTGAGGATGGAGTGAAAAGAAGTAAAAAGGCTAATGGCCGCTTACTTTTAGGAAAGGAATGGAATGGTGAACCTGAACTAGTGTTATTGTAATTCCATAGAATAGAATCTTAAATTGTGTTTTGACTAATTCCCCATTTCCCCTATTCAATAATTACGAAGCAGTATGAATATGCTAAGTTGTATAAACCCATTCTAGCTATCACCTAACCACAACAAAAAACCCACTCCGTTACCGAAGTGGGTTTTGAATTACTTTTGTGACTAAGTCACTAGAATCTTTGTTAGTCTTCTTTGAGGACTTTTTCAGCGAGCAAAGTCACTTTATTGTTAAGCACTTCCACTACTCCGCCGCTCACTTCCATGTGCAGCTCTTCTCGCTTTTTATCGTGCTCAGTGATCAGCTTTACGTCTCCTTTGCCGATAGTAGAGATCATAGCAGCGTGGCTATTCAATACCTGAAATGAACCATCACTACCCGGGAAAGTAGCGCTTACTACTTCACCTTCATATACTTTTTCGTCAGGAGTTACTATTTCTAAAAACATCTTTTAATCGTTAAGATCTAAAACGCCTTGGCTATTAAGCTTCAGCCATTAGTTTTTCACCTTTCGCTACAGCATCCTCGATAGTTCCTACCAGGTTGAATGCTGCCTCAGGAAGGTGGTCATATTTACCATCCATGATTTCGTTGAAACCTTTGATGGTATCCTTGATATCTACCAATACACCCTGAAGACCTGTAAACTGCTCTGCCACGTGGAATGGCTGAGACAAGAATCGCTGTACTCTTCGTGCTCTGTGTACCACTTGCTTATCTTCATCAGACAATTCGTCCATACCAAGGATGGCGATGATGTCCTGAAGTTCTTTGTATCTCTGTAGCAATTCTTTCACTCGCTGTGCACAGTCGTAGTGCTCGTCACCCAAGATTTCTGAAGAAAGAATTCTTGAAGTAGAATCCAATGGATCCACCGCAGGGTAGATACCAAGCTCAGCAATCTTACGAGAAAGTACTGTAGTAGCATCCAGGTGAGAGAAAGTAGTCGCCGGAGCAGGGTCAGTCAAGTCATCCGCAGGTACATAAACGGCCTGTACGGAAGTGATCGATCCATGCTTGGTTGAAGTAATACGCTCCTGCATAGCACCCATCTCAGTAGCTAGTGTAGGCTGGTAACCTACCGCTGATGGCATACGACCAAGAAGTGCAGACACCTCAGATCCCGCCTGTGTGAATCGGAAGATGTTATCAACGAAGAAAAGGATATCACGTCCTTGTCCTGAGCCATCTCCGTCACGGAAATATTCTGCAATCGTCAGACCAGACAATGCTACACGAGCACGAGCCCCTGGAGGTTCGTTCATCTGTCCGAATACGAATGTCGCTTTAGATTCTTTAAGGTCTTCCGGAGTTACTTTAGACAAGTCCCATCCTCCTTCTTCCATGGAGTGCTTGAAGTTTTCACCGTAGTTTACGATACCTGCCTCAATCATTTCTCGAAGTAAGTCGTTTCCTTCACGGGTACGCTCACCCACACCTGCAAATACAGATAGACCAGCGTAAGCTTTCGCAATGTTGTTGATCAATTCCTGGATCAATACCGTCTTACCTACACCAGCACCACCGAACAATCCAATCTTACCACCTTTTGCATAAGGCTCGATCAGGTCGATCACTTTGATACCTGTGTAAAGTACCTCTGTAGACGTAGAAAGATCTTCGAATTTTGGTGCTTGTCTGTGGATCGGAAGACCAGCATCTCCTTTTGGCTGATCAATACCGTCGATGGCTTTACCCACCACGTTGAACAAACGACCTTTGATATCATCACCGATAGGCATCTGGATTGGGCTACCCATGTCTTCCACTTCCATTCCCCTCATCATTCCGTCTGTAGCGTCCATCGCGATGGTTCTTACGGTATCTTCTCCAAGGTGCTGCTGCACCTCCAGAATTACCTCAGTTCCATCCTGTTTTACGACTTTTAATGCGTCCAAGATGTTAGGCAATTTTGAGCCTTCAGCGTCAAAACTAACGTCCACAACCGGACCGATTACCTGGGTGATTTTGCCTTTATTAGCCATTATCAGTATTTATATTATATAAGCGAATCTCAAATCGATTGCGAAATTAACCCAATTTTAGATAACCCGGAAAATTCATAGAACTTTTTCACCCGATCTCAGGCTGTTTATTAATTGTTTGTCAAAGGGTTACAAAAAAGGGATGAATTATTTGAAAATCTTGGAATGATTGGAGTGTTCCAGAGTCGTTTTGATTTAGTCTAATTAAGTAAACCTAATTCAAGACAAGTCATTATGAATGATCTGATAAACCTGATTCTTTGTGTTACTTCATAAAGTCTTAGAATCGAGGTTGATGAATCACAGAATTTAGAATTATAACTTCAGCAAAATCCTGAAGGTAGTCCCCACATTGGGTTCGGAGCGCTTCACGAAAATCTTGCCCCCATGATAGTTTTCGATGATTCTTTTGGTCAGGGTAAGTCCCAATCCCCAGCCGCGCTTTTTTGTAGTAAACCCCGGCTTGAAAACATCTTTGATCCTGTTTTTAGCAATTCCTTTTCCTGTATCGGTCACATCTACGGCTACCTGGCCTTCGTTTACTTTCATCACTTTGATGCGGATAGAACCTTTGCCAGACATGGCATCAGCAGCATTTTTAATGAGGTTTTCGATCACCCATGCAAAGAGTGATTTATTGAGGTTGGCGAGTATCTCTTTATTGGGAAAGGACTCTACTGACATTTCAATTTTCTTAGAAATCCTCACTTTCAGATACTGCACCACCTCATCTACGATCTCATAGACATTTCCCTCTAGCAGCTGCGGCACACTACCAATATTGGAAAAGCGCTGAGTGATCATGTCGAGCCGATCCACATCTTTTTGCAGCTCCATGAAGATCTCTTCATAGTCAGGAAAGGTATCTTTGAAATACTCCACCCATGCCATCAGTGACGACAATGGCGTGCCCAGCTGATGTGCGGTTTCCTTTGCCAGCCCCACCCAAACCCGGTTTTGTTCGGCAGTACGAGAATAGTTAAATACTGCAAAGATGATCACCCCGAAAATAGCAATAATCGAGAGCTGTACGTATGGATAGTACTTCAGCTGAACCAGAAGATAGGAATTGCGATAGTAGATATTTTTATATCCATATATCTGATTGTTGCTATCCGTCAGAGTGACCATGATGGGTTCGCGCTCCTCCTTCATGCTTTTGATCTCGTTGAGCAGATACCTTTTCCTGTGTTTTTCATCCGTAATTTTATCTGCTTTTGGGATGTTCCTGTAATATTCCGGTTGCCCATATTCATTGGTCAGGATGACCGGTATAGTGGTATTGGCATCAATGATTTCTTCCAAGATAAAAATCACATTGGTATTGGGTGCTTCACTTTCATTGGTCAGGTATTCCAATGTGCTCGCGTAAAGGTCTATTTGCTTTTTTTCCCGCTCGCGAATTTCACTGACTAGCTGATCTGTATAAATGATCGAACCCGCACTAATGATCACAGAAATCACCAACACCACCCATTTCAAACTGGATCGATTGGAGTAAAGACTGATGGTCGGTTTTTCTTTTGGTGTGGCCACAATGACTTAATAAAACGCAGCAATTTAATTTGAATAACTCATGTTAAATGGCATTACGCTAAATATAGACCAACAAATATCGATTTTGAATTACTTTTTAATAAAACGAAACACCTGATTGGTATCTAGTAGCCTTATGACATAAATTCCCGAATTCAATCCAGAAACGTCTAAGCGGGTAACCTGATTGGCCTGAAGGGTGAAACGCATAATCTCCCTTCCATTTAAATCAAGAATGACAGCTGGTTCATCCTGATTTGTATCGATCACCAAATGATTGGTAGTAGGATTAGGATATAAATTTACCTTTAGCTGGACACCAGTGATGATCAATTCTGCGTCAACCATTGGGATCACTTCCCAGCTTTCAGGAAGATGGTTATCCAGACTTTCATTTTTCAGCTCCCATTTGATATTGGTATTTCCTGCGATTGATGGCCAGGTTTCCTGATCATAACGTATATGGTCAATAATAATACCACTGGCATCTTCTAGCTGGATGGATTCCCCGTCATTAGACAGTTTACCACTTTCCCACTGTATGACATTCTTTTCTGTATTATCCCAATATTCATCATTCGCATTTTCAGTGAGGTAAAGGGTGTCATTGGCCGCAAGCATTAACCCTGAACTAAAAACATTGGTAATTCCTCTGGTGATCTCATATCCGCTCAGATCAAGAGTCTCATTACCCGGATTATAGATTTTCAGAAACTCTGGCAATTGCAAATTATCATCATTTACGAATATCCCGGCTATCATCGCTTGTGGCTGATGATCCAATGTGTACGGCGCGCCGAGATCAATGGAGTTTCCGTTGGATTGTCCAGCACTTTTTGCAGAAGATTCAGCTTTCAATGTGAAATCAAAATGTGTTGGGTCATTAAATGACGGGGAAGTCAAAAGGTTTGAGTTACCTGCTGGCAATTCGTCCGTATCAGACAAAGAATAATTGGCTGTGGACTTTGAATGAATGTCTGAAAGCACAGATGTCTCAACCGAATTGGACAGAATACTATTGGTGATCAAAACATTGCCTCCAGCATCTCCAAGGTTCTTTTCATAGCTGGCAACCGAGTAATAATTACCATAGAATGTACATTTATCTATGGTGATGTAACTAGAATCCTTGATCCCGACTCCCATGTTGCAATTCAGAAAAATACTGTTCGTCAAAAGCACAGAAGAACGCTGCCCAACAGACAGACCTTTGTCAGTAATCCTATAAACAATTACACTGTCGATATGGATGTTTTGGGCTTCTTCTCCGATATCGATTCCGTCACTATTGCTGCCAAGCAGATTAGAAATTTTACAGTTTCGAACCACTCCATTTTCTACATCATCCAGATCGATCGCATCCGTATCTGGCTGCTCGTTTCCTATGAATTCACAATTGGTGATGGTGGCTTCTCCATACTTCACATTGATAAGATCACCAGTGATTTTGGAATGCAAAAGGCTATTGGACAGCTGCACAGCAGAGTATCGTGCAGCAATTGGATTACCATTCACATCGGTGATTGTCATATGATCCATATTCAGATCAGCATTGAAGGCTGAAATTGCTGCCGGCAAAATGTTCCTTTCATAGCCATTGGTAGCATCACGGATTTCTACCCACTTCAAAGAGGATGTTTGATCAGAATTTTGAAAAATAAGTGCTCCCCATTCCTGATTGAATTCATTCTCTCCTGAAGCTAAAACAATAGGTTCGCTTTCCGTTCCCTCGGCAATCATCTGTCCATGTACAGTGATGGAAACCCCATCAGCTATAGCTAGCTCCACCCCTGGCTCAATGGTTAAAACAGCATTTTCTGAAACTACTACATTTTCCGGCACAAAATACGGACTACAGTCTTTAGACAGCAACAGGTCCGCACCGATTTCTGCTTCTAAAATACACTCCTCCACAGATTCGAATACTGCAATGACCCCTTTCTGCTCTGTCATTTCTACATCTACCTGTTCATCCGTGGAGAGATAAGCATCACTATTTGACAGCAATCCACTCAGCTCCAGGTTAAAGCTAATATCACTACTGGAGGAACTTGCCTGATGAATCTCAACAGCAATGACGTTTTCACCCTCTGCAAATACATTAGGATCAATATCAAGGGCCACATATGCTTCTTCAGAATCTCCACCTTTGGCAGAGAGAGCTTCCGTTTCGAAATTGATTGCATCACTTGGCATGTTTACTCTGGCTACCTCCATACCATTAACATAAGCAACTGCCCCATCATCGTATAATAGTGACAGAGTATATGATACACCTTTAGCCTCAGCAGCATCTAAGTTTATTGTTTTCCGGAAATAAGTTGTGATGTATTTACTACCACTATTCGGCCCAAATCCTACTTCAGTCGCTTCGTCATTGTCTCCATAGCCAAGTTCCGCGAGCCCACTATTCCAGTCACTATCATCGTACGACAATGATCTCCATGCAGTGCCCTGATCAGAACCATTGTCCAGGTATTTCCATTCAGAATCTTTTGAAATCATTGAGGTATTTTGTAGGCTCTTCCAGCCAACGAATCTTTCCCCTGGACCAGGTAGAGCGGTCAGTGAAACAGTACTATTAACCGGAAATGTGGAATTCAACTCCTCCTCAAGAAGTAGATCATTGACCAACAGTCTGTTTCCCACATCACCTTCTTTGCTGATAGCAAGCTGCACAAGATCGTCCACACCATAATTCATCAGATCATTCAAAATATATCCTGGTCTTTGGCTGGCAAAAATTTTTAATTCATTGACTTCATTTTCCCAATACTCAAGAGATGGCAAAGCATCTCCATAATCAGATGTGGTGCCTTGCCATCTATCGATATGGTAAGGTAATTCCTGACGTATCCTGTCTGCATAAAAATCTATGAGCTTATGGACACGCTGTGCATTAAATGTGGTGTTCATGTGATAGACCACACGATCAATAAAATATTGACGATAACCATCATTATCCAGAAGTTGCTCGAAAGGCCATATTGACTGCCCCTCGAAATATTCGATCAGATTACTGTGAGGGCTGAAAAAACCGCGATCCAAATCCATCAGAATCCACCTCCATTTTCCACCATCTTTGGGCTTCCAAGCCATCACATTGTGACCTATAGAGGTATTTCTCACATAGAGTTCAGCGATCACATAATCTGTGAAATTCTCAATATCCATCACTTGAGCCACTGCATCATAATTTGCCTGAACAGACAAATCTTTTGAGTAAAGTGCCACAAGCTGCTGATACGCCTCCAGATCACCAGCCTCTGCATAATCCTCATTCTCCACCATATCGAAGGTTCCAGATTCCAGCCCAAAATTTCCGATTATAAAGTCTCCATCCACTTTGGACCGGATATTATGGATACCCATATATTGTCCATTTACATAAACAATGCTTGGTCGCTCTCCCTGATGCTCAATATTCATGTTCCCTTCCGTAATAGCCTGCCCAAGGATATCTCTGAACAATGTATAGCTCCAATCACTTCCAGAAGCTCTAAGTGCAAATGACTCAAAACTGCTCCTATTGCGATCATAGAACAGCGGGTAATCCAAGCTGCCCGATCCATATCTGCCACGGAAGTATACACCCAGCATTTTCTGTGGCAGCTGCCAGGAATACAGACCATTTACCTTGATCCCTGCTCCTTCGTTGAATCCTGCTCGATCACTACCATTGTTTTCAAAAAGCTCCACATTGACTGCTATTTCCCAATCTGGCTTAAAATCCTGCACATAAATCCCCTGATCTGCATCCCAGAAATCATCCGGATTGGCAGCAATAGATATAATAGGAAGCTGACGATCTGTAAAGTGATCATCATAAAAATAGGAATGTGTCACCACTGGTCCTGGCAACATGCCATCATTAAATACACGAGCTCTGACTATAGAAGTATTCGTGATTTGCATGGGATCTAAATACACCGCGGATTCCGAACTCGGCTCTGATCCGTCAAGTGTATATCTGATTTCTTTACCTGTATCAGCGGTAATGACTAAAGTGAAAGGGTCAGCAAACATTTTCCCCAATACACTAAAATGAGGCTTATTTTTGGTGAAATCCGGGTAACCCTGTGTTGTATTCGCTGCTTCTGGTGTTGGTGATTCAAAATACAGCCACTCTGTAAGATCAACACTCCGCCCCATTGATACGTTTGCTCTTTGGTGGGGATAGACTATTGAGTCCAATTGGTTAAGATCAGGATCAAACAACCCAATCTCCTCACCTTCCAATGACAGCTTAAAACTTGTGTGAATACCCTGATCCCTGTCATCTGCCCAAATCACAGCATAATTTCCCGGCCCAATCTCCAGATCACTGCTGATTTGCCATTTATCTGGTTTACCCAGATTATCAGTCAAGTAATATCCTTTCAGATTGATGGATGACGAACCGGAATTGTAGATTTCTACCCAATCAGAATCGTCTCCAAAATCTGGATCCACATATTCTGAGGAATTACTGGCAACAAATTCATTGATGTACAACTGGCCTGAGGCAATAGATGAATAGATGACCAAATAGATCAGTAAGAAAAAACGAAGAACTTCCAACTTTAGGCTTTAATTATAAATAAACGTAAAAATAACACTTATTTACAATTCGATAATATAAAGTCAATGGTTGGTAGGGTTTTACGAAATTTTCATTGGCTGCTCTAAAAACATCTAGATTGCAGATTATGTGAGGGTTGACTTAGAAAAACAAAAGATTCGGAATTAATAAAAAATATATTGGAATGTAATCACCAATACTCTCCTGCAATAATCAGTTTTCTACTGGAATTTCGATTTTAAAAATGGTCCCTTTACCGAGCTTAGATTCCAACTCAATGCTACCAGAAAGCTTCTCGACAGATTCCTTCACGATGAAAAGACCTAAACCAGAACCCCCTAAAATATTAGAAGCCCGGTAAAACATATCAAAAACCCTATGTTGGTGTTCCTTCTCTATCCCATGTCCATTGTCTTCTACAGTCAGACTAAATGCGTCATTATTCCGACTACCTGACAATCGAACGAATTGGTGATCCTTGGACGGATCGTGATAGCGGATAGCATTGGTTATCAGATTATTGAGAATACCGCCCATTCTTCTTTTATCTGATTTTATTTCCAAATCTCGTGGGATGTCAAGAATCAAATCAACCTTATGTGATTCCGGGGCATATTTCACCAGTTCCCAGTTTTGCTTTACTAATTGATGAATGTTAAAATTTTCCTTCTCAATTTCCAGATTCCGATTTCGTGCCTGCTCGGTTACTTCCTCAATCAAATCCAAAAGGCTTTGGAGACTTTCTTTCATGATACTCACATGCTCATGATAATTTTCATGGTTTAGCGCTGGTAGTTCTACTAATCGCAGCATAGAAAAAATCGATCCTTTCAGATCATGAGTGATCGTATAGGAGTATTTGTCCAACTCGATATTGACCTGCTTCAACTCTTCATTGTCCTTACTTCGCTCGGCTATGATATACTGCATGTAATCAATTAACAACTTGATGCTCAATAATATACCCAATACTGCTATCACAAAATCAACTACCTTATTGACCTGGAGCGTAGTTTCGTCATAACTACGGATCGGCAACAGCGAAAACCCACTGAAAGCATCAAGCAGATACAAGATAAAGGTGAGCCCGAGCAACGTAAATAGCCAGTACTTTTTCTCATGACCGAGCACTACGTATTCCACTACCATGATAGCAACATAAAAGATCGCTGACATAGGATCTTCGGGGATACTGGACATGACAATGTAAACAAAGAAATTCAGTGAGAACAGAAAGACAAGTCTGCCTGTGTCGTATTGAAACTTCTTTAATAAAAACAAGGCATAGCCGAAAACAAGGATAAAAGGAATGTAGACAAATAAACTTCCCGGATAGCCAAGATAGATGTCATAAGCCAGAAAGAAGAGCGAGATCAATACGATCACAACGATTGTCCGAGCCAAAAACATGATCCGTGAACGATCAATCTCAGAGATCGCATTATTATCGCCTAAAATGAGTTTTTGAAATCGGTTAGATGTGGACATCTTCTGGTTTTATCCAATTAAAGGCCTTAATTATACTAATATTCTGGGGATTAATTGGAGAAAAGGGTGAGAGTAGACAAAATTGTGTTTTAGCAGGAACAAATCAGATTTTATTGGATATCAGAATTGAATTTTTCTGTCAGCAGACCACATTCCCCTTCATTACTACTGGTCCCACCACGTTAACTTCTCAATTTATCATATCCAATAGCCAGCGATGCTTCACATGGCTACCATTTTTCAATAATCAATTCAGGTAAGTTGGTAAAATGATGGTCTCTGGTGACCAAGGGGAGCCCATTTTCTATAGCCATAGCAGCTATCCAAATATCATTTTCGGGAATTGGCTTACCCATTGATTTGAGTTGTGATTTTATAAACCCGTAATGATTAGCTGTCTTTTCACCTACTTCTAGTACTGGAAAAATACTTAGAAAACTTGATAGCTCATTTAAGCGTTTTTCTCTTTTGGTAACTAATCCCGAAGCATATGCCCCATAGTACAATTCTCCAATTACGATAGAAGGAATAAAGAATTCCCCCTGTCCTAAATTTAGTCTAATTGCCTGATCTCCTTTGAAAAAATCAACTATTACATTGGTGTCCAATAAATACCTACCACTCACCTTCATCAATTTTTTCACAGCCTTCTTCTATCTCTTTTTTGATCTCATCTGCCTCTTCGACTGTCCAAGAACCACTTAGAGTTTCCAGCATAGAATTCCGCTCCTGTAAGGTACTTTTTGGAAGTAAAAGTGACTCTATTTGGTTGATTTTAACAATATCATCCAAAGAACTAAATGCTTTAATTATTCGCAGTTTTCTAGCTTCTATATTCATAAGCCTATTTCACTTTTTACTCAAAGTAATCAATTCTTTCCATTTTAGAACCATATCAATCCTCAGCTTTACCTTCATAATCATGGGCAAACAAGGTTTCTCTAGTAACATACCCATATCTGATTATGTTTTTACCCAGCACACGTGAAACACGTGCACCAGCTCTTCATTTTTTCATTCACGAAGAATACAGTGACCTAACGACTGGACTTAACTTCCCTATAAGATGCTTGTCAACTTATACTTTTCAACACACTTAGTTACTTCTGCTACCAATTCATCTTTACTCTGGTTTCTAATTCTTTCTATAAAATGGTTTAATCCATTAGTTTGAATTTCGATTATATCTTCAGGCACGCGTTTTAACTTTTCCAGCGCTTGATTAAAATATTTCTCTTTTAAACTTTGATCATCCAATGTTCTAGATAATTGCATAACAGCCAAACAAGAAAAATAAGGACTCCCCAACAAATTCAGATCAATATATATCAGTATTGCCTCAATAATTTCCTGCGTACTTTGTGTCTCGCTAAAGCTTAAATTCGATTGCTGATGTAAACCCTTGCAAGCACCTAAATATAAATCAGAATGTTGCGAGTACCTTATTGTAACATCAAGACCTTTATGATTTTTAAGAGTTTGATCAACAACTGGTATCAATGTATTATTGGAACTATCCAGCAGGCTATAAAGAACTATTCTCGGTCTATAAGTGTCGGATAAATACTTCTCTAGTTCCAGACCAAACACTACAAAACCCACTTTCTTCAATAATTTCTGTCCTCCATTATATCGCTTTAAACTATCAAGTTGCCCCAGCCAGTCTACAACAACTTGACCCATTACTTTATTTGTGATTTTTTACACATTGATGTAATTGATAGTAGCTCTGCCATTGCCGGAGTTATTTCCGACAGACTATAAACAATTAGACACTAATTCTTCTGCATAAACCATTTGGCAAGCACCTTGTAGTTTACTTTAGTGCCGTGCATCAGGATACCGATTCTATAAATCCTGCTGGCCACCCAGATGGTAAACACAAACCCGCCGATCATCAATACCATAGACAACACCAGCTCCCAGATCGGCACACCAAAAGGTACACGCATCATCATGATCACCGGAGAAGTAAATGGAATCATGCTCATCCAAAATGCCAGTGAGCCGTTCGGGTCATTGATTACTCCATTGAGGGAAACCATTGCCAAAATGAGCGGAATAGTGACTGGAAACATGAACTGCTGCGCATCTGCATCGCTATCCACAGCCGAGCCTATCGCTGCAAATAAAGCTCCATAAAGCAGATAACCTGCCAGAAAGTAAAACAAAAAACTCACGATCACTAAAGGTATATTGACTGAGGATAGCGCATTGGTGATGTCAGAAAAAACGGCATTCTGTGCTTCCTGCTTGGCAACCTCTTCTTCACTCACAGGTATATCCATTTGCTCCATCTGCTGCTGTTGGACTTCAGCCATGGACTTTGCGTCTCCTCCCATGAAGGTACCCACTGCAGTACTGATGCCTATCCCCAGTATGATCCACAAAACAAATTGGGTCAAGCCTACACTTGCAATACCCAACACTTTTCCCAGCATCAACTGGAATGGCTTGACCGATGCGATAATTACCTCAATAATCCGACTTGTTTTCTCTTCTACTACACCCCTCATACACATGGCTCCATATACGAAGATGAACATATAAATAATGAACCCTGAAGCCCAGCCAATACCTGTCGCTCCAAACGAGTTAGTTTCCTTTTCGCCACCTCCTTCTGTCAGATTTATAGTAGCGATGCTCACATCGGCCTTTAAGTTATCAAGTACCTCTTTTTCAATTCCTGATTTGGTAAGCTTAATGTTTTCAATTTCTCGCTCGATCTTCTTAGCAAGTTTGCGCACCATACTGATACTTGGATTATTGGGTGCATAGTAAGTGACACCTTCCGGAGTGTTTATATCCAAAGATGGGATATAAAGTAATCCATCAAAATCACCATTCTGTACATTCGTTTTGGCATCATCAAGGTTGGTATCTGCAAAGATGAAAATTGCCTCATTGTCACTCTCGAAAACATCAACGAAAAACTCACTTTCGTCTATCACAAGAATCGTCTGAGTATCTGCTTCTCTGGTCGCAGACCAACCAATAAAAAAGAACATCGCACCTATTAAAAGTGGAGTAAGAAGTGTCATGATGATGAATGACCTTTTCTTGACTCTTGTCAAGTACTCTCGGGCGATGATTAAACCTATATTGTTCATTTTGTTAGATTTTTAGTTAGTTGTTGCTGGTTGATCAAGTTTTTGGTCGTACTCCTTCGTCATTTTCAGAATGTGCATTCTGTGGAGCTGTGTATTTTGAAAATGGTAAACTGCCTATAGTACCACAGTTTCGCCCTGCACCTGACGGATGAAAATCTCATTGACAGACGGGATTTTCTCCACAAACGAATGAATCTCCACCTTTTCGATCAATGATTTCACAAGATTATTTGGACCTCCTTCGGTCCTATCTTTCACTATCGATTCGGTCAATCCTGTTTCGGTGATAGACGAGCTGATAAACTCAAAATCTGTAGATGGTGGCAGGCTTCCTTCATGAGTAATGATGAATGTACTATCCTTGAATTCATTCTTGATATCTATTTTCTTGCCATCCAGTATTTTCTCTGATTTATTGATCAATGCGATATGATCGCAAAGTTCTTCTACAGATTCCATTCTATGTGTAGAGAAAATCACCGTCGCACCCTGATCTCTGAGTCGAAGGATTTCATCTTTGATGAGATTGGCATTTACAGGATCAAAACCAGAAAATGGCTCATCCAATATGATCAAATCAGGCTTATGCAAAACTGTGGCGATGAATTGCACCTTCTGCGCCATACCCTTCGACAAGTCTTCAATATTTTTGCTGTGCCACGGTGTAAGCTCGAGTCGCTTGAGCCATTCCTTGATTTTTGATACAGCATCGGCACGAGATAGCCCCTTTAATCTTGCAATATAAAGTAGCTGCTCGCCTACTTTCATTTTTTTGTAAAGCCCACGTTCTTCTGGCAAGTAGCCAATTTTACGCACTAATTCAGGAGTGATTTCAGAATCATTAAGAAATGCCTTTCCCGAATCCTGTTCAATGATTTTAGTGATAATTCGGATCAAAGTAGTTTTACCAGCACCATTAGGGCCCAGCAACCCAAAAATGCTACCTTTCGGAATCGACAAGCTCACATCGTTGAGAGCTTGATGTCCACTGTAATTTTTACTAATGTTTTCTACGCGAAGTAATTCCAATTTTGCAGTGTTTTAGTTTTCGATCTTTTAGTCTGATTATTTTTGAATTTATTACAGTTTCATCAAAATATTTTCAAACCACCGGTAAATAAACTCAATTTCAATTCGATGGCCTATACCATTTATGCATCATTTATTTTTTTCTTGATTTCTATAGTCTTTGTTCCTGTCATTAACCTACTCAGTACCAACCCAAAATGGCACAAGGCAGCACTCAAAGTGCACATGGCATGGGCCAGGACATACTTCAAACTTGCCTTGTTCAAGGTACAGATCGAAGGAAATGAATATCTCGAGAAAAATCAGCAGTATATATTCTGTGCCAATCATTTTTCTTACATAGATATCGCTGCGTTTTACCTGCTCCATCATGGTAAGTTCATTGGAAAGAGCTCTGTAGGTAAGATTCCCATTTTCGGATATTTCTTTAGGAAAATGCACATTTCTGTGAATAGAGCAAGTGCCAGAAGTAGAGGAGATAGCCTGAGACTCGCCAAAGAAGAGCTTCTAAAAGGATTTAATCTTTCGATTTACCCGGAAGGAGGAATGCTCGTAAAAGAAGAAGACTTGCCCTATATGGTCAATTTTAAAGATGGAGCATTTAAGCTGGCTATAGAATTTCAGATCCCTATCGTACCTGTAGTTTATCCAAATAATTTTCTGATCATTCCAGACAGGAGTCCAATCAGAATTCACAGACATGATTTGATCATCAAAGTTTTGGAGCCAATCTGGCCCAGATCAGCGGAAGAATCTGAAACTCAGCGCTTGAAAGTGGACACTTACGAAGCGATACAATCCGAACTTCTCCGTTACCATCCTGACAAAGTGAAGGCAGTTGATTAATATTGCTGTACACTATTGAATCCTAAATTACAGTGAAAATAGACCATCAAACTCTTCAAAAGATTGCTCATCTTGCTCGTCTGGAAATTGACCCGTCAAAAGCAGACGGATATATCAAAGACCTGGAAGAAGTACTGACCTGGGTTGCCAAACTAGACGAACTGGACACGGAAGGTGTGGAGCCATTGACCAACATGTCTTTCGAAATCAATGCTTTCAGAGCTGATGAAGTGGGTGAGCATCTGGATCACCAGCGTGCTTTACAATCTGCACCTAAGAAAAACGAAGACTATTTTCGCGTACCAAAAGTGATCGAATAACCCTCAATGGATCATCAATCAATTATTCAGAAAGTAGCCACTGGTCTATTTGGCGCATTGCTACTTGTATTCATTATTTTTTATATAAAAGGATATGACACCAGCATCGACTGGCATGTCACCACCACCGCAGAGTCTGATAGCTTCTACACATTGCCATTCAAAAAAGGTCCCTTTGATTTTGCCTTCAAAGCCGACCGATATGAGCTTGCCGAAACTTTTTCAGCCGGCCCCATTCAGAGAAACCTATCAACAAACATCACCTTCACACTTTTCAGCATTCTTGGTTTTTCATTACTGCTAGCAGTAGTGAGCTATCTTCCGCGATTTTGGTTCATAGGAGTCATGGGGCTATTCATCTTTTTCCTGATGAATATTCACCTTCTAGAAATAGGGCTTTTCAGAATGTCAGGAAACACTTCCATTATCCTATTGATGGTCGCTTTCGTGATCCCGGGATATCTTTTTCATGCATTTGCTACAGAGCTTAAGCTGGTATGGAGAACCCTCATTTTCTCGATTATCTCTGCGCTTGTCATTCTATTTTCAGGTGTAGACAAGGTCCTATTACATGATCAATTTGTCAGTGGAAGCTTTTTTGGATTTGTAGCGATAAGTCTGATTTACCTATTCATCGTTGCTGAGGAAGTGATTTTTGCAATTCTGTACCTGGTCACAAAATCTAAAGGCGGCCGCAACAACCATATTCACTTTTCGGCATTATCTCTGATCTATCTAGCTGTAATCATAGCCCATTATGGGGTGAAAGGAAGTTTTTGGAGAATTGAAGTGCCCTATTTTGACCCATATGGGCTTCTGATTTTGAGTAGTGCCATCGCTGTTTGGTCTATTAAATTTAAAAAAGAACTATATGAAAACCTACTGACTGTAACCCAGGCCAGACTGCTTTTATCCGCCCTTGGAATAATTGTTTTCTCTTTCTTGTCCGAGGCTGTAGAAAGAGGAAATGATTCGGTGTATGAAGGGCTGCATTACTTTATCATGTATGCACATGTGGGATTCGGAACGATGTTTTTCCTATATGTTTTCTGGAATTTCATTGCACCACTGGGTGAAGGCCTGCAGGTGTATAAAATTGTCTATCGGTCAGGACCATTTCCTTATGTAACCGCTCGGATAGGAGGATTGGTGGCAATAGCGGCTTTTTTCTTTTTGGCAGATAAGGAAGCCTTCAAACTTTTCAAAGCAGGACATTACAATTACCAAGGTGATCAATATGAACAATTGGAACAATTCCCTTTGGCAGAAAAATACTACACGGAGGCCTTGATCTATGGCTATGACAACCATTATGCCAATTACAAAATAGGGTATAAAGCTTTGCAGGATGGTAACATTAAAGAAGCCAACTACCGATTCAAGAGAGCTTCTCGGAGATACCCTTCTGCACAGTCCTTTATCAACTATAGTGGTACTTATGCACTACAGGGTGAGTCTACCATGACTAGAATAGCTCTGGAAGAGGGTTTGGTAGATTTTCCGGGCAATAACAAACTAAATAACAATCTGGGTCTGGCATATGCTGAAATAGGAAAACTAGATGATGCAGTAAATACCCTGGCCATTACTGAACCAGATACCGAATGGTCAGATGCTTCTCTTGTCAACCTTTGGAAGGTAGTTCAGCCGGATTCGGCTGTTGCCAAAGAAGATTATCAAAAGGGAAATCTGGCAGTTAAGGCAAATGTCCTTTCTAACCTAATCAATTTTCAGGCTTCTGCCGATATACAATTTGACACCAGTGCCTTGAATCCATCTTACCCGATGCATCGACTGGCATACTTGATCAACTCCACTTGGTATTTTGATGAACCGTCAATATCTGATTTTATTAATCAAACTTTTGGCAGTGCCATTGATCAGAGTATGTACTACTCAGGTAAAAATGCGCTGATTTTGAATGATTATAAGACAGGAAATATCAATGATGCATTGATGGAGCTCGACTATCTGACGTCAGAAGCTCCCCGTTTCAAGACCGGTGAGTATTATAACCAAATGGGGCTCATTGCCTTGTCTCAGCATGCTCCTGACCTGGCTAGGGATTTTTTTCAGAAAGCAGCAGATCGGGGACATCAAGATTCTTTTACCAACTTGCTTGCCAGTTTGCTGGAACTGGGACAATTTGATGCCGCGAAAAGCTGGGCGAATTATTTGGTATCCCTTGATTCAGGTTTCTCCCGGTTGAAAGAAGATATTTATCTACTCGATCAGCGCGAAGGGCTATCCATAGACAAACAACTCTTTAGACTATATTATAAATACACAGAATATCAATCCAGTGAAATCCATGCTCTTTTAGCACAAACCAATGATACAGGGTATATCGAATCGCTTTGGCAAAAAGTCTCGAACGAACTGATAAAATCTGAGTCCTTCGAACGGTTGCAAGAAATGAGAGCGGTTTTTAATTCTTTTTTACCAAAGAAGGCTTTTGAAGAAACTGACTTTTTGATGGCAATTCAACATGATGGACAGATTGCGGGAGACCACCCACTTGCTGAAGCAATGAATGAATTGGATACGGCCGCAAGAATCCAGAAGCTATCCAAATTTGCTGGTAAAAATGCCCTTAACGAACCAGTGGTTTTAACTGCCTGCAAGATCATTTCTCAGATTGACCATACAGCAGCATACGATGTACTCGTGAGCAGCATCAACATCAACAACAAAAGTGTAGCTTTGCACAAGCAGTTCATACTTACGGCACTTGAAATAGGTTTACAATCTTACGCCAAGGATGGACTGCAAAAATTAGCAACAATAACAACCCAAACAGATTACCAGGATTTCTACCAAAAATATCTGGAACAAAAATCCAAAATTGAGGCAGGATCAAGTTGGTAATCACTCTTTTTGAATTGACCATGTGTCAACAACTTGAAAACGAATATGAAGCACCCCTTTCATTTCGGTCAGGACAAGCTCACTCCGGGCATCGCTCTGGAGCTGGCAAGAGGTACCCGTTCAGGTACATTCTCAGATTCGACCACTCAAAAAATTAACAAAAGCCATCAGGATGTAGCTGAAATTGTAGAAGGCGATCAGGTGGTATATGGGATCAACACAGGATTTGGCCCACTTTGTACCACTATAATCTCTAAGGAAGAGACTAAAAAACTTCAGGAGAATATTCTCAGAAGTCACAGCGTAGGAGTCGGGAATCATGTACCACTTGAAGTAGCGAAGTTGATGCTTGTTACCAAAATTCATGCTTTGAGCTTTGGTCATTCTGGAATTGCTTTTACAACACTCCAGAGAATCTTATGGCATCTGGAAAACGATGTGATTCCAGTAGTGCCTAATCAAGGGTCTGTAGGTGCTTCAGGTGATCTTGCTCCTCTGGCACATTTGTTCCTTCCGTTGATTGGTCTAGGACAGGTTTATTTTCAAGGACAAGTTTTTGAATCTTCTGACGTACTCCAGAAATTCAACATTCAACCTATTGATCTTGGCCCAAAAGAAGGACTGGCGCTCATTAACGGTACTCAATTTATCCTATCCTATGCTGTCAGAGGCTTGGAGCGATTGCACAATTGCCTGGAGCTGGCAGATATTATTGGTGCTATGTCTCTGGAAGGAATTTTAGGATCTTCCTCCCCTTTTCGGGAAGAATTACACGAATTGAGACCTTATGATGGATCAAAGCATGTAGCTTATCGATTGCGAACCTTGCTCAAAAACTCCGAAATGGTGGAGTCACATCACAACTGCGGACGAGTGCAAGATCCCTACTCCATCAGATGCATGCCACAGGTGCATGGATCTTCACGTAATGCGTGGCTCCATTTGAAAGAAATGGTCACCACTGAGCTCAATAGCGTAACAGACAATCCCATTATATTCAGTAATTCGGATACTATTAGCGGAGGTAATTTTCATGGACAACCACTGGCCTTGCCTCTGGATTACGCCACCCTTGCAGCAGCTGAAGTAGGCAATATTTCTGATCGTAGGACATATTTATTACTAGAAGGAGGAATAGAAGGACTGCCAAAACTGCTCATGAAAAACACCGGAATCAATTCAGGATTCATGATTCCGCAGTATACCTCAGCGGCACTGGTAAGTGAAAATAAGTCTTTGTGCTTTCCTGCCAGTGCCGACAGCATCCCTACTTCATTAGGTCAGGAAGATCATGTGAGTATGGGATCTATAAGTGGACGAAAACTCAACCAGGTGATTGACAATCTGGAAAACATTCTGGCTGTAGAATTGATTTGCGCGGCACAAGCTTTTGACTATAGGAAACCTATTAAATCAAGCAAAATATTAGACGCATGTCATGAAATCATCCGAAATAACATAGATCATGCCGAGGAAGATCGAGTGTTTGCACATGACATTAAAAAGGCACACGAATTGATCATCAACAGATCACTCATCAATGCAGCTTACGAAACTGCAACCGAAAACAACGTTAACTTAAAAGGTACCCTTTATGAATTATTCTCAATTTCTTGAAAAATACGCGAATCACCCCAACTATTTCGCCCCAACAGGAACTGATCTCAACGCTAAAAGTTGGCAGACAGAAGCCCCACTTCGGATGCTTCTAAACAATCTGAATGCAGAAGTTGCAGAAAACCCCGACGGCTTAGTGGTCTACGGTGGTACAGGTCAGGCAGCAAGAAACAGGGAATCATTGGAAAAAATCATTGAAACATTACTCAACCTGGAAAATGACCAAAGTTTATTAGTACAATCTGGAAAACCAGTGGGTGTAGTGCGTACTCACCCGGAAGCACCGCGAGTATTGATTGCCAATTCCAACCTCGTACCGGCTTGGGCTACCTGGGAGCATTTCGAAGAATTAAAATCTCGCGGCTTAATGATGTACGGGCAAATGACTGCTGGCAGTTGGATCTATATCGGTTCTCAGGGTATTCTTCAGGGAACATATGAAACTTTTGCTGAATGCGGCAAACAGCACTTCAATGGCTCACTCAAACACAAACTATTGGTTTCTGGAGGACTTGGGGGTATGGGCGGAGCTCAGCCACTAGCAGCGACCATGGCGGGAGCCACCTTTCTCGGAGCTGATATTGATCCCAAAAGGATCGAAAAACGTTTGCAAACTCGCTACATCGACAAAATGACTTATAGCTATGAAGAAGCGAGAGATTGGGCGCTCGAAGCAAAGGAAAAGGGCGAAAATATTTCTATAGGACTAGTGAGTGACATTGGTGATATGTTGGAAAACTTACTTCAGGACGACATCATTCCGGAAATTCTGACAGACCAAACTTCAGCACACGACCCTGTTTATGGATATGTTCCTAATGGATATACACTCGATGAAGCTGATAAACTAAGGGCATTCGACCCAGTGGAGTATAAAGAGCATTCTCTAAAAAGCATGGCACGACATGTTGGCTTTATGCTGGAAATGCAGAAAAAGGGCTCCATCACTTTTGATTATGGCAATAACCTTAGAGAGTTTGCTGTACAAGGTGGCGAGAAGAACGCTTTTGACTTTAATGGTTTTGTTCCTGAGTACATCAGGCCACTTTTCTGTGAAGGCAAGGGCCCATTTAGATGGGCTGCATTGTCAGGAGACCCAGAAGATATTTACACTACCGACCAGGCCTTGATAGAGGCTTTCCCTGAGAATACACATTTGATTAAATGGCTCAAGGAAGCCAGGGAAAAAATTGCTTTCCAGGGATTGCCAAGCAGAATTTGCTGGCTGGGCATGGGAGAAAGAGAAAAAGCAGGACTGATTTTCAATGATTTGGTAAAAACAGGAAAAGTGAAAGCTCCAATCGTTATTGGCAGAGATCATCTGGATACCGGATCTGTTGCCAGCCCAAATAGAGAAACTGAAGGCATGAAAGACGGCAGTGATGCCGTTTCTGATTGGCCACTACTCAACCTCATGTCCAATGCCTCAGGCGGAGCTACGTGGATTTCGTTCCATCACGGTGGTGGTGTTGGTATGGGGTATTCTCAGCATGCAGGAATGGTTGTACTCGCCGATGGATCAAGCCGGGCAGAAAAATGTCTAAAGAGAGTTCTTCACAATGACCCGGCTATGGGTATCTTTCGTCATCATGATGCGGGTTACGAGGAAGCAACCTCGGTTGGAGAAAAACATGGACTGATAATGTAGTCTATACAATCCCTAAAATTATTAAGAGCATTGGATGGACAATCCAATGCTCTTTTTTATTTCCATCAAACAAAAATGAAAAAGCCTCTTCCCGAATCGAGAAAAGGCTTTTGTATATCAGTCGATTGTTTAAATCCTACTTTATTAGTTGCTGAGTTTGAAGATGATAGGAAGTACCATTCTTACTTTCACAGCTCTACCACGTTGCTTACCTGGTTTGAACTTAGGTGATGTACGCAGTACTCTTTCTGCTTCCTCATCACATCCAGCACCGATACCTTTTACTGCTTTTACTTCAGTTACAGTACCATCTTTGTCTACAACAAACTGCACATATACTCTACCTTCAATTCCCATTCTTCTGGCCTGAGATGGGTAGTCCATATTGTCAGCTACATATTTGTAGAATGCTGGCATACCACCTGGAAATTCCGGCTGATCCTCTACAATAGTGAATACTTCCTCAACCACTTCTTCCTCTGGTGCTTCTTCGAAAACGATATCTTCAATCACCGTTTCTTCAGTTACTTCCACGTCAAGTTCCACTTCGATCTCTTCTTCGATTTCCTCTTCATCAGGAACCTCTATGATCTCAGGAAGTTGAATTTTTGGTGGTGGGGGAGGTGGCTGCTCTGTAGGAGGAATCTCCATAATGTCTTCAAAGTCATCTTCGACCTGTCCAAGGTCAAGAAGTCCGGTATCATCATATTCTTTGTAATTGAATGCCCAAATCACAAAGGCTAAGGTGAATACCATTCCGAGATTGAGAAAAAGTCTTGAGAACTTATCCAAATCTGAATGTTCGTATTTTTTTGTTAAACTATCAGCAGTTGCGGTTTTAGCTTTATTCTTTGCATAAGAGTCTAGCAAAAATTTCAAGCCAATCACGAGGGCTACCAATACCACAAAAAACACAATAACGATCTTAATCATATGTATTTTGTTTTAGTCTCCTTAGAATTTCAAATATATTACTTATCCAACTTTTTTTCGGTACCGAATAGTTCCTTTTTGAAATATTCAGCAATAAAATAACCTACTAACGCTCCACTCACGTTCATCAACATGTCAAAAAGATCCGCTTTTCTCTGTGGTATGAACATTTGCGCCAACTCTACAGCTCCCCCGAAAAAAAAGGCTCCTGCTACTACCTTCCAGTAGATATTTTTGGTGTGTTGTTCCAATTCCAGAGCAAGTGTGACCAATGCGGCCCAAATCAGAAATACTGAAAAGTGAGCGATCTTATCCTGATTTTTGAATACCCAGTATTTTTTCAATTGATTGCCAGGAATCAACAAAAGATAGGACATAAAAAGTGTCCAAATACCGGCCAGGATCCTAAAAAGCCAGATCACTAATTACCCTCCAATCAACTCAGTGTAAGCATCAACGGTGAGTAACTTATCTCCTTTGTCGGTAATCTTAAGCTTTACCATCCAGCCTTCTCCATAAGGATCGGAATTGATCAATTCTGGCTCATCTGCAAGCTTAGGATTTACCTCCAGCACCTCACCTGACACAGGCATGAAAAGATCAGAAACTGTTTTTACAGCTTCTACAGTGCCGAAAACTTCTCCAGATTCTATGGTCTCGCCTTCCGTTTCGATTTCTACATATACGATATCACCAAGCTCTCCCTGAGCAAAATCTGTGATCCCAACATATGCTTCATCACCTTCTATTCTGACCCACTCATGGTCTTCGGTGTACATTAGATTTTCAGGAATATTCATGAATATAATTTTTAATAATGTTGTTTCTTCTATTCAATTAAGTCGGCTACACCAGCAATTATCATTTTCAGAACAACAATCATATTCTAAAATGATTTTGATTCATGGTGTTATTTTCGGATGCCAAAAATAGAGAATTACCTTTTCTTCGCGCTATTGGGCAAGAGCAAATCTTAGCTGCACACCGAATTGTGTGTTGGCAGTTTTAAAACCACTGATTTTAGGCTCACTCACACTCCTATCGAAATAAGCTGTCAAATCAAGGCTTTGACTCAGTTTATAAGTCATTGATGGCCTGATCTGTAAATTGGTCTGACCATTCACAGGTTTACTCTCTCCTTCTAGTTTTCGCTGAATACTGAGTGCATCGCGAAGCGTCATACTCAGCCGCATGGTTACCTGATTTTCCAAAGTCACTATCCTTCCTTTTATTTTGAATGGAACTTTGAATTCGTCTTTTGCATAACTAAAATCGAAAGTAAAGTCTTGACTGGTGGTCTCCTGAATCTGCGCATTGGCCATATTCAATGACAAGCTTCTTTCCTTTTTATATTCCATTCTGGTGGTGAGGTTGTTTTTAGTACGGATATTAATTCCAATCAGAGGGGCAAACTGCTCAGAGATCATCACCTGATTTAGATTATAAACAGGCGCATATCTGCCCGTTTCAGTTGTATCTGTAGCCGTTGGATAATTCATGATGTTGTTATTGAGAGTAACACCAAAATCCTGTCCAGTCAAATCTGAATAATCAGTAATGTTGTTGGTATAATCACTGATATTAAAAACTGACCGATATCCGTGAGAGATACTGATAGAAGAAAAAATCTCTGCCAAAGCCGGAATTTTGCTCAACCCATTATAATCTATGCGCCAGGAAGGGATAGGGATTTTGGGAAAAGGTGATAATGAAATGGTACCAGCACTCTGTCCGGTGTAAGCTGCTATGAAGGCAGGAACTAATACATCCTGAGATAACGAATCATAGAACCCAGGTTCGGTATTCAGGGTATTTTGACGCACACGTACCTCCTCAATATTGCGTACAAAAGAAGTGAAAGCATCAGAAGAATACCCTGCACCTTGTTTTTCAAAGGCTGTCTGAATCGTCATAAAAGATATCGAATAGCTTCCTTTTCTAGTAGGAGTAAGTGAGGAAAAATCACTCACCAAAGTGTCATAGCGAAATATCTCAGAATAGCTCGAGGTATTGGTTCTCTTAGCATCTAATTGGATTTTAAAATCTTTTAATGGCTCGAATGATGCCTTGAAACCTAAGTCTTCTGAATAGGTCTGCCTGAATGGAGCTGTAAGACTCGGGTTTTCAATCAGCCAACCATTTTCAGCAGCACGATTACGAATTCCAGCATCCTGACTCCCCAGAAATGCAAATTGCCATCCAGGTGCATTGAATCCACTATCTAATCCAAACATATAGGCACTTTTATCAAACCCAGTCAGTGTAGTGGCTTCACGAATATTATAAGTCACATTGATATTTCTCAGTGACATTAAGAGACGTAAAAAGGCATGGGCCGGGTTAAAGGATGACTCATCCTCATCCCCTTTCTTCTTTCTTGGCGGACTGTTGATCTGCTTTAGGAATTTTACCTTATTGTATAGTTTGAGCATGTCAATCCTACCAGAGAGCTGTTGGTCTCGCTTATTCTCAATTGTATTGCCAAAAAACAAATCTGGATCAGATACCAAAGAACCAGCTGTCCACATATAATCTGTTGAAAAACGTATATCTGCACTCAACCAATCCGTAACCGGGAACTTATCGAGCGGTGTTTTATAAGTAGCTGAGACGCCATGATTATAATTTTTCATCCTTCCAAGATTCTTGATCTCATTCCAGATGTACTCACGCTCTGCCTGAGTATCTATATCTCCGGAGACCGGCGTAATACTGTCTATTTCATCGATGACCGCATTGGCCTTTGCGTTAAAATCAAGACTGAGACTTTTGAAAGGACTCCACCTCAGCGAATAATTACGGTTAAATGTAAAAAGCTTTTCAAAATATGGGTCTACACCGTCGATTGTTAAATCCTGATTATATAGCTGTGTCATTCGGAAATTCCGATTGAGGTCACCCCTTGCTGAAACGCTCTGTGGCAAAGGAGCAAAATTGATGTCTTTGATTAGTTTAAAATATGGACTGCTTAAAAACTCTACATTTTTGAATGGCTCAATACTAAAGTTGGGAAATGAATAGTTGTAAGAAACTCCCCCATTCACTGACTTTTGGATATACTGCTGCATATTCACACTGGATGAGTGAACGTCGCTATATGCATAAGAAAAACTAAAGTTAGAAATATCAAAGAAGTGTGGTGTGGCTTCTTTATTCACCTTTTGCTTGTGAACGTTGGTGAAGTTCAAACTTCTCCTTTCTGATCTATCCTCCACTAACCTACGATATTTAGACCGTTCTTCATCTGAGTCCATAGCCTCCAGCGAAGCTTCCAGAGGGGTATCTGGATCTAAAGGATCATATTGTGGTTTGACGCGGGACTTCTCCATGCTCACATACATTGGGATTTTCAGCCCCGTCTTTTCGGGTAGTAAGAACTTATCAATACTAACTTGCGCTGAAACATCATATGAAATGGATTCTTCTTGTGAACGCTGCTGAATGGTAGACTGAAGTCCACCGAAACCAATAGATGTATAATTGGTGGAAGCTGAGATTTTGGCTACATCAGCTAATTTTACGCTCATCAGGGCATTGGCGGCCCACCCTTTTCTAGTATCAAAATCCGTCACCCGAAGTTCATTGGCCCAGATACAGACAGACTTGGTTGATCCATCGGCAGATTTAGGGTTCCTCACACCAATCATGTAATACATAATCGTACTCATATCAGGATTTCCTTTAACAGTTAATTGATATTTGCCATCATTTGAAGGCTGGGTATAAGGTATTTGTACGTCTATATCATTTCTATTTCTTTCCGCCTTGAGTCCGAGAAGTTCATTTAAGGAAATATCAAGCTCATTTTCCAAAGGCCAAACCGCTCTTTTTAGTGCGTTTCCAGTCTCAGTTAATCCTTTAGGGGTAATTTTCAGAGGAACTTCGATTTCATAGTATTGGCTACTCGGATCAGTTCCAAATCTCAAGAATGCAGTCACTTCATCATCTGCTACCACATCATCATTATAGGCCTCTCCATGGAAAAACATCTGCATTCTTCCGTAGTTGATCAAACTCATCGAAGGGCTCAATTCCTTCCAAACAGCTTTGGCATTCTGATCCTCCAACTCATCTACACAGACCTGAAGAGACTGTTCGTTTATTTGTCTATTGACAATGGTGGTATTATCCTGATCCCGATCTATACCAGGAGGCAGCACATACGGCGTTTTACCATCAGTGCCTTCACTATTCTCCTCTATGCTCACCACAGAGACCGTAAGGTCTGTATCGTATTCTTCAGGAATCTCATAGAGGCCAGATTCTAGCAGAGAACTTTGGTCATATTTCCACCACTGCGCACCAACCAATTGCAGTTTCGCCATACGGAAAATCACCGGTTCACTAAAATTGGTAGCATACATTCTTACATATTTGATGTTTTGGAATCCTTCTATACCTCCATAAGCTGTGTATGCATCGGGGTTACGAATCGGGATTCTAAACAAATACCAGGTAGCCTCTCCTGTTTGGTCCGAGATCGCGTCTACAATATAGTTTTTACCGATTTCTAATTCTCCCGGTCGCAAACTCAGCTTGTATTCGTAGTATTCCTCTACATCGCTGAGCGTTTGGTCATTGTTCACATCTTCATTATCGGGATATACAGTAGAAGATTGCGGTTGGCCATTATTAAAATTAGGGTTGGAGTTTCCATCCAGACCATTCCAGTTTTTATACCTTTCGATGATCTGCATATCCCGCTGGTCCATTTCAGGGCCTAAGAAATAGTTGAAATTATCAGCCGAGGGGTCATTTCTAATCTGATCCAATGCATCTGGCGATACGCCACTAAGCTGATTGATAAATGAGTTTTCAAAATAGGTTAATTCATTCTCATCACTAAGACCTTCAAGACCTACATCCTGATTAGCCAACCCGCCTCCCCTATCGGCAAAGTTATTGGTGAGGAAAGGCTCATCCGGTACGTATCCCCAAGCCTGTGTATCCCTGGCTTTTGCTAATTCACCATCCGATGGCAGACCACTCTCAAAGGCGTGAGCACCATCAGGGACTATGTCTTCAGATACACTTCCTAGATTAAAAATCAATTCTCCTCCATCATTGTTGCTGAGTGGTGGATAACCGCCGGCTTCAAAAGCCTTGGACCTTCCTCTTTCACCATCAATAAAAGGATCCATCATCCAAAATTCCAAATACTGAACGTTGGTCTTATAAAAGTCAATTTCATTGGTGATTGCTCTGGTAATACCTCCATAGTTCTGCTCTGGTTCACTCAACCTTCCCTGTCGGTCAAGATTAGGGTTATAATTATACTGCCCGCGCTCACTCGGATAATATGCGATATCAAATATATTCTCCGGAACGATGATCACATCTCTGGTTCTTTGTCTGAAAATCTCTTGTGGCAATACTGGACGAACGTAATGGTTTTTCAGATCATCATCTTCAATATTGGATGGCTTGTTATTCCCTCCTGATCGATAAAAAACAGATTGATCTACGGAGTACCACGAAATTTTAGCTCTTCTGTAATTTTCTCCCAAGGCAGAACCTGTTTGAGAGGACAAATCAAACCTACGATCATTTGTTTCTGGCGTGGATGCCAGCTTCCATCCCGTCCATCCACTCAAATTGATCGGAATGACCGCATTTTCAAAATCGTCTATATATGAAGTTCCCTGACCATTTACCAGATTGGAAGTACCTGGTTTCATCTGAGCGAACTCACCCTGAAACGATACCGTAGAGGTTTCCTTTGTACTCACCAGTGGCAAAAAGTCCATCGCTTTAGTTAGGAACGGCACTTCATCCTGCCAGTTGATGTCAAATCCATATTTGGAATTGCTGGTAGGTTCATCGCCGATCGTGTATCTGGAAATTCCACCCGGACGTTCATTGAGCTTCAGCAAAGTAGCTCCAATATTGAAATTGTCATTAAATTGATAATCTGCCCGCACACCATATAGCCAGCGTGATTGAAAATTGAAAAGATCTGCTTTTTCGTAAGCTATATTGATCGTTTTTCCCGATTGCAGAATCTGATCATTGATAATGGTCACTTCTCCAAGGTTATAATTGACTGAATAATCCAGGCCCTCCGTAAGTGGTGTTCCCCCCGCTGTAACCACTACAGACCCTTCCGAAATATTAATCCCTGGCAAGGTGTATTTACTGGAAGATCCGGAAGAATTATATTTTCCTTGTATGAAAAATTTATTTTTAGATAGCTCTCTTTCAGCAATAGCTTTGGTAGATCGATAAAGGGTATCGAACACATATTTCTCTTTGAGTGATCTCTCATCATCATCAAAATACTTTTCTAATGTCGCTCCAAATGGTTCACGGACAGGAAAGATAACCCTGGCATTGCGTGTGTCAATTGTTACTCCCGGAATGAAGTCAAAATTCCCATCACGCTGGCGGTCTCCATTCATATTCAGCTGATCCATTCCCAATAATTCGATTAGGGGCTGGTCTTTCGTACGTCTACCCTCATGCAAGGAAGGGTTGTCAATACCCGACGCGTCATCCCGATAATGAACACGAAGAGTGAAGCCTTCTTTCTGAACCTGACTTGCTCGGAGGTTATAAATATTCTTCATCATCAGGTCCCACGTAGGTACGGATGAGTTGATTTTGTTAGGTCTCAGCATCTTCATAATGATGACTTCATCATCTCCGTATTGCTGGTAATCTGTGGTTAATTCCCCGACTTTATATACCTGTCCATTGTAGCTGTATTCGAAGGAAACTGCTAAAAATTCATCATTGGAAAGATTACGAAGTAAGCTGATATAGCCTAGTTGCTCATCAATGATATATTCATCATTATCAAGCTTCCGGGCAGTACCCATTTTCACATAATCTGTACCATCCTTAAATTCTGTACCAAACCTTGATTCCAGCTCACCCTTTACATCACTATTCAACCGAGACATGCCTTTAATGGAATTGTAAAGGCCATTGGCACCATTATCAGTAGGCATGCCAGATTGCTTGTCCCCAATTGCGGGACTGTAAACCCGACTACCTTCACCAAGGTCCATCAAGGCCAACACTTCTCTGGTTGATTTGGTATCATTGTTTCGGTTGACTACATAAACCTCTATTCGGTTGATCGCCACTCCTGAGTTAATCTGTGGAAGAATCGATAACCACTTTTCATAATTATCCCTAAAAAAATGTCCAAGCCAAAAGTGCCTGTTTTCATCATAATCCGATGCCTGAATAGAGAACTCTGTGCTCCCTGCGCCATCACCACCTATGGTAAGCACTTCACTCTGTCCTTGCTGTCGAGAAGCCACACCTGTCAAAAATAATCGACCGAATTGCAATTGAGTCTTAACTCCAAATAGAGATTGGGCACCTGTCATTAAGCTATTGGAAACAGGCATGCTAACATTCCCAATTTCTATTTTCTTGACGATATCCTCTTCATAGCCTGTGTATTCTACTTTGAGGTTATTCTGAAAATCAAAAGAGTTGTTATTATCAAAATTGGCAGTAACAGCCAGTTTCTCACCTATTTTACCGACCAGATTGAGAGAAATTTGTTGATCAAAATTAAATCCACCATTTCGCTGCTGCCTAATAGGAATCGCAGGATTGTCCACTCTCTGCCATCTTCCTCCAAAGTCCAGATTGACGAATCCATTCGGCTGGATATCTACATAGCTACCACCGAATAGCCGATCGAACACCGGGCTAATATACAGCCGAGGGATCAGGCTGCGGCCGCTCACTGCACTTTCTCCTTCCAACCCTCCGGATACTTCTTTGAAATATTCTTTTGTGATCTGCCTATCATTATATGTGTCGTATTCTTCGAATGACATGGTAGTGACCGGCCGGAAATTGACATCTCCAATACGCTCATAAACCGAATAGCTCACCGAAGAATCGAAATCTACCTGAAGATCAATAGCAGAAGGATCTGCAAGTAATAAAGGAGACGAACTCATCCTATTGGAAAACGGATCTCCAAAGCGATAAGTAGGCGTGTAAGTTGGTTGTTTTGTAGGGCTATATGGCAGCTGAAGCGTATCGGACTTGGTGGTATCTTGCTGAGTGGTGTCTTGCTGAAAAGTATAGGCATAAGACGAGTGCCTTGCCTCTGGCTTCAATGCCAAGACACAAATCACAATCACCCCTAAAGCTACCTGTATGAATGCTGTCCTCTTCAATCAAAAAATCCTTAGTTTCTCTTCAGCGCAAGTTTAATCAACTCTTCCAGCTTGATCTGCTGTCCGTGCTGTTTCAAAATTAAATCTATACTTTTTTCTGCGGCAGGCTTGCCGATTCCCAAAGTCATTAGTGCCGATAACGCCTCAGTCCTCAAACTATTGTCTGGAATAGCCACTAATTCTACCGCTTTGTCCAGCAAACCTTCTTTCTTCATTTTATCCTTCAGCTCCAACACTATCCGCTGAGCAGTTTTGAGGCCAATACCTTTGACGGATTGGATGGTTTTTACATCCTCACTTACAATAGCTCGCTGAAGCTCTTCGGGCGACAAAGATGACAAAATCATCAAACCAGTACTTGGCCCTACACCAGAAATTGAAATCAAATCACGAAATCTCTTTTTCTCAGATTCTTCCGCAAAACCGAACAAGGTATGTGCGTCTTCTTTTACATGAAAGTGTGTTAGAATCTTCGCCTGCTCCAATTCTTTTATAGCTGAATAAGTCGCCAAGCTGATCTTGGCTTCATATCCTACACCATTCACATCTATTACTAAATAGGTCGGATCTTTGACGACCAGTTTTCCACTCAAATAATTGATCATTTCCCGGATGATTTTTGATCCATCAATTGTGCATCTACTACGGCTATCGCAACCATATTGAAGATATCTCTCACACTACTACCTACCTGCAATACATGCACTGATTTATTCATTCCCATCAAAACAGGACCAATCGCTTCTGCACCGCCAATCTCCATCAATAATTTATAAGCAATGTTTCCTGAATTTAGATCCGGGAAAATTAGTGTATTTACGGGGTTCTGAGCCAACTCACTGAAAGGATAATTTTCCTGAAGTAGCTCTTTGTTCAAAGCGACATTTGCCTGAATCTCCCCATCCACTACCAGATCAGGCCATTTTTCTTTCACTAAACTCACTGCCTTGGCTACTTTATCTTGTGAATCCCCTCTGGCAGAACCAAAATTAGAATACGATAACATTGCGATAGAAGGCTCAGTATCGAAAAATCTCACCACTCGTGCCGTCAAACCAGTGATATCCACTAGCTCTTCAGCTGTTGGGTTCACATTGACCGTAGTGTCAGAAAAGAAATAATTGCCTTTGTTGTTGCTGATGATATACATCCCAGCTACCCGATTCACTCCTTCTTCTACCCCAATAATCTGAAGCGCAGGTAAAATAGTTTTTGGGTAATCATTGGACAAGCCTGAAATAAATGCGTCTGCCTCTCCTAATCTTACCATCATGCAACCAAAGTGATTTCTGCTTCGGTTCATAGTGATTTTAGCAGCTTTTACAGTTACACCTTTTCGTTTTCTCAGATTAAAAAATTCTTCCGCGTATTGATTCACCATTTGCTCCTCCATCAGAGGATCAATGATTTTACAATTGAGTAATCCATCCAATTCATTTTCCTGAATCAGTGTTTTTATTTTTCCTTCATTGCCCAGCAGGATTGGAATAGCAACTCCCTCATCTTGTGCCATCTGAGCGGCTTTCAGAATATTCAAATCATCAGCTTCTGCAAAAACTACTCTTTTGGGGTCCCTCCGTGCACGATGAACGATTCTGGAGATTAGTCGGTGATCAATACCGATTCTTTCTTGTAGTTCCTCCTCATATTTCTCCCAATCTTCAATAGCAGATCGAGCTACACCAGTTTCGATCGCTGCTTTTGCCACGGCAGGTGATATGGCGGTAATGAGTCGTGGATCTAATGGTTTAGGAATCAGATACTCCTTCCCAAATTTGATTGAAGTCTGAGCGTATGCTTTTAGCACCATTTCTGGCACAGTTTCCTTAGCCAAATCTGCAATAGCTTTTACAGCCGCCAGCTTCATTTCTTCATTAATAGCTGTGGCTCTTACATCCAATGCTCCTCTGAATATGTATGGGAATCCCAGCACATTATTCACTTGATTAGGATGATCAGATCTACCTGTAGCCATGATGATGTCATCTCTGGTGTCCATCGCGAGCTCATAGGCAATCTCCGGATCGGGATTGGCCAGTGCAAACACAATCGGATTATCCGCCATTTGCTTGAGCACTTCCGGCTCCAGAATATTTCCAATGGATAGTCCTAGTAGCATGTCGGCTCCTACCAATGCCTCCTCCAGGGTACTGACATCCTCTCTATGTGTGGCATATCGGGCTTTGGTTTCGTCCAGATTCTGACGAGATTTTTTGATGACACCTTTGCTATCAGTCATCACGATATTTTCTCTACGGGCACCCAAGGAGAGGTATAAGTCAGAGCACGCAATAGCCGCCGCTCCTGCTCCTGAAACCACGATTTTGATTTCTTCTATTTTCTTCCCGATGATTTCCAGTGCATTGATCAGAGCTGCTGAGGAGATAATCGCCGTACCATGCTGATCATCATGCATCACAGGAATTTTCATTTCCTTGCGAAGCACCTGCTCTATCTTGAAGCTCTCCGGTGCTTTGATGTCTTCCAGGTTGATGCCCCCAAAAGTTGGCTCAAGACTCTTTACAATTTCGATAAACTTATCAGGATCATTCTCTGCAATTTCAATGTCGAACACATCGATACCTGCAAATTTCTTAAATAAGACTCCCTTTCCTTCCATCACCGGTTTGGATGCTTCAGGGCCAATATTCCCTAATCCAAGAACGGCTGTTCCGTTGGAAATTACACCTACCAGATTTCCCTTTGCTGTGTATTTGTATACGGACTCTTGTGTCTCCGCTATCTCCTTACATGGCTCAGCCACTCCGGGCGAATAGGCCAGTGCCAAATCATGCTGGCTACTAAGTGGCTTAGTGGGTGTCACTTCAATTTTGCCGGCTGGTTTGGATTCGTGGAAATCCAATGCCTCATTCTTCCTGATTTTAGCACACATTAGGTTAAGGGGTTAAAATGTTCGAGTAATTTTATTTTGTTGACTCAGTTGGTTTGAGTTCGGATGGTGTTTTAAACGAATTCAATATCGCATCCACTTCTCTAATCAATTTTTTCTTCTTGCCGCCGGGATTATAGACATATCCTTCGATATAGTAGATTTTCTGATTTGGTTCATCCACGAAAGTGTAGCTTACGTATGGTCCTCCAGCCGAATTGTCACTGACCTTCCAAAGTCCCCGGGCTTCTACAGCAAATTTGTCATTAAATGTAATCCGCTTGGTATATGCTGGCACGATCTCTTGACGCTCTATAAATAAGGAAGGTTTTTGCGAATCTCTCAGATAGGTGCTGGTCACTTCGTCTCTGAGTCCTTCGATATCCTGATAAAAGTCCGGGTCATTGAACGGCCCTTCATAGACGAATACATTGTACTCCGACTGTGCGTCAATTTTTCTAAGCCATATAAAGTCTTTAATGTCTTTTGCTGCATCGTACCCGAAAGGCACTGCAATTTCATATCCATGATTTTCTGTGATGGATTTCATCAGGTTTTCCTTTGTTTTGGCCATCACATCTTCCTTGGTGCGTTTTGTAACCTCTGAGGCAAATAGCTCTCTTAAGCCTTCCTGATTCTCATGAATTTTAGCGGCAAGCTGATCTTCATTCTGACCAAACAAATAAAGCACTACCTGACCTTTGGCAAACTCATCTCTTCTTACTGTATAGTATATTGAAGAATCACGCTGTATCATTTTCAAACTCTGATCTGCGAAATACTCTCTGATGGACTTGCTGGCACGAGTCTTTGAATCCAGCGTCATCACAAAAATCAGGTTCTTGGCATTTCGAAATACAGAATTGAATTTCAGTGGATTGATTCGATTAAGAGAAAATTCATATTCATCCTGATTGAGAATTTTCATGTATTGCTGATAGACACCTTTCACTTCGTCTCCCAGCTGGCCTGCCCAATGCGCTGAATCTATCACCAATATGATTTCATCTGCTTCTCCTCTGGCCAAAGGCATAAAATCATCTCTGACCTTGTCTGTAGTAGATTGGCACCCGTAGGCAAAAATGGCTATTACAAAAATCAATTTTAATACTTTCATCTTATCGTTGATTTTGGGTTTAATCTGAAATAATCAATCGCTGACCTGGCTTTATGGTATTGGACTGCAGGTTATTCATTTGTTTCAATTTCTCAATAGAAAACTGATGATCTTTAGCAATTTCCCAGAGGGTATCGCCCGGCCTCACATTGTAAATTGACTTACCCTCATACGAAACCGAACTCTTAGTGCGAGCATTACTGGCATACAGGTCTTTTGTACTACTGCTGTAAGTAGGTAACACCCAAATTTTCAAATATTGACCAACTCTAATCAGGTTTCCATTAAGATTATTCCATGCACGAAGGTCTGAAATTCTCACATGATATTTCTGTGCTATCGTGCCAAGTACATCCCCACTTCTTACTCTATAAACCTGCTTGATACGACCATATGTACTACCAGGAGTATTTCTGGCCAGATAGTCTAGCTGCTCACGGCCTACCTTTCCCACAGTATCATAGAGCACGATTCTGTTCTCTTCAATTTTCTTCTTCAACTGTAAAGGAACTTTCAAAGGAAAATTCTTAGTCCCTTCTGGTATGGCACCCCGCTTAATGTTTGGGTTCAGTGCCAATAAATCATCCAAACAAACATTCAACTGATTGGCAAAGGTTTCCAGATGAAAATACTGGCTTACCATCACAGTATCAAATTCCGGAGTGAATGAAAGATTGTCTGGAAAAAGGTTATGCTCAGGTGCATAGTTGAGGGCATAGCAAACCGCCACAAATTGCGGCACGTATGAGCGTGTCTCTCGAGGAAGGTATCTATAAATCTCCCAAAAAGACTTTTTATACCCACTTCTGCGAATGGCCTTCCGCACATTTCCCGGCCCACAATTGTAAGCAGCAAGTGCCAGCTCCCAATCGTCGAACATATCATACAAATCTCGTAAATGTCTAGCTGCAGCATCAGTGGCTTCATATGGATCCATGCGCTCATCCAGATACCAATCATTGGATAACCCATACATCCTGCCAGTCCCGGATACGAACTGCCACAGACCAACTGCATTGGCATGAGAAATGGCATTGGCTCGCAAGCCAGACTCTACTACTGCCAGGTACTTCAACTCATCAGGCAATCCGTATTTTTCGAACACACTTTCGAAAAGCGGAAAATAAAGACTCGTTTTATTGAGAATTTGTCTGGTATATGGCCGGTCTCGGATGGTGAAGTAATCGACAAAACCTTTGACTTTTTCATTGAAATGAAGTGGAATTTCTGATTCTATACAACTAATCCTGTCTTCCACTTCTTCAAAAGTGTAATCCGGGATGTAATCATAATCTGCAACACCTTGGGCTGAAGCCAATGAAACAGACCACATAAATATGACGAATAGAACTGTTCGCATACATTTCATAACGGTAAATCTATTGGATTATTGATCCAAAAGGGAATGAGAGAAGCTCAATAATTTATCTTCAGAAAACGGCTTGGAAAGAATCTGTAACCCAATGGACATGCCCTCCTGATCTCGACCCATTGGTACAGAAATCGCTGGGACTCCTGCAACAGATGCTGGCACAGTAAATAAGTCTGCCAAATACATTTCCATTTGATTATCCGTTTTGGAACCAATCTCGAAAGCAGTAGTAGGTGCTGTAGGCATCAAAATGAAATCATGATCATTCAAAATTTCATTCAAACCATCCTGGATCAATCTTCTCGCTTTCTGAGCTTTCAAATAATACGCATCATGATAGCTTGCTGAGAGCACTGCTGTACCTACCAAAATCCTTTTCTTCACTTCTTCACCAAATCCTTCAGCACGAGATTTTTTATACATGGATTCCAAATTGTTAGCATTCTCAGATCGATACCCGTAGCGTACTCCGTCATATCTACTCAGATTGGAACTGGCCTCTGCCATAGTGAGGATGTAATAGGTAGATAGTGCATAATCCAAAAGCGGGAAAGACATTTCTGTCACCTGATGCCCGGCTTTTTTCAATTCTTCCAGTTTGCTTACAAAGGCTTCTTTCACCTCTGGCTGCAACCCTTCTCCCTCAAGTACTTCCTTGAAATAAACTAAACTGGATTTAGGCTCTGCATTCAATTGCTGACTGTAGGTCGGAACAGGTTGCTGGGACACAGTACTATCATACTCATCGGCACCAGCTATTACTTCCATTACCAGCGCTACGTCCTCCACATTCTTAGCCAACACTCCCACACAGTCAAATGTGCTGGCATATGCAGCAAGCCCGTGTCTGGATATCCGGGAATAGGTAGGTTTCAATCCCACGATTCCCGTAAATGAAGCTGGCTGACGTACCGATCCACCAGTATCTGTGCCTAAAGAAACAGCGCACATATTGGCCTGCACAGCTACCGCCGAACCTCCAGAAGAGCCTCCGGGAACCCGGTTTTCTCCATCTTCATTCACTACCGCTCCAAATGCCGAATTTTCATTGGATGAACCCATAGCAAATTCATCGCAGTTATTCCTGCCAATGATGATGGCATCCTCATCCAACAGCCGCTGAACAGCCGTAGCTGTAAACTGTGAATGAAAATTATCCAAGATCTCACTACCGCATTGGAGAGGATGGTCTTTGTAGCAAAGCACATCCTTGATAGAAACAACCATGCCGGCTAGTTTGCCGGCATTACCTTGTTTGATTTTTTGATCTACCTCAGCCGCTTGATCCAATGCTCCTTGTTCATAAACAGATAGAAGGGCATTGAGCTTTGGGTTTTTGGCATGAATGTTTTGAAGGTATTCATTTACCAGATGAACACAGGTAGTTTCTCCGAATTGGAGGAGTTTTCGTAGTTCTGTATAGGAATGTTGATCAACGAGCAAATCGACTTATTTTTTCTTTTCTTCGTCAGAGTTACCTGCCTCGTCAATTTCGTTTTTGATCTCTTTGGTAGCATCTTTAAACTCGCGGATGCCTTTTCCCATTCCTCGTGCGATTTCAGGGATTTTCTTAGCCCCGAAAAAGATGATCACGAACAAAATGATCACGATCAATTCCCATCCTCCAGGCATACCAAATGCTAATACCGTATTCATATTTTCAATGTTTTAAAACTGACTGCAAAGATAGGGATAAAACAGGCGCAGTAAAAAAATGATTCGTGTAAGAAAAAATTATAGGAGCTAATGATTTTTTGACCGGATTTCCAACTCGCTTGGCTTTGCCGAGCGATTCATATTTTGTCGTTTTAACCGAAATTTCTGTAATCCATCAAGTCACAGACTTCTTAATTATCCGTCACCCGGCAAAGCCGAGTGATTGTCGGAGCAACTAAAGGGAAAGACATCTAGCATCAATTGTTTTTATTTCTGATATTAAGAATTGGCTAACTTTACAATTAGGTCAGGAATCATCTATTCGCACCAGATATGAAAGTACTACTCGACATAAAAGATCACAAAGCATTACACTTATTGGAAGTACTTAAAAGCCTTCCTTATGTACGCACCAAACAGCTTACTGAGGAAAAAGCTTTGTTACTCGAAGAGGTTCGGGAGGCTGCTGAGGAGATGAAACTTATTCAGGAAGGTAAAAAGCAGGCTCGTAACGCTGACGATTTCCTCAATGAGCTTTGAAGTAAAATCCATAACTGTTTTTGAACGGCAGGCAAAACGACTTCTCAAAAAATACCCATCCCTCAAACATGAACTTCGCGATCTTATCCAAGAACTAAAAGAGATACCTGACCAAGGCATACCACTAGGAAGTGACTGTTTCAAAATCCGCATATCCATCAAATCCAAGGGTAAAGGTAAATCAGGAGGTGGCAGGGTAATTACTTGTTTCAAGATTGAAAAAGGAAGCGTTTTCCTACTTTCTATTTTCGATAAGTCTGAGCAGTCTACTATTACCGATAAAGAACTTAAAGAGCTTTTGAAACTTATTCCTGAGTAAGAAAAAAGCCACTTTGATTCATCAAAAGTATCGATCACTTGCAGACTTCTTTATTATCTGTCACCCGGCAGAGCCGAGCGACTGTGGAGAGGCTGATCAGGTTCTACAAATCACCTACAACAGCCTTTACTTACGATTTTTCCCAATCGTATTCTCCTTTCTTAATTTTTCTTCTGCACTGTCCAATGCCAAGCAACAAATATTGCCATAGGAGTCATTACCATCTTTCATTAATTGAAAGGCATTGATGAAATTGAAATATGATTTCTGGGCTGTTTGACTATTTTTTGCCCTACAAAAAATACGAAATGCAAAGACTCTTATTTCCTCCCGGAATATTTCGTTAACATATTCATTCAATAGTTCATCAGACACATAAATCTCAGTATTCAACTTCTCAAACATTGCTTCATTACGCTCCTTTGCCGCTTTACGATCAATCATATCACGGAGGACTCCTTGTTTAAACGCATCATAGTCCGCTTGTCTCCTTGTCGGTTGTGCCATCAGGGAATTTCCCTTTTCATCTGTAGGGTACAAAAGCCATTTCCTTTTGAAATACTTTTTGATTTTACGGGGAAGTCTGAATTGCTTCTTCATTTCGAGGCTTTTAATTGGTGATATCACAGTAGCTACTGTATTAGTTTGCAACTCTAAAACACCTTGAGTCACAGACTTCCCAAATATCCGTCACCCGGCAGAGCCGAGCAACTGTAGGAGCACATATGCATATACTAACAAAATGGTAAGTCCAATGAGTATTACTGAACCAACTAATAAATCAAAAAATGGCATTCTTTCCGCCATAAATGTATGAAACGAGTTGATATCTTTTCGTGATATTTTTGAATAAAGAGAAAATATCAACCTTCTGATAAAAAGACCAAAATACTCAACTGGATGAAACCCATTATTCATAATATTATTACCACTTTGATTCCCAAAAAAAGTCAACGACTCTACTTCTTCACCAACCACTGCTCAGGGTTGAGCTTGGCGTAGTTTTTCCATACTTCGAAGTGTACTTCGGAGACTCCATCATTGTCTGTATGTACCGTACCCAATGATTCTCCTTTCGGAATCATGGCTCCTTTCTTCACAATGACATCCTTCAGACGTGAGTATACCGTGTAGTACTCACCATGCTGCATGATCACCACGTTGTACATCCCCGGTACATAAGCAATCTGGATCACCTTTCCATCAAACACACTTTTGACCATTTCATTTGTTCCTGTCTGAATGTCGATACCAGGGTTGTCCTGCATGATGCCTTTCATCACCGGGTGAGGATGCTTGCCAAACTGGGATGAAATGAATCCCGTCTCCACAGGCCATGCGAGCTTATTTTTACTTGCTTCGAACAAACCGGAAATCTCTTCCTCATTGGCAATGGCTGTAGAAGATAAATTCTTGGAGCGCTCCAATTCCTTTCGCACAATCTCTGCAATAAGGTTGTCCAGTCTTTCAACGGCTTTCTTACGATCTGCCAGTTCTTGCTTGAGCTGTTTCTCCTTGTGAGTCAGCTCCTGCACTATTTTGCTTTGCTTACTCTTGAGTCGAAGGAGTTTTTTATTCTCTGCCAATTGCTGGTCGAGCAAGCCTTTTTGCTCTGTTCTTTTTTCCTCCACCTCGCTACGCTGTGCTGCCAGTTCATTGGAAACCTCTTCTATTTCCCTTGCCTGAATTTTACGTGCTTCTGAATACTGCTCCAGGTATTTCAATCTCATAAACAGCTGATTGAAAGTCTTGGATGAAAACAGAAAAGTAATTTTCGAATAGCCGTGATTCGCTTTGTAGCTACTGTATATCATGGCACTATATTCAGCTTTCAGGTTTTTAAGGTCTGCCTGTAGCGCGCTTACAATGATGCTGAGGTCCGAAATTTCACCATTTAGCAGGCTGATTTCCTGATTCAGGCCGTTGATCAATGATTCTCTGGCACGGATCTGTTGATTGAGTGCCCGCAGCTGTCCGATTGAGTTTTTCTTCTCCGACTCAGTATCACTCAGGATTTTCTCAGCTTCAGCAATTTTGCGAAGATTCTCTCGCTTCTCTTGTTCTAACTGAGATTTGGTTTTTTGCGCAAATAATTGGCCTGAGCCCAGGAGGGTCAGTAAAAGACATAAAACACTGAATGCTTTATTTGCGCTCATATCGCTGCGGAATATTAAATGGAAACCTCAGCGGTTTCTCTTCTATGGTTGTTTGTTTGTACTCAATATCCACTCTCACCGGCTCCAGAGTCTCATCCGCATAATTCAATTTTGCGTTGATCAAAAACGGAAAAATCTCTTCAGCTACTAATTGGAAATCGCCGTAATTTACTGAAATCGTATTTTTAGTCAGCGTATCAGTCACCTGAATATTTTCCAGTTTCATAGACTTCACGCCTATCTGGTTTTGAAAATAAAACTGTCCAAATTGCTGATCATAAGCATAGCTTTCGGCATTCTTCAGGATTTTTTCTCTTTCATATGGATAGATCAGATTACCAACAATCACATTCTCAATTAAATCATACCCTACATTGAAACCCAACTGATGACTGAGGGTGAGGTAGTCATAGATCCCATAAACTTTGTTGATCTTGTCTATGAAACTGATCGAGTCCTTCGTTACCATCACTCTTGCAGCTTCTATCCCCAAAGCAGGCGATAATGAAACCCAAATCACACTGTCACTTGCGATTCGGATATTGGCAGTACCAGATACATTTTGCTCCTTGGATTTATAATCAATTTTGGCTTTGGAAGACAGGTAGTCAAACGAAACATCGTTTACCACCAAGTTCTTACCATTCCTATCAAAAATATTGGCAAACTTTTTATTACAACTTGACAGTAACAAAACGACCATTACGGTCAACCAGATAGACTTATTCGTATAATTTCTTGTCTGCAATTTTCTTTTCTAGATTTTTAGAAACATCATCGTATTTGGAGGCGCGCTTCCATTGCTGCAGGGCATCTTCCACCTTACCGAGCTTAAAAAGCACATCACCATAGTGCTCAATGACCGTCCCATCTTCCTGCAAATTTGCGGCTTTTCTGAGATACACCAGTGCCTCGTCATATCGCTCCATTACATATAGCACCCAACCATGTGTGTCAAGGTAGGTAGGATTGTCAGGATGCTGCTGCACCAGCTTGGTAGACATTTTCAGTGCCTTATCCATTTTTACATTTCTAATACTCAAATAATAACTATAATTATTCAGCACATGATCGTTATCAGGATTGGCTTTTAGAGCCTCGTCATAGGCTTTGTACGATTTCTCATGGCTCTTCATGCCATTGTATGCATCTCCAATTTGTCCATAAAAAATGGTAGTGAGGTTCGGGTCAGTCGTGTATTTTTTTCCCTGATCCAGCATCTGTATAGACTTTCTGTAATCCTTATTCACCAAATGCCCAGTACCAGCAAAATAGTAAAGCACAGCTTGATTAGGGAAATATTCCAGTGCCTGCTCAGCATGAACTACCACACTATCATATTGATTCAGTTCAGCCTCTATGTTGAGGATATTCTGCCAAACGTTAAAGTTTGAGGCATCCAGGCTGATGGCTTTGAGATAATATGAGATTGCCTCTTCCTTATTTTCCAAACGGAACATCACATCACCTGCATAAGCCTGCACTGCGTACTGTTCAGGATATTGATAGGTGAGTCCTCTGGTCAGCTCAGCAACCTGATCAAATTCCTCAGAAGTCATCACATACTGCAAAAAGTTATTGAGCAGCTGCAACTTCGCTTTGAAGTCTACTTCGGGTGAGTTCATGGTACTCTGTGCTATGCTCATGGCTTCACTCACCTTGCCTTCACTCAGATACAATTGGCTCATCAACAAATCAGCGTGTTTGCTATTGCTGATTTTTTCCAACCTGGCCTTTGCCTCATCAAACATCCGCTGCGAAATCAAAAACTCGCACAATTCAATAGTGTAACGGTCATTTTCAGGATGCTCAGCTATTAATTTATCCCAATCTGCGAGTAGTGATTCAAAGTCTTTGTTGCGGAGATAAATTTTCTGTTTTTCTCTGAGGACCATTTCATTCATCCCGAAAATCTCTTCGGCACGATTGTATGTTTCCAGTGCTTTTTCGCTTTCTCCCTGGTATTGATACAATATCGCCAAATCGAAAAGGTATGATTCTGTATCAGGAATGGTTTCAATCATTCGGGAGTAAAGCTCAGCTGCCTTTTTAAAATCAGAGGTGGCTTTGTAAGCTTCAGCGGCCAAAAGAATGTAGTACTTGTTTGTAGCATCCGCTTTCATAGCCTTGTCCACATATGGGATTGCCTGCTCACTATCTCCATTTTTAATCAGAATTTCTGCGATCTTAAAATTGATCACAGCATTATCTGGTGACATTTCCAATGCCGATTTGAACAATTCCAGCGCCTTAAACTCATTATCAAGAATGAGCTCACGTTCGGCATCTATGATGATCGTCTCTACCTTTAGCGCCTCACTCTCTGACAATTCTGTCACATCCATGGGACTCATATTACCCGATGGACGTTTTTTGCGCTGTGCATCCACTGAGAAAAGTACCAATAAGGTCACCAATACAACTAAAAAGCTTTTTTTCATATTACCCCAACCATTCCGAATAATCTCCTAAACTGACGTCTTTTGATTGACTTTTCATGCTAACGTGGTTTCCGATCATTGAGTTCGCAAGGTTCACTCCAGACAATGTTGTGCTTTCCTGTATCAATGAATCTTTGATTCTGCAGTCAACTACCTCACACCCATCACCTATTGAAACATTCGGCCCAATTACGGAAGTTTTTAGCTTCACATCCGACCCGATAAAAACAGGAGGAATAACCACACAATCTTCTAGCTCTGCCGAATCATCAATCAAATTCTCTCCTATAAAACTCAGGTATCGACTATTTGATTGCACAGTCACCTTTTTATTTCCACAGTCTAGCCATTGATCTACTGTCCCGGCAGTAAATTTTGTACCTGATTGCTTCAGGTTTTCTAGGGCAGTGGTCAGCTGATATTCGCCACCAGCCATGATATTATTGTCAATGATATGATCCAATTGTTCTCTAAGCTGATCTCCATCTTTGAAGTAATAGATACCGATGATTGCCAGATCAGATACAGGATTTGCTGGCTTTTCAACAAACTCCGTAATCACACCTGATTCATTAAGATTTACTACTCCATATGCGCTAGGGTCTTCTACTTGTTTCACCCAGATGATTCCATCATCTTCTGTATTGAGTTTGAAATTGGCTTTGAATAGCGTATCAGAAAATGCGACCGTCACTTTTCCTGTAAGTATTTCTCTGGCACAGTGAACTGCATGAGCTGTACCCAACGCTTGCTCCTGGTAGAAAATGTATCCTTCAGCACCAACTTCTCTGGCAATTTCCAAAAGTTCTTTTTCTACCTCTTCACCAAAATCACCTACAATGAACCCAATCTTTTCGATTTTCTCTGGAGTCACAGCAGCAATGTCTTCCACCAATCGCTGTACGATAGGTTTTCCTGCTATTGGAATCAAAGGTTTTGGAACGGTGAGTGTATGAGGCCTCAGGCGTTTGCCTTTTCCAGCCATTGGTACTACTAAATTCATGCTTGTTATTTTTTCACAAAAGTCCCTGTTCGAATATCAAGTACCCAAACAAAAAAGACAAAAACCAACAATAATCCGATGGAAATGAAATACTTAGATATAAAATCTGGCTGCCAAAAATAAGCACCTATGATAGAAACCCCAGCCAAAACGATATAAAAAAGCCCTTTTACGGTGTGGTATGGAATATGATAATGCTTTTGCCCAATGAAATAACTGATCAGAACCATAGTCAGGTAGCTCAGCAAACTGGTAACGGCACTCCCCAAATACCCAATTCTTGGAATCAATAAAATATTAACTACTACAGTAACTAAAGCACCAATAATGGTGATCCAAGCACCATAAATGGTTTTGTCCGTAAGCTTGTACCAGACAGAAAGATTAAAATAAATTCCCAGAAACAGCCCACCTCCAAGCAACCAGGGCACAATATCCAGGGCGGTCAAATAACTTTCTCTTCTTAGAAAAATGGGTGCAATATCTGGTAAAAATAAAGAAATGGCCAACCAGAAAAACGCACCAAAAATGATGAAACCATGCATTACTTTCGCAAACAATTCAGGCGAATTATCATCCTTTGATTTGGAAAAAAAGAATGGCTCAAAAGCATATTTGAAAGCCTGAACCGCCAAAGTCATAAATACGGACAGCTTATAACTTGCGCCAAAAATTCCCAGAACTTCCAAATTGGTAAATCCTGAATAAAACCCCACAGGAAGCCAATATTTCAATAGTACACGGGAAAGCATTTCATTGGTCACTCCAGCGAAACCCATCAAAAGTAATGGCCAGGCATATTTTAGCATTGCTCTCCACTCAGCGCCGAAATGCAACTTGATTTTGAAAAGCCAGTTGGCAAATGGCAGCAGATAAAGTGAATTGGCTATCAAATTGGACAAGAAAACATAACCAACACCCAACTCCTCATAATAGATAAGGTTGATCCAGGAATCAGGATGTAAGCCCAGCCAAAGCGGGCAAAAAACCAAAAAGAAAAGGTTAAGCAGAATATTTAAGGCTATGTTTCCCAGCTTCATGGCGGCAAACTTAACCGCTCTACCCTCCAGCCTTAATCTGGCAAATGGAACCGCCACTACTGCATCAATAGCCAAAACTACAGCCAGCCATCTGACGTATTTTCCCTGACCAGAGTATTGGAGCAAATCCGCAACCTGATCAGATAAAATAATCATTAAACCACTGAAAAGTAAAGAACTGAAGAGAAGTGAGCCAGTGGCTATGTTAAAAAATTTATGTGGTTCTTCGCTTTTCGTCGCAAAACGAAAATAGGTTGTCTCAAAGCCATACGTATAAAGAATATTCAGGAATGCAACGAATGCATAGAGCTCCGTCACTACTCCATAAGCTTCTGGTGTAAATACTGTAGTATATAAAGGTACTAAAAGGTAATTCAGCACCCTGCCGAGAACACTGCTGGCTCCATAAATGACTGTTTGTCCCGCCAGCTGTTTGAGTTGCCCCACTTATTCGCCTTTAAACTCTGCTTGTCTTTTTTCCATGAAGGCCTTTGCTCCTTCCTTAAAATCTTCCGTACCACAACATCTTGCAAATGCATTGGCTTCTGTCTGATAACCATTTTCATCGTGGTTGAAGACCGCATTTACACAGTCCACCACCAAGCCAATCGCGATCGGTGCTTTAGCAGAAGTTTTGCCTAGTATTTCTTTGGCTTTTGCCAAAGCCGAATCTTTATCAGACTCCACATGATTGACCAAACCAAAACTCAATGCCTGATTAGCATCCATCATATCTGCTGTCATCAAAAACTCAAATGCCCGGCCTTTACCGATCAATTGAGTAAGTCGCTGAGTACCTCCATATCCTGGAAGAATTCCCAGATTCACCTCAGGCTGACCGAATCGTGCATTCGCAGAAGCTACTCTCATGTGACAGGCCATCGCCAACTCACATCCACCTCCCAACGCAAAACCATTGACAACTGCAATAACTGGTGTATGGCAGTTTTCGATCATTTCAAAAATCTCTTGCCCTTCTTCGGCAAACTTGCGTGCATTGAGTTCATTCAGCAATGAAAATTCGCTGATATCCGCACCAGCTACAAACGCCTTTTCTCCAGCACCAGTGAGAATCACACCGCTGATGTCTTTATCGTCATATACTGACTGAATCACCTCCTTCAGTTCAGAAAGAGTGCATGAGTTCAGAGCGTTTAACTTACTTTCTCGGTTGATAGTAATGGTGAGTATACTCCCCTCTGTAGAAAGGGAAATGTTTTGCATATCTGCCATACCAGGTTGATGATTTGGAATGAAAGGGGAAAGAAAGCTGAAATTTTAGAGTAATTCAAATATTTCGGCGATTAACCGATGAATGTCATAACAGAAGCCCCTTAAACTCTGAAAATGAACACACAAAACAGGACTATTTCATCGGAACTAAAATTTCTTCCAAATGCATAAGCATGGTATCAGCAAGTCGCTTTAGATCAAATTCAGGTTTCCAATTCCAATCCTTCCTAGCCTGACTATCATCAATACTATTGGGCCAACCGTCAGCAATTTCCTGCCTAAAGTCTGGTGTGTAGCTGATTTTGAAATCAGGATAACGTTTTTGAATTGCCTCGTAAACCATCGCTGGTGTAAAGCTCATAGCTGCCAAATTGTAGCTGGACCTTACCGTCAGTTTTTCCGGATCTGCCTGCATGAGCTGAATGGTAGCATTGACAGCATCATCCATATACATCATTGGCAACATAGCATCTTCCCTCAAAAAACAATCATAACTCTCATCCGATATGGCCTTCCAAAAAATATCAACGGCATAGTCTGTGGTTCCTCCGCCTGGTTTGGATTTATACCCAATCAATCCCGGATATCTCAGTGACCGCACATCCACTCCATAATGCTTGTAGTAATATTTGCACCACCGCTCACCAGCAAGCTTGCTAATTCCATAAACTGTATCAGGGTTCATCACGGTATACTGAGGAGTATCATCCCGAGGAGTGTCCGGACCAAAAACAGCTATGGAGCTTGGCCAGTAGATCTTAGAACCATAATCCTTCCCAATATCTAACACATTGAGCAGGCTGTTCATGTTTAAGTCCCAGGCAAATTTTGGATTTTGTTCGCCTTTGGCAGAAAGTATGGCCGCCAGATGATATATCTGTGTGAATTGATATTGCTCTGTGAGCTGAATTAATCGATTTTTGTCAGTGGCATCCAGCAATTCAAAAGGACCATCTTTGATAATGGCTGATGGTTCGTGAATATCTGAAGCTATGACGTTTTCCGTACCGAATAGCTCTCGGAGCTTGAGGGTGAGTTCGGTGCCCAGCTGACCTGAAGCACCAATGATCAAGATTTTTTCCATGGGGTATTGGGGTAATGTTGTAGATGCAAAATTAGTAATTTGACCCAGTTCTAAACAAAAACAATTGATCACAGTAGATTTGTTACATGGATTTCAATGAATATTTGATCAGCAAGAAAATCGACCCGGACAAATTAAAATCTGGAGAAAAAGAACTCTACCATAACTTTCATAACCTGTTTGCAGAAATGCACCCAGATAGTTTCACAAATCAGAAACTTTTCCTCATTAATCAACTCAGGAGAAAATATATTTTGGAAGAGCAACAAGACGTAATAGAGAAGCCGAAACCAAAGAAAATGAAACCGAAAATGCCTGTGAAAGGAAAACCGAAACCTCAAATTCCGAAAAGTAAATAGACAATATACTTCAAGTTAAATCCCGCACGTGTGGGAGTATTAGACAACATTCAAATTCAAAAAACCCAAATATGTACGATTCACTAAAAACGAAACTAACTCAAGAAATAGCTGACATCAAAGAAGCTGGTCTGTACAAATCAGAGCGGGTCATTACATCCCCACAAGATGCCGTAATCAAACTCACAGACGGTAGTGAAGTGATCAACTTCTGCGCCAACAATTACCTGGGATTATCAAGCCACCCAAAAGTCATAGAAGCCGCTAAAAAGGCAATAGATACTCATGGCTATGGAATGTCTTCAGTAAGATTCATTTGCGGCACTCAAGACATTCATAAGGAACTGGAACAAAAAATCGCAGACTTCCTAGGGATGGAAGACACCATTCTATATGCAGCAGCTTTTGATGCCAATGGAGGAGTATTTGAACCATTACTAGGGCCCGAAGATGCCATCATTTCGGATTCTCTGAATCATGCATCCATCATAGATGGTGTTCGTCTCTGCAAGGCAGCGAGATACCGATATGAAAACAACAACATGGTAGATCTGGAGGCTAAGCTTCAGGAAGCCAGTGATGCTAAGGTGAAAATGATTGTCACAGATGGAGTTTTTTCTATGGATGGCACCATAGCGCAATTGGATAAAATCTGTGATCTGGCTGACAAATATGATGCGGTGGTAATGACTGATGAGTGTCATTCCACAGGATTTATGGGCAAAACTGGTCGTGGTGTTCATGAATATAGAGATGTGATGGATCGTGTAGACATCATTACCGGCACATTAGGAAAAGCGCTCGGTGGTGCTTCCGGTGGATTCACCTCTGGCAAAAAAGAAATTATCGAGCTGCTACGTCAGAGATCACGTCCATATTTGTTTTCCAATACAGTTGCTCCATCTATAGTAGGAGCATCAATAGCAGTAATCGATATGCTTTCTGAAACCACAGAGCTTCGTGACAAGCTGGAAGGAAACACCAAGTATTTCCGTGAGCAGATGACTGCTGTAGGTTTCGATATCAAGCCTGGTGAACACGCCATTGTACCGATCATGCTTTATGATGCGGTGCTTTCACAGCAGATGGCCCAAAAACTTTTGGAAAAAGGTATTTATGTAATCGGCTTTTACTATCCGGTAGTACCAAAAGGGCAAGCGAGAATTAGGGTGCAAATGTCTGCTGTGCATGATAGAGTTCATCTAGACAAAGCCATTGCGGCATTTACAAAGGTCGGTAAAGAATTGGGAGTGATCAGCTAACCTTAGCTGGTTCCTCTTTTTCAGATTTGGGCTCTTCCTTTTTGGTGGAGCCTTCTTCTTTGGCCTTTTTCAGAATATTACTTGTCACAGAAGACACATCTGGATGATCCTCGTGTAAGTATTCATTAATCGCTTTTCTAAGCTCTTGCGTAGAAAGATTGTGAGCTATGGCTCCATTGCGCATGGTGGAGATTTGACCGGTTTCTTCAGAAACGACCACCACAAGTGTGTCAGTGTTTTCTGACATCCCAATAGCGGCTCTGTGCCGCAGACCAAACTGTGCCGGAACTTCACGCTCTGTCACAGGTAAAATACACCTGGCCGCCACTATTCTGTTATTATGAATGATCACAGCTCCATCGTGCAGAGGGCTATATTTATTAAAAATAGCCAGTAATAATCTCTTAGAAATAATAGCATCTATCCGATCACCGGACTCTACATAAAATTTAAGTTCTGAATTTTTTGAAATGACGATCAGAGCTCCAGTGTTGGTCCCACCAAGAGCTTTTGCCGCATCTATCAGTGGCGCTATTTCTGCTTTTTGATAGCTACCCTTGCTAGACCAGATTGACTTCAGGTTGTCCAGTAAGTTCCCTTCATTGAAAACAGATGTTCGTCCAAGCAATAAAAGGAATTTTCTGATCTCCTGCTGAAAAAGGATGATTGCAGCCAAAACTCCTACCCCCATAAATTGTCCGAGGATATTGGATACGAGTTCCATCTGGGCAGCACGGACAACCAGGTAAATCAAATATAGGATTAAGAAACCAAGGAAAATCTTGATCGCTACACTACCACGCATCAGTTTATATACCTGATAGAGCAACACAGAAACAAACATAATGTCGAGGAGATCGACAAATCCTATTTCCAAAAAACCTATGTTGAATCCTAATATCAACTCTTCAATAAATTAATCAATTCGACGGCTTGTACGGCCTCTTTTACATCATGTACTCTCAGTATGGCTGCACCTTTCTGCAAAGCTACAGTATTTAGTACGGTTGTCCCATTCAAAGCATCTTCTGGATCGATGTTTAATGAACGATAAATCATCGATTTTCTCGAAACTCCAACCAACATTGGAAAACCCAGATTACTCAGGTACTCCAGTTGATTCAATAACCTGAAATTATGCTCTACGGTTTTGGCAAAACCAAAACCCGGATCAAGAATCAAATCTTTCACCCCAGCGGCTTTCGCTGCAGCAATTCTCTCAGAAAAGTAAAACGCAATATCTTTTGTCAAGTCATCATATTCCGCTTTCTCTTTCATATTCTGAGGGGTCCCCTTCATATGCATAGCGATGTAGGGAACAGATAGTTCTCCTATTGTATCCAACATCTGATCATCAAGTAACCCGGCAGATATATCATTTACGATATGTGCGCCTGATTGGATGGCGGTACGAGCAACTTCAGAACGAAAAGTATCTATACTAATTATTGCCTGTGGAAAGTTTTTTGCAATTAATTCAATGGGTCTGATTACCCGATCCATTTCTTCCTGTATCGAAATATCCTTCGCACCTGGTCGGGATGAATAACCCCCTATATCTAAAAATGTCGCACCTTCTTCGAGCATCCTATTAGCTGAAGCCAGAATTTCATCGAGATGTTGCTGGCGACTCCCTTTATAGAAGGAATCTGGAGTAACGTTGATAATTCCCATCACTTTGGGTGTTGCCAAGTCCAAAAGTGTTCCTTTGATATTTATGGTTTTGTGAACAGTCAATGTGTTAGATTTGTTGCCTCATTAATAGGTGCTGAAAATATAAACTTTTCTTCAAGTTGAAAGACCAAACAATCAATCAATACCGCGAAATTATTACTTCCTGTAAGGAAATTTTTAAGAAAAAGACACAAGATTATGGTACCGCCTGGAGGATTCTCAGGCTTCCATCTATTACGGATCAAATTTACATTAAAGCTCAGCGCATCCGATCCATCCAAGAAAAAGGCACTCAGAAAGTAGGTGATAACATCGAAGGGGAATTTATAGGCATCATCAACTACTGTATAATGGCGCTGATCCAGATGGGATTAGATGAAGAAGCTGGCCTGGAGTTGGCCTATGATTTTCTGGAGCCTAAATACGACAATGCCGCAGAAAGCACGTTGGAATTGTTGACCAATAAAAATCATGATTATGGAGAGGCCTGGAGAGAAATGAGAGTGAGCTCTATGACGGACATTATTCTTATGAAATTACTCAGGGTGAAACAGATAGAAGATAATGCCGGTCAGACATTGATCTCTGAAGGTATCGACGCAAACTATCAGGATATGATCAATTATTCGGTATTCTGTATGATCAAACTCAAAGAAGAGCAACAGTGAATTGAAAATAATTCAGGTTTTGAACCTCGCCACAGTATCAAAATTGATAAGCAAATTGACATCAGCATAAACGCCAAATTATGAAAATCATTTACGAAATAGCTCGTTACCTCGTGGGAGGATTATTCATTTTCTCTGGAGCCATAAAAGTCAATGACCCCATAGGAACAGCCATCAAACTAGAAGAATACTTCGAAGTGTTCGCGCATGATATCTCACCAGTTTTCGAATATCTGGTACCTCTGGCATTGTTTTTCTCCATTTTCCTCAGTGTGATTGAGGTAGTACTTGGTATTGCGTTGATCATTGGTTTTAAGATGCCAAGAACCAGCTGGGCACTCATGGTGACAATCGTTTTCTTTACTTTTCTCACCTTCTATTCAGCCTATTTCAATAAAGTGACGGATTGCGGATGCTTTGGCGATGCGATCAAATTGACTCCATGGGGTTCATTTACCAAAGACATTATTTTGCTAGTTCTGATTATCATAATATTCATAAATCGACACCAATACGGTTCGTGGTTCTCTGAAAAATTTGGACACATAAAAGTCATAGGGTCTACTATAGTGTTCACGGGGCTGGCATATTATGCGATTGCACACCTGCCATTTATCGACTTTAGAGCTTATGCTGTTGGTAATCACCTACCTTCTTTAATGGAGCCATCAGAGCAGCTCAAATATGAGTTTGTCATGGAAAAAGATGGAAAGGAGTTTGTGTTCGACACCTACCCTACTGATAAATCATACACTTACAAGTCTATGGATCTGGCAAATCCAGAAGCACTACCAAAAATCACCGATCTTAATGTGTGGACAGATGAGGGGGACTATACGGAAGAATTATTATCTGGCACCAAGCTACTGATCATTATCTACAGTGCAGAAAAAGCCTCAAAAGCTAATATGGAAGCGATCAACAAGCTAGTAAATGCGTCTAATAAGGCTGAACCTTGGGTACTTACTGCCTCTGGATATGAGGAATTTGAAGCCTTCCGTCATGAAGTTCAGTTAGCTGCACCATACTACTATGGGGATGCCACAGTGCTCAAAACCATCGTAAGATCCAATCCGGGAATAGTACTCTTAAAGGACGGAACGGTGCTGGGTAAATGGCATCACAATGACACTCCGGATATTTCGAAAATAAACCTTTTGTTGAATTGAAACTGGAAGGACGAATCTATCTAATTGGGATGCCAGGATGCGGCAAGTCTTATTTTGGTCGAAAACTCATGGAAGAATTGGGTTGTGAAATGATCGATCTCGACCATGAAATAGAAGAAGCTGAAGGCAGAAAAATAAGTGAAATATTCAGTGCAGATGGAGAAGATTATTTCCGAAAAGTAGAATCTGAAACACTACAGAAAGTCTCTAAAGAAAACCCACATGTGATTATTTCCACAGGAGGCGGATCCCCATGCTTTCACAATGGAATAGATTTCATGAAGCAAAATGGCGTAGTTGTATTTCTGGAAACTCCTAAAGAGACCTTAATAGAAAGACTAGCCAGAAAAGACCACAGACCATTGGTCCAAGGAGACGTGGAAAATCGTGTAAATCAATTACTTGAAGCGCGAATGCCTATATATAAAAAGGCCCACCTCTCTATCAGTCATAGAGAAGTGAGCCTGTTCATGCAAGAAGTTGCTGCTATTTAGAAGTTGAAGCCGAAGGTGGCTGAAATCGTCGTGTTGTTGTGATCTACATTAACTATCGGCTGATTGCTAGAAACATTGTAGGGTGCATAAACTTCATTCTGATTTTGATTGACTAATGCTACATCTGCAAAGAAGTCTTGCGAACGATAGCCTACACCAAATGTCAAGGCACTCTGTGTAACATCAATAGATGAACTCTTAAATGGATCTGCATAAAAAGCATATCCTGCCCTCAACCTTAAATTCTCTATTCTGTACTCTACTCCTAGCCGATAGTTGATTACGGAATTATAAACAGAACTGATCACTGAGTTATCATCCCCATCAGCCACCACATCATTCGACTTTACTTTCATTGATTGGTAATCCACGAATTCCACGTCACCGGAAATGAAGCCTCTTTTACCGACAAAAACCGTAGTACCTGCTGTCAACTTTGGAGCGGTTTTCAGATTATAGGAACCTGTCAATATAGGAGGTACCGGCCCCCAATCAGGGTTTCGAGTATCATAGCTGCTCAATTCATAATATAATGAATCCGTTCCACTACTTTCATCATAATAAAAGGCTCCTGCTCCAAAATCTGTTCTGAGACGGTATTCAAATTCTCGATCTAATGAATAAAAAGTAGGCGATTTATAAGCTAATCCTATGGTCATAAAATCGATTGGCCTCACAATCACTCCACCCGTAAAATCAATCCCCCTACCACTGACTCTTTCTATGTCATCAAAACGTATGCGCTGAACTAAGTTATCTATTTTACCGTCCGAATCCTGATAAGAACCTTCGTCAAAATACCTTTCCTGTGAATAATCAATATTCTGATAAGCTAGTCCTCCTCCAAAGTAGACACGGTCTTTATAGTTCCCACCCCAGGCAAAGTTCAATGAATAATTATCCCCATACCTTTTTACCAACTCACTTTGATAAGGTGTAAAACCACTTGTTGCACCTACTAATGAAGTATAACTACCCCTAATTCCTGCTGGATATATTTCAATAGAACCATCGTTGTAATTGTAATAAGTATAGCCTTCTGCATCTTCTATCAAAAAATGATGTTCGGGTCCGGCATAATCGGCAGGATATTCTGGATTAGTTATACTTATTCCACCAAGCGACTCAGCCTCTTCAATAAAGGCATCCGTAATGGAATTATCTCTATTCCTCCCAGCATACGAAAAGTTTTGATTGAAGCTGTTGGATCGCTGTAAAGTAATTGCAAAACTTCCCCCTTTGAAATCTTCTTCAGCAAATCGACTACCTCCACTATTGAAGACAATACCCAAATTGGCAAAGTTGAAATTGTTCTTATATGAAGATGACAATTGACCATTATAGGTCGCATCAGATGTATTGAAATTCAAGCTCGGCGAAAAGGATACGACACTTCTATTGTACATTCCTAACCCAGCCGGGTTAGAGCCCGCGCTGCTCATGTCAGCTCCAAGAGATACCTGAGTGCCTGCCAAGCCTTGCATTCTGGCTGTGCTTCCGGTAATCGCATTTGATTGACCAAACAACAAAGCGTCATCTACATAGGAGGATGTTTGTGCCTCAGCCAGGTAAAAAAACATACCTAGCCCGGCAAATACCAAATATTTGAATTTTTTCATTGCTATTAGTTTCTATTATTTCAACCCTTATTTACCACCACCTCTTCTGGATGAACCTCCACCGGATCTTGAAGAACTACTGCTGGATCTGCCACTCGAACTGGATGACCTACTGCTTCCTCCAGACGATCTGGAAGAGCCTCCACCTGAGAAAGATGATCTACTACTACCAGATGATCTGGATGAGCTTCCTCCAGAATAGGATGACCTGCTGCTAGATGAAGAACTTCTACCAGAATAAGAAGATCTGCCGCTAGAACCTGATGAAGAGCCACTCCCGGAAGATCGGTAACTACCAGAACTTCTTCCTGAAGAATAACTAGATCTGGAGCTTGACGAGCTACCAGTTGTATATCTTCTACTGGTTCCAGAAGAGCTGTTACCAGATCGCGAACCATAAGAAGATTGAGACCTGGAATTACTCGATGAATAAGCTGATCTACCGCTTGATGCACCGGATGGCCTATCCGATGATCTGGTAGTGGTTACTCTTGATGAAGACCTACCCGAAGTGCTCGATCTTGCTCCAGCAGTATATTCGTTCTGGCTTGATCTGTAACTTCCAGCTCTACTGCTGGATGAAGAAGGAGCTCTACTGGACGAGCTGACTGCTCTGCTACTAGAAGAAGTCCCTCTACCGGTAACCGTTCCTCCTCTTGAGTATCTGCTATTCGATACCACTCTTCTTGATCTCCTATTTACACTTGTATAATCGCTGTAGCCACCGTAGTATAAACCGTCATAAAATCCATTATTGTATGCGTTATTATAACGATTCCATCTAGTCCAGCCCCATGCATTGTAATATGGTCTATTCCAACCCCATCCACCATAGGGATTTCCAACCCAACCTCGATATGGATCATACCAACCTAAATAAGGATCATACATATACGGGTCAAACCACATATTATTGATACTACTCCATCCCCATCCATAAGAAATATTGATTCCGGTATTCCATCCAAACCAAGGATCATACCACATGTTTACACCATAGTTCCAACCATTATTCCAATTGCTGGCATATCGAGGATCGTTACGGTAGTAATTATTGATTATCGTAGTACCCTGATCATTCTGATTATCCGGGAAATAGGATATGTTAGACATAGTAGGCTCTTGATAGTAAGCATTCTCATCAGAAACCAACTGTGCCGAATCATAGACATACCCATTGTTATTTTGATACTTCGACAGGTACTCAGGGTTGACATCATACGCGGAGTACTCTTCCTGATAATTATTATTCTCGTAAGACTTGTAAGTAGATTTGCTAGGATTCTTTTTGGAAGCCTTCTCCTCTACCTCTTTGCGGTCTTTCGGTGTGAAATACAAATCATCATACTCCTGAGCGTATGACTGCCCACTGATAAATATCAGCATAATGGCGAGTGACAATATTAGATTTCTACGTGCTTCCATGATTTTTCCTTTTTATACTATTACAACAAATTCTGGCTCCAAAGTTTCAACTTACTACGGCTATATTTGTGAGCCTATTTTAACATTTTTTATAAAGCAATTACTATACCAAAATACAAAATCTAGCATGAGTAAAGCAATTCCAAGTAGATCGGAAGACTATTCTTTGTGGTACAACGAGTTGGTGAAGAAAGCCGGTTTGGCTGAAAATTCGGCCGTGAGAGGCTCCATGGTGATAAAACCTTATGGTTTCGCCATCTGGGAAAAAATGCAACAAACGCTCGATAAAATGTTCAAAGAATCTGGACACGAGAATGCGTATTTTCCACTTTTCATCCCAAAATCGTTTTTTAGCAAAGAAGCAGACCATGTAGAAGGGTTCGCCAAAGAGTGTGCCGTAGTGACTCATTATAGATTAAAAAATGATGAAGAAAAAGGTGGAGTGACGGTTGACCCTGATGCAAAGCTCGAAGAAGAACTCATCGTAAGACCAACTTCCGAGACGGTGATTTGGGATTCTTACAAGAATTGGATCCAATCATACAGAGACCTTCCATTACTCATCAACCAATGGGCCAATGTGGTACGCTGGGAAATGCGTACAAGACTTTTCCTGAGAACTGCGGAGTTTCTTTGGCAGGAAGGACATACTGCTCACGCTACCAAAGAAGAAGCTGAAGCAGAGACAAAACAAATGTTGGAGGTCTATGCTGACTTTGCTGAAAAATTTATGGCGGTGCCTGTAACAAAAGGTGTAAAAACAGAAAATGAAAGATTTGCCGGTGCTTTGGAGACTTATTGCATAGAAGCTATGATGCAGGATGGAAAAGCGCTTCAAGCAGGCACTTCTCACTTCCTGGGTCAGAATTTCGCTAAGGCATTTGATGTGAAATATGCGACTAAAGAGGGTAAGGACGAATATGTATGGGGTACATCATGGGGTGTTTCTACCCGATTGATGGGAGCATTGATCATGGCTCACTCTGATGATGATGGTTTGGTATTGCCTCCAAAACTGGCTCCTATTCAAGTGGTGATTGTACCAATCTACAGAAAGGATGAAGAACTGGAGAAAATCTCGGAAGTAGCCAACAAATTCAAGTCTGAACTTCAGGCAAAAGGCATCTCTGTCAAATTTGATGATCGCGATACTCAGAAGCCAGGTTGGAAATTTGCAGAATATGAACTGAAGGGCGTTCCTGTAAGAATAGCCATCGGACCTAAAGACCTGGAAAAAGGCACTGTGGAAATCGCCAGGAGGGACACTAAAGAAAAGCAGTTTGTAGAGCAGGACAAGACGGTTGATTTCATTGAGCAGCTTCTGGATGAAATTCAGGAGAACATTTATAAAAAAGCTGCAGACTTCAAGGAAGAAAACACCCGAACTGCTGATAGTTACGAAGAGTTCAAAGAATTACTAGAATCGAAAGGTGGATTTATCTACGCTCACTGGGATGGAACTTCAGAAACTGAAGAAAAAATAAAAGCAGAAACAAAAGCCACAATTCGCTGTATTCCGTTAAATTCCAACGAAGAAGAAGGCACCTGTATTTACAGTGGTAAACCATCAAAAGGCAGAGTGCTTTTCGCAAAAGCTTACTAATATGGAGTGGATCACTGTTATTGGCTTAATAATCGTAGGGATTGGTTTGATTATTCTGGAAATCATCTTTGTTCCCGGTACAACCATCGTGGGAATAGCCGGAGTATTGATGAGTTTTTTCGGCGTGTATCTGGGTTATGATTATTTCGGCAATGAAACGGGCACCATCATTCTCGTGGTATCTTCTGTAGCCGGAATGGTCACATTGATCTATGCATTCCGGTCCGGCGCATGGAACAAATTTTCTCTAAAGGATGTGAATTCCGGGAAGGTGAATGAAGACTTCAAGGCTACCTTAGCCATCGGAGATGAGGGAATTACCATCTCCTCTCTCAAGCCAATTGGCAAAGCCATTTTTGCAGAGCAGGAACTGGAAGTTCGCTCAAACGGAGGATATATCACAGAAAATCAGCAAGTAACAGTGGTCAAAATAGAATCGAATAGAATTATTGTAGAACCTAAATTAAACTCGTAATAAAATGGCAAACCTTTCATTTATATTTATCGTCCTTGCAGGGATCATTCTATTTTTCGTGTTCCTGTACTTTGTTCCGGTCAACCTCTGGATTACTGCTCAGTTTTCTGGTGTAAGAGTGGGATTACTTGAACTGGTATTTATGAGAATCAGAAAAGTTCCACCATCAGTGATCGTAAACTCTCTAATTACCGCCACAAAAGCTGGACTTGAGATCCCTGAATCAGAAGGTAGCATGGCCAGGCCACTCAAAACTCAAGAATTGGAAACGCACTACCTCGCCGGAGGAAATGTCCCTCAGGTGATCAAAGCACTGATCTCAGCGGATAAGGCCAATATCAACTTGACTTTCAAACAGGCTACTGCTATTGATCTTGCTGGTAGAGATGTATTCGAAGCGGTGCAGATTTCCGTAAACCCTAAAGTAATCAATACACCTAGTGTAGCGGCGGTTGCTGCTGACGGTATACAGCTGGTGGCTAAGGCCAGAGTTACTGTTCGTGCCAACATCCAACAATTGGTTGGGGGTGCTGGTGAAGACACCATCCTTGCTCGTGTAGGTGAAGGTATTGTAACTTCTATTGGTTCTGCAGCCAGTCACAAGGACGTGTTGGAGAATCCTGATAAAATCTCAAAGCTCGTTCTTCAAAGAGGATTGGATGCCGGTACAGCATTCGAAATCTTATCCATTGATATTGCAGATGTGGATGTAGGAGCAAACATCGGCGCGAAACTACAAACCGATCAGGCGTCTGCTGACTTGAAAGTAGCAGAAGCAAAAGCCGAGGAAAGAAGAGCGATGGCTGTAGCTGAGGAGCAGGAAATGGTAGCGAAAGCACAGGAAGCAAGGGCGAAAGTAATCTTAGCGGAAGCAGAGGTACCAAAAGCATTGGCGGAAGCATTCAGAAGTGGAAACCTTGGTGTGATGGACTACTACAAATTCCAAAACATTCAAGCTGACACAGACATGAGAGAGTCAATAGCCGGCACTGGCAAAAAAGGATCTAGCTCCAAAAAGAAAGGAGAATAAGGGAATAATTCCCAAAACACATAAAACATATTCCTATCCTCAGATAAAAGAGGAAATAGAACTAAGGCTACTCAAATTGGGTGGCCTTTTTTGCTATCACCCAAGTGGTAATTATTTAAAAAATAGGTAATGTATTCTGGTAGCTTTGTACCTAAATAATAAGGCAGGTTCATTAATAGAAAGGTTGTCCCCTTTTGTGTAGTATGTGTTTCCACATTAAAAGACCCAGCATATAATCGAATAGCATAAGGGTGTCCACATGCATCCACAAATTGATGCAACGATTTCAGCTTACCAGTTTTGCCGGATTTGATCTCAACAGGAATCAACATTTTATTATGAGCGATGACCAGATCTACCTCAGCAGAAGATTGGTTCTTTTCCCTCACCCAAAAATTGGGTCTTTTGTCAGTAAAAGTTTGTCTGGAAATCTGCTGCTGTGCCACAAGATGTGGAATCAGCGCACCTCGGTATGCATCACTCAGATCATCCATGGTCAATAGCTCAGGTTGTATATTCAAAGCATGGTTGACCAAGCCAGTATCTAAAAACTGTAATCTTGGAGCTTTTTTATAGTCGGGCTGAATGGGTGAATCTAAACTTGTGGTAGGATAAATGAGTTGAATGAGCCTTGCGTCATCTAGCCGCCTTAATGCCTCACTTACCTCACGCGATTTATAGTTTGAGTTACCAAAATGTTGAAATTTTACCCGTTGATCTAATTGCGTAGCAGCTGTATTCAGAATATGTGCAATGACCCTTTTTTCAGAATCGTTCTTCGCATATTTCTGTACGTCATCTTTGTAAGTAGCCCAGATACTTTCATAGACAGAAGGTAATTGGATCAAACTCTCATTATCAATATAACGCTGAACCACCTCTGGCATTCCCCCTATGATTGCATATTCATGAAATTGACCTATCAGTGCAGAGTGAGCTACTTCGTCTATGGGGAGCTTATTGAGCACTTTCAATAGTCTTGTTTTTGCTCGTGCCAACAAAAACTCTTCAAAATTCAGCGGAAACATGTACATGTAGGTGATCCGCCCTACCGGAAAACTCTTCACATCGCCCATTGCAAACTCCAATAAAGACCCTGCAGCAATTACATGAAGCTCTGAAAGCTCCTCATAAAAATACCGCAGCATCTGAATTGCTTTGGGTAACTCCTGAATTTCATCAATAAACAGCAAAGTGCTGGTATAGTCATCAGACAAATCATAAGTCAGAAAAAGACTGTCAATGACCTTTTTCACCTCGTCATGCTTTTCGAAATGTGCACGATCCTGATTTTTCTCCAGGTTTAAATGAATAAACTGTTTGTAGGATTTGGATAGCTGCTTTACCGCTGTGGTTTTTCCTACTTGTCTGGCTCCACGAAGCACCAAAGGCTTTCTGTTCGGATCATTTTTCCAATTTTGTAAGTGTTCTAATATGTCCCTTTGAAACTCCACTAACGCATATTTGTAACAAAATAAGGGTAAAATTATGGATTTTATGTAACAAAATAAGGGTTATTTTTAAGATAATACGCAACATAATAAGGGTAAATTACCTACATTCTTGTAACAAAATAAGGGTAAATTATGAAATAGACTTCTCTCTGCATCAAATCAGATAATTACCCTATCATCTTAAAATACTCTGGCAATACATCCTTGAATGACTTAGAAACGGGTACAGAATGATGGCTGACATTTACCTGTACGGCGCTAAAACCCTCCACTTTTTTCAAATTCACAATGTAAGATCGATGGGTCTGCACAAAATCCCTTTTCGGAAGCTGCTCCTGAAAATCCTTCATGGTAGATCTGATAAGATGCTTTTTATTTCCACAAAATATTTCCAAATAATTGTCGTCTGACTTGATATAATCAATATCGCTGATCTGCACCTTGGTATATTGATGATCATCCTTCACGAAAAAACAATCATTTATCACAATACCTTCAGACTCCCCTTCTGCGTTAGATTTTTCAGCAAAACGTCTCAATGCTACCTCTATAGCTCCGTACAGATGTTGCTTCTCCACGGGCTTCAATAAATAACCGTATGGAGATGCCGCTACTGCCTGATCAATTGTAGCCTTATCACCATACGAGGTAAGAAAGATAAACGGAAAAGCAGGTAGATCTTTGAGTTGTCCCGCCAGCCAAATACCATCCTCTTCACCTTTAAGCCTAATATCAAAAAGTGCCAGATCGGGTGGATTCGACTGTATCATCTCCAGTGCACGCTTAGCTCTGATCGCAATACCCATCACTTCATACCCCAGATCTTCAAGCATATCTGAGACAGATTCGGCTATGATCATTTCATCTTCTACAATGAGTATTTTCAGTTTGTCCATTACGCTGCAAAATTCATTTTAAACACTGTCCCGTTTTTCGTTTCAAATTCGTATTCTCCTTCCAGCTGAACACTGAGCATCTTGACCAGACGCAGGCCGAGTGATTTAGTTCTACGAATATCAATTTCTTCTGGGATTCCTTTGCCATCATCGGCAATTTCCAGCTGAAATTGATCGCCTTGCTTTTTGAGCATGATGGAGAAAGTACCTTCTTCCAAACCCTCAAAAGCATATTTGAAAGCATTTGTTGCCAGCTCATTCACTATCAGACCAAGTGGTACGGCAGTTTCCACATCAAACTGAATGTCATCTGCATCTATTTTTAGGCTGACATTTTCTGCACCAAACGACGCTTTGATTTCACCCAATAATTCCTGAAGATATTCGCCAAAAGGAATACTTTTCAAATCTTCATTTTCATACAACTTCTGATGTATCAAAGCCATAGACCTTACTCTGCCCTGCCCCTCTTCCAGTACTTTTTTGAAATCCTCATTTTCAAATTTCCCAGATTGGAGATAAAGCAAACTGGCAATGATCTGCAGGTTGTTTTTGACACGATGGTGAATTTCCTTGAGCAATGATTCCCGCTCAGCCAGAGACTTTTCGATGATGTTTTTTTGATCCAGAATTTCGCTGGTTCTTTCCTCAATGATTTGCTCTAACCTTTGGTTTTCTATTTTCAATCTGCGAGAATTCCACTTGACAAGTAGCCAAACTAACCCGATAAATAAAATCAGATAAAAGAAATATGCCCATGCAGTGAGATACCAGGGAGGAAAAATCCGAAATTCAAACTCACCAATTGGGCTTATGGTCCCAAAAACATTTTTGGCACGAGCCTGAAAAACATATTTTCCTGCTTTCAGATTGGTAAATTCTTTTACTGTGTTCCTACTCCATTCGGACCACTCATCTTGAAATCCGATTAACCTGATTTGGTATTGTATCTTGTCAATATGCCGGAAATAGGGTACGGAATAAGTAAATCTGAGAGCATTATTGACAAAAGGGAATTCATACTTTTCTATATCATCAGGAGTGATCAATTCACCAGCTCCGGTATGATTTCCATGGAAAATAATGCTATCCGTATTATTAGCAATTATTTCTACCAAACGAATATTGACAGGCATTTCCATTGAGTAATTTTCTGTTTTGTTCTCAGGAAAATAATAAACACCACCATACGCACCTACAAGCGCTCCCTTTCCTGGACTATGATACATCTCTGTAATCGCTCCTGAAAAAGGCCGTGACATGCGATTTTCTATTTTGGAATTGTTCAAATCTATCTTTCCGAACCCAGGCTCATCAGAAGCTGCTCCTGAGACATACCAATATTCATTTTCTGCACCAGCTACGAAATCAAATAAGGGCAATGTCGAATCTACGCTTTCCAGTAGATCGGAAATAACAAAAGTGTCCTGCTTCGCATGATATTCATAAATGCCTTGCCCGGTGAGAAACAACACAGAACCATCCACCATGACTCCATAATTATAAACATCAGCTGGTAAGCCATTTTCAGAATTGTAAAACTTATAATCGGTCACATTTCTATTCCCTTCATCCAGATTGAATCTTACCAGATCGTTAATATTGGATGCCCAGTAGCAATCATTTTTTGGATCATAGGTGAGATAGATAAGGTTGGATGGCATCTGGTCAAATTTGATGGTGTGCGAATAATTCCACTGATCTGAATACTCAAAAACCTCCAACAAAGAATTATTATTGCCTGTAGTCATCGCCAGGGTGGAGTCATTCAAATAAGTGAGAGGCGTTGCATCTCCATACCGTTCTCTGATTTTCCCAAACTCCATTCCATCTATTTCACCCATCGTTTCATTGGTGTTTAATAGAATTTTCGACTGCCCTTTCAGCAGATCGCTCACATAACCACCGTCATAGTCCAACCGATCTATCTGCTGATATCCTTCTTTCTGAGTGTCTCCTATCTGCCAATCTTTGGCATAAAGTCCCTCGGTACTTCCGAAGTATAGTTTGCCATTGTCTTCTTCTATGACGTTTACCACTCCCTCCAATCCCAACCGAGTGTCGATAATGGAATATGCAGATTGAAAATCGATCATAAAAGCTCCTTTGTTAGATCCAATCCACGCATTATTCATATCATCCACGTAAATACAAAAAATGGCGTCATCCATACCTTTTGATGCATCCAGTTTCAGCATGAGGTTATAATCATTGTCATATACAATCAGACCTTTGTTTAGCGTACCAAAAAGCTGGTATTGATCATTTAGCATTTCGGAACAGTAAAAATTGGATTGTCGCAGCATTGGGGCATCAAACTGCAGAATACGAATAATTGTATCTTCAGAAATAGAAAACATTCCGGAGTAAGAAGACCCTGTTAATATCTGATCATCGTTGTGAAGAGCAATTGTAATGTATTGGTTTTCAAAAACTTGATTCCTTTCGAATGGAATTAGTGAATCGTTTTGTAGTTTGAAGTAACCCCGTGTCCCTATGGCATGATAAGCTCCTGATTCTGTATAAATAGACGGAAAGGTCATCTCTCCTACTTCCTTGTAAACCATTGAGGAATCGCTTTCGTCAAAAATCCGAATAGAACTCATCCCAGTGCTGTAGAGTTTCCCGTCTGAATATTCACACCGAATAAAATTGTCATTCCTGGCAGCTTCGGGCAGCAGATGATTCAAAGATTGATAAACCATCTTGCCGAGTTGGTTCGTTTTCAGATATCCGAAATCACCAGCTGAAATGACATAGATAGTTCCGCGATCATTTTTACAAAATGAGGTAATCCCCTGAAATTTGACATCACCCAAAGGAACCTTACTCCAGGTTGTACCATCAAACTGAATGATAGCTGACATAGTACCCAGATAAATCATTCCTTGGTCGTCCTGTATGATATCCCAGACCTGTTCATCTCCATTGTAAACCGATGACGGGTAGTGAGTTATTGGGGGAATTCCCTCATCATTAATGATTAAGGTTGACTGTGCTGAAGCCATTGTGGACATCAGTGCCAACAAAAAGCTAAGTAGGTTGAGATTAGGCATAGCAGGTAAAATAATAAAACCAGCCCTATCGGGCTGGTTTTTCGGTGAAAAAAGGACTACCTCGACTTCTTAATCAACTTATCAGTCTTCATGAGGTCGCCTCGATTGTTAACCATTCGGATCAGGTAAAGTCCATCTGGCAAGGATGAAATATCCATTACTTTATTGGATGTTGCTCTGAGTACTTCTACTCCTGCCTGTGTATAAACAATGATTTGCAGCGCTTCATTTGATTCCACCACAAATGTGCGACTGGTAGGATTCGGGTAGATTTTGGTATGTATTTGATTAGCGCTTAAGACTACTGCTGAAGCTTCAAATACAACCCCAGTCTCCCCTACCATAGCTGTTAATTCCAGTTTCTGTCCTTCTAGTACATTGAGGCTTGTAGACACTGTGCCATCCACTCCTGGCATATTGATTACCAATTCATAATCCCCAAACGGAATGCCTCCTATGTAAAAGTCACCATTCTCATCTGAGAATACTTCAGTCATCAGCTGAGCATCCGAACTTCTGACAAGCAATACAGAAATTCCTGAGATTGGCGTGCCTTCAAGAATTCTTCCCATCTCAATTCTGCTACCACTGTTATCAGATTCTATTACTCTCCCGGTTAGTTCCCCATCACCGGTCATCAAATCGTCTCCAGGATTAACGATCATTTGAATATCAAATCCAGTCGTATCCGACAAGACCATGATCGGCGTGGTTTCCTGAACATTGAAAACATTTCCAAAAGAAGTGGTTAGATATTCAGATGGATTATCTGGAGTCACGGTAACCAAGTATTCACCAGGTTTCAGATTCCCAAACTGGTATGTGCCTGCATCATCCAAATCTACTTCTTGACTAGCCTGACCATCCGCAGAAGTCAGAGTAGCTGATCCTGCAGAAAATGGCTCACTGTTCTCATCTGAAACTTGACCCGACAGGCTAAATACCGGAAGGATTTCGATAGCAGCAATTACACTGGCTGGATTGAAATCATCATTTCCATCATTGAACGCTCGGATCTCTACTGTCCCAGCTGCTACTAAGGTCAGTTCTGTACCGTCGAGTGAAGCTGATGTATTTCCAGAAACAATTTCAAAAGACATTGCTATTCCTGCGTCACTGGACGCAGAAATCGTAAGAGGTCCATCTGTTACATAAACTGATTCGAGCAAATCAAAATTGATGATCTGATCAGCCTTTCTACTGTCTGTTACATCGAAAGTTTGAGTTGCAGAAGCGGCATTGTAATTATTACTTCCTGCTTGGGTCGCTTTCACCTCGAATGTTCCTGTTGTATTTACAGTCAGAACAGTTCCGCTGATTGATCCATCTCCAGAGATTAAGTCAAAATCCACGTCCAAACCTGAAGTGGCCTCTGCTACAAGATTTACTTCATTGCTGCTAAGTAAATCTATATCCGCAATAGCATCGAAAGTGATTGATTGATCAGCTTTCTCGATTGTCAGCGTTCCGGCGGAATATGTGAATTCATAATTATCATCACTACCTCCAGAAACTGTGATATCATAAGTTCCTGCATCAGATGACGAAGTAGCGTCAGTAGCGGCAACCACCATTTCGTTTATTTCTGCCTCAGTATCACTATTTACAAAACCAGAATAACTCACTGCCAATGCTGGAATTTCCTGACCATAAATGGACGAAGCATCATCCGCAGAAGCGGTTAAGCTCGCCTTAGCAACAGAGAAGGTTCGAGTAACTGTTGGGGCAGGGTTAAAGTCACCATCCCCATCCTGTGTAGCAGTGATAGTTACTTCACCGGCTCCAAGAATTGTTAATTCACTGCCGTTCATAGTTGCAGGACCATCCACAGAGTAATTCACATCCAAACCAGAACTCGCCGATGCGGTCAAAGTAAATGGCAAGTCACCATAAGTCTTGTCTGATAATTCATCAAAAGTGATTACCTGATCAGCCTTTCTACTGTCTGTTACATCGAAAGTTTGAGTTGCAGAAGTGGCATTGTAGTTATTACTTCCCGCTTGAGTCGCTTTCACCTCGAATGTTCCTATTGTATTTACAGTCAGAACAGTTCCGTTGATTGATCCATCGCCAGAGATTAAGTCAAAATCCACGTCCAAACCTGAAGTGGCCTCTGCTACAAGATTCACTTCATTGCTGCTAAGTAAATCTATATCCGCAATAGCATCAAAAATGATTGATTGATCAGCTTTCTCGATTGTCAGCGTTCCGGCGGAATATGTGAATTCATAATTATCATCACTACCTCCAGAAACTGTGATATCATAAGTTCCTGCATCAGATGACGAAGTAGCGTCAGTAGCGGCTACCACCATTTCGTCTATTTCTGCCTCAGTATCGCTATTTACAAAACCAGAATAACTCACTGCCAATGCTGGAATTTCCTGACCATAAATGGATGAAGCATCATCCGCAGAAGCGGCTAAAATAGCTTTAGAAACTGTGAAGCTTTGAGTTACATCTGCAGCAGCATTGAAATTATTGTTGCCTGATTGAGAAGCTACAATGCTCACTTCTCCTGCTCCGGTGATAGTCACTTCACTACCACTCAATGTTGCTGGCCCTGTAACCGTATAACTGACATCATTGGCTGAGCTTGAGGTTGCTATCAAGTTAAATGGCACATCTCCGTAAGTTTTGTCTACCAAAGCATCAAAAGTGATTGTTTGATCTGCTTTTTCGATGGTTAACGTGCCACTTTCGTAAGTCAATTCATAATTACCATCACTTCCACCAGAAACGGTGATGTCATAAGTTCCAGCATCAGATGATGAAGTTGCGTCAGTTGACGCAACCGCCATTTCATCTAAATCCAATTCAGAATCTCCATTTACAAAACCAGAATAACTCACTGTCAATGCTGGAATTTCCTGACCATAAATGGAAGAAGCATCATCCGCAGAAGCGATTAAAACAGATTTAGCAACAATAAAACTCTGCGACACTTCAGGAGCCGTGTTGTAATTATTATTACCAAGTTGAGAAGCAGTGATAGTCACCTCTCCTGCTCCAGTAATAGAAACTTCATTTCCAACCAATGCAACTGGTCCTTCAAATGAGAAATTAACTGACAAATCCGAACTCGCCGTAGCAGCAATATTGAAAGCCTCATCACCGTAAGTTTTATCTGATAATGCATCGAAAGTGATTGCTTGATCTGCTTTGTTGATGGTTAACGTGCCACTTTCGTAAGTCAATTCATAATTATTAGCACCTCCTCCAGAAACTGTGACGTCATAAGCTCCGGCATCAGATGAAGAGGTAGCGTCAGTTGATGCTACTGCCTTTACGTCTATATCAGCCTCAGTATCGCTATTTACAAAGCCTGTGTAGGTCACCGTCAAAGCTGGAATTTCCTGACCGTAAATTGACGAAGCATCATCAGCTTTAGCCACCAAACTTGCCTTTCCTACATTGAAACTCTGAGCTACGGATGGCGCTGGATTGAAATCATCATTACCAGACTGAGTAGCTGTAACGGTGACAATTCCTGTTCCGGAGATGGTCACTTCATCCCCGCTCAATGTAGCAGGACCCTGTACAGAATAGCTTACCCCCAACCCTGAACTTGCTGTAGCAGTCAGAGTAACTGGAGCATCTCCATAGGTTTTATCTGATAATGCATCGAAAGTGATCGTCTGGTCAGACTTACGAGTATCGGTAACATTGAAGAATCGAGTGGCTGAAGCTTGATTGTAATTTCCATTTCCAGCTTGAATAGCCTTCACTTCAAAAGTTCCTGTGGTATTGACAGTCAATACATTTTGGTTGATCACTCCATCACCAGAGACCAATTCGAATTCGATATCCAAACCTGAACTAGCAGCCGCAACCAATGTCACCTGATCAGTATTGAGCAAATCGATATCATCAATATTCTCAAATGTCATCACCTGATCTGCTTTGATGATTGTGAGCGTGCCACCAACTTCTGTGATTTCATAATTGTCAGAGGTTGCTCCTGATACTGCAATAGCATATGTACCAGGAACACTCACCTCATCTGCTGGGGTTGAAACCCGTGGTTGAGTTAATAAATCTTGTGACGTCTCTTCCAAAACAAATCCTTCGTAAGTCAAGGTCAAATCAGGATTTGATTCTCCGTAAGCCCTTTCCTGGTCATCGGCTGTAATGGATAGCATGGCTTTCTGAACACTCAGTTTACCATTGAAAAGTGAGAGGTTATAGTTTTCTGAAGCTCCACCAGAAAGTGTAATGATGTAATTCCCAACTATAGTACTCTCGGTCACATCCGTAGAAATCTCTGGTTCTGTAATCCTCGATTCATCGTCACCATTTACAAATCCCTCGTAAGTGATGTCCAATTCTGGCATTGCCGCTCCGTATGCCTTTGCATAACTATTGGCTGTTGCTGTAAGCTCAGCTGGAGTGATCGTCAGGTCGGCACCAACCATTGTAATTTCATAATTGTCAGAAGCACCACCAGTCAAATTGATTGGATAAACTCCAACAACGCTTTCTGAAACGGCGGAGGTACTGATTGTTGGTAAAACAATATCAGAGGAGTTATCATCATACACAAAGCCTTCAAATCGCATGGTCAATTCCGGCAAGGATTCTCCATAAATCATTTCCAAAGTATCTGCATAAATGGTCAAAGTGTTTTTGGAAACTTCAACCAGCCATTCCTCAGGTATTGCTGCACTATGATCCTCAGTTGCTGGTTGTGTCGCAGTAAGCGTTGCGTTTCCAGCAGACTGGATCGTCACTATATTTCCTGATACGCTCAATACAGACTCATCAGAACTTGAGAAAACGATCGGCTCACCACTAGACGAGCTGGCCGTCAAACTGAAAGGATCATCTCCATAAACTTTATCCGCAGGTTGATCGAAAGTGATTGTCGGAATGACCGTATTGATTTCGTAATAAGCCACAGCACCTTGCAACGCTGTATTTCCAGCCAAATCCGTGAATCCTTCTCCATTGAAGCCAATCTTATTATTCACCTGAACAATATCTGCATCTGGTGTGAATAATGCTGTGAACACAATATTATCAGCAGTATTGAAATCTGTAATCACGCCATTCAAAGTGAAAACATCTGCTGCTTCAAATCCCACGACCTCCTCGGAGAATGTAATGGTCAGGTTTGCCGTCTCGCCAGCCAACAGTTTCAAATCATCCATTTCAAGAACTGCTGTAGGTCTCTTGGTATCTATTTGTATCAACTCTGTTGAAATCGAACCAGTACCTGCATTCCCAGCAACATCAATTATTCCAGCAAGGTCCACACTCACCTGACCATTGTCAAATTCGAGATTTTCTTCTGGATTGAATACTGCCGTATAAGTGATAAAATCTGAGGTATTGTAATCAGTCAATACACCGCCCGTGATGGTAATATCCTCATCATCAAAATCTTCAACCTCTTCACTAAAGACAACTGTCACCAATGTAGTTTCACCAGCTTTTAATGCCTGTACGTCTGTGGAAATGGTAGCAGTAGGAATGTTCGTATCCATGTTGATCGGCCCGAAAAGAATGGCACTGGTACCAGCGTTTCCTCTTAAGTCCGTTACTCCAGGTACATCAAGCGTAATCTCTAAATCAGAGAATTCAGCATTTGCAGGAGGCGTCAATGTGGTCGTGTAGACGATGTTGTCATTCGTTTCAAGAGCCGAAAATTCACCAGCATGGATGCTCAAATCAGTCAAATCAAAACCGGTAACTTCTTCAGAGAATGTAATGATTAAGCTACCAGTTTCGCCAGCAAGCAAATCACCATTATCAATTGACAATTGGACAGTTGGAGCTACTACATCAATCACAAAATTGCTGGAAGTGCTCGCTAGAGACGGGTTGCCAGCCTGATCGGTATATGCACCAGCAGCAATTGTGATTTCATTGGTCAAATCCTGAACTCCTGAATTCGGAGTGAAGGTGGCTGAATAAATATTCCCTCCTTTTGCTTGCTGCAAATTTGAGATCACTCCATGCTCAACCACCATATCCTCTACTGTGAAATCAACCGGGTTTTCTGAGAATATTATCGTCAGGTTCATCACTTCACCAACCAGAAGCTTATCATCACTAGTCTGGAATTGTACGGTAGGTTTTTTAGTGTCGATCACAAATGACTTGAAGGTATATCCATCTCCGGTATTGCCGGCCCTGTCGGTATAAAGGGTGTTGTTGATGCCCAGATCACCATATTCCTCCAGATCATCTACTGGAGTGAAAGTGGCGGTGAATGTAGTTCCTCCATCTTCAGAAATCACATCTGTCAAGGTCCCATTTCCAATGTTGCTAAAATCATCATTGGTGAAATCAAGAACTGGTTCAGAAAACGTGATCGTCACTTCATTGGTTTCTCCAATGGATAATATCTCATCCGCAACCATGATTTCCGCCGTTGGGATCACTCCATCTATGATGAAGTTTTCTGATACCGTGGTTCCCACTCCTGAGTTGCCCAACACATCATTGAAACCTGTGTTGTCAACGGAAAGAACATTTTCATATGCTTCTATAAAAGCTGTTGGCGTGAACGTGATCTCATACACTAATGGATCAGTAGTCTGGGTAAAACCGAACAGAGATCCATTTTCTACTGTGATATCATCTGTCGTAAATCCAGTCACCTCCTCGGAGAAAGTGAAAGTGAAAACAGTCGTTTGATCTACTCCCAGCACATCATCACTCATCGAAATAGCAACAGTAGGCACTTTAGTATTGATTTCGAAATTCGCGGAAGCGGTAGTCCCCTCGCCTGCATTTCCGAGTGTATCAGTATAGGCACTGTTGTTGACCAAAATCTCATTGGTCGCATCTATCACATTCACTCCAGGAGTGAAAATAGCGGTAAAAGTCAATCCTTCATCTGCGGAGATAACATCAGAAAGTGAACCATTCTCCAGCGTGATGTCCTCATTGTCAAAACCAAGTACTGGCTCTCTGAAAGTGAAAGTAACTTCGGCAGTTTCTCCTACCAACAAAGACTGGTCATCCATGGCGATTACTACAGAAGGACGTATGTTATCTATGGTAAATGTCAAGATATCAATGTTGCCTGTCGGATTGATCAGGTTACCTAGCAAATCTTTCGCTGCAGAAGCATCTACCTGCACTTTGCTTTCATGACTTTCTATATCTGCACTCGGTGTGAATGTCATCGTGATTACATCCTTTTGATCATTCACCGAATAGTCGGATAGGGACCCATTGATCGCTCCATATCCCACCTCAGTGTTTTCTACCAAAGAAAGCATGGGCTCAGAAAAAGTAACTGTGACCACCGCAGTTTCGCCGATGGTTAATTCTTCGTCACTTATAGACACCTCAAAAGTTGGAGCCTTGGTATCAATCTGGATATTTCCTGAGGTGGAGATGCCTTCTCCCACATTTCCCGCAACATCCGTCAGCAAAGATTTGTCAACCGAAACGACATTCGTTGCAGATTCTAAAGAGGCATCAGGCGTAAATGTTGCGGTGTAAGTCATGCCACCATCTGTATCCACTAAATCTGACATAGTGCCATTACCAGCGGTGATGTCACTCAACTCAAAACCCGTTATAACTTCATTGAAAGTGAATGTGATCGTCGCTGTAGTTGAGGCATTCAGTTCTACCAAATCTGAGGTAATGGTCAAATCTGGTCGCTTCGTGTCCAATGAATAACTTTCACTAGTCACGGTTCCTTCACCAAAGTTTCCTGCCACATCCTCCACCTGTGTCATATCCAGGTTTATTTGCAAATCACCTTCCTCTACATCTGACGTAGGAGTAAAAGTGGATGTGTAAATGATGTTATCTGTAGTCTGCAAAGAAGACAATGTCCCTTGCGGTGAAGTAATATCGGTTAAGTCTAAAGCCTTAATTGCTTCAGAAAATGTAATGGTTACTGGAGCAGTTTCTCCAATTTTCAGACTCGTATTGTCAAGAGCAATCTGTGCAGTAGGCACAATTCGATCTACATTCCTTACACTAGACAAAATATCCTCGGCTATGGGTTTTCCAAGTGCATCTACAATATGAGCGCCTGCTTTTGCTTTTAACTGAAGAGTTCCCTGACCTTCAATATTACTCACAAATATCTGGTACCTCAATGTATCGTTATGGTACGGACGAACAAAGATGATATTCGCAGTAACACCATCAAGCACTAATTCGAAATCAGAAATTTTCATTTCGGTCACTTCCTCCGAAAGTCTCAATTCGTAACTCAGACTCCCGGTGCTAGCAGGAATTGTTGAATTCGAACTCAATAATGTGTATTCCGGTGCTATATTCAGGTCATATTCATGGATTTTGTCTCCCGAACTTTCTAATACAAACATTTTCATACCTGTATTGTCAAAAAGAACAGATTGTGCATTGGTGAATTCTGCACCAAATTCATAATCTGCACCTTCCACATAAACAGCTGTTGACACATCAAACGGTTCAGAGAGCTCATAGAGCATGAGTTTGTCACCAGCATCTCCCAGTACTACCAATTTGTAACCATCCACACTAAACGCCAGAGATTTTGGAGAACTGTCTTCCGAATTAACAGAAAGTGATTCAGCTGTCCCCAAATATGTAGCCGATGATACATCGTAAGGAGAAGCTAATAGGTATTCACTGATTGCACCACTGTTTGGACCTACTAAAAATAGCTTCAATCCATCAGCACTGAAGCGGATAGCATAAGGAACGGTTTCTTGAGCAGAAACATCCAACCGATATGCAAATGAAGAAACACTGATTGTTGACACATCAAAGGCAGTACTTAGGCTAAACCTCTGGATGATTTTGTTCGTGTGTCCATAAATGTTCAGAATTTTACCGTCATTGCTGAAGGCAAAAGAGTATGGATTGTTTTGATCCGTGCCGGTATCGAATACCTGCGAATAAGAAGCTGTAGATATATCATAAGGTGTAGAAAGCGTATATTCGTTGATATCGTCTCCGCTCGTACCCATTACGAATAGTTTTGTACCATCATTGTTGAAAGCCATATCATAAGGATTGGACTCCTGCCCAGCAACACTGAATGCCTCAGTAGATCCCAGGTATTCCGCATTTGATATTTCATAAGCAGAGCCGACAGCAATTTCAATGTCCGCATATCCCGAGGTACTAACTTCTGCTCCATACTGATTGATAATGTCTGTAGCAGACTCATTCAATGAAAGTGTGAGCACTCCATCACCTCTTATATCATTAACTATGACCTTATAATTATTGAAATTGGTAGCCTCCAAAATGACTTGGCCAGTGACACCTAATGAACCCGAAACCGTAAAGTCTTCAGCATCTACACCGGTTACTGGGCCATCAAAAACTAAATTAAACTGGTAATTCGTCGCATTGATTTTTTCTTCAAAGCTGAAATCAATTACACTGGTCTCATCTATCAAGCTGTACTGGTTGATATCATCGCCAGACGTACCCAGCGCATAAAACTTGCTACCGTCACTATTGAAGCCTATTGAGTAAACATTGTTTTCCTCGTCCATCTCAAAGACTTCCTCAATCGCAACTGCAGTAGACACATCATACGGTTGACCCAAGGCAAAAGCGAACAAGGAATTGTCCCGATAACTTGTTACAAACATTAGTCGACCATTATCGTCAAAACTAAAAGCCGTAGGATCCCGAATGCCCAAATCAAATTTTTCTTCATCACCTGCATAGGTGATGGCTGTCAGATCGTAAGGCTTGAATGGCTCATAGGAAAAGTCATATTCATAAACATCCTCACCATTAATACCTATTACAAACATTTTAGTCCCTACCCTGTCAAACTGAATGTCATATGGACTGGATTCTTCACTACTAACACTAAATGATTGGTTGGCATAAGCGGCAGTGGACAGGTCGTAAGCAGTGCTCAGATCATAACGATATATGGTACTTCCACCGATGACAAAAAGTTTCTTACCAGTATGGTCAAACCTCATCCCTCTGGGGCTAGTGGTTTGAGCAGAAACGTCCAGAGACTCAGTGTCACCTGAAAACTGAGCGGTGGTGACGTCAAAGTTTGTATTTAAAGAATATTCATCTATTTGGTTGTCGCCAGACCCTATGATAAAAAGCTTAGATCCATCATCGTTAAATTCAAACTCCAGCGGGTTGGACTCATTCACTCCCACATCATACACACTTTCATATTTGGCTGACAATATATCATAGTACTTGCCTACCTGAAATGGTTTTGACTTGTAGCTTGTGGCCATTGGCGCTCCATCACTATCGGTAATATCGCCCGGATTGAGCTCGAATACGGCCATCCCACCAGCATACACTGAATATGCTGAAATCGTGTATTCCTGACCCGAGCCTAAAACCGAGCCGATATGACCTCCACTTGTTCCGATATTTTTAAAATCCGAAACATCCAAATTGAAAACAGGTTCATCAAATGTCAGTTGGTAGGTCAAAGTGCTTACATAGTCATAAAGGGGATTAGTATCGAGATCAGCCACCTGTACATCGATCAGTTCAAACGATTCTACTTTTGGGGCGAAGTTCGAATAGTATTCGAATAAATATTCAGTGTTGATATCTGTTACTATCAGCCTAGAACCAGAAGCATCGAAGGTTATATCATAAGGCGTGCTGTTTTCATGATCCAATTCCAAAATCAGCTCCTCAGCAAAAACTGCGGTAGCAATATCATAAGGCGTGGACATGAGGTAGGTCATCACCTGGTCTGTAGACGATCCTGTTATCAATAATCTTGTACCTGAATCATCTATAGCTATTGATCTCAGGTTGCTTTCTTGATCAGAAACATCCAGTATTTTGTTGCTACCTTCGAAAAATGCCGTGGATACATCAAAAGCAGTGGCCAGGCTGTACTCAACTACTTCGTCTGTACTGGAAGCCAAATAAAGTTTAGAACCATTATCTCCAAAGGTCAGGCTGTAACAATTACTCATTTGACCTGTAAAATCAAAGGTTTGGTTACTTCCTGCCCAGCTAGCTGAAGATAAATCAAAAGCACTGCCTAGATTAAACTCATGGATTACATCCGATGAAGTACCAACTATAAACAATTTACGTCCATTTTGGCTAAAGGCAATATCTCTCATGTTAGGTTCCCGGTCTCCGATGTAGAGCCAGTTCTCCTTAGCAGATACGGTAGCCGATGAAACGACATAAGGTGTCGCCAGATCATAGACGTGTATAGAATCAGTGTCATTATTTCCCAAAAACATTTTAGTGCCTGTATTGTCAAAGGCCACCATTTCATAGTCTGTTCCATCTCCCATAAAGAGCCTCTTCGAATCACCAGCGTATCTAAATGCAGCAAGGTTATATGATGTGCCTACAGGGTGAATCGCAGTTAGTGATCCTCCACTTAGAGGGTTTCCAGAAGCATCAGCGATGTTAGTCCCAGAAGTTTTGACTGATGCCTGGAGGATACCACTGCCTGAAACACCTGAAAAATCTAAATAGTAATACCGGTCACGGTCATTTCTCAAGCTCACGTTTTCATACGTGGCAGTACCGGTCGTTTCAATGGTAAAATCATTGAGCTTAACCCCACTTACAGATTCATTAAAACTGAAATACAATGAAGCTTCACTTGAATTATTGTTGAGAGACTGATCTCGTACAGCATTCACAAAAGGATGGGCATTGACTGTAAAATAATCGATATCATCACCAGCGGTACCCAGGGTGAGAAACGAAGTATAAAAAGAAGAACTCCACTGAAAATCAAAAGGAGTGCCCTGATATGAGCTTACGCTAAATTGGTCGGCATAGGTAGCCGTACCAAAGTCATAAGGTTCGGTGAGTTCATATTCGAAAATGGTGTTTTGACCATCATCCATTACAAATGCCCGGTAACCATTATAGTTGAACTCCACCGCTCTAATAAAGGTCAACCCTGTACCTGTACCATCTTTTGGTTGAAATGATTTTTCAAAAACAGCACCACCCGTATAGTATGCCAAAGGCAGATCGTATTGGTAGACGGTATTGCCATCATTGAGGTACATTTTGTTTCCATTATTCGCAAATACCATCCCATAGACTGATCCACTTTGTGAAGAAAAATCGAAATCATGATTAGCAGCAGAATAATTTCTGGCAGTAGAAATGTCATAATTCGTGGAAAGGAAAAAATACCAAATCTTATCTGTGTTTCTCCCCACCACATACATTTTGCTCCCATCAGCATTGAAGCGGAAACATGTTGGGCTGGTATCAAACGGACTCATGTCAAATTCATCGGTAGCTACGTCAGAAAATCTCTGGGGGGAGGTTTTAGTCCCACCTGAAAACTCATAGATTTTGTCTGTGCTGGCATCCAATATGTAAAGCTTATTACCAGTGCTATTAAAATTAAAAGCATAGGGACTACTGAGTCCCGATCGAAATATTCTGGTATCATTATGCTCGGCAGTAGAAATCTGCGCATTTCCATAGAGAAAGGCCATCATCAGGAGTCCTAAGAACAGGTATCTCCATGAGGTTGTAGTTGAGTAGAGACGATTCATATTAGTCTGATAAGTTGATTAGAACATCAAATTGTCAGACTATGTGGTAAAGGTTAGAATTTTTGTGGTGAATGAATGCTGTGGTGTGGTGTTTGGATTTTGGTGGGGGGATCGAGGGAGCGAGAATGAGATTAGTCCACGCGATACCCGTGAACTAGCAAGGGGAGAATATCCAAATAATTTTTCATTTTCTAATTACATTTCGAATGAATATTAATATTGTATTTCGGAGTTTGTTCAAATGGGTATTCTTGGAGGTCTAATTTGCGCAAGTTGTTAAACACGACTTTTGTAGAATCCTTGAATGCAGGGATTTGAAGTTGTAGTACATACGTACTTATCATTATCCTCACACTTGGCTATAATCATAGCTTCATATACTCCGGGTTTTACTGGGATCGTGTAAAATCGCTGATAATTGATTGCCTTCGATTGATCAAATTTTGTGGTATTTTTTGAAAAACTACTGGATAGATTGTATGTGTATTGACAGTCTGTTGAAAGAGAGTCCTCGAGTTTAAAAGTGAATAATACTGTGTCCTTGCTCAGGTCAGAAATATATTCCTGACAAAAAACAATTGGTTTTTCTTGAATTGATGATTCTGGATAATTACCATAAATGAATGTTGTCTGTTCAGGATATACAATGATTTTATCTTCAGAAAGAGTATATGGAGAATACCCTGGAGCATTCGCTGTGACAGAATACTTACCAGCTTTCAAATTATTGAACTGGAAGACATCAGTCAGGGGTTCTAATTTTGAAATTACTTGATGATCCTGAATGAGGTAGTAAATCCGTCTATCATATTGTCTTATGGGGTTCATAATCGGCAGCCCAAATAGTCGACCCGAAATATGTCCAAGTTTGGCTTCCTTCCTCGTGTTAATTCCAGTGCATCCGATCAATAGAATTGCGCATATTAATACTATTCCTCTCATAACTAAAACATGTTGTTTGAATTTATTGCAAACTATTTGGTAGTATCTCCAGTTTTTCGATTTCCATGCTTCTCATATCATTCAACTAACAAATTAATAAAAAACTCACGAATCAGGTAATCGTTAAAATACATCACGAATGGTCGGGTTCAAGTGCTGAGGCCACTCAACAAGGAGAAAATAGTTTCATTATATCTTGTTCAGCAGATCAACCCTGTCCTGTCGTCCAATGATTGTCATTATTTCAACAACTTGATTGTTAATCCGATAATAGATCGTGTCAGCTCCTGAAACACATTTTCTATATCCAGTTTTGATGAAGTCAACCGATTCGAATGAATAGGGACGTTTGGCTGTAAGTTCAAATTTCTCGAAGAAAGCATCTAAATATTTATCCTCTTGACTTTCTCCAAATTTTGCGGTTCCATATTGGTGAATTCTAATAAGGTCCTGCTTAGCAACCTCACTAATTTTGTATTCAGCCATTATTTCGATTTGGCTTGCCTCAGAATTTCAGCTTTTGAATCACTCGTAAAACCTGATTTCTCAGCTTTTTCTAACTTCATCCTGATATAGTCAATCTCTTGTTGCTGTTTCCTTGCCTGTCTTACCAGATCATTGACAAGCTCGCTTTTGCTAGAATACTCCTTGCTCTCAACTTGAGATTTTAACCATTCGTCATTTGGCTCTGTGAAGGAAATGCTTTGTCGTCCCATGTTTGATTGATTGGTGCAAATTTACACCAGATGTGTTTGGCTTTCACTAAATCACCTAGAAAGTTACTTACACAATTCTAACAGCCATGGCTCATTTCCATGGCCTGTAGCGCACCATATGATGATGATTGCTCCAAATACCATCCATTGGGTATTGAATTAGTATCTTAAAATAGACACTTTTAATATTCAAAGTATTGCCTATGAATGCCCTTATATCGAAATACCTATTAGTTCTGTCTATTCTCTATCATGCAAGTACCAACCTGTATGCACAGGAATTAACCGTAAATTATCATCAGGATTTTACTGACGAACAGCAGAGCTGGGGAAAATTGAAAGGTAAAAACCATCATTTTTATGTGGAGGATGGGTATTATGTGATGGAAAGCACCACGAAGAATGGTTATTATCTTCCCTCAACATTCACACACTATATTGATCCAGAAGAAAATTGGAAAATTAGTACCTCGATTACACAAACCAGTGGTCAATCCGATGTAGCATGGTCAGTACTTTTTGGTGGAGTATATGAAGAGTCCACATCTTATATGCTCAGTATAAAATCGAGCGGTTCCTGCCACCTAATCCAATTTGATAACGGTAAATTTTCGTCAATAACTCCCTGGAAAAAAACGAATGCAATCAGCCCCATTGGTAAACCAAACAAAGTGGAGATAGAAAGGGTGAGTGACAAACTACATTTTTACATTAATGACATAAAGGTATTGGAGCACGAAAACCTTAGAATCAAAGGCTCCAAACATGGCTTGCGAGTAGGAGGAACAATGACTATTAAAGCAGATTACTATACACTGGCATGTGAACATCACCAGATAAATCTAGCCCCTTCGGCTAATGAGCCATTAGAATTAGTCAACCTTGGAAATCAGGTCAATACCAAGTATAATGACGTAAGTCCTGTTATTTCGCCAAATGGCAAAGATCTCTATTACTCTATTTTTAATCACCCGGATGATCTTGGCACTCAGCTCCAGTCTGATATTTGGGTAACTACCAAAAATGAAAACGGGCAATGGAATTCTAAAAATCAACTTGGAAGACCGATTAATAATGAAAACCACAACTCTGTGGAGGCAATTAGTGCAGGCGGGAATAGTTTACTGTTACTAGGCACATACAATGCTGACGGGAGTTTCGGAAAAGGAATATCTATTTCCAGGAAAACAAATGATGGCTGGGGTTTACCGGTAACGCAACATATCAAAAATCAATACAATCGAGGAAAGAGTTTTTCTATTTGCTGGTCAGTAAATGAAGATATATTGATCATGTCTGCCATCAGAGACGAACCTATCACTAAAAGACATGATTTATATGTTTCATTCAAAGATGGAGACAATTCGTGGACAGAACCGATGAACCTGGGCCCAGATGTGAATACGATTGTAGGGGAATATACACCATTTCTCGCGGCAGATAACAAGACGTTGTATTTTGCATCACTAGGTCATCACGGATATGGCAGCAGCGATATTTATGTGACCAAAAGGCTGGATGACACCTGGACACATTGGAGCAAACCACAAAATCTGGGGCCGCATATCAATTCACCAAAGTGGGATATGGGATTTACCTTGTCCGCTTCAGGTGCATACGCATACATGGCCACTTCAGAGAATTCACTTGGAGGATCCGATATTGTTGAAATAAAACTGCCTGCCGATTCCCGACCAGATCCAGTGCTATTGATCCGTGGACATATCTATGAATCCGGCACAAAGAATCCGCTGGATGCTTCAGTCAGAATCTTTGAGCTACTCAGTGAAGAAGAAAAAGGAGTCCTATTCTCTGACCCAAAAACCGGATATTTTGAGATAATCCTGCCTCAGGGAGTAGATTATTCATTTTTTGCGCAGAAAAATGGATATTATTCCGAAAGACAAAACCTTGATTTAAAAACAGATAGTTTGAAAGAGTACACAGAAACAGAAGTGGATTTATTTCTGGCACCAATTAAAAAAGGCAAAAAAATAGCCCTCAATAATATTTTCTTCAGGCAATCGCAGGATATAGTTTTGGACCGATCAGTACCGGAGCTCAATAAATTGCACAGCATTTTAGAAGAAAATGAAAAAATGAAAATTCGCATTGAGGGCCATACGGACAATGTTGGTGATCCAAAAGCTAATATCCAACTATCCAGAAATAGAGCTTTTCGCATTTATAATTTCCTGGTAATGAAAGGGATAGATGCTGACAGGCTCACTTATGAGGGATACGGAAGCACACAGCCATTAGTACCCAATGACACAGAAGAAAATAAGCAGAAAAATCGGCGTGTGGAATTTGTGATAACGTCTTTGAATTAATCTACACTAAGGAATTCAGTTCAATCAATTGTTATTAAAACGTTGTTTTTGATATCGCAAATACTGCGGCTCAAAGCTCTTGATGATGGTCAGCGCGCCATGACCATGTAGAGGTCGCTTGTAGATCAAAGACCTTAGTGCAAATTTCAGAATACGACGGATTCACTTGTCGTCAGGCAATGCATCAAATTCTTTTCGTTTGCTTTCGAACCAGGCATTCATTTCATCAGGATTTTGCATCAATTCCCTCATGTCATTCATAGCCTTCAAGTGATCCGTATCTCCTTTCTGAAACATCTCCATTCCATGGTTTTTACTCACCTCAGAAATCTCTTCGAAGGTTTCTGCTTGAAATTCCACATCGCATGCACCACCTAGTTGTTTACAGGTCATTGTTTTCATTGTTGATCAGTTTTTATGGATGATTGATCTGACAATATACTCATTCGGTGACTGACTTGCAGAGTAAAAGCAACACACTAGTGAAGGCTCCTGAATAACTGACCATAGCGACGGTATAGCACAAGCGGGCGCTAGGGCTTGTGGGAAGAAAGCACTTTATTTGGCCGTAACCTCAATTGTTAAATCAAGGGCATTTGCCACTAGTGTTAAATTCGAAATACGAATATCTTCTCCATTTTCAATTCGAGATATGTAAGGTCTTTGCTTACCAATTCTTTCTGCAAGTTCATTTTGGCTTAGTTTCAGCTGTTTTCTTCTATTCCTGATAATTTCACCAAAATAATTTGAAAAGGCCTCTTCTCTGAATTGTTCCCGCTGAATCGAGCCTCTTTCACCATAACGTTCGTTCAACAACTCGTTTGCACTCTTTGCTTTCATAATTCATTATTTTCATCTAAATACTCCTCCAGAATACGCTCAGCTTTCTTCATTGCTTTCATGTAAACCTTATTAGACTTTTTAAGGAATCCGTTCAAACAAACCGCTTTAGTGCACTCATTGAAGTTTGTGTGATCTATGGAGAAAATCACCACTCTGTATTCATTTCCTGCTTTTACTCGTAGTTCATAAAACTTACTCGATTGTAGTTTCTTAACGAAATGGGTATTGATCACCCTGATTTCTCCAATAACTTCAATGAGCTGGAAAAATTTATCAATGACTCTTTGATCTTGAGCATCGATAAACTCCAAATACTCTGTGGTAATGTCTATCTCTCTCACATTACAAATGTAACGTATTCGTTACAAATGAATTCAGCAGTGCGTTAGATTTTGATTTGTTGCTCTTTATTTTTCTGGTCAAAACACTTAAGAATGGCCCTTTATCCGCATTTCAGGAACGCCCTTACTTCCCAACCAAAACAAATGGCGCCCAGTAATACGGCTGACTGAACTCAGGGTCGTTGATCAAAGCCAGCTTCGCTTCTCTTAGTGCTTTGGTTTTGTCCTCTCCCTTCAAGATATGATCATAAAAATCCACCATCATTTTGGCCGTACTTGCATCGCTTACCTGCCACTGAGACACCAGCAAGTTCTTGGCTCCTGCGTACAGAAATGCACGTGTCAGTCCTACGATTCCCTCGCCTTGTGCATATTTTCCAAGACCAGTTTCGCACGCACTGAGCGTGACCAGATCTGCCTGAATATCGAGCCCATAGATCTCCGAGGCAAACAGTATACAATCCTCTTCAGAGTTTTCATCCTGACTAAGAAAAACGCCCGAATAAGCTGGTGCAGCTTCATTCACAAACCCATGTGTAGCAAAGTGAATGTATTGATATTCTTTCAGAATGCCTGATTTGATGGCTTCCTCAGAAGCTGCTTCGTACAGGTATTTCTGTGATTTATGCCCCTGAGCAGTGACCAGTTTTTCTATGGCGTCCACTTCCGCTTTGGTTCCCGGAAGGGCAGAGATGAACTCTCCGTTCACACTAAACCCACGCAATTCCTCACCTCCTTGTGCACTGGAGGCCGTGAATACCTGTCGCGCTCCCCGGGTAATCGTACTGGTGCTTTCATCTTCAAAAACCGGCGCAAAAGACAGCAATGCTTTGTTGTCATTATACTCGGCATCTTGCTCCAGCATTTCAGACAATGTCAGGGAGTAGCTGTATCGGATATTGTAGTCTTCTATAAGATACTTTCCATCTCGCTTCAGGGTCTCAAACGGGAAGTAGCTAAACATTCCTTCTGGAACAAATGTCAGTGTGCTGATATCCAATGACTGATCCTGGATATACTGCTCCACGTCAGCCATCACCAGATCATATACTTTGGCAGAAATTCTTTCAAATGGCCGGTCTGCCTGATAACTGATGGTATTGAGTAGAGAGTTGATTGTTCTCGACATGATGTCATCCAGAGTCTCAGCATCTTTTGCCGAACGGGAAAATACCTGCAAGTCATCCCCAGTAATAAAAAAGACATTTACAGTGGAATCACCAGCGGCAATCTCAATAGCCGCTTCTCCTTCTTCCAGCAAGTTTTCACGGATTTCTTCCAGATCCGCCACCAGGAAATCATTCGTAAGTTTTTGATACCTGTTATTACTTCTTAGCTCAGTAACGACCTCTTCATACTCCCTATTGAGTGCAAACATCTGATCCCGGAGATTGGCGTATTTTGCTGGATTTTCACTTTCATTGGTCTTGAATATCTGTACCTCTATCTCCTGAATAGCAGCTGTCAATTCTCGTTCTCTCTCTACCAGCTTTTGATCAAGCCCTGCAAAGGATTTTACTTTACTTTCCCTCAAGGCTTCTATGAGCGTATTAGCTTTGGAGCGCTCTGCATAGTAGAAGGCTTCCTCTGCATAGCTTTTATCTCCTGTTTCTCTATACAGCGCCAGAGCATTTTTTACGCCTATACTGGTAAATAGCGATTTCCAAATACTAAACTCTAACCGATCTTTATCATTTAGAATTTGTTTTTCAGCAGCGACCAGAGTAAAATCAGCATCATTGATCAGAGGCTTAGATTTTTCCAAGTATTGCGGATCACCTTCGTAATAATACTGTGAATAATAGATATCAATTTTTTGTACCAGGCAAGAAAAATACATGGACTGGCTGATGACCTTTCCATCATCATCTTTAATCACTTTCAAAGCCATGTCTGCATAATCTATGGATTGATCAAAATCTTGCTGTTTTTCGCTGACTTTCGCCATTCCAAGGTATAATTTAGTCAAGCCATATTGATCAAAACTGGATGGACTTTTCAGAATTTTTTCAGCACGAGAGAAATATGACATGGCTTGGTCAAAGTTTTTAAGATTCTCATGCATATTCCCAATGTTGAGTAAAAGATGCCCAACCAACATATTGTCTTTACCAAGAATAACTTCCCGTATTTTCAAGGCAGCTTCCAACTCCGATATGGCTTGTAGTTTCTTGTCCTGCACTGAAAATACCAATGCTAAATTCTGATGTACATCAGCTTTGAACAAACTATCATTTTGGTTGACAACTTTTCGCTTCAAGATTTCATGATAAATCTCTGATGCTCTTTTATAGTTGTTGCGGCCATATTCTACCAGAGCCAGATTCATCCAGGTAGTTTGATAATGAAATGAATTCTTCCCAACTACGCGCTCATAAATCCTTAATGAGGCTTCCAAATGATCCTGCGCCTGCACATATTCAAAGTAATCAAGATAGGAAGTACCCAGATTATTATACACCGCGGCTAAATCCAGCGTAGGCTTTTCGAATATCTTCTCCAGTATGGCAATAGATTGCTTATAATTTTCAAATGCACTATTGAGTTTGCCAGTCCCTTTATCAATCATCCCCTGGAGGTTGTAATTGTCAGCCATTTGCTCAGACGCTTTCCCGTACAGTTTCAATACCAAATCGCGATGCAAGTCACAATATTTTTGTGCTTCATCCAACAGTACCAGATCTAAATACGGGATGGTGATGTTGTTATAAATTTTGACTAGTCCGGGTGATTCAGGCCCGTCAGCATTCAGGTAAATTTGTTCGGCTTTCAGTAGTAAATCGATTTCTTTTTGAAGATTCCCCTGTCCCGAGCATGCGCTCGCCAGGCTCATCAGGTCACCGGCAATTTCCGGATGATCTACACCATAATAATCCAGATCTATATTATAAACTTTCTCAAAAATCTCTTGTGCTGCGACGAATTGGCCTTTGTCTAATTGAATGTTTCCCAGATTAGATAGAACCTGTGAGACTTTGGCAGAATTCTCACCAAAAAGTTCTGTTCTGATCTCCAATGATTCATTGAGGTAATCTGCAGCTGTCTCATAATCACCGAGATTTTTGTATGCCACACCAATGTTATTTTTGATAAATGCCTCTGTCTCCAGATCACCATTATTATTTCTCAGATTGGCTAGCAATGCTTCATCAAGCAGCTCCAGAGTGCGCTGATAATTAGACATAGCCGATTCCACTCGCGCCATATTTAGATAAGTTTCTGGTAGCATGTTTGAAGAATTGGTCACACAGAGATCCAAAGCCTGCTGATACAGCTCTTTTGCTTTTTCCAAATCTCCTGTGTATTCATACACCTGCGCCACATCGGTCAATGGCTGAATGAGTTCTGCACTCTTTTTGCCTTGGATTTTTATTTGCAATGTGAGGTTCTGCTCATAGTATTCGATCGCCTTTTGATTACGACCTCCATCAAAATATACATTTCCGATATTCCGTAGAATACTCAAAGTCTGCGGGTCTTTATCCCCTAAAAGCTTCTTATACAATTCATAAGACTGAATATTGTATTTCACCGCATTGTCCACATCATTAAGTGCAGAATATGCATTACCTAATTGTGTGAGGGCCAAAGCATAATCTTCACTTTTCTCTCCATACAACTTACCACTCAGATTCAGGCATTGCTGGAAATACTCTCTCATTTCCTTTGCCTGCTTATTATGTTCATAAGCGATGGCCAGCTGCCGCAAGGCAGACAATTGACCCTGATTACCCGTGCCGTAAATATGATTGCTGATCTCCAAACTCTTTTTCGCGGCATCTACCTGGGCCTGATGATCACCAGCCTGCTGCGCCACATACGGTATCGATGCATAAACCCACTGTGTATAAGGCTCATAATATCCTAGTTTTTGTTCTAGCAGTTCGGCTGCTTTTTGGTAGTAATATAAGGCTGAATCATATTCACCGTTGTAATCACACGAATATCCCAGGTTGGCATAGATTTCTCCATATATGACCGGTTCTTTGGATTGATTAATCAATTCCAGAGCCGCATGGTAGAAAATCTTGGCAGAATCATAGCTTTCTCGATTGTGATAGAACTTTCCATATCCAATATAAAACACGCCAACTTCCGGTGTACCATCTCCAAATTTTTCCATGGCAATATCAGACCCATCAAAAAGATTGTTGATTGCATCGTTAGAATATCCCAGCTCAAACTGAGACATGAATAAATAATAATACGATTTGAGCTGACGATCCGTATTTCCAGTGCTTGCGTAATAATCTCTCGTTTGCTCAAACCCACTAATAGCGCTGGTATACTGAAAGTCATAATAGTTTTTGACAGCCTGGTCATAGACTTTAGAGGCGCTTTGTGCCCAGGATTGCTGAAAGATCACCAGAATGAGGACGGAGGATAGGAGTGATTTCATGATTCTGAAAATAGATTTGATACAAAATAAAAAAGAGCGGACACATTTGCCCGCTCTTCTTTGCACTGAGGATTAGTTTATAATGAAATACCTGCTCTAAGACCGAAATAATCTACAAAATCTCCATTGTTCAGGAATAATCCACCCTGGAACATTTTCCAGCGAGCATTCACACCCAGTCTCCAATATTTTGATTTTGCACCATGCACATCTTCCACCTGATCACTGGCGGCAGCTTGAAAATGATACATAAACTCTGGTCCGAATTTGATACCTGCAACATCAAAAATGTAACGCGCTCCAACCGGAATATTGATATACGCATAACCATCGTAATCGCCAACGTTCGGGTTATCATCAGAGAATTTTCCACTGACCATTCCTAATTCAACACCATAATGAAGATGGAATGGTGAACCTGATGTAATCGCCCATAAAATCTGACCCTGAGCAGCCCAATCATAGACATCCGGGTTGTTCAACATGTAGCTTACATGAAATTCACGAAGATTGGATTTTCTTACAAAAGCCACACCCACACCTTGTGACCCACCGTAAGGAGCAGTCCCGTAAGTCAATACATAAGGGTTGAATCTTTTGAAAATATAATTATCATATCCTCCGATAGCATTGGAGCTGAAATCATAGTCTCCGAAATTGTAGTTGTTCGTGTTCTTAGATTTAGGCGCCACGTAGGTATCTGTGTCGTCATCATCTATGTCTTTACCACATTCTGAGCCACTTGGCAATCCTCCTTTTTCAGCTGCCATGCGGAATTTCTCTAATAAGTCTACCTGAACAGAATTTCCAGCAACGAGCAATGATTCTTCTTTCAATCCATCGTATTCGGCATCTTCGTCTATTTCATCAGAACCTTCACGCTGTAATCTCAGACTGGTAATTTTCAACTCAACACGTCTGTTTTTCGCTCTTCCTTCATCAGTTTCGTTATCGGCTACTGGCTGAGTTTCTCCATAACCAACCGCTGCAATTCTTCGCTCGTCGATGCCCTTATCTACCAGGTAAGTTTTCACAGAGTTCACACGCTGCTGAGACAATGCCTGATTGGCTTCATCAGAACCTACATTATCTGTATGACCACCGAACTCTACTACTATTTCACTTCGGTTCATGATGTCAAATAGCTTATCCAATTCCTCCTTGGAGCTTGCCGTAAGTGTGGCTTTACCAAAATCGAAGAAGATATTTTTTACTTCAAACTTGGCGCCCACCTTGATTCTGGTGACGTCATGATCCTGAACAACTTCTCTTTGATTCTCTAATTCACTCAGGTAATCATATCTGGCATTTCTAAGAATGCGATCCATCTCAAAAGCCTCTTTGTCATAATCAGATGCAAGGCCAATCATTTTCTCAAAGTTCTCCAGCTTATCTACCTCAGTACCTGCATCTAGTAGCTGATTGTATTTCATGGTATTGTAATCCATTCTCTTCTGAGACTCTACCAATAGGTCATAGTCGGCCTCCAGTACTTCTGCAAAAGTCTTTTTCTTGAAATACTGGCTTGGGTCTGTCAAGTCAAGAATGGTAGAATAATATAGGAACCCTTTGTTGTCGATGATTACTTCATACTTTCTGAAGGAAGGAATAGAAACAGCATAGCTGCCATCCTCTGAGCTACTGATTGTTTTGGCTACTTCTTTACCATCTTCAAGATCGATATATCTGATCACAACTGCAGCCGCAGAATCATTCTCATCTAAGACCGTACCTTTCACATGGAAAAGTGCTTCAGGTCGAATACTTGGCGGTAAGATAAACTCGAAAATATCTTTTGATCCGTTGGTTTCTATGCCTCCGAATCCTACCATATATCCTCTGGAGCCAGACTCGGGAATGGAGAAATATGTATCACCGCTCAGTGTATTGATGTATTTACCCATGTTGACAGGCTTAGACCAGTTGGTCCAGGTATCATCTAGTCTTTTACTCACAAACAGGTCATCACCCCCAAACCCGAAGTGTCCTTGAGATGAAAAATAGAGTGTTTTACCATCTGCTGCCAGGAATGGATACCTGTCATCTTCGGCGGTATTGATTGTAGATCCTAAATTGATTGGAGTAGTCCACCCATCATCTGTCAATTCAGAAAGGTAAATATCTGATCCACCCATTCCTCCAGGTCTGTCAGAAGTAAAGAACATGTATCTACCATCAGAAGAAAGGTTGGCCAGTGATTCCCAGTTGTCCGTATTGATCGCACCACCCAGGTTACATGGATAAGACCATGAGCCATCTACATTAATAGAATAGAAAAGGTCTCCCGATCCAAATGATCCCGGATAGTTACCGAAGAGAATCACAGCATTGTTGTCTGCGGATATCGCCTTGAGAGTCTCATGCGAATCGGTATTGAAAACATCCCATGGCTTAGGTGTCCCCCAGCTCCCGTCAGGTTGCTTTTCAGAGTAGAAAATATCCTCTCCACCTTTTCCGCCATCACGGTCATAGCCTACAAAATAAAGCACTTGCCCGTCCTTAGAGATCAAAGGAGAGTACTCATTGCCATTTGTATTTATGGCGTCAACGGGTCTCATTTCCACTTCATCATCATCCCGCCTTAGCAACTCTATCCACTGATTGGCCAAGGTAATATCCGCTGAGGAGTACTTAGATTTGTAAGAATCTAAAGCTTTTAATGCTTTGTCAAATTGCTTGAGAGCAAAGTAACTTTTTGCAAGATTCAGGTACTTTGAAGGGTTGCTTTTCGCTTCGATTTCATAATATCTGGAGGCATTGTAATAATCCTCATCGTTGAAATACGAATCTCCGTCTTGCGCATATACTGATATGCCTAGCAAGAATACTAATGAATAGATCAGGTACGGTTTCATGTGTAAAGTGTTTGTGTTCATAGGTCACATGGAATTCGCGATAAACTCGTTTATTTCTCGATTGGTAAACCTAGATAGTAGAGGTTTATGCTCATTTCATGTGCTTTAATGGTTTTGGTTAAAAAAAATCACATGTTGGCATGTTCAGAATATGACTGATCATGCTCATTTCATGACAATTAATTGATATCAATACAAATCACCACAAAAAACCAACTGAGTTCAATACCATGAAACACGTATATTGATACGTATTGATCGGTAGTACGAAAAAAAAGGGACTCAAAAAAGGGATGCTGCATAAACAACATCTCTTAGCCTACGCGGCTCGATAATAAACTGGCAACGACGTGCCCGGCTTAGGGCTACTCTCGAGAGTAGGTCGTTGATCCCTTATCATACAATTTTAATAAATAAAAAAAGGGATGCTGACTTAACAACATCCCTTAGTAATAAACTGGCAACGACCTACTCTCCCACATTTTACTGCAGTACCATCAGCGCTGATGGGCTTAACTTCTCTGTTCGGAATGGTAAGAGGTGGACCCCATCGCTATAATCACCATAAAATCTTCATATCAATCATCCATTGATACTTGACATATATATGTGAAAGATTTAAAACACTGTTTGAAACAAGCTTATCGCCAGACCTTGCATAAAGTCTGTGCACAGAAAGCTTACGGGTAATTAGTACTACTCAGCTATGACATCACTGCCTTTACACCTGTAGCCTATCAACGTCATCATCTTTAACGTCCCTTTAAAGAAATCTCATCTTGTAGTGGGTTTCGCGCTTAGATGCTTTCAGCGCTTATCCCTTCCCAACATAGCTACCCAGCAGTGCCCCTGGCGAGACAACTGGTACACCAGCGGTTAGTCCAACTCGGTCCTCTCGTACTAAAGTCAGATCTACTCAAATTTCTTACGCTCGCAACAGATAGAGACCGAACTGTCTCACGACGTTCTGAACCCAGCTCGCGTGCCACTTTAATGGGCGAACAGCCCAACCCTTGGGACCTTCTCCAGCCCCAGGATGTGACGAGCCGACATCGAGGTGC
>JAUIAO010000063.1 GCA_030425425.1 Bacteroidia bacterium | reverse complement strand
ACTTAAACTACCCACTGACTACTATCGACATGTCTTTAGAGAAACCGCCCAGTACGAGAGTACGCTGGGTGGTGTGAGAGGACAACAAAGATAGGTTTGATCACCTATCTTTGTTTCCTACTCGATTTTACAATATCTTCAGAATGGTTGGTGTACTTGAATTCAATTCCTAAATTCTTCACTGCTCTTTCGAATCGATTATACTCCTCATCACTTAAATAGTGATCAATTTTGGACGGTTTTAAATTGCCTTTTTTGTGGATATTGATATGTGTTCTGTCAGACTTACTCAAAGAGTGATCAACATAAGTAATTGACTTAACCTTGTTTATTCGGATGAAGTAGTTTCTTCCATTTGGAAAGAAAGGATATGTTACAATTAGCCGATCCGAAGTGATTTGCATTTTCTTCGTTCGGATAAGAGTAATCAATAAATAAGTTGTCGAAACTATTGCACCATAGATCCAATAGTATTTAGGAAGAAACAAGGTAAGAATCAAAAAGGTAAAAAATGGAATTATTACACTGCTCCACTTAATCTTAGATTCAAAGAAAATTTCAGTACTTTCATTCAGTTTCATGAGGCTCTATTCCCCCAACACCTTAAAACACTCCGCTACTTTCTCGAAAGAAAACTTAGCCACTTCTCTTTTGATTTTGGCAGCAATATGATCATTGGCCAAATTACCAACACTTCCTAAATGTGTGTGATTGATGTTTCGGTCTGACTTGTAATCTCCTGATTCTACTTGTCTTCCCACTTCCTTATAAGCATCTCTGAAAGGCATACCGTCCAGCACCAGTTGATTGACCAATTCTACGGTGAACAAATAATCATATCGCGGATCATTGATGACATCTTCATTCACTTTTATCTGACTGATGCTAAACTCCACAATGTCCAGACATTGCTTTAAAGTTTGAATGCCCGGGAAAAGATGCTCTTTCAACTGCTGTAGCTCTCTATGATACCCGCTTGGCAGATTGCTCAGAATCAATTGCAATTCATTTGGCAAAGCCACCAACTGATTGCAGCGACCTCTTACCAATTCGAACACATCAGGATTTTTCTTGTGCGGCATAATGCTCGAACCGGTTGTCAACTCATCTGGGAAAGAAATGAATCCAAAATTCTGACCGGCATACATGCAAACGTCCATCGAAAACTTGCTCAATGTAGCAGCCACTGAAGCCATCGCATTGGCCAAAGCAACTTCGGACTTACCGCGCGTCATTTGAGCATACACCACATTGTAATTCGGCTCTTCAAAACCTAACAACTCAGTAGTCTTCATTCTGTCCAATGGAAAAGACGAACCATAACCAGCAGCTGAACCGAGCGGGTTTTTATTGATGATGTCATAAGCGGCTCTGAGCGCAATCAAGTCATCCGAAAGACTCTCCGCATACGCTCCCAACCACATCCCAATAGAATTTGGCATGGCCACCTGCATGTGTGTATAACCTGGAATCAAGACGTGTTTGTAAGCTTCACTTTGCTTCAGAAGTGTCTGAGCCAATTCCTCGACCTGACCAACTAAAGCTTCTATCTCCGCACGGAAGTACATTTTCAAATCCACCAAAACCTGATCGTTTCTTGATCGACCACTGTGTATTTTCTTACCAACATCCCCAAGCTTCTGTGTCAACAACAACTCTACCTGCGAGTGAATATCCTCTATTCCTTCATCGATGGTCAGTTCATTGTTTTTGGCTTTTTGGTATAGCGCTTTCAGCTCTTTGGTCAGAATTACCAACTCATCAGCTGTCAAAAGCCCAATGCTCTCCAGCATAGTGATATGTGCCAACGATCCCAACACATCATAAGGTGCCAATAAAAGATCCAATGCCTGATCGTTTCCTATGGTGAATGTTTCTACTCGTTTATTGACGTCTGTTGATTTTTGCCAAAGTTTCATGTTTTACGCTTTACGCTTTTAGCTATTCGCCTATCGCTCAGTGAATTACTTTATTTAATAACATCAGATAACCCATGATGCCTTCACGAATTTCATCCACGAACACATATTCATCGGGCATGTGAGATCTGTTTGAATCGCCAGGACCGATTTTCACCGTTGGGAAAGGCATCAGTGCCTGATCAGACATAGTTGGGGAGCCAAAAGTTTCGGTATCCAAGGCCTTAGCAGCTTGTACTATGACATGATCGTCGGTAATTCGGGAAGGTTGTAATCTCGTTGAACGCTCCTCCACTTCACAGTCCACATTCTGACGGATGATTTCTAGCGTTTCTTCATTAGTGTATGCATCTGTTGTTCGAACGTCCACCACCAATTTACAGGTATCTGGTACCACATTGTGCTGAGTGCCCGACTCTATCATTGTCACCGACATTTTGATAGGTCCAAGTGTTTTAGATTTTTCAGGGAATTCGAAAGTCTTAAACCACTCTATGACACCCATAGCTTTATAGATGGCATTTTCCCCTTCATTTCTGGCAGCATGTCCTGCTCTTCCTTTTACCAGGCAATCCAAGACCATGAGTCCTTTTTCATGGATAGCCATGGCCATTTGTGTAGGTTCACCTACTATTCCAAAATCCACTTCACCGATCTCTCTCAAAATACTTCTCACTCCTCCTGCACCAGAGATTTCTTCTTCTGCTGTAGCGGCCAAAATGAGGTTGTATTTAATATCATGTGTATTATAGAAATATAGAAAGGTCATTATCAGAGAAACCAAAGAAGCTCCAGCGTCATTGCTGCCAAGCCCATAGAGCTTACCTTCTTTTTCTATAGGCTCAAAAGGGTCATTCGTATAACCTGCATTAGGCTTCACTGTGTCATGGTGGGAATTGAGTAGAATGGTAGGCTTGTCTGCATCAAAATGAAGGTTTTTCACCCATACATTGTTGCCTTTGCGCTCTACATTCACATCATGATCTTCAAAATATACTTGAATAACATCGGCTGTTTTCTCCTCATCCCTGCTCACGCTGGGCGTTTCAATGAGACGTTTTAGCAGAGTGACAGCTTCGTTGTGGAGCTGATCGGTGTTATATCTGAAGGAAGCTGCCATTTGTGGTATGTATTTGGTCGTATTTACAAATTCTCACGGTTTTTACTCCATTATGAAGTGCCTCAAAAGAGTTTTCTAATTTAGGAATCATACCGCTATGAATAGCTCCAGAAGCTTTCATTTCTTTAAAAAATGGCTCTTTGAATTCCGTAATCAGAGAATCAGGGTCATCTACATCTTTCATCACCCCCTCCAGCTCAAAAGTCAGCATGAGGTTGACATCATATCGCTCAGCCATTGCCAAAGCTACCGTTCCAGCCATGGTATCTGCATTGGTATTGAAAATATGGCCCTTACCATCATGAGTAAGCGGCGCAACTACAGGTACGGCTCCTGCGGTAAGAATATCAGCTAAAAACGCATCATTTACTTTAACCGGGTCACCAACCCATCCATAATCCACACCATCTCTTACCGGGCGTTTCACTGAAGTGATAATGGAAGCATCTGCTCCAGTCAAACCAATAGCATTCGCGTTTTTGCCTTGCAGTTCGGCTACCATTTGCTTGTTTACCAGCCCTCCATAAACCATCGTCACCAGATCTATCGTATCATCATCTGTCACACGCCTACCATCCACCATATTGGCTTTGATGCCCAGTTTATTACCGATTTCTGTTGCTACTCTACCGCCACCATGTATCAAAATTTTCTTTCCTTCCACTGCCAAAAAACCCTCTATGAATGCTGCTTTCTTTTCAGGGTCTTCTATCACAGCTCCGCCTATTTTGATTACACTTAGTTGTTCTTTACTCATAATTCTGTTCGTAATTATTCTTAAATAGTCAACTCCATTTGTAGAGCCATCGGTTGTTTTTTCAGTATCACACTACCCTCCCATTGGCCAAGCCCACTTATCCACCTCGCGGTGCAGCGAGCCTCCCAGCGCAATTTAGCCATTTCGGTCTCGCTGTTCACCTCCAAGCCAAACTATAGTGATCATACCTAAATATCAATTAATGCTCCAAAATTGCTTTTAAAACAGCCTGAGCACTATATACCCGGTTGCCTGCTTGCTGGATTACAAGAGAAGAATCAGAATCTAAAACATCATCTGCAATGACCACATTTCTTCTCACCGGAAGGCAATGCATCACTTTTGCAGCATTCGTATTTTTCAATTTATCCTGATTCACCACCCAGCTCTGATCAGTTCCGATTTCACCATAATTCTGATAAGAAGACCAATTCTTTACATAGATAAAGTCTGCTCCTTCAAAAGCCGCTTCCTGATCATGCATGATTTGAGCCCCGTTAGAAAATTCTTCATTCAGTTCAAAACCCTTAGGCTGTACGATGGTGAAATCTGCATCTATGTGTGGCATCCATTGTGCAAACGAATTCGGAACTGCTTGTGGCAAAGCTCTCACATGTGGTGCCCAGGTCATGACTACCTTTGGTCTGGCCACTTGCTTTAGCTCAGTGATCGTAATCATATCTGCCAATGACTGTAGTGGGTGTAGTGTGGCTGATTCTAAGCTTACTATAGGCACACCTGCGTGCTGCATAAATGCCCTGATGATATGATCCTGATAATCCTTTTCTCTATCCTTCAGCGATGGAAAAGACCGCACTCCTAGTATTTCACAATAAGTTCCCAAAACTGCTGCCGCTTCACGAATGTGTTCGGCAGTACCGCCATTCATGACCACACCATCTTCCATTTCTATCTGCCAGGAATCCTGAGTCACATTCATTACCATAACATCCATTCCAAGGTTTGCAGCGGCCTTTTGAGTGCTCATTCTCGTTCTCAGACTGGAGTTGAAAAATAATAAACCTATGGTCTTATTTTGACCAAGTGATTTATGTGCGTAAGGGTTTTGCTTTAGTGAAAGTCCGCTTTTAATCAATGCTTTCACATCTGCTACATCCGCTACTGAAGTAAAGTTTTTCATTTCAATAAATAATTCAAAATTCTGATATTCAGGAAATTAATCCAGTTTTCAATCAACTAATAACTAATAACCAGACACTAATTAACCAATAACTACTTCTTAATATTCGCAATCTTCTCATAGGAGGCCATAAGTCCGCGGATCAAAGCTGAGCTCAATCCCTGGTGCTCCATTTCATTCAAACCAGAAATGGTACACCCCATCGGAGTGGTCACTTTGTCGATCTCTACTTCCGGGTGTTGTTTATTCTCAAGAATCAAAGAAGAAGCTCCTTTTGCAGCTTGTACTGCAATTAGCTGAGCTTCGTCGCTATGAAAACCCATCTGCACTCCTCCCTGGGTAGCTGCTCTTAAGAATCTTAAGAAAAACGCTATACCACTTGCACCAAGCACAGTAGCCGCCTGCATGAGCTTATCATCGATGATCAAAGTTCGTCCTACCGAATTAAAAATCTTCTGAATCATGACGGCATAATCTGGACTATCATTACAGCTGATGCAAGTCATCGATTCGCCAATGGCAATTGCAGTATTCGGCATAGCTCTTACTACAGGAATGTCTTTTTGCAGATGGCTTTTGATCTCCTCAATGGGAACTCCTGTGATGACCGAAACCAAAATATGTTGCTCAGAAAGCACCGGATTGATCTGCTCCATGAGCTTTGCCAACTGCTTTGGCTGCACGCACAGCAGAACAATCCCTGAATTAGCAACTGCTTCTGAATTGTCTTTCGTCAGCTGAAAACCATCCTTTTCCAGATAGTTAACTAATTCAAGTGTTCTGCGAGTGAGGTAAACTTCCTCGGCTTTTTTAATCCCTTGATGAACGATTCCCTTAGCTATGGAAATCCCAAGGTTTCCTGCTCCTAGTATCGCTATGTTATTATCTAAATAATCCATCCTTGATTTGTTACTCGTTATTAGGTTATTGAGTTATAGTAACCATTTAATTCATGACCATATGGTCCTGAATTAGATATTGACTTTGAATATGATTTTTTGTTTTTCAAATCCAAGATTGCATATTCAATGTCTTTGATATTTAGTCTAATTAAACCTTCATCGTAATTAATTTTAATATCCTCTTCTGCCAAATCTTCAATAATTGAAAAACTATTTGAATACATTTTACTTAATGGAGGTGCAAACCCTTGATTTATGAATTCCTGAACTTTTGAGGAATTTAAAATTTGTGTTCCCCTGGTACATAAAAAACAATCCAAAACTATTTTATTTTCGACCTTATCAACTACATAAGCCCAAATAGAATACTTGTCCTCTTCGATTACAACTTGTTTATTAATTGAAATTAAGTCTTCCGATATATAGATATAGTTCTCCAAATCAACCAATAACTAATTAACTATTAACCAATTCTAAAACCCTCCGGGTTTTAAATTCAATCCTGCCTTTTCATTAAGTCCGAACATCAGGTTCATATTATGAACAGCCTGACCTGAAGCACCTTTCAGCAGATTATCTATCATTGAAATCACTATGAGTTTGTTTCCCTCTTTCTGAAGGTGCACAACTGCTTTGTTAGTATTCACCACCATTTTCAAATCAGGATTCTTTCTAGCAACAAACGTAAAGGCCTGATCAGCAAAATAGTCTTCATACAGTTTGTATGCTTCCTCCAAGCTCAAATCACAATTGAAATAAGAAGTAGCAATGATTCCTCTGGTGAAGTTGCCTCTGTAAGGAATGAAGTTTAATTCGATCATCTCACCTGCCAGTGTTTCGAGCGTCTCACCGATTTCCCCTAAGTGTTGATGCGTCAAAGCTTTGTATACGCTCATGTTATTGTTTCTCCAGGAAAAATGAGAAGTTGGCGACAGTTTCTGACCAGCACCTGTAGAACCCGTAATCGCACTTGTATGAACTTCAGACTGGATCACTCGAGCTTTTGCAGCAGGAAGTAAGCCAACCTGAATACAAGTAGCAAAACAACCCGGATTAGCCACTTTTGAAGTGTTTTGTGTTTCTGATCTGAAAACCTCTGGAAGTCCATAAACAAATCCATCCGCATCAGCCTTCAACCTGAAATCGTTACTCAAATCGATGATCTTGACTTGAGAAGGAATGTTAGTTTGTTGAAGGTAAACTTTAGATTCTCCGTGGCCTTTACACATAAAAAGAACATCTAATTCGTCAAAATTCAGTTCCTTTTCAAAAGTAAGGTTAGTCTCTCCAATCAGGTCTGTATGCGTTTCTGTCACCTGTTTACCAGCCTGACTTTCACTTTGCGCACACACAATCTCAGCATTTGGGTGATTCAGCAGAATACGAATCAATTCTCCAGCTGTGTAACCTGCCGCCCCGTATATTCCTACTCTTAGTTTACCCATTGCTCCCTTGATGTACTTTGTGATGAATCATATTTTGATTTCCAAAAATCTTAGAGAACCCTTTCACGTCATCACCTGACCATGAATTGTTCATCTCGCCATATTTTCCGAAAGAGGATTGCATCAAATCGTGCTCAGAAGTGATCCCTTCCACGTAGAATCGGTATGGCGCCAATCTTACTTTCACCACACCAGTCACATATTGCTGAGTGTTGTCATAAAAAGACTCTAAATCGCGCATTACCGGATCGAGATAATGCCCTTCATGGAGAAGGTTTCCGTAAGTCAATGACAATTGGTCTTTGATCAATAACTGGTTTTTAGTGAGCGTATGCTTTTCAAGTGTATGATGTGCTTTGATCAATATGACCGGAGCAGCTGCTTCAAAACCCACGCGTCCCTTGATGCCAATCACTGTGTCGCCTACATGAATATCTCTACCAATAGCATACTGGTTAGCGATCTCATTAAGTTTTTCTATAGTCTGTACAGAAGTCAGAGCCTCTCCATTCAACCCAACAGGCTCACCTTTTTCAAATATAATTTCAACTACTTCAGAACCATCCTTTTTCAATTGACTTGGGAACGCCTCATCCGGTAAATATTGATCAGAAGTCAATGTTTCTTTTCCTCCGACAGATGTTCCCCAAAGTCCTTGATTGATCGAATAAAGTGATTTCTCCCAGTTTCCGCTCACACCATTTTCAATCAGAAATTGGATTTCTTCTTCACGCGATAGTTTGTTATCTCTAATTGGTGTGATGATTTCCTTTTCCGGACACATGATATTGAATATCATGTCGAACCTTACTTGATCATTTCCAGCTCCGGTGCTTCCATGCGCTATGGCTTCTACATCAAGGGCAATCGCCACCTCCGCTATTGCTTTTGCCTGAAAGGCCCGTTCCGCACTCACAGAAAGTGGATATGTATTATTTTTCAATACATTCCCAGCAATCAAATATTTGATACACTTCTGATAGAACTCTTCCGTCACATCTACATTCTTATGTGATACCGCTCCGAGTTCTGCGGATCTATTGGCTAATTTCTCCAACTCTGCTAAAGAAAAGCCACCTGTATTCACTGTTACCGTATGGATTTCATAACCGAGTTGCTCAAGGTATAGGGTACAATAAGTAGTATCCAGTCCACCACTAAAGGCCAACAACACTTTTTTCTGACTCATTTGATTTGCACTTTTTGTTTCCATTTCAAGATTTTTTCCTGTACTCTTTTACTCCTGTTCTTCCATTGTCGCTTTTTCTCCTCCGGGTCGTAGAGCATGCCGGTACACAAGCACATTTTATGATCTTTTCGGGTCAGAATGTCATAATTAACACAGCTGGAGCAGCCCTTCCAGAATTCCGTATCGTCAGTAAGTTCGGAAAAAGCCACCGGACGATAGCCTAAATCAGAGTTGATTTTCATCACGGCCATACTGGTGGTAAGGCCAAATAACTTGGCCTCAGGGTATTTGTCTCTGGATAGTTTAAAAGCTCGGGTTTTGATAGCTGCTGCTAAACCATGATTTCTAAAATCAGGATGAACTACCAATCCAGAATTGGCGAGATATTTACCTCCACCCCAGGTTTCTATATAGCAAAATCCAGCAAGTTTCCCAGATTTAGTAAAGGCTATGATAGCCTTCCCATCATTGATTTTGGTTTCTATATATTCAGGTGACCTACGCGCGATACCAGTTCCTCGTTTTGCTGCACTATCAGCAATGAGTTCTACAATATCATTAGCATATTGTTTGTGTGAAGCATCAGCAACGGATACAACAAATTTGTCCATTTTTAAATTTACGAAGTAATTAGAAAGAATATTGAGATAAATAAAGCGAATGGCAGGTCGCTACGTAAGCGTCCTAAATAAACATATCAGGCAGAGCGCCTGAAAAAGTACCTACTCCTAGGGTTTACGTTCGGTATGTTTGTGTGCTTTGTCAATGTTCTAATTATTGATGTAGCAAAACTATCATCTAAAAAATTATTCCAACTAAGAATATCAACTTATTTATGAGAGAAATGCCAAATTATTTACGGTGATTCTACGATTTCCAAATTCGAGTTAAAATTGTGACCAGGTATCTGATTGGATTCATTAGTGATATTTCAACTATTAGACATCATTACTTTCTTAACCCAACCATAAATTTCTTTGATCTCTTCAGAGGGTTGAGAATAATCACTTTTCAAAACCAATAAAGTATGATCGAATGGCCAAACATCCATTTTCATTGAGATATAGAAATGATGCTCTTCATTGGTTTCTTATATGTGCATTAGCGTACTGATCCACCAATTCCGAAGTTATTGAGATTGACTTAATCGCGTCAATATTAAATTGATTACTATTGAACTCAATGAAACAACTTTTAGTGTCAATTAATAATCTTGATTTGCCTGGATTATTTCTAAACTGCCGAATCGCGATAAAAAGAATAAATGCTAAAGACGGAATGCCAACATAAGGATTGATAGCTGTAAGTATTGTAGCAAAAATGATCGGAACAATAGCAAAGATTGCAATGGCATTTCTTACGCAACCTGAGTTTATTAACAAGAACTGATCTTTCTTATATTTTAATCTGTATCCATTATCTGATAAAATCTCTAGAGCACCTTTGCTAAGCGTGAATTTCTCATTCATAAATTTTTATAATCAGATAATGTTTCGTTGAAAGTTCAAAAGATTTATGAACGATTCTAACCTAAGCTTAATCTCAAATTTCCCGGAAATTTGAACACTAGTTCAGGGCGTGAAGCTTACTAAGTCAGTATTCTAAAAGCCATCATCTTCATCGTCTTCCTCTATAATTTCATTATTGGTCGGCTCATCAAGTGGTGGTTCTTCATTTAGGGGAGTTTCTTCATCAGTTAATTCCTCGTCCAACAGATTATTTGATTTATTCTTACCCAAACCGCCAAATAGATTTTGAAAAAACCCTTTGATACCTCCACTGGTTGTCACGGAATCAGCCTCAGATTGAGTTTCATTTACAGGTTCTGAAACCGGAACTCTGGCATAAAGTAAATGTCCAAAATGTTTGTTATAGTATGCTTGTTCTACATTGAGCATATCATCCTCAGGGTCATAACGATAAAGAAACTTAACTTCTGATTTAGGCTTAGGTGGTTCTACCTGAGCTAGTTTTGGTATTTCGAAAGAATCTTCATTCGGGCTTGCCTGGGCGAGCATTACTGAATCAGCGATTAGTGCTATTTCAGTAGAATCACTACTCAAAGAGTCAGCAAAATCGCTGGCTATGAATTCTCCGGTTTCAATAGGTTCCTCTTTGTCTGGAGCAGGTGGAGCTAAAATATTCTCTTTAGGTGCAGTTCTAAGTCGATAGTTTTTAAGCCAGTACGGTTGGTTCTTTATGATCCCAAACTTCGTTTTATTGACTTCTCTGGTTTCTACTATGTATGGTTGAACATAAGCGAAATAATCTGTGAGATTGGTTTCATTAGATGCAACCATTACTCCAGTATCTAATGGTGATGTGATTCCTGAAGTGTCTGGAACAGCTACATTGGCTACAGCTACTGAATCGACTATATTGGGGCTATTTAATGTACGACTAGGCCCTTGCATAGGATTAGAATTACCTGCCAAATAGGTCTGACGAGTATTTTCATCTAGCTTCCACAAGTAAGAATAGTAGGTGTTTCTAACAGAATCATCTAGAATGTAGGCGCTCTGATAGGCAGGACACATCACTTTATCCCGACAAGCAACAAGACTTATCACACAAATGGCAAAGACGAAGAATTGCCTCATACAAGCGGTTTGACTCTTTTGAAAGCCTAAAAATAGGCTTATTTTACTAATGTTAAAAGCTTAACGAATTATAATCTAATTTCTGTATATCAGTGATTTAGCATATTTTTCACATCCAATGCTATCAGATCGACCCATTCCGCATACATTTTAGCAGATGGATGCAAGCCATCTCCGGCTATCAATTCACTGTCGTTTTTAGCTTTTCTGGAGATTGGTGTAATATTAAAAAATCTAATATTTTGTGCATTTGCAATCTCTTTGGCGATTGCATTGTATTGATCAATTTCCTTTGATATTTGAGCTGTATCGCGATTTTGGGCAAAAGGAGTGACTGAATAATCAGGTATGCTAACTACGAAAATCCGATCATTATTATTTCCTGCAAACTCTACAGCCTGTAGTAGAAGCTGCTTAAATTCTGATTCATACTGTTCGATGTTATAACCTCTGTACTGATTATTAACTCCAATTAGTAAAGAAACCAAGTCGTAATTCTTTACTGGATTTTCTTTATCAATCGCTGATTGCAACTCATCAGTTGTCCAACCCGTTTTGGCAATGATTGTTGGTTTTTCAATTTCTATTCCGTTTGCTCCAAGTTTTGAGGTAAGCTGAACCGGCCATCGCTCAGATTCTAAAACACTCTCCCCAATTGTATATGAATCACCTAATGCAAGGAATTTTAAAGGTTGAACTGTTGAATTCATCGTGTCAAGTTCTGTGTGAGTAGTGTCATTTTCAGATATTTCTTCGCTTGTTTCATTCGGTTGACAGCCAGAGAAAAGAATTGCCGTCAAAATAATAGTTATCAATTTCGTCATAAGTTTTGTTGGAGTTTTTTGGGCAGACTTTTTACTACAAGTTCGTAAGAATGATTGATCAGTTCCACTAGCAAGTTTTCAGGAACAGAACCATCAGTTAATACAGTATTCCAATGTTTTTTATTCATGTGATACCCTGGAGTAATACCATCAAATTGTTCTCTCAATTCAACAGACCTTTCTGGATTGCATTTGAGATTAATACTTACAAATTCTTCCACATCGGTCAGAGCAAACATTTTCCCTAAGACTTTGAAAACTAAAGTGTTTTCATCAAACGGAAACTCTTCGGTCACACCTGGTTTGGTAAGGCAAAAGTCTCTAAAAGCGACAATATCCATTAACTACGGGTAATAAACCTGACAATCATCACAATTACACAGAACAAAAACATCAAAATTGATATCTTATTGATACCATGCATCATTTTCAAGTTGATATTAGTGGGACGATCTGGATCTTTCTTTCTGAAATAGTATGTGAGCACTTCTTTGAAATTAAAATAGTACCCTACATCCTTTTTATCTTCAGTATTCTTTTCTTTTGACATCATATTTCTATTTGAGCTGTTTTTGGTTCTACCCAGTTACCATCCTCTCTGATCAAGTCAATGAGTTCGTCAAGTGCATTTACCGATGGCACTCCCCTTTTCATGACTTCTTTGCCTTTATAAAGAGTGATTTTTCCCTTGCCCGAACCTACATAACCATAATCTGCATCAGCCATTTCGCCCGGTCCATTGACAATACATCCCATGATCCCGATTTTGATTCCTTTTAGATGATCCGTTCTTTTGCGAATCATTGCTGTTGTCTCTTGAAGGTCAAATAATGTCCGTCCACAAGAGGGGCAAGAGATATATTCCGTTTTGGTTATTCGGGTTCTTGCAGCTTGCAAAATTCCGAAAACAATCGAATTGTAAGTCTGTGCTTTCGATATCAAATGATCTCTATTTCCCGATAATTGTGAGATGCTTAACATTGCCCCATCTCCAAACCCATCAATCAACAAACCTCCAATATCAGTAGCCGGATACATCATCATCGCATCCTCGTTCAGATCATCATATGATCTGAAAATAACAACAGGTATATTGATCTTATGATTTTTAATGCGAATGAAAGCAGCTCGAAGATCTGCCATAGCATGTGCATTGGTCGTTGATAAAACCAGCACAAGATTGTTTCTGGATTTTAATTCAACTAACAGGTTATCATCCAATTCATTGGTGTCAACCTTAAGAAAATTAAGCTGATCGTGTAAATCATTATTTAAGTCTATCCTGGATAATATTGGATAGCAATTCGACTTATCATCTAGACTTTTCCAAATATCATAATCAAGAATCTCACGAAGACCATTTGGAAGCATAAAATCGATTTTATTCTTACCAGAATACACAAAGTCAGCACCCACATCGTTCATTGTCCACTTATCTGTTGCTGAGAGGTAAAAATGCCCGATAGCTTTCAAATCATTTACCTGAATTTTTCCTATTGAAGAAAAATCAGCAATAACCCGAGGCACGTTTTCACCACCAAAGTTGACCACCTCATGGGATTGTCGCTTTTCATATTCAAATGGGTTGAAAGCATCGAAATTTACCTCTTTAACTGGCTCGTGACTGGCGCGATTTTTCAGGCGATCTACCAATATTCTCCCCACGGGTGACTCTACCTCGGGTTCTTCGGTTAATGAAACCCGAATGGTATCTCCCAGTCCATCTTCCAGCAAAGTGCCTATGCCTAGTGCACTTTTTATTCTCCCATCTTCTGCTTCGCCTGCTTCTGTCACTCCCAAATGCAAAGGATACTGACCAAGACCTTCATCATTTAATTTATGCACTAATAACCTGTAGGCTTGCACCATTATTTGCGGATTGCTTGACTTCATTGATACTACCAAATCGTAGAAATCATTTTCTTCGCAAATCCGAATGAATTCTAATGCGGATTCCACCATTCCTAATGGTGTATCTCCATACCTACTCATGATGCGATCAGATAATGACCCGTGATTGGTACCAATCCTCATAGCAGTCCCATATTCTTTACAGATTTTCACTAAAGGAGTGAATTTCTCCCTGATTCGCTCTAGCTCAGCATGATAAGATTGATCCGTGTATTCGATTTCTTCGAATTTCTTTTTGTCCGCATAATTTCCCGGATTGACACGTACTTTCTCTACAATTTTCGCGGCAAGTTCTGCTGCATTTGGTGTAAAGTGAATATCTGCTACCAAAGGAACTTCACAACCTTGATTTCTCAACCCTTCTCTGATCAACCTTAGGTTTTCTGCTTCTTTAATACTCGGAGCGGTAATTCTAACATACTCACAGCCACTTTCTACCATACGTAGAGTCTGGGCAATGCTACCTTCCGTATCCATGGTATCTACTGTGGTCATAGACTGAACACGAATTGGGTTATCTCCTCCTAGGGGAACACCTCCTATATTCACGTCTATGGTTTTTCTTCTACTGTATGAAGTAAGGCTATTGCAGTAATTGAATCGTGAATTCATGAATATTTAGCTCAAATATTATGTGGTTTGATACTTAAACATCAATTGATATAGAATGTTGAAATTTATTTATAAATCTCCAAGCTGAGGTCTGATTACTAAATCTTCCACTACTGATCTTTCGCTTAGAATGAAAGTAGCGTAAACCATTTCAGCTACGTCTTCAGGTTTTATGAACCTTTCTTGTGGTAAATCAATTCCTTCCCAGCTCGCGGTGAAAGTTGCCCCGGGCATTACGCTGGTCACTCTTATATTATGTGGTTTGAGTTCTTCACGGAGGGTTTTACTCATACCATACATAGCAAATTTTGAGATACTGTATGAACCACCGTTTGGATAAGCCATCAAGCTCGCAACAGAAGCAATATTGAAAATGTGTCCGTTTCTTTTTTCGATCATTTGTGGAATAAATCCTCTGCTCATTCTGTATGCACTGTACAAGTTGGTCTCAATCTGGCTTTCTAATATCCCATCTTCTTCGTTGTGAATCTCTCCCGGAATGAATTTGCCAGCATTGTTGACTAAAACTCTCACCTGTTTTGCGATCAGGTTGACAAACTCCACAAAAGATTGAATTTCTTCTTTTTTAGATACATCTGCCTGATATACATGAACCCTGTTTTTAAACTGACTTTCTATACCAGACTTCAAATCAGCCAAATCATCTTCGTTTCTTGCACAGGTAGCTATGCTGTAACCATCTGCTGAAAACCGTTCTATAATGGCCTTCCCTATCCCTTTGGTACCTCCAGTTACTACTACCAGTTGATCCTTTTTATTTTCCATGGATTGAATTTTCTTGATTTATTCTTGAAGTTTTTACCAATAATTGAAACATCAATTCATATTATCACTTTAATACCCAAAACGTTTGTGTTTGCTGTGATCTTATTAATTTCGGCAAAGCTAACATTTCTGAAGCAAGGTAATATTGGATGAAGTCTATCGGTAAGTTTTTCATTTTCACAGGGCAACTCTTTGTCCGGAGAGAAAGTTTCACCACCTACATTTCGTTAATTCTCGATGAATGTATCAAGGTGGGATATAATTCTCTGTTTATTGTAACAATCGTGTCCGTGTTTATGGGTGCCGTTACTACTATTCAAACAGCTTATAACCTGGTGAGCCCTTTTATTCCTGATTATGTGATTTCTTTGGTTGTTCGCGATATGACCATTTTGGAATTATCACCGACGATTATCGCAATTGTTTATGCAGGAAAAGTCGGATCAAATATTGCCGGTGAACTTGGTACAATGCGGATAACAGAGCAAATTGATGCTTTGGAAGTGATGGGGATTAATTCTACTTCCTATTTGGTTTTACCTAAAGTCGTAGCTTCGATGATTATGTATCCGATGCTTGTGGTGCTTTCAGCTTTTTTGACCATCTATGGTGGTTATCTTACCAGTTTGGCGACAGGTATTATTTCAGGTTTCGATTACATATATGGTATTCGATATGAATTCATTGAATTCAACATTGCTTTTGCTTTGATCAAAGCATTTGTATTTGCCATGATTGTAGCATTAATCTCGGCATTTAAAGGATATTATACTACTGGCGGAGCCCTCGAAGTTGGTAAGTCTTCAACAGCCGCAGTTACCAGTAGCTGTATCGGAATTCTATTAGCAGATTATTTATTAGCTCAATTACTTCTCGGATGATCGTATTTAACAATATCGCAAAATCGTTTCAGGGCAAGGAAGTGCTCAAGGGCATCAGTGGTACTATGGAAAAAGGAAAGTGCAACTTGATTATAGGTTCAAGTGGTACCGGGAAAAGTGTACTGCTAAAATGTATAGTTGGGTTAGTATCACCAGACGAAGGTAAAGTCCTCTATGATGACCGTGATTTCACAAATTCAGACCGAAAACGGCAGACTGAAATTCGAAGAGAAATTGGCATGTTGTTTCAAGGAAGTGCTCTTTTTGACAGTAAGAATGTTGAAGAAAATGTCTTGTTTCCCTTAGATGTTCTTACTAAAATGTCTCCTGAAGAGAAACTGGACCGAGTAAATTTCTGCTTGGACCGTGTCGGGCTTCAGAATGTCAACAAAAAGATGCCGTCAGAGATTTCCGGAGGAATGAAAAAGCGAGTTGGTATAGCCCGAGCCATTGTAAATAAGCCTAATTATTTGTTTTGTGATGAACCCAACTCAGGTCTAGACCCACAAACAAGTATGGTGATCGATGAACTGATCAAAGAGATTACTGATGAATATCAAATGACCACTACGATAGTTACTCACGACATGAATAGCGTGATAGAAATTGGTGAAAAAGTGATGTTTCTGTATAAAGGTCTTAAACTATGGGATGGCACAAATAACGAAATCACCAACTCTGGTGTAAAAGAACTTGATGATTTTGTCTTTGCGAATAGAATGATGAAGGAGTTTAGGTAATCACATTCCCAGGTTTTTTCTTCTGATCTTAATGCGCATAGCCCCTCTTACTGGTTTATCGGATAGAAGAATCAATTATCCGCCACCTCCTGCACCGGCTAGTTTCCAGGCTAGAACTTCCTCTTTGTAACTCTCTATTACGTCGTTAATCTTATTATTGACCATCGCCGGAAACATAGTGATTTGCGCGTTAAACGAATCTTTGAATGCCTTGGCAAATACCTCCAAATCTTTTTCTAAGATTGCATTCCAAGCACGATTTGCCGCAGATGTCAACATTTGGACATTTTGCTCATTTATGTACGTTTCCTTTAATAAATCAAGCCCAGATTCTCTAGGCCAAAGCATAACCATGTAAATATGTTGCTCCAGCCATGAGAGAATTGATTCATCATGGATTGATTCAATTTTTTTTGGCCAGTAGTCTTTGTCATAATAGTGTCTGACCAAGCCGGGCATGCAAATACCAATAGAGTCTTGAGCCCCTGAAATCAATTCAGAACCTGGTTCATTTTCATATTTGAAAAGTATTTCTGCGAGTTTTTCAGGTTTCTCCATTGGGAGTTGATACGGCCAAAGTTTTTTAGCAGCATTTCGAGTTGAGGTACTCATACCGCATCGCTCGTTATATTCTACTACAGGTTCAAGTGAAACGGTAATAGCCCATCCTGCTCCAAATTCTGAGACATATGGCTGGTCGATCCAGGTGCCGGCCAAGTCAATTCTGTATGGAAGGTTGCAAATACCATTTGTTCTAAGAGCCGTAGTGGATCGCTCTGGTAAATCAGCATCCGGAATTCTTTGGAGTACCTTAAGCTCAATACCTAGTAGCTCACAAACTCGCTTTTTCTCAGGAGAATATCCGTCCTCATTTACAATGAAATAATCAGGTTTTAGATGCTCCAACTCATCCATGAAATCCATGATTCCTGAGCCAGAATTTATAAAAGCATCAGTAACATATCTTACAGCGCGAACCATATATAATCGCTCTTGCTCGCTGTTCACCGTTGGCCTGTTTTTCAATTCCTGTATAGTGGCATCTGAGCCGATACCTACATAAAGATCACCATATGCAGACGCTTCTTTGAAGAATGCAACGTGTCCACTATGGAGTAAATCATAACACCCTGAAACGAATACTTTTTTAATTGCCATAAACAAAAAATCAGATCAAAGGTCAAACTTACATATTGATCTCTGATCTGATTCAAAATGATTTAGAAATATGCTCTTATCTCCTCCTTCTACTCCTACCCTTGTCTCTAAATGATTTTCCTGAGGATCCTTTTCTGTTAGATTTTTTAAACGACTTGCCTGATTTTCTAGAACCTCCAGTGTTTTCGTCATCCCGATTCACCCTTATGCTTCTATCTTCCACTTGAATTCCTTCAAATTTCAGGTTTAATCCTTTATCATATCCTTTGTCTACATCAAAATACGAACAGTTTTTGTTCATGGTAATATCTCCAAAGTACTTCCTGTCAACATCGGAAATGTCAGATAAGAAATGTAGCAGGTCACCTTTTGACATTCCATCGATCTTTCCCAGATTAACAAAGTATCGATTAAACTGCCCTCTATCTCTGCTAACAGGATTTCCTCCATGAGTCTCGTTAAGGTTATCTTCTTCTCCGTCCTGAAACATTAAGTGATCCAACTGTGTGGTTATCAATCTCTTAAGGATATCCTCTTTGCTCAAATGAGCAAAGGTTGTGTGTAAGTCGGTGAGTATTTCGTGAGACTGTTCGTCTACTTTAGTATTCACAATGAGATTGGCCCAGTTGTGCATTCTGCTAGATCGAAGTTCCTCTTTAGTAGGTACTTCAATGCGCTCGAACTTCACCTTTATTTTTTTCTCTAGTTCATTGATCCGTCTTCCTTCCCTAGGGTTGATAAATGCCAACGAAATACCTTTCTTACCAGCTCTACCAGTACGTCCACTTCGGTGAGTATAAGCTTCGAGCTGATCTGGTAAGGTATGATGGATGACATGAGTGAGGTCATTCACATCTATACCTCTTGCTGCTACATCGGTTGCAATTAAAAGCTGCATAGAGCGTGTCTTAAAGCGCTTCATTACTGCATCTCGCTGAGCCTGAGACAAATCACCATGCAGCGCTTCTACTCCATAGCCCATGTTACCTAGTTGGTCAGCAATTTCTTGGGTCTCACGTTTCGTTCTGCAAAACATAATGCCCCTCATATCTGGATGCAAATCCAGAAATCTCCTGGCCGCAGGTAATTTATTAGCAGTTTTGGTCATCACAAACTGATGCGTAATATCTGCGTTACTTTTCACCTCTGTGTTTACAGAAACCTCAATAGGTGAATTCATATACCTATTCGAAATCTTTTTGATCTCTGGTGGCATAGTCGCAGAAAACAACCATGTTACCCTGAAATCAGGAGTATGAGACAATATCTCATCAATTTCTTCCTTGAAACCCATGTTCAGCATTTCATCTGCTTCATCCAGGACTACATACTCTACATTTTCGAGTTTTACCGCTCTCCTCTTAATCAGGTCAATCAACCTACCGGGAGTGGCCACTACAATCTGCGTTGGCTTTTTGAGTGCTTTGATTTGCGAAACAATATTTGCACCGCCATACACTACCTCTACATTTACTGGAGAGTTTTTAGAAAATGACATCAACTGATCAGCGGTTTGCTGACTTAGCTCACGCGTAGGAGCCATTACAATTGCCTGATTTACAGTTAGATTTGGATCAATCAAATCTATTAATGGTAGACCAAAAGCTGCAGTTTTACCTGTTCCTGTCTGTGCTAATCCAATAAAATCCGTCGGATCTTTGGAGAGTAAGAGTGGAATGGCTTTTTGTTGAATTGGTGTTGGGTTTTCAAAACCCATAGAATCGAGGACTTCTGCGATGTTTGCTGATAGTCCGAGTTTTTGGAAATTATTCAAAAGAAGTGTTTAATAAATAAGTGCGCAAAGTTAATGAATCCAGATTACTGCACATCATGGAATTGAACTTTGACTGTCTTACCTCTTCTTTTTTTAATAAAATCTCGTATTAATGCTACTTTTTCGAAGGTAGAATCATCAGGAACCAAATATTGTTTGAGGTCCTCCATCCTATTCAATCCATCTTCATAAACTGAATAAATTCCATATCCTAAGTATTGATTGTTTTCTATAATGACAAAGGCTTGTTCATTTTCGTCAATCGGATCAATGACAATCATATCACCAAGATCTGACAAGGCCAGAGACCTGGACACTCGATCATTATAAGATGCTGGCAGCTCATGGCCCTGACAGGCTCCGGGGCATTGTTGGATAGGGCCACTGCTGCATGCCTCTTGATTTAAGCCACACATTCTAGCGCAAAGCATGTATTGATCTCGCAGCCTCCACAGATACCTTTCACCTTCTTTTTTATTTTTAAAGGATTGGGACATTGTTGGCACATTCGTTTTGACTAGACTCAACTGACTATATCCGAAAAGATCAGTGGATTGATCCAAGACATATTGCGCCTTTTTAGACGACATTTTAGTAAATCGCGGTTTCAAACGTTCTACTTCTTTGCTCACTTTCAATGAAGAAAGTAGTGAACTACCAATTTCTTCAAAATCTATATCTCTGGTCAATGAAATAATTTCCTGACTTTTTTTGGCCTTGCTTTTAATATGGCTAACTACCTTTTTGAACATATTATCAGCATGAGCGAGGTAGATAGTCTCTCCATTTTCATCATACAAATAGAAAATACCAGGCGACTCAGGAATTTTTATAACCTCTGATTTATCAAGTCCTTCTGGCAATTGGCTGATCCACTTTTGATCTGATATGGTGAGCGCACCATCAGAAATCTGATAAATCCGATGGAACAATTCCACAGTAGCTTCTGCATCTCCTCTTGCTCTGTGTCTTCCATTGATAGGGATTCCTAAATCCTGACAAATACGTCCTAAACCATAGCTCGAATGACCAGGAATCCACGATCTGGCTAACCTTACCGTACAGAGCTTTTCTCGTTCAAAATTGTACTGATATCTCTGAAATTCTCCTTTGATCATTCCATAATCAAAGTTGACATTATGAGCTACGAAGGTTGCATTCTCGGTGATGTCAAGAATATTCCTGGCGATTTCGTCGAAAGTAGGTGCTCCAGCCACCATATCATTATCGATACCCGTCAATTCTGTAATAAATGAAGGTATCTGCATTTCTGGATTGACTAATGAGCTAAATTCATCAATAACCCTTGTGCCGTCAGTCAGGAAAATGGAAATATCCGTAATACGGGAGTTGTACGGAGTTCCGCCGGTGGTTTCTACATCTATGATTGCGTAATGTTTCTCTGCCAACTTTGTGATAATTGAGAGGTAAAGCTACAATTCACAAAAGCGATATCCATTTCTTACAGACATTTTTCTAATATCAGAATTTATATTTGCCGACTTAAACTTTTTTGGACTGAATTGATTTATAGTCTTAAAGCAAAAAATCAAAAATGATCGCAATTGTATCACCGGCAAAATCGCTGGATTTCGAACAAACAATAGATGCTCCAAGAACCAAAGCACGGTTTTTTGATCGCTCTAAAGAGCTATTAGAAGTGCTCAAAGAAAAGAATGAAGCTGATCTGCAAAGCCTGATGGACATCAGCGATTCTCTTGCTGAGTTGAATGTGTATCGATTCAGGACATTTTCTACTCGCCATACTGAGAAAAATTCCAAGCAAAGCATGTTTGCCTTCAAGGGTGATGTGTATATAGGTTTGGAAGCTGAGGACTTTACTGCAGAAGATATTGATTTTGCTCAAGACCATTTCAGAATTCTCTCTGGCTTATATGGCTTATTGCGTCCACTTGATGCCATTCAACCCTATCGATTAGAAATGGGAACCCAGCTTAAGGTAAATGGATATTCAAACCTCTATGAATTTTGGGGAGATACTATTGCAAAATCTATCAATCGTGACCTGTCAAAACAAGGAGATAAAATTTTGATCAACCTGGCCTCACAGGAATATTTCCGTTCTGTAGATCGTAAAGCATTGAAAGCCAAGGTAATCGATGTGGAATTTAAGGATTTCAAAAACGGACAGTATAAAATCATTTCTTTCTTCGCCAAGAAAGCTCGTGGAATGATGTCTCGATATATCATTAAAAACAGAATTTCTGATCCAGTCGACCTCAAAGGTTTTGATTATGACGGATATTATTTTGATGAGGATAACTCAACAGACGAACTCTTGGCATTCAAACGAGGTGGTTAGGCTTTCGCTTTTTTAAACTTGTTCAGTGCTTTCTTTGTAAATTCAGAAAGCACCAGTTTACCACTCATGGCTGCACGGTCATCTAAGAGTTTGTCCCAGTGGTCAGTTCCTTCCCAGAATACTCTCTTGAGAGCTGAACGAGCTTCAGGATTCTTAACGGCGAGGTTTTCACAGAGCTTTTTGATACCAACATCCAAATCGGCCTGGTTTTCAAAAAATTCGGCGTACAATCCCGCATTTCGGGCCCAAATCGCATCAAAAAAGTCATCAGGATGTAATGTGAGCATAGTGAAATTGTACAATCCTACTTTTCTGGATACTGCTGGCTCGATCACAAATGGTCCTATTCCAATATTCAACTCACTCAATTTGATAGATGCATCCTGAGAAGCCAGACAATAATCCACTGCAGCGGCTAGTCCTACTCCACCACCTACAGCCTTACCCTGTACCCTTCCGATTACGAGCTTAGGACATTTTCGTATAGCGTTGATCACTTTAGCAAATCCCATAAAAAATGCCTGACCATTCTCCAAATCTTCAATTTCAATCAATTCATCGAAGCTGGCTCCAGCACAGAATGTCTTTCCTTCACTTCTCAGAATGATTAGACTCACATCGGAATCTAAGCCTGCAACCTGAATCTCTGTTGCCAGTTGGTTTAGTAAATCAGAAGGTAAAGAATTGGACTTTGGATGGAAAAACGTAATCTCCGCTATACCATTGTTAAGCATAAGCCTCTTCACAAAAGGGTCCATATCAGGTGGTTTGGTGGACGGCCAATTTAAAATGATTTTGACAATTAAAAAACCACTGATATATCAGACGCAGAAGAATCATTATATTGAATAAAAATGATCCTTGAAATGAACATAAACTTAGAGTCCCTCGGTCTGCTGAACCAGTTGAATAAGTTTATGTGAAATACATGTGACAGATATAACACCAATACTTTAAACATGAAAGTTTTAATATTCCTATTGGCTTTTTCAATTTGCTCTCAAGTAATTTCTCAAAATACAATTGATTCTCTTTCGACCCGAATTGAGCAATTGGAACACCAAAACACTACGCTCAAATACATGGAGCTGGTGCAATCCATGTCTCAGCGATCTTTGCTGATGCCCGCTTACTTTCCTGAAACTAAAGCGCTGGTGGCGCGTCAGGCTTATAATTTTTGGAGCGAATATGAAGGTAATCCGTTGGTGTCGCATCTCAACGTTTACTCGGCACTTTATTATGCTAATAAATATTTAGGCTATGACTCCATCAATCGATTAGCATATAATCAGGCATTGGGCCATAATCAGTCCGTGATTTCGATACATGTCGGAGATAATCCAAACTTCTTTTACTCTGCAGGCTCTGATGGAAAAGTATTGAAGTGGAGCTTTTCTGAAAGAAGCAAAATCCCGGAAATAATATATGAAGGTAAGCATTTGATTCGATCTATTGATCTTAGTAACAATGATCAATGGGTGTTGGTAGTGACCAAAGATCAGGGAATCATATTGGTAAACAATGATACCAATAAGGAAATGAACAATCGAGAGGTAATAAAAGATCCTGAGCGAGTCCAAACTGCTGCATTTATTCCCGGAGAAGCAAAAATTCTCACTGTGGATCAGCAGGGAAATATCAAGATCAAAGGTTTTGACCGTACCATAGTCAAAGGAAATGTAGCTGATGATGTTACAAGCCTCCAATTAAATGCCAAAACTAAGGATGTATATGTAGGCACTAAAACTGGGAAGTTACAGATTTGGGAAGACACGCTCGCCGCAAAAATCTATTTACCCGAATCATTTGCAATCAATTCATTGGCAATAAGCCCTGATTTCAGCATGTTGGCTTTGGGGCGCGAAAAAGGTGACGTGATTCTTTGGGACTTGAATGAAGAGAAATTTATTCGAAAAATTTCTGGCCACCAATCAGCCATTACTGATGTAGATTTTAGTCCGGACAATGAATTATTGTTGACTGCCAGTAGAGATCGAACAGTCAGAGTTTGGGAAATTCACAATCAACAAAAGTTACCATTGGTCCTAGATGATCATGAAGACTGGGTAATGACCGCTGCTTTTAGTCCCGACGGACAAAAAATTATTTCTGGTTCCAGAGATAACTATATTCGTTTTTGGACCTTAGATCTTCAGGTATTGGCAGACAGGATATGTGGGCTTATTGACAGAGAAATGACAGATGATGAATGGAACAATTACATTGGTCAATCAATTCCAAAACAGCCAACGTGTTTATCACATTAACTTTCACCAAAATATCTTCACATGAATATTTACGTAGCTGAGTTTATTGGCACCTTTTTACTAATGGTGCTCGGAAATGGAGTGAATGCAAATGTCACTCTTAATAAGACCTATGCTCAAAATTCCGGTTGGATCGTCATTTCCTTTGGGTGGGCGATTGCTGTTTTTGTGGCTGTATTTGTAGCTGGCAGCTCCAGTGGCGCACATATCAATCCGGCTGTCACAATTGGGCTGGCTGTAGCTGGCAAATTTCCCTGGGATCAGGTTTTTGGTTATATATCAATGCAAATGATTGGTGCTTTCACCGGCTCATGGATCACATACTTGCACTTTCTTCCTCATTTTTCGGCAACTGATGACCCAGATAAAAAGCTCGGCATATTCTGTACAGGCCCAGCGATAAAAAGCACGTGGAACAATCTGCTGTCCGAAATCATTGGGACTTTCATATTGGTTTTTGCGGTATTTTACCTGGTCTCTGGAGAAGGGCTGGGATCTTTGAATGCTTTGCCCGTATCGTTTTTGGTTTTAGGGATAGGCTTATCTCTGGGTGGAACTACAGGTTATGCTATTAACCCGGCAAGAGATCTGGGCCCAAGGATCTTTCATGCGCTGGCTCCCATTTCGGGAAAGCGTGAGAGCAATTGGAACTATGCGTGGATTCCGGTTATTGGACCAATTGTAGGTTCGGTGCTTGCCGCATTAGTTTATATTCTGGTAGGAGGAAAATAAAAAAAGGGTGTCCGCCCAGACACCCCTTCCTGACTAAACGCCAGTTTCCAACCTAACCTATTTTGTGTAGAGTTTGTCAGCATTTCGATATCCTGCCTGATCGGTATACCAATCCATATAGCTGTAACCTCCGCTGATGGCCCACTGATCAAAGTGATTGTAGCCATCTCTAATATCTGTTTTCTCTTCTGGGTAATCGAAGCTAATCGGCAAGTTCATACCCCAAGGAAGTCCTTTTTGTGATTTATAATAACCACCATTTGCCGGATCAGAACCATCGTTGACCTGACCAAAATAGTTTGCATCTACTAAGTCTGTTGGCTTATACCCCGGAAGGTGAAGCTCACGTCCCCTATTCTGATCGATGATGATAAATGGATTGAATGGTGCGCTACCTGCAGCATTTAAGGCTACTGGGTTTGCGAAACTTACATTTACTGATATTGTATCTGGTGTGTAATAAGACGCACCTATAGTTGTATTAATTAATCCATTCGACCCGAAACAACCGTGCGCGTTATCGGTGGCAATAATTACTGCCTTTGATTGGTTAGATTCCGTTCCATTGTCATTGAAGGTTAGAAAGTCAGCAAAAATCTTATTTCCCGTTACACTTTCGATTTGAGTTGGATTCATATCCAATTCTATACCGAAACCATTGTCAAAACCTGCTCCTGTAGCTTTAAGTACAAATTCGCTTTGAAGAAGCACCATGTTGTTAGTTGCATTTGCGCGCTGGTTGTATTTATAATCTACTACTACGTCGTTGAAATCGTAATCTCCAAAATTTGGCCATTGATCTTCAAATGCGAATGTACCATAGCTATTTTCACCAGGATAACTGTACTCATAGGCATATCTCGGGTCATTCGGGAATTCATCATAAGTATCATTCACTCCATCTTCGTCAGAATCTTCCGGCTTATCTACTGGCTTCACGTTTTCTCTACTGATGGCTTCTATCGGGTCAGAAGTGATATAAAAAACTGCATCATTAAAGTCATTATCACTTCCTTTCGATCTAAACTTATCTTCAAAACCTATCAAAAATAGCTCATTTACATCATCCCATAGCAAAACTGTATGCTGCATCAAGTCCGCGTCTTCATGCGTATTGAGGTTATTATCTGAATAATGTTTTACAATTCCATTTCCTACATCAGTGCCATTCCAGCCATTAGCTACCAATACAAACCCAATAGATACTCCAGGTTCAAACACGCCAAGGTGAATCTTGTCACCGGGAACTATGCTGCCACCATAGCCTTGTAATGAGGCGTTTGGCAATGCGATATATATTGTTTCAATATCTTCTGGAGTTGCAGGTGGATTGTCTGTCGGATATGTATAAAATCCCAGTGCATTTTTGTAGCCTGCTCCTTCAGTTATAAAAGTCATGTATACATTGGCTTGTTCCTGAATGTTCAAGGAGGTTTCAGTATCATCAGCAAGATACCCTGGATGATATGTAGGTACCGGCATACCTTCTATTAATGAAGCGTTGACAAAATCAAGAAGTGTTGTGGATATTTGATCTCTTCCTTCCATCACTAAAGGTTTACCACTAGCATCATAGTCACTCAGATACTCATAACTAGCCGCAAGAGTTCTTGCATTTGATGACATTCTTGAAGACTCGTCACCATCAGTACTTTGACCCGGAATCAAGGATTCATCCAGTGGTTCATAATTGGTGGAAAAACCCTGAATTTGTACTGCATCCAATTCATCAACAGGGATCTTCAAAAAAGAAGGCAATCCAAGATAACCAGTTTCCAGAATGACGAAATCTAAATGATTGGCCAAATTATAAGGTGCGTTGATGACTCCATCTCCGTTTGTAATGGCTTTGAAAATGACTTGTCCTCCTGCCAAAGGGGCACCATCCCAGAGCTGCACTTTCACACCGGAAATGGCGTTTCCTGCATCATCAGACAAAGTGATGTTGATACTTGTTTCAGTAAAATTCCTTACGTCAATGTCTGCATAAATTGCTGCTTGATCTTCCAAATCTGCAGTCTTGTTAAGATCCTCAGTAGTTCTGACACAGCTCACAAGTATTCCAAGCGAGAGGATAAGAAAAAATGATTTTAGTTGGTAATTCTTCATCTGATTTTTTGTCCGAATTTTCTTGTTTGATTAAACTTTTTCTTGTTGGATAGCTGCAAGTGGTGTTTTGAAAAGGATTTTCAGATCCATCCAGAGAGAAAATTTCTCAGCATATTCTATATCCAATTGCTTTCTACTATCTTCAGAAGTGCTGGCTTTTCCCCTTTCGGTGACTTGCCATAGCCCTGTGATTCCTGCTGGTGCCATGAATCTCCTGGTCCATTGATCAGTGGTCAACTTTTCTGCTTCATATAGTGGAAGTGGCCTGTTCCCAACTATTGACATGTGACCTAGCAATACATTGACCAATTGAGGTAATTCATCAATACTTGTTTTTCTAATGAAATGACCAATTTTCGTGATTCTGGGATCGTTTTGGATTTTCACAAAAGCTTCTTTTTCTTCTTGCTTTCTCTTGTGTTCAAATTCTGATTCCGTGATCATGGTATCATCACCTATCAGCAATGGTCCATCCTTTATTACCGGAATTTCAATATCCTTGTTAGCCTGTGCATAGTGATTAAGATGTTTCATGTCTCCCAACATCTTATCTGCATTCACACGCATAGATCTGAATTTGTAAAATGGAAAAATCTTATATCCCGTGCCTACTCTGGGCGAAGAGTAAAAAACCGGGCCTTTTGAAGATAATTTGATGGCAAGTGATACAAACAGAAACAAAGGAGAAAGTATGAGTAGTAGCGTTCCAGCCACCATCATATCGAAAGTTCTTTTCCAGGTCGGAATTTTACACTCCTTATATTTCTTGGTGGTATTCTCATATTGCCTCCAATTATCCAATTCTTTGAGACGAGTTGTAATTTGCTCCAGGTTCATAGAGTCATTGAAATAGTCAGAAGCTCCATGCTCATGAGCTTTCTGCATGACTCCTTTATTTTTTTGAAATGTGAAAGGAATCACATGAATTTTTGATTGATACTTTTTGACAAAATCAATCAGATGGATATAAGAATCAGTGTTTTCTGCCAAAGAAAGAACGGCTTGTGGTAACCTTCCTCCGGTCTCTTTTCTTTTATAGAGAGCCAAGCAAGCTCTTTCCACTGATTCAAAGTAGTAGGTTTTAAAACCTTCACTTTGTAAAGCTGTTTCTAGGTGTGGAAGACGAATGACGAATAGTTCTTTCATGGCATTATATATTAGGCGGTTTCTGAAAGTTGAGTTTCGATGAGTTTATCTACTTTCAATTCCAATTCTGTTGGGTTAAAAGGTTTCATCACAAAATCACTAGCTCCTGATTTTAGGCATTCTATTCGCTTATCGCTTTTAGAATCACCTGACAACATGACCACTGGTATATCAAGGTAAAATCCGGAGTTTCTTAATTGATTCAGGAAATCTAGTCCGGACATTCCTGTAAGGTTGTAATCTGAAATGATCAGGTCAGGCATATTCTTTTTGAGTAGCCAACCCAGTGCCTCTTCTGCATTAGAGCACCACTGAGTGTCGTATTGCTTTCCAAAAAGCTGAGTCAGAAAACCACCCATCATGGGATTATCGTCGATGATTAAAAGTTGCTTTTTCATTGTTATTTGGTTTTTTGTTGATCCAAAAGTAGGTTGGCCTACATGGTGAACAGAGATCAATTAGATGATTGGATATGCGAAATCGATAATTGGTAGTGAGAAAAGGATTTTTGGATTAAGAGTTTGTAGTCAGTCTTTTTATATGGTGAAAAATAGCCTATATGGCTCATTAGAAGCGATTATAGGTTTATGCAATAGATAGCACATCCAACGAAAGTGAATTCTCGTATATCTAACGTGTTTATTGAACTATTCATAGAATAAATTTCATTTTACAGCTCTACTCTCAATTAATTTTGTAAATTCAAGTCTGTTAGCAATTAATGGTATGATTAGCCCCGGTTATATATTAAAAGGAAAAAGAAAGTTCTGCAAGGTTTTAATCTTGACCATAATACTTTTTACCTTCTACATCAGTAATACATTTGCAGCGACCAGGACTATTAGAACTAGCGGTGGTCAATGGGTTAATAGCTCTATTTGGCAAGGGGGTAATATCCCTGTCGATGGTGACGATGTAGCCTCTTCAGTCAATAATCTAACGACATTTGTTAACGGAAGTATCAATCTGACTCTTACAGGAATTGCCTTTACAAAATCGAGTACAGTTACACTTTGGAGTGGAGCAAATTTGGTGATAAACGGAGATTTCACGTCAAATAGTGATTTAACCATTGTCGTTAATAGTGGTGCTACCCTCACAGTAAATGGAAACATTTCGTCCCAGGGAACTTTATCTGTCACCAATGGAGGTACAATGACAGTGACAGGAACTGCTAGTGGTAAAAATGCCGTTTCGATCACCACAAATGGAGATGAAGATTTTAGTATAAGTGGTGGGCTCGCATCTGCATCAGGAGGTGTTACTATGCAATTAAATGGGAATGGAGATAGAGACTTTGGCGGTATAACGGCTAAAAACGACATTACAGTTACCAAAAACGGAACTGGAACAGTGACAATTGATGGTGATGTAAGTACTTCTTCCGGAGATATTACTTTAACGGGAAATAGCGGCACCATAGATGTAATTGGAACAGTGGATAGCAACAATGACTTGGATATTGTCTCTAATGGCGGATCTGTTGTCCATATTTATGGTGGTGCTAATGCTGGAAATAACGCGAGCTTCACGGCCAATGATGACTTGATCATAGAAGGTGTAGTGGACGTGGGGAATGGAGCAATTTTCACAGGTAACGGAGGTGGTGCTTTTGAACTAGGCGGTATATCCGGCGGTAACAATACTTCACTTACCTTTAATGGAGATGCCACGATTGATGGGGATGTGAGTCTTGGACAAGGTACTACCATGACCGTCAATTCCGGTACCACTGTTGTTACAGGAAGCTTTAGTGCTGGAGGAGGAACTACTAACTACACGGTTCATTCAGACTTTGTGGTTGGTGAGGACCTTAATCTGGATGGTGGAAGTGATCAAATAAGTGGTTATGGAGAAGTGACAACAGGAGGCAGCTGCAGCTATGATACAGGAGGTAGTGCAACGATCACCCAAAATTGTTCAGTTACCACACCTATAGCTTTGCCGGTAAGTTTGGTGTCATTTGAGGTCGAAAAATCTGATAATTCTGTAAAACTTCAATGGTCAACTGCATCTGAATTAAATAATGATTTTTTCACTTTAGAGAAATCTAATGATGGTTATAATTTCAAAGAAATCGCAAAGGTGCTAGGTTCGGGGACTACCAAGCTCACGAATCAGTATACATTTTTTGATTCAAATTCCTCGATCAAGTCTTACTACCGATTGTCACAAACTGACTTTGACGGAACTGTGGAAATACTCAAAACCATTCTCCTTAATGGTGAATCCGTTAATCTTTCATCCGTAAGTTGTTATCCAAACCCTATGATAAATACCCGAACACTTCATGTTTCAGAAGTTGTTCAGGAAACTTATTGGGATGTTTATAATATAAACGGTACTCTGATTTCCTCTGGAAATTTTGAATCAGCAAGTCATATTGAATTGGAAAATCTAACTCCTGGTAATTACTTTATCAGAATTATGAGTGGAGAATCCGCTAAAACCCTGAAGGTGATTATCAAATAAGTGGTGTCAAGTGGTCAATGGTACCATGATATCGTTGGACCTGAACACCAAACTTCTTCAAAAACTCAACACCTTCATCCAGAGCAATACCTTTATGCTCAGCATATGAATTGAGATAAATCACCTTCTCTACTCCTGCTGTATAAATGATTCTTGCACATGCCAGACAAGGAGAAAGCGTAACATACAATGTAGATCCTTCTACCGTAGCTTTATTTTTCACGGCATATAAAATGGCATTCTGCTCGGCATGGATCGCAAGCGAACATCCACCTTTAGAATCTCTGGGACAGCCTTCTTCTGGAAACTCATCATCGCAGTTGTGAGTGCCGGCAGGTGGCCCATTATAGCCAATAGATATAATTCTTGTTTCCTTGGTCAGCACCGCACCAACATGCCTTTTTATACAATGGCTTCTTTTGGCAAGATTGGCCGCCAACTCCATGAAAATATCATCAAATGCAGGTTTGTCCATAGGCGAATCTAAATACAAATTGAACACTGAAAATATTTTTTGATTTTTTTTCGATCCCAGCGCAGGTTTTTAAAAGTATTGGCATCTAAAGGGTATCATTAAAAAATTAAGAATATGAAAAAGTCAAGAATTCAACATTTTATCATGTTTCTGGCAGTAATGATATTGCCGATATTGTCTTATGCACAACCAGGACAAAGAGGCTCGGGAAATGGACAGGGAAATGGACAGGGACCGAGAGGAAAAAGATATGAACAAGGTGGAGAACGGATGTTTATGAACATTCCTAATCTTTCGGATGAGCAAAAAGATAATCTAAAAGCGATTCATGTAGCCGCGCAACAAGATATACTGCCACTCAGGAATGAGATCAATGAAAAAGAGGCTTCTCTCACCACTCTGCAAACCGATGCTAAACCAGATATGAAAGCAATTAATAATACTATTGATGAGATCTCTGAACTAAAAGCTAGTATAGCAAAGAGAAGAGCGATAGCCCATCAAGACGTAAGAAAACAATTGGATGACGAACAAAGACTGTTTCTGGATACTCAATTTCAAAACAAAGGAAATCGTGGAAGAAACCCAGATGGCCCACGAAGAGGTAAATAAAGACTGAAAGCTATGACTAAAGTAACCGCTGCGTTACTTTAGTCATCATTACTTTTATGATTGCCACTGAAAACACAAAATGGATTAATCAGGATGAGTTGATCGCCCGGCTCAAGGCCAATGATCAACAAGCGTTTGAGGTATTTGTAAAAACAAATCAACAGCTTGTTTATAATCTAACCCTAAGTATGATTGGCGATCATCAGGATGCGGAAGATATTAGCCAGGAAGTATTTATGGATAGTTTCAAACAGATTGGCAGTTTTGAGGGAAATTCTAAAATTTCAACCTGGATTTACCGTATCACGATCAATAAATGTTTGACTGAAATTAGAAAAAGAAAGCGAAGAGCTAAATGGGCAAATATTATCAGTCTGGGACTTTCTACAACCGAACCTCAATCTTATAATCACCCTGGAGTCGCTCTGGAAAATAAGGAAAGAGCTAGTTTGTTGCTTTCAAAACTAAATGAACTGCCAGATAATCAGAGAATTGCATTTACACTGAGTAAAGTAGAGGGCCTTCCCTATCAAGAAATTGCAGAAATCATGCAAACCTCTCTCTCATCTGTAGAATCATATATGGTCAGAGCAAAAAAGAATTTACAGTCCAAACTTCAGAATTATTACCAACAGCAAATGATATGAAGCAAAAAGATATAGATCAAGAAGTTCAAAAGACTATGGAGAGCATAAATGGACTCTCTCCAGCGGATTCCGGACCTTATTTCTATTCAAGGTTAATGGCTAAACAATCGAGTGCACAGCCTGAAATAAAATTGATGTGGAAGTTGGCTTTTGCTCTGCTAGTGCTCATAAATGTAGTGACCTATATGAGCACCGATAATGATTCAGAATCGAATGATCCTGTAGAAGTATTAAGCTCTGGCTATTTTGGGTCGGATGTAGAGTTTTATGATTTAGCTTATAATGAATGATAAAATGAAAACTAAATATTGGATAATTATAGTAAGCATTCTGGTTCTGATTAATCTCTTTTCTTTAAGTTTTTATTGGAAAGAAAGGATCATTCCAGATCAACTTCCAAAAAGACCTACACCAGAAAAATACATGAGGCAAAGAGTAGGGTTTAGCCCAACTCAACATGAAAAGCTCAAAGTGTTCAGGAATAATCATTTTGCTCAAATTAAGCCCATTGAAGCGGAGTTAAAGAATCTCAGGCTTCAATTATTTGTGGATGGAACAGACGCAGAGAACAATATTCCTGTTGATTCTATCTTGTTAGAAATAGGTAGACTCCAGCGGCAAAAAGACAGTTTGACCTTTGTCCATTTTCAAGACGTGAGATCTATCTGCACTCCTGAGCAAGCAGCCGAGTTCAATCAAATTGTAGAAGAAATGGCAAGAAGGAGATTCGGCCCGGGACGAGGCGGAATGGGAAGAGATCGACCAGAGTTTAGAAACCGCAGATAAATGAGGAAAGTCAGGTTTGATACTGTTCCTCATCATGATCTATGGAATAATCAAAGTGTAATTTAGCTACATAAACGGTTAGGAAATCTGCAAGAAGTTGATTGTAGAGTTGATGTTTTTTTTCAGATTGAATAATCCATTTTTTAACGGTAAAACTAATGGAAGAGACCGACCATGAAACTCGAGTGACATGGTATAACTTCCCAAACCCCGCAGAGCGCGGGGTTTTTTTATTGTGTGCCCGGAAGGGCGCAAATATTGGATCAATCCGGATCAAGCAATATTTCTGTGGAGTGATTGTACTATGCATAGATTTTGGATAGTCTGTATAAGAAGAATGATACCCTTTTAACTCCACGAAACT
>JAUIAO010000062.1 GCA_030425425.1 Bacteroidia bacterium | reverse complement strand
TCCTGAAGGTCAGACATGGCCGTATCTGCTAATTTGATGTTGGCCATTACTTTTTCTTCATTTTGAAGCTAGCTAAATCATTTTTGAGGTTTCCTGAAAATTCCGTTGTTCTTTCGAAGATGGCATCGTGATATCCATCAATAATTTTATCTCGCAATTGGGCTGCTTCTATACGCTCATAGTCGTGCCTGATTAAGTCTCTTACATATTCACTCGGAGTTGCATATAGAGTGCCATTCCCTGATTGACTTGTAATGAATTTTTTCATTTCATCTGTCAAAGAGATATTAAGTGATTCTGTTTTGGACATGTAATTGAAATTATAAGCTTCTCAGCCAATATACAAAACGCTTCATATATTGTCAATATTTGAAGGAAATGATCCGATTTTCACAACTTATACTCAAACCCCTCAACAAGCCCATTTAATCGACTTCTTAACTGATTGTGCATATCCTTAGCGTATGGATTGTATGTCTGAATTGCTTCAAATAATTCCCAGGAGTCACTTCGTGCAATATCTGCGAGCCTCACCAAATTGAAATGATGTGGTGTGTCAATAGAAGTAAACTTCAAGTCTAAAGGCTCCAACAAACGACCAATCATCTGACTGACACAAAGTGTGTGAGCGGTCATTTGATCGTGCTCATCACAGGTCATTTCTACGATGTTGAAAGACTTGGAAGCAAAGTACTGAGTCCAAACCTTCAGCTTGTCACCAGACCTTTCTGTAGGACAAAAGACGAACGGGAGGTCCTCTCTGCCTTCTTTGATAGAGAATGGACCGAACATCGGATGAGTAGGGATGATCGTGTTGGTGGCCGGAAGAAGCTTTTCCAAGGTTTGATTGGCAAACACTTTTACCGAAAGCACATCCAAAACAGTGGCATTCGGATTGATAATCGGGGCAATTTCTCTTAGCGCACTTTCAAAATGAACAATTGGAACACAAAGAAAAATTGTTTCCAGAGAAGTGGCTTCTTGTATAGCAACCTGATGAACATTTTCGAGATTAAGTTCAATTGTCTGCTGGTCATAATAGTGAACCTCAAAATCTTCTGACAAGATTTCCATTAAAACTTGTCCGAATCTACCGGCTCCAATTACTCCTACTTTTTCCTTCACTATTTCTTCTGATTATTGATTCAAACTCAAATTTGGCTAATCGTCAGCGACTGCCCTTTCGCATGATGATTTATTTCTATGCATTTTCTAACTCCATTGCTGAAGGAGTCATAGCCTTTACTGGCGCATTCACGATCAAGGTGCTTCCTCTCATTCCCAGTTGAGTATCTACTTCCAACTCTCCTTTCATCAGATTGGCACGGGAATTCATATTTCTCCAACCATTTCCTTTACCAGATTTCAGGGATTCCAAATCAAAACCAGTCCCATTATCTTCTATCATCAAGGTGATTTCCTGCTCATCTTTGGTGATCTGAATATTGACACGATCAGCATCAGAATATTTCAGCATATTATTGATCCACTCTTGTGTAATTCTGTAAAGTGAAATTTCCTGAACTTCAGTCAATCGATCTTCCAAACCAAAAAAGTCTGTTTCAATGTTGATTTTACCTGTATGATTTACCCTTGACGCAAATTCATTTACCGCCGATACTATACCATTTTTAATTAAAGTCTGTGGCATGAGGTTGAAACATATGCCTTTTAGCTCTCTGTACATATCCTCCAAAACTGCCGAAGATTGTTCGAAGACTTCCTCTTTATTAGAATAGTCTTTTTCCAGTGATTTAATGTTCAGGTTAAGGATCGAAATCATCTGCCCAAAACCATCATGCAAGTCTTGAGCTACACGAGTACGTTCCTGCTCTTGTGACGAAATTGCTGCTTCGATCTGCGCTTCACGCAACCTAAGTTCCAGCTCCCGTACGATCAATTCTTGCTTTTTTCTGGCTCGGCTTCTGGCCAAAACAAGGATGACAATCAAGGCAACCACAGCCATCAAAAGTCCAACAATAAACATCAGGTTGATTTTGTTCTGTGCCTGTTGTTCAGAAATTTCCGATTGCTGCAAGGCTATTTGCTGTTCTTTCTTTTCGGTCTCATATTTGGTTTGTAACTCAGAAATGTTTCTATCACTTGCTACATTAAAAATGGAGTCACTTGCCGATTTGTATTCTTTGAAATAAGCCAATGACTCTTTAAACATTTTTTGCTCTTCATATAACTGACTCAAAAGCAATGTTGCCTGTTGCCAGGCTTCTTTGTAGTTAATGTCTCTCGATAGCTCAATCGCCCTTTTGTAAAGTGTTTCAGCTTTTTCATATTCTCCCAAATCATGGTAAACGCGCGCCAAATTAGACCACACAGAGGCCATGCCCGTTTGGTCATTCATTTCTACCCTGATTTCCTCGGCCAGATTATAATAATAAAGTGCACTATCATAAGACTGCATGTCGTAAAACACATTGCCGATGTTGTTATATCCATTCCCAATACCTCGCAGATCGTCGTATTCCTTTTTTATTTCATTCGCCAGTTTATTGAAGTAGATGGCTGAGTCTAGTTGGTAAAGCTCATTGTGGATGGTGGCGAGATTGGCATAAACATATCCTTTGTTGAGGTTTGCTTTACCCAGATCGCAATAATGCAGAGCGTCCTTGTAGGTAGCTCGGGCCGCATCATAGTCTGACTTAGCATATTGATAAATAATCCCGATCCAAATCAAAGCAGAAGACATTCCCGCGTAATTGTCGATAGAATCGTAAGCCGCCATGCAATCAAAATAATAGCCTAACGCTTCATCATAATTGGTCTGATCATATTGAATATTTCCTAGGGTCATCAGACAATAACCAATGTTTTGCTGATCGCCAGTAGCTTCCGATGCCTCCATTGCTATTTTAATGAGCAGCTCTGCGCTATCATATTCCCCTAATAGATTCTTGGCAATACCATAATTTCTTGCCGCTACGGAAAGTCCTTTTTGCCAGCCAATTTCCTTCGAAAGCAAGAAAGATTTTCTTGCTACCTCGGCTGCCTGGTTAAAGTCTGATAATCTTAGCTCATCATGAAGCTGATTGTAAAGTAAAACTTTGGAGGTATCAGTTTTCTCAGCAGCAATTAGTGACCGAAGACTATCCGTGCTGGAGGTTGATTGAGACCAACAGACAAAGGAGAAAATGAAAAGACTTAATGCAGCAAAATGTTTCATAGTGAAGAATTTCACCATAAAATTATCGCTTTTCATCCATTCGGTTTAAAACTGTGGTTTACCTCTGAAATAAACTACCTCAATGCAATTTCACCAAGGTATATGGAAGGATTATGGGTTGACAACATAATGCCTCTTGACATTGATGGCTGAGGATTAAACCCCACCATTAGGGTTCAAAAATTCTATTTTCACGAATAAGCAGGTTCCTCGGCTTTCAATTTTTCTTTAACAACAGGAGCATTTACAATCAATGTACTTCCTCTCATACCCAGGTGCGTATCTACTTCCAGTTCACCTTTGATCAGGTTTGCACGAGAGTTCATATTACGCCAGCCATTTCCCTTACCAGATTTTAGCGAGTCCAGATCAAACCCTGCTCCATTGTCTTCTATCATCAATGTGATTTCATTTTCATCCCTTGTAATTTGTATGGTGACTTTGTCGGCATCAGAATATTTCAAAATATTGTTGACCCACTCTTGTGTAATACGATAAAAAGATATTTCCTGAACATCTGAGAGTCTCTTTTCAAGACCAAAAAAATCTGTTTCCACTGCTATTTTTCCGGTGAGGTTCACCCGTGCTGCAAACTCATTCACAGCTGAGACTACCCCATTTTGGATCAGTGATTGTGGCATTAGATTGAAACAAATTCCTTTTAGTTCGGCGTACATCTCATCGAGAACAGAGGCCGATTGCTCATACACCTCATCCCGATTAGAATAATCTTCTTTTAACGATTTAAGATTGAGGTTGAGAATGGAAATCATCTGGCCAAACCCATCGTGCAGGTCTTTGGCAAAACGAGAACGCTCCTTTTCCTGTGAGCTGATTGCAGCTTCTATTTGCGCTTCTTTCAGCGCAATTTCCAGCTCTTGTCGGATCAATGCTTGTTTTTTGCGTGACCTACTTCTTGCAAGGAGTAATATTACCGTCAAGGCAATGACTGCTAACAGCAGTGCGATGATGATTACAATGTTTTGAGTGTTAACTGCCTTTTGCTCTGCGATTTCTGCCTGCTGAAGTGCAATTTGCTGCTCCTTTTTCTCTGTTTCATACTTGGTCTGAAGCTCGCTTATTGTCTTTTGAGTGTTCTCATTGGTCACAGAATCTTTGTATTGTATATGACTCAAAGCCATTTCAAACCCTTTTTCAAACTGCCCTGTGGCACGAGCCCAATCAATGTATGCCAATGTGATATTGGCGATGCTGGAGTATAGGTGATTTGCAGTAGCCAGTTGATATCCTTCGTCAAGGGTTTTCTTCGCTGCAGTAAACTGTTTATTCTCCAACTGCAGGTTTGCCAATATCTGAAGGCTGCTAATCATTCCCTTTACATCGTTGATCTGTTTTCTGATATCGAGCGACTTGACTAGGTTTTCCTCGGCTTCTGCCAGATTGTTCTGATCCAGATAAAGTGAAGCAAGATTGTTATATGTAGCTGCAAGATGGTTTTGAGCCTGTAAGTCTTCTAATAATGGAATTGCAGATTCGTACATGATAATCGCACTGTCCAGTTTGCCGAGAGACTTTAGGTTATTTCCCAGGTTCACTGTGGAGGCCGCCATTCCCCGGGTATCATTGAGCTGCTTTCTGATGCTAAGCGCGCGCAGATGGTAATTCACCGAGTTTTCGAAATCTCCCCGATTGGAAAAAATAATGGCGATGTTATTGAGAGCATATGAAATGCCAAAATCATATTGTTTTGCCTCATAAAGGTCCAAAGATCTGAATTGATAGGTAATAGCACTATCCAGCTTCCCCAAAACCTGGTAAACAATTCCTATTTTGTTATAAATAGCTGCCATTCTCATTGTATCATTTTGCAGCTTTCTGATAGATAGGGCCCTATTATAAAGCGAAAGTGCTTCGTCACTTTCTGCCTGATCTGCATATATAATGCCCAAATCATTGCAGGCCTGTGCTACACCTCCCTGATAATCCAGTTCTTCTGCAAGCTCTAATGCCTGTTGTCCAAATAGGATGGCCGAATCCTGAGAGACGAATCGATATTCATAACACAAATCCGAAAGTAAGTGCACTTTTAAGGAGTCTGATGCAGTATCAATCTGAACAGATTTTTTCACAAATGGACTCTGAGCCCATGTTGTTAAAGAAAGAAAAATTAATAGATAGCGAAACATATTGGCTAAGAGATGTGTAATCGAATTTAGATAGTATAGACCTCAACCGCAACCGTCTCAGCGTTGTAAAGTGATTTTGACTTGATAATTCATAAAAAAAGGGAACCGTTTCCAGTTCCCTTTGAGTTCTTCACTTATGACCTGTTGAATCATTGCGCTTGAAAATCTTCATACTTTACATCCAGGATTCGTTCTTCGATCATACCCAGAGCAATTTTATCTTCACCCAGTACATCAAATAACTCCAAACATCTCCTCGCTACGTATTCTTCTTCTATTTGCTCCTGCACAAACCACCTCAAAAATTCCTCTGTAGCTATATCGCCAACCTGACGGCAAACTCTTACCATTTCGTGAATAGAATCGGTAACAGATATTTCCAATTCCAACGTTTTTTCAAATACACTTCTCAGCGTTTCAAAATCATGCTGAGACTCACCTACAGATGGAGATACAGCATCACATTCCATATCCACCAGATAATGGAAAAACTTCAACTGGTGTGACCGCTCCTGGTCAGATTGGTTGAAGAAGAACTGTGCACAGTTGTCATAACCCCTCACATCACACCATGCTGCCATGGCCAGATAGCCGGCAGAAGATTGTGCTTCCATTTTGATTTGTTTGTTGATGATATCAACAACTTCATCTTTTAATACTGCGTGCCTTCTCAATATGTCTTTCATAACAGTCTATTTTCTTGATTTTCTTACTTTGTAATAAGCAAAGTAAAAAAATCTAATTGAATGAGATAGAATTAAGATAACCTGAGTTTATCACTTATCCAAAAACCGGCTTTCGGATGAGCTGTTTATGGATCAGACTATTGAGCTCCAGCATAGTGAAAGCGCCTGAGAAAAGCTCTTTCAGCTCCAATATTTCATGAAGGGTAAAAACCATCATTCGATCACAATGCCTCAAGTGCAAAATCTCTACATCTGGTGCATTTGGAGAAAGCATAGGCAAGACATCCCAGTTTTGAATCTTACGCTTGAATGAAATGAGCTCACATACTCGAAATGTGTATGTACTCTCCTGAAACTGTAAAAAGAAGGTTTCTGATTGGTCACACTGAAACAATCCACAATGCGTGGTTTCATAAACCAGAGACATTTGGTTGTATTCAGAGGCTATATTTTGGGGCACTTTTTGCAATGCTTTCCTTTCTTTTTGAATTTTTTACAACACTTCTTGAAGACACATTCCTCCTGGGAAAAAAGGTCTTTGCTGAACGGGTTAAAACCGCATTGATCTTCTTGTTCTATGTTGGGGGTAACAATCATTTATTTAGAATCATTCTAGATAACAAAATTCATATAAAATTTGCTACCCAACAATCGCCAGCATTGGTGAAATTTTATCACTATAACTAGTGAGTGTTTTTGCTAATCTGATTTACCGCACATTTTTCACAGCCCGGGGTGTCTTTTCCCGTTGCATTTAGATAGATTTTTCTACCAAGGTGGAACGTTGCTCCTAAAACTAAAATACCTAAAAGTATGTATTGAATCATGATAAAAGCTGATAAGTGATCAATGCGGCCAAATATGCCAGTGCGGTCATATATACCAACTGGATAACCGGGTATTTCCAGCTTTTCGTTTCTCTCAGTACCACGGCGAGGGTACTCATACACTGCATTGCAAATGCATAAAAGATCATCAATGAAAGCCCGGATGCCAAAGTGTAGACCGGCTTACCTGTGAGTCTGTTTTTTTCTGAGCGCATTCTTTCTAATAGGGTATTTTCATCATCGAAATTTTCACCGACGCTGTAAATAGTAGCCATTGAGCCTACGAAAACCTCCCTGGCAGCAAATGAAGTGATCAATGCGATTCCGATCTGCCAGTTGTAGCCCAAAGGGCGAATAGCTGGCTCGATATAGTGACCGAGAATACCAATGTAAGAATTCGCCAGTTTTGTAGAAGCTACTTCTTGGTTGTACTCCACCAGTTGCTCTTCTGTCGGATTAGCTGGTTTAGACAATTCATTTACTGCTTCCTCTATGCGCTCCGATGGCCCAAAGGACGCCAATACCCATAGAATGATGGAAATACTAAAAATCACCTTACCGGCATCAAATACAAACAGGCGTACTTTTTCCCATAAAATAATGCCCATATTGGTCCACCGAGGCATTTTGTATAATGGTAATTCCATAACCAGAAAGCTCTTTTCTTTGGATCGAACGATCCACTTGAAGACCATCGCGGCAAGCAGGGCAGCAATTACGCCAATTGCATATAGCCCGAATAAGGTAAGTCCTTTGAGGTTAAATGGTCCAATGGATTTATCAGGAATGACCAGTGCGATGAGTACTGTGAAAACGGGTAAACGCGCAGAACAACTCATCAACGGCGTAACCATAATGGTGATCAACCGATCTCTCCAGTTGTCGATTGTTCGTGTAGCCATGATAGCAGGAATAGCGCATGCCACACCAGAAATGAGCGGAACCACGCTTCTACCATTCAACCCAAAAGGACGCATGATACGATCCATCATAAAAACCACCCTGGCCATATAGCCCGATTCTTCCAGCACAAAAATGAATGCAAAAAGTAAAGTAATCTGTGGAATAAAAATTAGTACTCCTCCAAGACCCGGCACTATACCTTCTGCAATCAGGTTGGTGAGCACACCTTCCGGCAGGGTCATTTTCACCCACTTACTGGCTTCCAGAAAAAAAGTGTCTATCAAATCCATTGGCCACTCGGCCCAGGCATAGATGGCCTGAAAAATAATGACTATTATGGCAAAGAAAATCGCATAGCCAAAAACCGGGTGTGTCAACACTTTATCTACCGCATGGTGTCGATTGATAATGGACTGTTCTACTTTTTTGCGCTTCAGCACAAACTGCAGCAACTGGTTGATTTTCTTATATCTGTTTTCTACTCTGCTTTTCTGCTCTTCTACGTCTTTGATCAAAAACTGACCTTCATCAAATTCTCCGCCCATAAATGGTTCGGCTGCCGGTCTGGGTTTGTTTTCAATGATATCCTCTATGAGCTCTTTGATTCCTTTGCCGGATCTTGCTACAATCGGGACAACCTTTATCCCTCCGAGCATTTCACTCATTTTATCCAGATCAATGACAAAGCCTCTTTTGTCAGCAATATCTGTCATGTTGAGCGCCATGGTAATCGGCAAACCCATATCGAGAACCTGTGTAAAAAGCAGGAGGTTTCTTTCCAGGTTAGAAGCGTCTACAACAACTACTATCCTATCAGGATAATCCGGATGCTCTTTATCACTCAAAATGTCATAAACGACCTGTTCGTCCTGAGTTTTTGGATACAAACTGTAAATTCCCGGAAGATCGATGATTTCATGTGGAACCTCCGAGGACTTGAGTATTCCTGATTTTTTATCGACTGTTACACCGGCAAAGTTTCCGATTTTCTGATTCAGACCTGTCAGCTGGTTGAAAACAGATGTTTTGCCTGAGTTGGGGTTTCCCAACAATGCGATTTTCATAGGTCTGTTGTTTTATCCTCTCCCTTTCTTACTCTCGATTTTGCAAAATTAGACTTATTCTACTTCTATCAGAGAAGCTTCGTCTTTTCTTAAAGAAAGCGTGTAGCCGTCCATATCTACCGCTATTGGGTCTCCAAAAGGTGCTTTGAACACAATTTGAACCGATTTGCCAGGATACATACCCATATCCATCAACTTGGAAGCCAGGCTATTTGGGGTGAGGCCTTTGATTTTAACGACCTGATTTAGTTTTAATGAGTCTAGTGTCAGCATAGTATAATCTGCAAAATAACCCTTCTCCTCAGTGCTTCGCAATAACCATTCTTTGGTAAAGAATATGATTTTCGTCAGGCTTTCACCAGACCGCTTTCCATGGCATATACGACCAGTTCTGTTGGAGATTTCAAATTTAATTTTCTCAAAATATTCTTCCTATGTGAGTTGATCGTATGAACACTCACATTCAGTATGTCGGCAATCTCTATTGTCCTGTTCCCTTTTGTAATCAAATTCAGCACTTCATATTCTCTGGGAGAAAGTGTAGTAGCATCACAGTTCGCCGGTTGTGGTTCTTCCTGTGGCTCAGTCATAATTACATCCAGAATTTTATTACAAAAAAACCGGTTACTATTCGATATGGCAGAAATCGCATTCAGGATCTCCTGTTTGCTGCAATTTTTTGTTACCACTCCCTTGATACCCAAAGCAAGAAGCTCCTTGATGTACTTTTTTCGGTCTTCGTTCGTCACTATCAAGACGTTGGTGGCATTAGTCTCCACTATTTGCTTGACCAGAGAGCTTAATACCGGATCATCTCCCGAATAATCCATTACTAATACATCCGGATGATTAGTAAGCACCTGACCCAGCACTTCATTCGGGTGATCCAATACACCAACTAACTCATAATCAGCACTCTGATTAATAAGATTAATTAACCCTTCTCGTGTGAGAAATTGATGATCTAAAAGAAGTACCTTAATTTTATCCATCTATTTAGAATAATTCTAAACTACGCAAACCTACTATGAAAACACCAAACTCACAATAAGGTTCTAATTCAGCAGTAAAGAGTTAGCCTTTAATAGACATTCGGGAATTCTCAAGACCAATTAATACACCGTGAGTCGGTGATTATTTTGAATAAAATGATCAGACTCATTTCAACTAAAAAAATAGGTTTGTAGCCATTTACACTTAATTTTGTTTGCATACTTATTGATCAAATAACTAGATATATCATATGGAATATCGTATCGAACACGACACTATGGGTGAAGTGAAAGTGCCAGCAGAAAAATACTGGGGAGCACAAACCCAACGATCTAAAGAAAATTTCAAAATAGGTGGGGAAAACATGCACATGCCAATGGAAATTGTGCGGGCTTTTGCCATTTTGAAAAAATCAGCAGCGCAGACCAATCAGGAGTTGGGTGTGTTACCGAAGGAGAAGGCAGACCTTATAGGAGCAGTATGTGACGAAATATTAGAAGGAAAACTAGATGATCAATTTCCTCTGGTAATTTGGCAGACAGGTTCTGGAACTCAATCTAACATGAACTGTAATGAAGTAGTTGCGAACCGAGCTCATGTACTCAATGGAGGAAGTCTAACAGATGATAAAAAAATCATCCACCCAAATGATGATGTGAATAAAAGCCAGTCGTCTAATGACACTTTCCCTACGGCCATGCACATTGCTTCATATCAGATTGTGGTTGAAAACACCATTCCTAAAGTGTTGAAACTGAGAGATACCTTGAAAGCCAAGTCTGAGGCTTTTCAGGACGTAGTGAAGATCGGCCGTACACACTTTATGGACGCGACTCCTCTTTCACTAGGTCAGGAGTTTTCAGGTTATGTTTCTCAGCTAGATCATGGCATCAAAGCATTGAAAAACACATTGGAACATTTAAGTGAGCTAGCCCTTGGTGGAACTGCGGTTGGAACTGGACTTAATACACCGGCAGGATATGCGGAATTAGTAGCACAGAAAATCGCTGAAAACTCTGGCCTTCCATTCGTTACTGCAGCAAACAAATTTGAAGCTCTTGCTGCTCATGACGCTATAGTGGAAACCCACGGAGCATTGAAACAGCTCGCAGTAAGTCTCATGAAGATAGGTAATGACATCAGAATGCTGGCTTCTGGTCCTAGAAGTGGAATTGGCGAGATTATCATTCCGGAAAACGAACCGGGATCATCTATCATGCCGGGTAAAGTAAACCCAACTCAGACAGAAGCCCTCACCATGGTGTGTGCACAAGTGATCGGAAATGATGTGGCTGTAAGTGCTGGAGGAATGTATGGACATTTTGAACTCAATGTATTTAAGCCAATGATGGTTTACAACCTGCTAACATCTGCCAGGCTGATAGGAGATGCCTGTGAGTCATTCAATGACAATTGTGCTATAGGTATTGAACCAAACCATCCGGTAATCAAAGAAAAACTGGAGAACTCATTGATGTTGGTAACTGCCCTAAACACCCATATTGGGTATGAAAATGCTGCCAAAATTGCGAAAAAAGCACATAAAGAAGGAACTACGCTCCGTGCCGCGGCAATAGAATTAGGCTTGCTAACAAGCGAACAATTCGACGAATGGGTAAAACCAGAAGACATGATTGGTAGTCTTAAAGACTAATATTTGTTTTTTCTGTACTTATTTTACTACTTTAGTAGGTGATAGTTAAAATGTTATTAATCAGGTCATTAAATATTATTATACTTGTGGCCGAGACGTGTGTAACAAGTTAGCTTGTCACCTATTAAAGCAGGATGAATTAAATTACCAAAATCAAAACAGAGATCTGTCAAAAACAAACTCAATAGAAATGAAAAAAATTGTCACACTAGCAATGATGTTATGCTTTCTGGCTGTAGGATTTGAAGCTTCAGCACAGATGTCCAAAAAAGAAGCGAAGCAATGGAAAAAGCGAATCAAATCACTACAACCACAGCAGTACAAAAATTTAATTGAGGAAAATAAATCCTTGAAAAGTCAGACTGCAAGTCTGAAAAATGAATTGGCTGGTGTAGATGATAAATTGGCAGATAAAGATGAGCAGATTTCTACTTATCAAGATCAGATTGCTACATTGAGAAAACAATTGTCTGATGCTAAAACTCAGCAAAACAATCAACCATCACAGCCTTCCAGACCTGCTGCAGATCAGGGTGGCATAGATGAAAATGTAGGAATAGTTTTCAAAGTTCAGATTGGCGCATATGCCAAAAAGGATTTGACCAAATATAAAGACGCAAAGAATTTCAATCAGGAGTCTGCAGACGGCCTGAACAAGTTTACACTAGGTGCTTTCCGTGATTACTGGGAAGCTGATACTTTCAAGAAGTATTTACGCGAAATGGGTGTGAAAGACGCATTCATTGTTTCTTATAAAGACGGACAGAGAGTAGATATTAAAGAAGTTCTCGAGGGAGTAAGCAAGTAAAGAGCATAAAAGATTTTCATATAGCTATGAAGACCCTTTACCACAAATGGTAAGGGGTTTTTCTTTTTGTATACTTTTGTGCTCCTAATTCGGATCATGATTCACTACAAGAAAAAAGAAGAGATTGAGTTGATGCGCGAGAGTGCCCTGATTGTTTCTAAAACATTGGGACTCATGGCTGAACATATCAAACCAGGTGTAACACCGCTGGAACTCGACAAATTAGCGGAAGAGTTTATCAGAGATCAGGGTGCCAAGCCAGGATTTTTAGGGCTTTACGATTACCCTAATACCATCATTACTTCTGTGAATGAGCAGGTAGTACATGGACTTCCTACAAATAGACCTCTGGAAGAAGGAGATATTGTGGGATTAGACTGTGGTGCTCTGAAGAATGGATACTATGGTGACCATGCTTACACCTTTGCTGTGGGTGAAATAAACGAAGACATCAAAAAACTTTTGAAAAGAACCAAAGAAAGTTTGTATCTGGGGATTGAAAAATGTGAAGCTGGAAAAAGAATTGGGGATATTGGTTTTGCTATTCAATCATTTACCGAAAGTTTTGGATACGGAGTAGTTCGTGAATTGGTCGGACATGGACTAGGAAAAAAAATGCATGAATCCCCTGAAGTACCCAACTATGGAAAACGGGGTTGTGGCCCAAAAATAAAGGAGGGACTTGTGATAGCTATCGAACCAATGATCAATATGGGAACCCGCAGAGTGATTCAGCTATCTGATGGATGGACGATAGTAACTGCAGACCGCAAACCATCTGCACATTTTGAACACGATGTGGCCGTGGTGAATGGCAAACCTGAGATACTTTCTTCTTTCAAGTATGTGGAAGAGGCACTGGAAAAAACAGGAGGTTTCATCGCTTAATTTTTAATTGGTTTTTTACTGGTTATGAAATTAAGGTAACGCCTTTTTCCAATTCACATCTCAGAGAAACTTCGCTGTTAAAAGTCAGATTATTTGCGCCGAATTTCTAAAATTTAGTGCCAGAAAAATGAACCTGAAACCATAAGGATTACCTTTGGGGCGTGGAGCGGGTTGGTAAATTTTTCAATGGTGTAATGATGCGTTTCTTGGTTTGGAGACTGAGACACATCAATGATAACACCTTCATCCTGATTGTTGCAAGTGCGATTGGCTTGATCGCCGGACTTGCTGCAGTTACCCTCAAGTCTAGTGTACATTATTTGCAGCACATATTGCAGCAAAATATTGACCTTACTAAAATCAATTTTCTTTATGTTTTCTATCCGGCCATCGGGATCATGATTACAATGATGATCCGGAGGTTTATTGTCAAAGACACTCCTGGTCATGGAATTACGAGAATTCTAAGATCCATACACAAGGCTTCCAGCCGAATCAGAAAACGATATATGTTTTCCAACATGCTCAAAAGTGCCATTACGGTTGGGTTTGGAGGTTCGGTTGGGCTGGAGGCTCCTATTGTGGTGACAGGATCTGCCATCGGCTCCAATTTCGGCGGGCTCATGCACCTTGACTACAAAAAGCGAACGCTGCTGATCGGCTGTGGAGCTGCTGGGGCTATTTCGGCCATTTTCAACTCCCCGATAGCCGGTGTGATATTTGCCATAGAGGTCATACTCAATGAAGTAAAAATCAGCAAATTCATCCCTATTCTGATTGCTTCTGTAAGTGGTCAGCTAGTTTCGATCATTTTGATTGGTGAAGACATCATGTTTTCCTTCAAACTAGTAGATGCCTTTACCGCTGCAGATACACCTTACTATATTCTATTAGGTGTAGCATCTGGGATGGCTTCTTTGTATTTTACAAAAATCACTTACCTGGTAGAAGACAACATTTTCAAAGTCAATAATCCGTATGTCAAAGCAATGATCGGTGGATTGGCTCTCGCACTCATGATCTTCGTATTTCCTCCTATATATGGAGAAGGTTACGAATCCATCAAAGCCCTTCTTACCGGTAATGAATTAAAATTTTTTAGTGGAAGCTTCTTCTACACCTTCGCAGAGCAGGATTTTGTAATTATCGGAGTACTATTCCTGATCATTCTAGTCAAGCCATTTGCCACAGCAATAACTATCGGATCTGGTGGTAGTGGTGGCGTTTTTGCGCCTTCTTTGTTTATGGGAGGCCTTACTGGATTTTTATTTACGAAAGTATTCAACATCATCATGCCTTCTGCGGCAATTAGCCCGAGCAATTTTACATTAGTAGGAATGTGTGGCGTGATGAGTGGTGTGCTTCATGCTCCACTTACGGCGATATTCTTGATCGCCGAAATCACCGGTGGATATATGCTTTTTGTCCCCTTGATGCTCGTTTCTGCAATAAGTTTCACTACCATTTCTTATTTTGAAAAGCACAGTATTTACACCAAGCATCTGATCGAAAAAGGTGATTTGATCCAGCATGATAATGACCGGATAATTTTAAGAATGATCGACCTGAAGAAGATTGTTGAAAAAGATCTGCTGACCATTCACCCAGATGCAAAACTCGGAGAGTTGGTGGAGTTGGTAAAAAGAAGCAATCGAAACATATTCCCTGTAATCAATGAGAATCGAGAATTGGAGGGGATTGTGACATTAGATGATATACGCGAAATCATGTTTGATGAAGAAAAGCAGCTTGATATTGTCGTAAAAACAATCATGCAAGAGCCTCCTGCGTATGTAAGCCCTCAGGAAAAAATGCAATCAGTGATGAATAAATTTGAATTAACCCAAGCATGGAATTTACCAGTCATTGATGAAGGAAAATATCTAGGATTTGTGTCAAAGTCTCGCATTTTCAATGCCTATCGCAAGAAGCTCATACGTCAAAATAAGGAATAACCAGCCGTCCGGGCTATTGGTTGAAAATATTCGAATATTTCGGCTTCTTTTTTCGAAATTTAAAATTGATTTTACTTATCCACAGATATTAGATTTAATCAGCTTCCCTTAAGATGCTGAAATACAGAGTGTTATTTCATAAAATGCCATCCCTGTGGATAAAGTGGGAAAAATGTGAATAAAAACTCCAATAATTATTTCTCAATTTAATCTTCTCTTTTTTGTCCAAAATTAGAAAAGTGATAACCTTTTGTAACTCCCACGAAATCAATGATTTCCACTCTTAGCCAATACGTGTATCAAATTACATTTATTAGGTTTCCTTAATGTTAAGTGATTTTTACCTACAGAAATAAAAGAATGTTACAGGTTCTTAGAATAGTACAATAATTGTTATTTCCACAACAATTTCACCCAATTTACGTACCCAAACATATGAAATTCATTTTGGCGATTAGTGCGATAACGTTTGGACTGACGGTTCATTCTCAAGGTATTTCTTCCATTCAACTTGACGATCTTCATAAAATACTCAATCAACCTACGGAAAATATAAAAGTGGTTAACTTCTGGGCATCTTGGTGTGGTCCATGTGTGAAAGAGCTCCCTGCCTTTGGAAAACTACAAGGATATAAGAATGCAGAAATCATATTGGTGAGCCTCGATTTTAAAGAAGAAATAGAAAAAGCTAAGAGTACTTTGAAAAGAAGAGAAATTGGGTTTGAAAGCTATTTGCTTGATGAAACGAATTACGATAAATTAATTCCTTCAATTTCGGAAGATTGGACCGGGGCAATTCCCGCCACTTTGGTGATCAGCAATAATCAAAAAAGATTTTTCTACGAAAAAAGTTTTACTGAACCTGAGTTGTTAGAATTGATAGAACAACATTCAAAATGATTGATTCCATGAAAAAAAATATCATAATTATTACCGGACTATTAGTGACCGTTGCGGTGCTATTTGTACACGCCACAGAAACTCTTGAAGAGCAAACAGGCTACGCTATTGGGGATATGGCCGCTGATTTTTCTCTTCCCAATGTAGACGGAAATAAAGTATCCTTAGCTGATTATGGTACAGCAAAAGGGTTTATTGTTGTTTTCACTTGCAATACGTGCCCTTACGCAAAGTTGTATGAAAGCAGAATCATGGATTTAGACAAAAAATATGCTTCTCAGGGTTTTCCTGTAATAGCTATCAACCCTAATGATATTTCACAAAAACCAGAGGACAGTATGGAAGAAATGGTGAAACGTTCAAAAGACAAAGGATATACTTTTCCTTACCTAAGGGACGACTCACAGAAAACTGCCATGGCTTATGGAGCTACTAAAACTCCACATGTTTATGTTCTGAATAAAGAAGGTAAAAGTGATTATCGTGTAGCGTATATCGGAGCGATAGACGATAGCCCTAGAGAAATTGCCGATGTGCGAGAAAAGTATGTGGAAGATGCAATAGAAGCTCTACTCTCTGGTAATTCACCTTCTGTAACTGAAAAAAGAGCTATCGGCTGCACGATCAAATGGAAAGAGTCATAAGCCACTCATGAAATAACAGACTTCTGGAAAGGTTCTGAGGCCAGGAATTGAGATATTTTGACTATCTTTTTGTCGAATGACTCGCCCCTTAATTCACATTACCCTAAGCCCACAACAACAGGCTAAACTTTCCTCTCAGGAAATTGCCATTTATCCTAAAAAAACGTGGCTATGGATAGAAGTTATGTTCCTTCCGGCAATGCTGTCGCTTTATCTAGTTTATATTATTCCTTTTAGAAATACTTTTACTATCGTGGCTTTCGGAGTGGTGATAGCCTTACTTATGTTTCCATTTCTGAATGCTCGTAAACGGCTCAAATTTCACGCACCCGCTATCAAGTTGAATAAAAATGTCCTGGCATTTGATACCAATCAAATCAGGTGGCAACAGGTGAAATCAGGTCAATTAATCTCAGGTACTTTCGGTGATGAATTGGTAATTGTTGATATCGAGGGGCAAACACATCGAATTTCTCTCTCAGGTCTCAATAAAACGCCCTGGCAAATTTATGTGCTGGTTTGCAAATACTATTCTTTAAAGGAGTAAATCTATTTTTTGATCACCTTCTTGTAGATTTCACTCCCATTCAAATCGATAAACTGGCAACTGACCTGATCCTTCAAAAAAGCAGTGATGAGAAAACCATTGATTGATTCTGCGAAAAGCGTTTCTTCCATTTTTCCTGTTGGTCTGACCTCAGATCCTGCACCAGATACAAAATGATGAGTACTGTGATTCTTTGGTTTGATGTATTGCAAATCATGCTCATGACCTGCTAGATACAAATCAACACCGTGTCTATCGAACCGAGGCTCCAGATGACTTCTGACGGCATTTTTCCTACCTGCCCTTTTTCCTCCGGTGTAAAGTGGGTGATGACCTATGACCACTTTCCAGTCATAATCTTCGGCTAATAAACTATCCATCCACATCAGCTGAGCCGTAGTATCCTGGCCGGATACCTTGGGGCCATATTTTGAGGAGTCATAATAATCATCATCGAGTGGATTGGTGTCCAGAAAAATGAACCTCACACTTGCTCCATCATCTGTCTTAATATCTTTGTGGAAGTAGCGGCTCGGCATATTCCATCGCTGGCTGATATCGGAGTAATCTATTTGTGCCTGGGCATTTCCTCTGTAATCATGGTTTCCTAAAACTACGTACCAATCACAATTAAGCGAGTAGGCAGAATATACATCCTCATAGGAGATTTTCCAGTTTGGATCATGAATGCTCGCCAGGCCATTTGGGTAAAAATTGTCACCTGTAGAGATGATAAATTCCGGCTCCAGGGTTTCCGCTACTTTACCCATTGTAGTAGCTAATTCCTTTTGATTGAATTCTCCTTTTCTACCCCAATCACCAATGGTATAGACATAATATGCATCGTCTATTTCTTCGAATTTTAAGGATTTTTCTGAGCCTTTTTGAGTCGGCTGACAAGCCACAAAAATCAGGATGGGCAAGCAGTATAGTATCTTTTTCATATCAGATATATTTCGAAAAGACCCCTGCAGAGCAGAGGGCTTTCGGGTTAACAAAAATCAATGAGGTATTTTTTCTAGAAGATCTCTCCAATCGTAGATCTCAAAAGTTTTATTGTCAGACATAGCCACGAATACTCCCGAGGGAAACTCTTCCCCCAAAGCAGCCGAAGTGGATTCAGACCCATCACTCGAACGAGTATTCATATCCAAAGCAATCAATAGTTCATGTTGATGAGGGTTTTCTGGTGAGCCTTCTCTCGGGAACACATGAAATTTATTGGCTCCCTGATCCGAAACCAGTATGTATCCTGTGCCTTCTCCTGTATCATAAATAGATATGCCCTCACGATCATCTGCAAAGCCTGTAAGACCGAATGTGGCTAATTCCTCATTTCCCATGTCAGGGTCTGCATAGTACTTTCTTACTCCAAAGTGTTCATCAGAATAATAGACATATCCCAGCTCATCATCTACACAAATGGCTTCTATCTCTTTAGTTCCACTGAATTTTCCAAACTTTCTCACCAGGTCAGCTTTCACGCCTGTAGAGTCGGCGGATAGCAGATATTGGTACAGATAGGATCCGTCAAGATTTTCACCTTCCTTGCGACTGACAATGGCAAAAAGTGCCAGATCAGAAGGCCTGGTATAAAGTGAAACACCCATGACCTTGTTGTACAAAGTGTCATCTTCAAAAACGCTCAAACCACCATTGTCTATAGGCTTCAGCTCGGGTAACTGGAACACTCTGATAGCACTTTTCCCTCTCTCGGAGCATACTGCTACATCTACCGTGTCATCGGCATAAAGAAACCCATAGGCAATATCCACATTGTTTGGCCTGTCCAGAGGATATACCTTTTTGGTACTGTCCATTTTTCCGTCCAGCGAAAATGCATAAAGCCCTCCATCAATTTCATGCTTGTCAGTACCTATGATCATGCTTTCCTGTGGGTTTTCAGAATTGATCCAGATAGCAGGGTCGTCACTATCATGCTTTACAGGGTCAGTAATGTATTTTGGCTGAATGACTTTTTCATTTTTGACCTGACTGCATGATACAGCCAGGCCAACAATTATGATTAAAACAAAACGCATTGAATTAGTCTTTTTTCAGAAGGAATGACTGTGATCCTGTATAGAGCTCATCCCCATCTTCATAATTATCCTCACCAATAATGGAGGTAAACTCAATCTCCATATCACCATCTTCATTGATCACATACTCTGCTTCCAATACGAAATCAAGCTCTTCACCATCTTCATCGAAATATGATCCTTCAAACACCAGTTCGCCATCTTCTGCATCATAATCTGCTTCTATTTCTATGACGAGGTTTTCCATAGAAGTCTCTACTTCTCCTTCTTCACATTCCGAAACCTCTTCCTGTTCCGTTAATTCAATTTCGAATTTCATTTCTTCAAATTCAAACTCAATGGCAATCTCACCTTCTGTATCAGCAAAGGCAGTTTCTGCAAGATCTTCTGAGAGGATTCCGAATACAGATTTGAAATTTTCGAAAGTCGATTCATCCAATTCGATCAACCATTTGCCGGCGGCATCATTTTCCAGGATTTCATATTCAAATGTGTTTGCATCGCTAAAAAGCACATTGTCGCTGGATTGAATACCAGTTATTTGTAATTCAAACCCTCCATCAGGGGCATCTTCCCCGATATTGAAGGCTACCACTATTTCGAATTCCTCAGGCACAGTACCCATATCCGCATCAACCGGAATCGTTATCGTAGAGCTGGTAAAAGCAATCTCGCGCTCCCAGACACAGTCATCATCATTTTCATACTCATAGACTACCTCATCAATTGCCACACCTGTGAAATCTCCTTCTCCCTCTAGAGTGTAGGTTAACGTGATTTCATTTGTCGGTAAATCACCAATATAATCAGCGAAAGCAATTCCGATTTTAAAATCCTCGGCATCTGCAAGGTCAGCTCCTTCCTCGTCAATTTCCATTCTGAGAGGGAAGTTGGTGTCCTGAATTTCTAATTCAGGATCGTTGAAGGCACAAGCACTAACCAGCCCAGCCAAAACCAATATTTTGATATTCTTAAGTTTCATTATTTCTAAGTTTTTGAATAATTAGAAGTTGAATTTCACACCGATTCTTGACCACCAGGAGTAAAACTCTCTCTGGATGATCTCATCTTCTGAGTTGAGATAAGTTTCGTAAGGTGCGTTAGTGATGTTGAGGAACTCAGCGAATACATTGAACTTACTGTTGATCTGATAGCTGGCGGTAGCATCTACCTGCATTCTTTCTTTGATGTATACCTTGTCATCTCCATCTAATTCATCGATGTACGCTCCGGCATAGTTCGCAGATACACGAGCAGTTATTCCTTTGAAATTGTAAGAAAGACTTAGGTTTCCTACGTGAGCTGCCTGGCCAGGTAGGTCGATTTCCACCTTGTCATCAGATCCTTCTTCTGGTTTCAGTGTGGCGTTAGATCCTGTGTAAGTATAGTTGGCATAAACACCGATTCCAGCAAGAGCACCCGGCAAGAATGTGAGGTTTTGCTGATAGGCGATTTCAAAGCCAAATAGATCTGCGGTCTCTCCATTGATACTTTGGGTCAGCTCCATATCACGGTCGAAATCCACACCTTCATAGCTCGTGGTTTCGAATACCCTGTTGTAAATGAAATTGTCAAGTTTCTTGTAGAAAAGACCTCCAGACAATACCCCTACAGTACCAAAATAGTGATCCACCATGAAGTCAATATTAGTAGCTGAAACCGGCTCCAGATCAGGGTTACCAATAGTTCCTTCCGCATCCTGAATGTTGATTTCCTGAGTAGGAACGATAGATTCGAAGTTTGGTCTGGCATAGGACATTCCTGCGGCAAATCGAACATTGGTCAGACTGTTCAGTGCATATCTGATATTCATCTGAGGAAGAATAAATGTATAGTCTGTTGCTCCGTCTTCATTCACAATTTCGTCCAGGTCACCCTCATCATCGAAGTAAACCGTATTGTAATTGTATTCTACTTTGGTTTGCTCCAATCTCACTCCTCCGATGAACTGTAGCTTATTAAAAGTAATGTCTGTCATCACATAAGCAGCCAGCACATCTTCTGTAGCGGTGTAGCTTTCATTGGCTTCATCTACCAGTTTGTCCTCAGTTTGAAGTTCGAAACCGTCTTTGTTCTGATTGAAAAAGCGAACGACCTTACCCATGTCTGGAGCTGCGGCGATTTCATATTTTCCATCAAGGAAATTGTCATCTACCAAGCCACCAGCTACCAGATCTCCAGTGAAATCTCCTGTTTGACCATCTATGGTCACATCTCCACCTGCCCACTCGTACTTGTTATTGATTACTTTCAAGCTTTTTGTTTTCGCTCTGTATTTTCCACCAAACTTGAGCAAACCATCATTGCCACCCAATTGGTAAGGCACTCCCACATTGATTTTTCCAGTGATGTTTTCGTCTTCTGCAAAAGTGTTTCCTGCTTCCAGTTCATCAAATTCGTAATTGCTGTTATCCAGATAGTCAAAATCAGCATTAGTTGAGAACGTTGGAAAATCTGAATTGCTGAAATCTGTTGACAACTCATCCGGCTCAGCTATGAATACTGTTTCAAAATCGAATGGAGTATCCTGTATTGCTCTGGAATAAGCAAACTCATAATCAAGGTTGAATTTTGGTAAATAGTGTTTACCACCCAGGTTGAGGCTGGTTATATCTTGCTGCTCAAATCGGTCTTTGGTCATGTGCTCGATTTCATTGTCTTCAAATGGCGATTCGTCTGCATTTGGTTTTAGCACATATCTTCTTCTCCACTCTCTATCGGTGAAGCTGTTGTAGATCCCTCGGAAATAGATTTCATTGTTAGGATTGAATCGATAATCCATCGTACCGCTTACGGCAGTTCTGGTTCTTCTTAGCTGATAGTCTCTGAGTTCCAATTCTTCATCGTCTCTTTCCCAGTTGTCTGAGCCACGATCCGAATAAAAATGACTGGCATTGACCAATACCCCGAATTTCTCATTCTCTCCGAATCTTTTTCCAATCAGCAACGAACCCTGACCATTCGGTTCACCCATCAATTGGTTATAGCCACCAACAAGCGTTCCCTGAAGTTCCAAATTGCTGTTTTTAGCTTTTCTGGTGATCAGGTTTACAGATCCACCTATGGCATCTCCGTCCATATCTGGGGTAAGCGACTTACTCACCTGTATAGAGGAAAGCTGATCTGCTGGCACAGCATCCAGTGCTACGAATCTCACACCAGCCTCTGGTGAAGGAATCTGCTCGCCGTTGATACTCATATTGGTAAACTGAGGAGCCAAACCTCTGATGATGACATATCTGCCCTCCCCCTGGTCTCTCTGCAGTGTAGTACCAGGAATACGTTGGATAGCTTCCGCCACGTTTGGATCTGGGAAACGACTGATTTGGTCAGCAGCTACAATGTTTTGGATGTTCCCTGCATTTTTTTGCTGGTTCAGTGCTTTCTGCTGTCCCTGTAAAGAACCAAGTATAGTCACCGCCTGTAGCTCAGACTTTAGTTCTTTTAGCGGGATTTCTATGTAGCTGTTTGCCTCAGCAGTAATGACTATGCTTATGTCATCATAGCCTAAATACTTGATCACTAAGGTGTGCGTTCCTGATTGAAGTCTCAGGCTGAACTCTCCATTGACATCTGTAACCGTACCGAAAGTAGCGTTTTCTAATTGTACGGTAGCACCAGGCAATGGCTCGCTGGTGTTTTCATCTGTAATCTTACCCTTGATGGCTACTTCCTGCGCATAAAGCACATTAGTAAGGAGTAGGGCTGAAATCATTAATAGTTTTTTCATTTGATTTTTCGGTTAGCAAAAACTGATGCCTCAAATCTGAATTTCACATGTGAACTACCTGTTAAACACCCCTCAACAAAAGGGCTACAAACAGCAAAAGACCTATCAGCAAAAAGGCAACATCAATTTGTAACTATTTGAAATAGAGATGGATGCATGTTAATTTTTTGTGACTATCCGATATTTACTATGAATGCATAGAGATTGGCTCCTTTGCTGAGACCGAGCTTTTTTCTGAGACGATACCTGGCTATTCGCAAGCTGTCATTGGAGATGCCCATGATAGCTGCCATGTCTTTGGAGTGAAGGTTGAGGCGGATCATGGCGCAGAGCCGTACTTCAGAAGGACTTAGGTCTGGATACATCTGATTGAGTTTGACGAAAAAATCAGAGTGCACCTGTTGGAAGACCTGTTCAAATTCCTGCCAGTCATCGTCGATGTTGAAGTTGTAGTCTATTGACTTGATCAGCCGCTTGATTTTCTTTTTTTGTGTTTCTTCGTCTCCTTTTTTGATGTCCTTGAGCTTGGTTCTCAATTCGTGAAGAAATTCATTCTTCTGAATCATGTGCAAGGCGCTTTTTGTAAGTGATTTGCTTTTCAGTTCGAGTTCTTGCTGTAGCTGTTCTTCCTTCAGATATTTGTTTTCTAGCTCTGTTTTGAGTTTTTGTTCATTAAGTTTCGTGTTTTCCAGGGCTGTTTTGGCCAGTTGTGCTTCAGCGGTTAAAAGTTTTCTGGTTTTATTGTTTTTAGATCTTTGCTGGTATAAGATTAACCCACCCAAAACGAGAATAAAGGACGCGGCGATGGTTGATAGTATCATCAAGGATCGATTGAATCTTCTTTCTTTTTCTAGCAAAGTGATGCGTTGCTGCTTTTGTTCCAGCTCATACAGCCCCTGAGTACGGGCAATCTCGGAGGCGATTCTTTCTGTAAAAATCTCATCTGTGATTTCGTAGCTCCTGCTAAGATAGTAAAAAGCGGAATCGTATAGGTGAAGGTCATCATATATTTTGGAGAGGTCTCTGCAAGCACTTTTAATCTGATATTTGAGACCAGCGGATTCTGACATTTTCAGTGCCCTTCTGGTGTAGATCAGTGCGGATTCAAATTGCCTTTTCTTTCGATAAATGTCTCCTACATTATTGATATTGATGATTGCCGCAGCACTGTTGCCTACAGCTTCATTGAGATACAGCGCAATTTGAAAATGTTTGTGGGCATCATCGTATTTTCCAAGATCCTCATATATACTGCCTAAGTTATCATGGATTTCTGCCAGGTCGCTGGTGTCCGATTGGATAATAGAAAAATCAAGGGCTTTTTTCTGATACCACAGAGCACTGTCGTACATCTGAGATTTTTCATAGACATGCCCTATACTTCCATATACCCTTGCTTTGCCGGCTACATTGTTTAATTGCTCGTACATGTGGAGCGCCTGAAACAGATATACAAAAGATTGGCTGGTATTTCCAGATCGCTCATAGACCATCCCTAGTAAATTATTGACTTCAGCTTGCTGCTTTTTTTCTTGAAGGTTTTGGAAAAGCTGGTTAGCCAAATTGAGTTGCTGAATAGCGAGGTTGAACCCTCCCATCTGGTAGTAGATTTTACCCATCAGTTTGGCACTTTCAGCCATTTGTTGTTCATCTTCCATGTCCTGACCAAGTAAGAATGCTTGTCTGGCGATGACGAGGGCTGTATCAGGATTGGTCAGTGAAATTCTATTGCTGAGCTGAATCAAAGAAATAGCCTTCTGCGGTCTTGGCTCACTTTCTGAACGATAAGTGCACCTTACAAGCAAAAGAATGAGTAAAACGGGAAGAATGCTTTGGTTCATGGAATATAGTCAAAGACCACTAAATTTAATCCCTGACTCGCTACCCACCACAATTAGAAAGTAAGCATAATATCAGCTTCACATAAAGTTAATAACTGAGGAAATCCAATTCATCCCTTGTTTCTGGTCGCCAGGCATCTACCTCCTGATTAAACGGAAGCCATACAGTAACCTTTGTTCCTTCGTTGACAGTGGAGTGAACTTTAATTTTGCCTTTATGCTCCTGTACGATTGCTTCACTAATGGTCAGGCCAAGACCTGAATTAGATTCTTTGGTGGTGAAAAATGGTTCAAAGATTTTTCCATAGTCTTCAGGCTTAATTCCTACTCCATTATCGTTGATTTCTAAAATCGCATATTGCATGTCTTTTCTAAAAATACGGATGGTTATTTCTCCTTCATCTTTAATGGCTTGAATTGAATTGAGTAACAGGTTAACAATGAGTTGATTGATTTTGGCAGGATAACACTCAACTGGAGGTAGACTCCCAAACATCCGATTTATGGTAATCCTAAAACCGATCTGATTACTCAACAATGTGAGCCCGGTCTCCACTTCCTTCTCCAAATCATTATATGACAAATATTGCTGTGAGTCTGAAGTAAAGGAATTCAAACTTTTAATAATATCGGTACTCTTATTGGAACCGGTGAGAATTGACTCAGCCAAAGTGGCGCTTTCTTCCAATAAATAACTAACACTTTGTTTTAAATCCGAAGGAAGAGTGAGTTTACCCATTTTAATATACTCATCCATTTCTTGCAGGTTTCTGATGACGCATTCAGCACCTCCACGGATGTAGTTGAGTGGGTTATTCAACTCATGCGCGATGCCCGCAGTAAGGTGACCCATCGATGCAAGTTTTTCTGATTGGATCACCTGACCCTGCGCAGATTTTAAGTCTTTTATCGTCTTTACTAGCTCTTCATTTCTTTTATTGATTTCAGCTGTTTTTTCTTTTACCATATCCTCCAACTTTTCATTGCGAACTTTCAGCTGTCGATTCCTTATTCTGGTCATGCTTATGATGATTAGTATAACAACTAAACCCACTCCGATTCTGAAAATTGGCCGCTGATAAATTGCTGCTTTGATTTGAAATCTGGGAGACATAGCTGATTCACTCCATTCTCCATTTCCTGATCTTGCTTTTACCATAAATCGATAATTACCAGGAGGGAGATTGTTATACTGAACTGACCTCTGGCTCTCATAGGGAATGACTTGCCAATTATCATCAGCCCCTTCCAGTTTAATCCGATACTCTAGCTGCGACTCGTTGTAAAAAGTAATTGCCCGATAATGAAAAATGATGTCATTCTGGTCATTTGACAACTCTGAAGGCAGATCTAAAACATTGGCATTGCTCAAAGAATATCCGGTTATTTCAGGTGTAGGAATAGGTCGCTTTACCACATCCGGGGTGGCATTTATTAATGACAAACCTTCATCTGTTCCTACTATTAAGCGACCATTTCTTAGAAACTTCAGGGCATTCCTATTTACCTCATTTCCTTCCAGACCATTTTTATTCCATAATCTAATCTGACTATCAAAGTGAGAAAAAAACAAACCAGATCCGGTTCCAACCCATAATCCCGATTGATTTTTACCGGGCATTAGTGCATAAATTGGCTGCTTGAGATCTAAGATAGTCGCTATGGGATCTACAATCTGGCCATCTCGAAATGCCTTTATTCCTTTGGATGTCCCTAAAAGAAATTCATTATTGTACCTGGCGTAGCAATAGATATTATTGTCGCTGGCAGATTCAGATTTATACCAAACTCTCTGATTGTAATCATAAATACCATTTGAAGTAAGGAAGTACTGATTATCAGGGTCAAAAGCTATTTTCCTGAGAAAGTAATTCTGTGTTGAATCTTCAATTGTAAATATATTAACCCATTTACTATTTACTCTTTTGTAAAGTGATTTAGATCCCGCAGCATAGAGCACTCCTTCGAATACATGCAAATCGTTAAAATTTTCACCTTTCGGATTGTATTCAATGATAGGTCGATTGTTTTCTAACTTTATAATACCTCCGGAAGAAGCCGCAAAAAAAACAGTTCCTTCAAACTCTAAGGCATCCATCACCCTAATCCGCATCCACTCATCCGGGAAAGAAATGGTTTCTATATCGCCATTATCTTTCATTCTGTTATAACCGACATTACCTCCTAATATCAATTCTCCATTGGATCTTTCACAGATAGCAGAAACCTCATTCTCTACAAGTTTTTGTCCATTATAATGAATGATATTCAAGTTGTTGATTTTGAAAGCCCCTCGTAAAGTTGCTACCCAGAGGTTGCCTTCCTGGTCAAAAATACTCTTCATACAAGTGTGATCGGTATCAAAGCCTTCTGTAATGATTTGACTCACCTTTCCTGTCTTCAGGTCAAGTTCTTGGAGTGGAGAATTAGAACTGAAGTAAATTTTGCCTCTTCGGTAGGCCAAATTATGTTGCTCAAGGTTCCAAGATTCCCTCACTTCTCCATCGAATAATGTTTCGACAGTTTTGGAATTAATATCAAATCGACCCAACCAGTGATCACCAAACATATACAGATATTTGTCTCTCTTAAGGATGTTTTTCACGAAGCGCTGTAGCTTTAGCTCCAGAGTCAATTCATTATCAAGAAAACGATAAAGTCCACTATTAGTAATAATCCAGGAAGTATCATTTTCGAGTAGAAGTCCTCTTATGACCAAAGAAGAATCGGGAAAATCAATATTAGTTGAAGTCCACTGACCTTCAGAATAGGTAAAAATCTGCTGTTGGTATGCCAGAAAAAGTTCGGATGTATTATCGTTATTTAAAACTGCACTGTAGCCATAATTTACCCTCTCCATAGGTTTGGGCGGCTCAATCTCACCCCAAACTCCATTATCATAGTGAGCTATGGTAAAATGATTTTCGTTTCTCCCGGTAATGTATAGGCCATTGTTGGGAGTTGGTAACATTTTGATTTCGCCCAATGACGGTATAAAATCAATTCCTTTTCCTGGCTGGCCCCACTTCAAACCATCGAAAGAAGCCAATCCACTTTCTGTTGCGAACCAGATTTCGCCGGATGACAACTGGGCCATTTCTACCATGCGATTTGAAGGAATCTCTTCGAGGTTTTTATACACGGTAGATTGATAATATTGAGCATGCGAAGAGAGGCTGAGTATTATCGCTGATAGAATAAAAATGAGTTTTGGTGTCCCCTTCATAAATGTGAAAAGAAAAGGTCGGCGTTTACTCCCTCCAAAATAGTTCAAAATCACTTCAATTTTGTAGTAATTGACTAAAACAGTGCGTTTTATAACTCAAATGGACTTAAATCTTTTTTTGTAAACGGGCTTTCTGTAGAGGAATTGGAAAAACAAAGCTGGCCAAAGAATGAAATCTGATAAGAAATAACCGGTTGAGAAATGAATATGATCAATAATTAAAGAACCTGAACCGATAGATTTTACCTGATGATGATGTTTCCATTGCTTTAGAAAAAAGGGTAATTTATACCCCTCATCCACAAAGTCCCATGATTTTTCATCTTCATCATCCTCGGTGATTTTACTTATCCATCGCTGTTTGAATAACAAAAAATTAAGTTCCAATGCCACCTCATCGCCTGTTTTGCATCCATCAAATTTGAGAAGTCTAACTGGTGGAAAAGGAGGGTTCAAACTCATAAACAGAGAACTATCGAACCCCGCCTTTACTGTTTCAAGACCGGATTGAACTCTTGTGGTAATTTTAATTTGCATGACAGGATAACCTGCCATGAAGCGATTGGTTATTTTTCTTTTGTCCAGGCACCGAGCAGCATTCCGGCAATCACCCAAATGATCAGGTTTGCTCCCCCATCGATCCATGCCAATCCATAAGGCCTCAAGGAAAACATGTTAGTGGTCATCGTTCCAAGAATGGCGATTGGGAAACCCATAATAATTCCTGTCTTTAACCCATCAAGCCATGTGGTTACGTTCATTCTTACAAAAACCCATGCGAGCATGTAGCTAAACGCTACGGATGTAATGATACTCACCACATAAGGTTTAAAGTTGTTCGGATCAATATCCTCCATTTTGAGGTTATTGTAGGCCATCCATGAATCTGCAAAAATTCCGTACCAAACAGCTGGAATGATCTGACCGAGCACTACAATGATCCAAACGGCCAGATGATTGATCTTTAATCTGTTCATGATTATAAAAGTTTAGGTTGATGAAATGATGAATATAATCAATTTCAACTCAACTTTTTCGCAGCTTCCCAGTATTCATCCATCTCTGCCAGTGTCATGCTTGACAAATCTTTACCGTCTTTTTTGGAGGCTTGTTCTAAATAGGTAAACCTCTTGATGAACTTTTTATTGGTGCGCTCCAAGGCCTCTTCCGGGTTGATATCTATGAACCGAGAATAGTTGATCAATGAAAACAACAAGTCTCCAAATTCATTTTGGGCCTTTTCTCGGTCGATCTGCTTTTCATCTGCAATATTAAATTCTGCTTTGAACTCGTTCATTTCTTCCTCTACCTTTTCCCATACTTGTTGCTTCTTTTCCCAATCAAAACCGGCTCCTCGCGCTTTTTCCTGAATGCGCATGGCCTTCACCATGGCTGGAAGTGAGCCCGGTACACCTCCCAACACAGACTTATTGCCTTTTTCTTTCAGCTTTATCTTTTCCCAGTTTTCCTTTACGGCTTCCTCATCCTCTGCCTCCACATCTCCATAAATATGCGGATGTCGCCTAATCAACTTTTCGCAGACACCATTCAGCACATCTGCCATGTCAAAGGATCCTTTTTCAGAACCAATTCTGGCATAAAATACATTGTGAAGCATCAAGTCTCCCAATTCCTTTTTCACTTCTTCCAGGTCATTTTCCAGGATGGCATCACCGAGCTCGTAAGTTTCTTCAATAGTCAGATGGCGAAGACTTTCCATAGTCTGTTTTTTATCCCATGGACAATTCTCCCGTAATTCATCCATAATGGTGAGGAGTCTGTCGAACGCTTTGAGTTTTTCTGCCCGATTTTTGTCAGGTTTGGACAATTGATTGGATGTAGATGAAATCATTCTGAATTGTTATCTGTTACAAGGACGAACACAACACAAATATTCTTTAATTTCGCGTCAAATTTTAATTCTATGACTACCGTATTACTTGGAATTGGATTTATTGCTGCATTTTTCATTTTGATGTCTGTAAGGCTGATCTTTTTGAAAGATGGAGAATTCAAAGGAACCTGCGCTTCGCAAAACCCTTACTTAAACAAGGAAGGAGAACCTTGCGGATTTTGTGGTAGGACCATGGACGGGCAGCCAGGAGAGTGCAAAACAGAAAACAACGAAGTTCTCAAGGTGCTCAATAAGTTTCGTTAATCAACGTTCCAAAATCTTTTTTAAATCATTCACTAACCTCACAGCAAGGGCCAGAGTATCTTTGCTGTGTTCACCAAAATATTCGCTTTGACACTAATTAAATCTATTTCTGGTCTCCGGGGAACCGTAGGAGGCCATGTGGGAGAAACGCTCACACCTATCGATGTGGCTAAATTCTCTGCCGGTTTCGGCATGTGGATCAAAGAAACTCACGAAAGCCCAACAGTGGTCATAGGCCGTGATGCCAGACCATCGGGAAATCTTTTTACTGTAATTGTAGAAAACACGCTGAGAGCACAAGGAATTGACGTTGTAGACCTTGGTTTGTCCACTACGCCTACCGTAGAAATGGCTGTGGTCAATGAAAAGGCTCATGGCGGCATTATCTTGACGGCCAGTCACAACCCTGCCGGGTGGAATGCTCTTAAACTGCTTAATGAAAAAGGGGAGTTCATCTCGGCAGAAGACGGCAAAAAAGTAGTAGAGTGGGCTGATTCAGCAGATATTGAGTTTTCTGAGCCAAAGAAATTCGGATCGATCACCACAAAAGATGATTACATCGATTGGCATATTGAGCAAATCTTGAACCTTGAGCTCGTAGACGCTCGTGCTATACAGGCAAAGAAATTCAAAGTGGCCGTGGATGCTGTAAATAGTACCGGCGGTATTGCTGTACCCAAGCTCCTCAAAAAGCTGGGTTGTGAAGTAACCGAGCTTTATTGTGAACCAAATGGAGTATTTCCGCACAACCCAGAACCCCTTCCGGAAAACATCACACATATTTCCAGTGTGATCGAAGGAGGAGATTATGACATTGGTTTTGTAGTGGATCCAGACGTGGATCGATTGGTGATGGTTTGTGAAGATGGTGTTTCGTTTGGAGAAGAATATACCCTTGTAGCGGTAGCTGATTACATTCTTGGACAGAAAAACGGTAATACAGTTTCTAACCTATCATCCACAAGAGCACTTCGAGATGTTACCGAAAAACATGGTGGCACCTACGAAGCTTCTGCCGTAGGTGAAGTGAATGTGGTGACTAAAATGAAAGAAGTAGAAGCCGTGATAGGTGGCGAAGGAAATGGAGGTGTTATTTATCCAGAACTACATTATGGTAGAGATGCTTTAGTAGGAATCGCTTTGTTCCTTTCGCATTTGGCAAAATTTGGGAAGAGTGCCTCGATGCTTAGAGCCAAATATCCTAGCTATCATATTTCCAAAAACAAAATTGAATTGGATGCCTCAATGGATTTAGATACTGTACTGGACAATTTAAAACTCAAGTATTCCAAAAATAAGTTCACAACTATTGATGGCTTAAAAATAGAATTTGACAAAGAGTGGGTACATCTGCGAAAGTCAAATACTGAGCCGATCATCCGGATTTATGCTGAATCTGAAAGCCAGAATACAGCGGATCACTTGGCTCAAAAGCTCATCATGGACATCAAAGAATTGATTGCTGAGGGCTAGCTCAAAGTATCTATACCAAATAATAAGAGTAATCGGTATTTGATATATATTAAATACCGGTTTGCTTTGATGGGGATGCTATTTTTTATCTCTCCCCAATTATTATCTGCCGAGATGATATTTTCTTCCATTGATTCCAACCATCGATCCTTCACATAGTCTGAGAAGTTAAGGTACAATTTCTGATTGTAAATGGTGAATGTAGATAGTTTGGGTTTTGCTTTGTAACCTTTACCTACCCCAAAGGCGCAAAAACCACCGTACTGTGGGATATACTCTTTTGGTCTGGCATTAAATCTTTCCTGATGAGTCTTAGTGGAAAATCGCCATTCCAGACCACTATATTTTAGGGCATATTTAGGGTTACCCACAATCTTATTTCTTTGTTCAAAATAAGCAACTACATCTACACCATCTAAAGCCACACCATTACACTGGTATATTTCCCCTTGATCTGATGACATTCGTTTTTTGGGTAAAACTAAATAGATGAATTTCAATTGGGTATGATACCGAAACTAGAATTATGAATTATGAATCATTTCTGAAGGATCATTGATTCCCACTTATGAACCTAAGCCCACCACCTCTGGCTTAAATACTATTTTAGTTGCAAGCAAACCTCCTCAAATATTTTAATGGCTTTGCTGCGAGGTAATTAGTTAAAAAAATGAGATTGCACAAGTACCTTTTTTAATTATTTGTTTCATACCGAGGAGCTGAGGGGTTATGTGTGTTTCAACACTTTGATCACAATTCACACCTTGTTTATTTCATTCATTTATCTAGATAAATGATAATTAAGGCATATTTTTTAAAAATCAAGCAATCAAAACACATAACTGTAGCAATCCCCTAAAAAGGGTATTTTTCGATTTTTTTTGTCTCCTCGGAGCAAGTGAACATAATTTTGTAATATGACTATAACCATATTCGATATGAAAAAAATACTATTTCTATTATTGGGAGTTGGTTTTTTCATTGGGCTTGAATCCTGCAAGAATAATGAAAAAGATGGCGACCCTGAGAAAGTCACGGAGTTCAAGGTGACGTTTGCAGAATCCAGTATCAAAGCTTTTGCAAATAATAAAGTGATCATCGAAAATGTGACTACTAATCAATTAGACACATACTTCAATTCTGAGCTATCAACGGCATTTCGATTTGCTGCAGACACCTTCATGGTTTTTGTTCCTGCAGAGGGTGAAACATTGTTAGAAATCCCAGAAATCGAATATAGCGAGACCATTACTGTCAATACAGTGAGCCTTGGAAGCCAAACTGCCGATGAGGTGGTAGAATCAGTAGTGGCTACTATTCCTGTGGAGGAACTTGGGTTGGATGCTTCTCAGGAAGAAGAACTAAATCAAGTGATAGAAGAAGCACAGCAAACGTTTGACAATTATTCTCCTGAGGAGAAAGAAGTAGTGGCAAAATATTTTAAAGCCAATGAGGAGGAGATCAATATGTTGATCGGTTTAGGGACCGAATCAGGAGCTAGAGTGAGTTCAATATCTGAGGAATACTGTCCAGATGAATCGGGACTAGAGAAACTATACTGTCTGATTACCCCGTTTACCAGAAATGTATTGATCGTGGGTACATCCGGTGTGGTGGCAGTTACAGCTTCCACCACGGGAGTTGGTGCACTCATTGGAGGAGTCATTGGTGGGTTCGTCACCTTACCTGCATTTCTGCGTGTGAAGCAAATCGGCAAACAAATGCTGAGCACTACGGTGATTTTGGTAAAAGATGTAGCAAATGGTGATTATGAAATGAGCAATGGCCGGGTGGCGGCTTTGGAAGATTATGTCATCAACGGGTCTGGTGAAGTCTCACTGGATTTTGAGTACGAACTGCGCACCCTGCAATCAGGTGATGTCTCATTGGATGATTCATTGATCACAGTTGCCATCAATACGCTTAGTGAATTTGAATCTCTTTGGAATGAATACATTGGTTCTGCGGCGGATTATGGACTTTCTTATGCTGATAGTTCTACTACTGTAACTGCTGGAGAGTCTATGACCGGAGAAATTATCGACGATTCAGGAGTGACTGTGGAGACTCTGCAACCTGACGGCCAAAACGTTCTCGTGACTTTAGGGAATATCCCAACAGATGGATCTGTTGCTTCTGTACAGCTCACTTTATCGGACAGTTTGGTAGAGAGAACATACACGGTCACCATACCGGAGTTTGATTGTAATGGAGAAGCCGGTGGATCCGCGTATCTGGATGAGTGCGAAGAATGTGTAGGTGGATCTACTGGTCTGGGACCTTGCTACATAGATTGTGCTGGCGTGAGAGACGGGCAGGCATATACTGACGCTTGTAACAATTGTGTGGGTGGCACTACGGGTCTGGAACCTTGCCCGGTAGACTGCAATGGCACGCCAAATGGAGATGCATACGAGGATGACTGTGGGTTCTGTGTAGGAGGTTCCACCGGTGATGATCCATGCGACATCAGTGCCATGGTCGTTGATAAAAGTCCTTTTGTTTTTACAGGAGACAATATTGTTGTTAGTTGTCCTTGGGGTGATCGTACCAGATACCCGAGCTTAGTTTATTATTTGAATGAAGATGGCACAGTCTCCCGATCTGTTAACAATGGAGAAGAAATTCTGGCGAATTCTTACACGGTAAGTGGAAACTCGCTAAGCCTGGACTACCATTATCGTGAAAGTGAATATTATGTAGGAGATGGCTCTGTGTGGGAAGAAACGAAGGTAAGCTTCAATGGCACTTTGGAGTATTTCGCAACTGCCAGTAGGTTTATAGCAACCGGAACTCTGACCTACACTACCTATGTGACTGTAAAAGACACCAATGAAGTAAAAGATCGATGCTCTGGCACACAGTCTGATGCCGAGTTTCAGTCCGACATCTAAAACATCATTTGATTAACAATTCAAAAAGGTAGCCTCTCAGCTACCTTTTTTGTTTTAATCCATGAATTTCTTAAACCCGGATTATGCATTAGAATAATCAAAAGGAGGGCTTAAGGATGAAATCTGAGAAAAAATTCCATCCATCCAAGGTCTTCTTTTTGCA
>JAUIAO010000061.1 GCA_030425425.1 Bacteroidia bacterium | reverse complement strand
AAGCTAACGATTCCTCTCCATCTGGGCTCGCTCAGGACTTGGTTCAAAAAAAAAAAAAACCTCACCTTATAGATGAGAAAAGCGTGCATGGCGCACAAAAAATAAGCCACCCGGATATCCGAGTGGCTACATTTAATTAGGGGAAATCTTAATATTATACCTCCTGCCCTTTGAGCATTTTGTTCCAGTATAGATGAGGTAAACCATATTTTTTGAGCATCCATAGTCTCCAATGCTCTTTTGAGCTATCGAATACAAGCATTTGCTTCAGCTTTGGATCTGGAATAAAATTCTGATCATAATCAAATTCTGCCAGCACCATTTTGCCGTATCCGGTTACCAAAGGACAAGACGAATAGCCATTGTAGCTCTTATGTCCAAGCTTCTCAGATTCTATCAAGTGTATAATGTTGTCAGTCACTATTGGCACCTGTTTTCTGATTGCCGCACCAGTTTTAGCTGTTGGCAGTCCTGCCACATCTCCTACTCCAAATACGTTCGAATATTTATTGTGCTGAAGTGTATGATGGTCCACATCCAACCAGCCGGTGGCATTGGCCAATGGAGATTCTTTCACAAACTTAGGCGCCTGCTGAGGTGGAGCCAAATGAAGCATATCATACGGCAACTCGATAAATGACTCACCAGAAAGCTTCTCATTCAAACCATTGTTTTCATTAACAACACATTGGTTGTCAGTAGGGTTTACCCACTTGAAAGTCACTGTTTGATTATCAGAATCAATCTTGATGGGTGCATAGTGAGGCCTGAAGTGGATGCCATAGTGAGCAATCACATCATTCAACGTATCTGCGATTTTCTTCACCCCGAAGATCACCGATCCGGGGGTTGCGAAGATCACATTACCATTGATTTTATTCTTTTTAAAGTAATCAGCAGTCAGATAGGCGATTTTCTGAGGAGCGCCACCACATTTGATAGGTGTAGTTGGCTGAGTGAAAAGTGCATTGCCTCCTTTGAAGTTCCTTAGTACATCCCAAGTTTTTTCGGGATCCATGTAATTGGTGCAAACGTTGTTTTTTGTCAAGGCTTCAGGCAATCCATCGATCATCGAAGGCTCCATCACCAATCCCGGACTCATTACCAGATAATCATATGTAAGGTCACCGGTATTTTTGGTGCCGATGGTGTTATTGTCTGGATCTAGCTTAGTGGCAAAGTCTTTAACCCAGTTCACTCCTTTTGGCATCACAGACGCCATTGGTCGCGCTGTTTTTTTCATATCATATGCACCCGCACCGACGAGGGTCCATGCAGGTTGGTAATAATGAGTGTCTACCGGCTCTATCAGCCCAATGTCCAATGATTTGTTTTTGCAAAGGAGATTGGCAGCCGTCATGATACCACCAGTTCCTCCTCCAACAATCAAAATCTGATAATGTGTCTTCATTTAGTAGTCGTAATTTTTGGGTAACAGTTTCAAAAATTCGCAATAGATTATATATACGAGTTGCCTAATTTGCCACATTTTCTATTACAAAACAATAAATATGAAGATTCTTTAATATTTTGATATGTAAATAAAAACATCATACCTCATTCAGGATCATGATTTTCATCTCTTTCACAAGGTAGCGCATTCTTTTCTTGACAAATCCATATAGGATGTATTGCTGAATTGATCAAAGAATCAAACAAAAAATGATAAACTCGAAAAAACCACCAACTATCCAATCATTCAAGTCAGTCATCGAAACACACCGAACTGACTTCTAGGTACGACCTACCTTAGTATCATCAAATCAATCATTAGAAAGTAGAATTCATATTCATATTGTTAGTTTAGGTTAGGATAAAGACCGGGATGCATACGTGTTCCGGTTTTTTTATCCAACCGTATTTTTAGAAACGGAAAAACGCAAACTTCAAATATTAAAAATCGACCAATTCAACATTCAATCGGCCAAACGATACCAGTCAGCGAATTTCAAATAGTCACACCTTAATATCTCCCTACTTTAGCAGCACATAACTTATAATTATTATGCATAAACCAACAATTCTTTTAGTAGGATATGACGAGCACTTATGCCTGAGCATACTCTATACTTTGAGAAAAACGCCCGCCAATTTTCATTTACTCACTCACAAGAAAAAGTCTGTAGTACGATTTTCCAGATATATGAATAACGTCTATGAGTATGTAGATCACGAGGAAATTCCTAGTGCAATCGAAAAAATAGGTCAAGAAATCAATATTGATTTGATCATGCCATTTGATGAATTGGAATCATTGGAAGTTTCCAGACATAAAGAAAGAATTTCTAAAATTGCTAAAGTGGTGCCATTGACAGATCCTGAGCTTTTCGAAATTGCTATTAATAAACATGATCTGGGAAAATACCTTTCTGAAAATGGCGTGGATGTCATTCCAAAGTCAGTTGAGTTGAATAAAGACTCTTCTGCAGCGGATCTCACAGGGCTTAAATTCCCTATTTTGTTAAAACCGTCCAGAAGCTCTTTCGGTAGGGGAATCATTACAGTGACCAATGAAAAAGAGCTGGAAAAAGCCTTCACCGAGAAAAAAGATTTCACAGGCCACGCAGCACAGGAATTCATCACAGGATCAGACATCACGTGTAACATTTATGCGATCAATGGCGAGATTAAGCATCACACTATTCAGGAATCCCCTATAAAAGGTGTAAACAATTACGCTAAAAATGACGACTTGATCTACCATGAAGATGAATCAGTTTACCAAATGGTATCTGACATAGCAAAAGCTCTGAATTGGAACGGTATAGCGTGTGTGGATCTGAGACGAGATGCGCAAACTGGCCAGGTTTATCTATTGGAAATCAATGGACGATTCTGGGGATCAGTATCCGGAGCATATGATAAAGCAAACGTCAATTTCCCACTGATCATGATCAATGATGCACTTTACAAGCGCGAAACAAAAGTTGAAAAAACAGAGGGTATTCAGGTTTCTGTAAGCCAATTGGTAAAAGAACTTAAATCATTGAAATTCAACAATATAACCAAGACCAAGTACCAATCCTATCTATACGATCCATTAGCGAGATTTTTAAAATACATGCCGAGATAGATAGAGTATTTAAAATAGCAATAGATGACACCTACTACACCTTTTCTGATCAACACCCACATAGGAAGTTTTTCAGAATACCTATCAGTACTTTCATCCAATGCCAAAAAGCATTACAGCAAAGCTAAAAACAGGAACAAAGATCTGATTTTCGAAGAAATCCCATATGATAAGGATTTAGTTCTGAAGTTCATGAGGTTATGGGAAAATCAGATCGTTTGGGGTAAAAAAATACAATGGGAAATAAAGCCTCAATATCTGGATTATCTAAATAAGAAAAATCAAATCAGATGCTTTGTAGCCAAGGATGAAAATACCAATGAAATCATTTGCCTACAATGGATCTATTACTACGGATCCTATGCCTATTGTGCAGCTCCATTGCATGAAAAGGAATTATACGCTAAAAGGAATTTGGCCAAATATATGTGGTTCAAACTTATCGAAACAGCCTTTGCTGATCCCGAGATCCAATACCTTGATTTTGGAGCAGGAGGACATACATCATGGAGAGGATGGATGAAAATTCACTCCAAAAATGGCTATGAGGGTTATAAATTTCAATTCGTTTCCAGACACTTAAAAGAGAACCCTGATCTTGCAGAGGATCTGGTAGTAAGAGGAAGCATCTTTAGAAACCACCTCTATCTCGATCAGAAGAAAGGTAAGTTTCAGGAGTATCTCTTTAAAATTATTTGGTTTGTTTCCTTGTATTTGTATCGACACAAAGGGCAAAGATTTTCAAAGATAATAAGCCCTTTTTCGAAGAAAAAACCAGCTTTAGAAAAAGAAGGTATGACTGGTAATCATCTGGAAACCAGTGATCCATCAACAGCAAAAAGCTCCGAAACCCAAGTTATTTGAGTGCTTTTATTGGTGGCTTTTATTCATGAGAGTTCATTTCTGATTTGAAAACAAAATGGGAAGGCCGTTTCAAAAATAGTTTGATCGGCCTTTATCTTTTCAAAACAAGATTATGATCAAAGCACCTGAATTTGGTTACCTTCATGAAACAGGATCATATATCGTGTGCTAATTGCACGAATTATAAGATCTGAAGGTATCTTATCTAGTCCTCATGGAGTTATACTCACTTCTCATCTCTGGGAATTAATTGAGATTACTTCGCAAAGACATTGAAGCTTAAAAGTTCAAATTTTATCAATGATGTCTGTGTCTGCTAGCGATTAAAATATCTATGATAGCTCAGGCGTTCAAATGAGTCCAAAAGTTTAAACGCTTTGCTAATTGTTCTTGACAATCCTGGATGAACCCTCAGCACCCAACTCTCCTTCCGTGCCCAAATAGACCAATCCCAAACCTATAAAAATCAAAACACCCGTAGGAATTTGTGTAAGCAGTCCGTTGGTATAGCTCGCCACACATACCCCAATAAACCCACTGTAGATTGCCACCAAAGCCTGCCTTGTAAGCGAGTCGGGCATATACCACAGCCTGTAACCAAGATATATTGCTATCGTCAACAGCATAGCCAAGTAAAGCAAAAGTCCGATTATACCTGTCTCCATCCAGATCCGGGTATAATGACCATCAGTACCTAAATTCGCAAGTACTGTTCCCGGATTAAATCTTCTTCCCCAATACCCTGCACTTCCGATACCCCCTCCTATCGGCTTATCTGCTAAATAATTAAACAGTATAGCCTCCCTATTCTTTCTAACCATCATACTCGGATCATCATCCCTTAGCGCAGTGCGCATACGACTGATTTGATAATTATTTTGCATCACAGTGGTATATTTCAAAAAAATGAAAACACTACTTGCAACTATTGCTCCGATAAGAACAATTTTGACTTTCTTAGTCATTATAAAATAGGTGAAACCTCCCAAAGCTAATACTCCTAATGCTCCGCGAGTACCAGAGATAAGCATTCCGTAAAAACTCAAAGCTGCGATTATTAAAAATGCAATTCTATACCTGTTTGATTTAGTGTATAAACCCAGAATTCCGAAAACCAGAGAAGTGTGCGCCTGACTGGCCCCAAACTGAGCTGCATCACTATAAAATGAGAAGATTCTTAGCTTACCAAACAGCATATGCGTACTTGCTGCTCCCTGATCCAGCCAGCGTTTTTCTGTGAGGCTGACACCAAACACTAGTTGTTTGATACCCCACAATGTACCGAATACGCTAAAGACTGCCCAAATAATTAAGAAAGCCTTCAAATATTTGTGATCTCGATATAAATAGATGGTGAGAATGGCTAGTAAAACTGGATAAAAAGATAAACCTCTATTGGCATAGAACCACGCCACTTTACTTTTAGCGAGCGGATTTGCTATTTCAATAAAAGAAAAAACTAACCATATCAACAATACCAATGAAACACCATTCGTAAGAAACTTCAATTCAAACTTTTCCTTATTATGAAATAGCAAGGCGATAATGACCAAAACCAACAAGCCATCTATCGTTAACCCAAAAGGTATATCCCCCGGCACATACCTACTCAGCAGAGTAATCAAAAAACCCAATATCAGCACTAAATGCATCAATATAGCAGGACTTCTGAGTGAAAACATTAGAACAACTGAAATCGGAGGCAATACCACCAGGATAAGACCTACTTTTACTCCACCTCCTGCCACAAGATATCCTATCCCAATTGCAAAAATGATAGCCAGCAATATGCCAGCTATCCTCTGTCGCTTACGTTTAATATGATCCTTATAAAAAATACTCCCTTCCAACTTTTTCAGGCCATTTGTGGTTTGGTCTTGGACGATTCCAATTCGTTAATCTCATCATTACCCAATCCTTTATCGGTATGTTTTACCATTCTGAATTTCTTTTTCAGATCAAGAAAATATCCTTCGAGATACTTATATGACAATGCAGAGACTATCATGGTCATTAGAAATGAACCCCCATACAATGCAATGTTAAACAATACCGGATTTGTGGACACAAAACTCGTATGATTCAACAAAACACTTATCACAATGGCAATAGATGCAGTATGATAAGCATACATACCGAATGACAAGTTGCCCAGGTAATTGAATCTTTTACTTTCGAGATGAATAGGAAATTTTGAATTCAGAGAAATATTGAGAATCAGGATAAGCGCTATTGTTCCTTGAATCACGGGATACCCTACAAAATGATATTCTTGGAATAATAAGACTAAAAACACAGTACTCGCCAGAGTGATTGTTACAGGATGATAAATTATTTGTAAGACTTTGTCCTTTCCATGAAACACCAGATAAGCACCCAAAGCACCGACAGCCATTTGCTCAAACAAAAGCAACTGCCACATTTTTAGCGCCTGCTCTGAGCGGAGTTGCCAAGAGGTCCCTGAAGTAACCTCAATCAGTTGATAAATGAACAATTCTCCCGCCAGTTTTAATCCTATAAAGACCAATAAAAAGAGAACCATTCTTTTGCTAAACAATAATATGACCACAGGCCATAGCCAGTAAAACTGCTCTTGTACCCCAACAGACCAAAACTGATATGCCCCCATAATCGGAGGTAGTAATCTGGCCAGATTGGGAAAAAGGACCATGTAAACTGAGAACTCTTTCCAGAAATTCTCCTCTAATACACTGTTAAAGGCCTCGATATGTATGAACCTGGGCAACACAAAAAAGGATATCAGCACCATTAGATAATAAACCGGCCATAGTCTCAGTGCTCTCCTTGTCTGAAATCGCCACCAATTGATTGTTCCTGTTTTTTCTTTTTCTTTTAGAAATAGATAAGTGATCAAAAAGCCACTGAGCACAAAGAAAATAATCCTGGCCTGGTGCCCCAGATTATCAATGATCGCCACTCCCCAAAGATTGTCCAAACCCGTAAGAAATTTATGCTGCTCCACATGATGAAAAAATACAAACAAAGCGGCAAAAAAACGGAGTCCGTTCAGTCCTGGGAAATATATGCTTTTACTCTTGCTCATGATATTTGGTGTTTGCAATGTTGTCATTCGTTGCGCTGGATAGCAACGATTAACTTTAGAATACACCTCAAAAATGACAGGTATGATCGGAAGATTGGTGATCTAATCGATCATTGGTGTGGAAAAGACGATGACCAGTAATAAGAATCGTTTTTCTCAGGTAATCGCTCAAAAAAAGTGATTTTTAAACTTATCGGTAGTTTGGTCCAGTTATCGAGGCATTCTTACCAATCATCTATTTCTCTCATCAGAAGGATTATCAGTCAATAATTTTACATAGTTAATAAAGCAAAAATGTATCGCTAAGGTGCTTTTATTTAGAAAATGATCGCATCATACATAAAAAAGAAACCTATTCCCATGAAATACATTATTTACCTTTTGTTCCTTACCGTATTACCTTTCGGTGGAGTGGCCCAGCAAGATTACATGTTCTCTCAAAAGCAGATAGAGCAGGAATTATTAATGATTTCCAGAGTTTTACATAATGAATCAATATTAGATTCTCTTATCGAAACCGCAGTTTCTAATTCCAATTTACTCAATGCATTTGATGAAGACATAAGATATTTTAATGAAGAGATAAAACAAAACAAACGTTCATGGATCTCTTCGCTAAGAATGGGAGTCAATGTTTTTTCTGCAAACACAACAACAGACAATAACAACGAGTCGGTAACCACTTATGGGGTATTACCTAGTGTAGGCATAAATCTGAGTTTGGACCCTGGTAAATTAATCAATCAGAGAAGCGCAGTAAAACAGTCCATCTCCCGAAAAGACTACTCCGAATATCTGAAAGAAGATCGTAAAATGATATTAAAGAAGGACATTCTGAACTTATACTATGATTACCTCGGTGCTTTAGAAACTGTAAACACAAGACAACTGGCCTACAACGCCAGAATACAACAGGAGGAATATACCAATGGTCTTTTCTCAAGCGGAGAGATAGGATATTCGGAATTACTCATAGCCGAAAATCAGGTTTACCTAGCCAAAGAGGCGTGGATCAATGCAGGAATTGATGCTATGAAAAAAAGAAGCGAGATTACAGTTTTATTAGGTTTAAAATAATCCCCGATGCATTTATTCGACTTTATCAGACTCTTATATAGGAATACAATTTTACTGGCAACCATTCCATTCGCATTAGCACTTACTATATTCATTTTAACCAGAAATCAACCAAAAGAATATCATTCTAATGCCTTGATTTATACTGGCTTTGGATCGGGGTACAATATTGAATCTGGATCTGATGCTAAAATAGATTACAGATCAGTAAATGCCACATATGATAACTTGATGGAGATCATCAAATCTCGTCTAACATTGGAAGAAGTAGGCCTGAGACTTTTGGCAAGAAACATCATGCAGGATTCACCAAATATAACCTTGGGTGAGCCAGGATATGAAGCACTAGCCGAGGTATTCCCCATTGACAAGCGAAAAGAAATATTAGTACCGGGAGATGAGGAAAAAACTTTTCAAAACCTTAAGCAACATTATGAAAATGGTAATCCTCTGGTAGAAAATTTAATCAAAGGTAAAAGTTCATACAGTACAGACAAATTGGAGTCAATCGAATTCAGAAGGGTAAAATCTAGTGATATGATCGAAATATCTTTCACCACTTATGACCCTGGCCTGTGCAAAAGTACTTTGGACATTTTTTTAATGGTTTTTGACGAACGTTATCGCATGATTAAAGAAGCAGAAACCGAAAATGTGGTTGCCTTTTTTGAAAAAGAATTGGAAATAGCTAAACACCAGCTCAATCAATCTGAAGATGAACTGACTGCCTTTAGATTAAAAAGTCGAGTGATTAATTATAATGAAGAAACCAAAGCACTGGCCATAAAAAAACAAAATGCTATTGAGGACTACAGTGTTCAGGTGATGAATATGAAAGCCACCGAAGCTGCATTGAAAGAGCTGGAAAAAAAATTGGAAATCAGAGAGGGAATATTGGCCAATAACCTACAAATGGTACAATACAAAGAGGAGCTGAGCGAAGCTACCTCAGAATTAGCGAAGCTCAAAGCCGCTGGTATACCCGATAGTCTGCTCGTAGAAAAACAAGTTGCATTAGAAACTTTGAGAGAAAAGTTACTGACTTCTATGTCATCCTCTATTTCCAGATCATCTTCCAAAGAGGGTATTTCGGGCTTATACCTTGTCAACCAATGGATCGACGAAATCATCAACCTGAATCGTGAAAAGGTGACTGTGAAAGCTTCAAAACAAAGACTGCAAGATATAGATCAGCAGTATGACAACTTTACACCTATGGGATCTACTATAGATAGAATGGAGCGCCAGATAAGTGTTTATGAAAGAGAATTTCTGGAAGTTTTGCATGGACTTAACCAGGCAAAATTGAAACAACAAAACATCAGAATATCCTCTAATCTGGAAATTTTAGACAAACCTTCCTATCCATATGAGCCGGAGCCTTCCAAACGAATGATAATTGTTGCTCTGGGTATTGTAATTGGAATTTTTGGTGTTTTGTCATTCCTTATAGCCGCAGAATTGCTGGATGGATCTTTGCGCCATCCCGAAAGAGCCAGAAAATTTACAGGATTAGAAGTGGCTGGAGCAATACCAATGTTGACACCAGATTTCAAAAACAAATATGGTAATCTTGATGATCAGGTGAATGGCATACTTGCCTCTAAAATCAAACTGAATAAGTATTCTGTCAATAAAAATGATGCTTCAGTGATAGTAGGCATCAGTACTCAGCGAGATGAAGGGAAAGTATATGTATTTGAGAAAATATTCGAGAAAATGATCCAATCAGGCGAGAGTGTTTGTTTGGTAACCCCTCATAGAGGTACTGATCCTACAGATTTAGAAGAGCACCAATACTCTTATCGAATCGATGAGCAGTTTGTGAGTAACCACGAATTGATAGATGTCTATAAAAAGCAATATCATTACATACTGTTGGTAATACCGGAATGGGTAAGTGGTAAAATTCCTGTGACCCTTATCGAGCAGGCACAATTGATCCTTTGGACAGTAAGAGCAGATAAAGTGTGGTCTACAGCCCACAAAAACATGCTAGAAGACCTGCAAAAGATCACTAGTACAAAACCACAACTTATCATCAATGGAATTAAACCTTACTACCTTGATCAGATAGTAGCCGAGGTTCCTGCAAAAAGAAGTCTTGTAGCAAAATGGGTACGTAAAATCCTGAAATTTGAATTAGGACAATCAGATTTGGATAAATTGTTTAAATCATGAAGAAGCAAGATATAGTCTGTATTTCGATGACGACCTGGGAAGGTGACTTCATGAAGACGATTGTGCACATGATGAGTCAACTGGCTAAGAATCATCGAGTGATGTTCGTAGATTACCCATTTACCTGGAAGGATTTTGCTCAGGGAATTACGGGGAAGGAACCTAAACCGTGGAAACGAATGATCGGCATTGAATCCAGATTGAGAACACTCGAATCAAAGGGAAATGAAGTCTATCACCTCACACTCCCTCCTGTGGTTCCTACCAACTGGATCAATGATCCTGATATTTTCCAGAAAATTATCAGGAGTCAGGCAGCTGTAGTGGGCAACGCAATCTGCAAGGCCATGAAGAAGCTAAATTTCGAATCACCTATCGTGATCAACGCATTTAATCCCATCATTGGAGTGCCTTTGATTGGCAAACTCAATGAGTCCAAACTGGTTTACTATTGCTATGATGACATTGGAGCTGCCAACTGGTGTGGAAAACATGGTGGCACGATGGAAGATCGATATATTAAGAAAGTAGATGAGGTGATTGTTACCTCTGAGGCATTGCTGAGGCAGAAATCAAAGCAAAACACCAACACCACTCTGGTGAAAAATGGAGTTGATTTTGAGCTTTTCAATCGAGCTTTTCATCAAGATAAAAAAGAGAGACCGGTAATAGGATATGTTGGATCTTTAGATTTTCGTCTGGATTATGATCTAATTGAAAATTTAGTCAAAGAAAGACCTGAATATGATTTTCACTTTATTGGGCGAGTAACACAAAGCGGCGCACAATCCGAGCAGTTGAAAAAACATCCAAATGTTCGCTTTTTCGGTGCGCAGCAACCAAATGATATTCCCAAGTTCATGAAAAAGTTTGATCTGGGAATCATCCCATTCGCTATGAATGATTTTACCAAAAGCATTTACCCACTTAAAATCAACGAATACTTGGCAGCAGGCATCCCGGTAGTAAGTACTGATTTTGCTCCGCTGGATGACTTTTTTGGAAACGTTGTAATCGCCAAGAATGCTGAGCAATTTATCAATGGTGTGGATGACGAATTTAAATCTGACACCTACGACAAAAAACTAGGACGAACAGCGGTAGCCAAACAAAATGACTGGTCCAAAAGAGCTGCTCAGGTAGAAGAAATCCTCAACCAACCGGTTCATGCTTAATAAAATCCTCAAAAAGCTCAATTCAGACAATGGTGTGGTGCTTATTGGCAATGTATTGGCATCTGCAGTTGGGTTAGTGACATTCATGCTCCTTGCTCGCGTGCTCACGAAAGCAGAGTTTGGTGCATGGGCATTGTTCATTTCAGCTGCAGGATTATTGGATTTGATGCGTACAGGAATGGTGAGACAGGGAATGGTTCGCGCCTTATCAATCGAAAAAGATGAAGATGAAAAGCAATCTATTTTGGCAACATCAGGGTTGATGGCCTTGGGATTGAGTCTGATTGCTGCTTTGGTTATTGGAAGCATAAATCTTCTCGCTGATACTTCTGAGTGGTCATTGAACATCTTTTTCGTATTTTACCCTATTTATGTACTGGTCACCTTCCCTTCCAGTCTGGACACGTGGAAGTCGCACGCAGAGGGAAGGTTCAAAAGAATGAATGGCCTTCGACTTTTTGGAAACATCATCTTTCTTTCATTTGTCGCGAGTGAATTTTACGACCACTTCACCTTTACCCAGTTCATCTGGGCATATATGCTCACCCAAGGGATCGTAAGTGTTTATTCTTTGATAACACTCATCCGCATTCGTTGGCAAGCCTTTTCCAAAACTCGGTTTGCACAATTAATAGCTTTCGGAAAGCACAGCCTGGCCACACTAGCAGGTTCGAACCTTCTCAAAAGTTCTGACAGCCTGCTTATTGGGGCTTTTATGGGCAATGAAGCAGTAGCGATCTATGCTATTCCTCTCAAGGCGCTGGATTTACTAGACATTCCGCTCAGAGGATTTGCGATGACTTCATACCGCATTCTCAGCAATTACTTTGAAGACCAAAACCAAACGGCTTTCAATAACCACCTATGGGGAAAGGTGAAACAACTGACCGCCATTTTCCTGCCGGGAGTAATTGTAATTGCCATTGTCCCGCAGTTCGTAGTTGCTGTTTTAGGAGGTGAAGGATATGGCGAGAGTGCATTGATTTTGAGAATCCTCACCATTCCAATGATTCTGATGCCATTGGAGAAATACATGGGCATGTCGTTTGACAGCATCAATCAACCGAAGTGGAATGCCATGAAGGTCTGGCTGATGGTTGGCCTGAATGTGATCGGTGATGTGATTGTTTTGTATTTCTTTGAGTCTCTGTACTTAGTGGCCGTAGTGACCATTACCAACATCAGTTTGGGCATTGCTTTCAGCCTGCTGAATCATCCTTATTTGGTTTTTCGAAGGTCGTTGTTTGCTTTACGCTGATCGCCTTTCGCGATACGCAGAGCACACTTTCACACCGTCATTCTGACCGAACGGGAAGAATCCCTCGCGATTCTCACTGCTAGCAATTCGCAATACCTTTCTAAGTGAGTCCACTATAGACAGTAATCCCCTCGCTCCAACCAATCGGAAGAATCCCTCATCACACTCACCACTCCTTTATCTCTTCCCACAAATCCTTCCATTCAGGATTATCTTTTGAGATCAAATCCATCTTCCATTTTCGGCTCTTTCCCTTGATATATTTCTCTTTATCAATAGCCTCCTCTATGGAACTAAAAACCTGAAAGTAAACAAGCTTATTCACATTGTACTTTGCAGTAAAAGAGTATGGATCAGCTTTGGTTTTGTGCTCCATGACACGAGATACAATATCAGATGTGACTCCAGTGTAGAGCACTGTATTATTGTAATTGGTCATGATATAAGTTACTCCTCCTCTTTCCATTTCTTTTTTTACGTCATTCTGAGTGAAAGCGGACGGCCAGTCCGATGAATCCCTCGCCATTCTCGTCGTTAGCAATTCGCACTATCTTTCTTATTGAAACCAAAACAGCTAGAAAAACCACCGTTCGCCTTTTACAAGAGATGCTTCACCTTGCCAACCTTCGGAAGGCAGGCTCTGCATGACGACCTAATTTTATTACGTCATTCTGAGTGAAAGTAAGAATCCCTCACCGTTCTCGGCATTAGCTACTCACACTATCCTTTTTATTGACCAAGACAGTTAGAAAAACCACCCTTCACTTATTACAAGAGATGCTTTAACTGAACGTCCGCACCCTTCGGGCTCTGCATGACGACATAATATCCGTACCGTCATTCTGACCGAACGGGAAGAATCCCTATCCACACTCACCACTCCTTTATCTCTTCCCACAAATCCTTCCATTCAGGATTATCTTTTGAGATCAAATCCATCTTCCACTTTCGGCTCTTTCCTTTGATGTATTTTTCCTTATCGATGGCCTCCTCTATGGAACTAAAAACCTCAAAGTAAACCAGTTTATTCACATTGTACTTTGCAGTAAAAGAGTATGGATCAGCTTTGGTTTTGTGCTCCATGACTCGAGATATAATATCAGATGTGACTCCAGTGTAGAGCACTGTATTATTGTAATTGGTCATGATATAGGTTACTCCTCCTCTTTCCATTTCTTTTTTTACGTCATTCTGAGTGAAAGCGGACGGCCAGTCCGATGAATCTCTCGCCATTCTCGTCGCTAGTAATTGACACTATCTTTCTTATTGAAACATTGACAGCTAGAAAAACCACCCTTCACCTTTTACGAAAGATGCTTCACCATACCAACCTTAGGAAGGCAGGCTCTGCATGACGACATTGTTTTATTACGTCATTCAGAAGCGCAGCGAGGAATCTAACACTATCAATAATTGACTTTATCTAATCTTTTTAATTCACTTGCCAATGATTTAAAGAATATTCTTTATTTCATCTCTTAGAACAAAAAAGAATCTTTGAAGCATAAGTAAAAGACATATAAAATATCTCATTAAAATAAAAATCACAATACTTGTAAAGCACAACTCAATTTCTATCAGTTCGAACTTCAAAACTGAATTGAGTAAGATTACAAGAATCGCAGAAATTCCAAGAATAATAATGTAAAGGGTGATATCTGAAATCTGACGCATATTCTCTTTAAAGGCCTGAAAATTGGCGATATCAACATTTTCATTTTGCTTCTCAATACGTATTTTGGCGCTAATATTTAATAACAAGGAAAAGAACAAGCCTGTGAAAATTGATACCCCTGTAGTAATATATGAAGAAAAACTAGACAATGTGACGCAAAAAATCCAAGGAAATACGGCCATCACTACAGGAAGGATATAGTAAATAAGTATAAATAATACTTTGCTTCTCCAGTCATCTATAATCTGACCATCACTATCTGATTTGATACTTTTAATGGCATTTTTCTTAATCCTATATAGCACTTTAAAGTCTATCATCTCATTTTTGATTCCTTTTTAATTTGATCAATTTCATTATCTACAAACTCCTTCATCGCCGTAAATTCTGGATAACCGTCTTCATCCATACACTTAGGTGGTAAAAGGATACTTGGTATTATATTAATGCTATCCTCTGATGCATCAAGTGTTGTGGTTCTTTCCTCCTTACCATTCTTTCCTTTTGACTCGTAAGTTGCTGTAATATCGTAATGTTTCTGACCAATACTGAATCCATGATTTTTCATCGCATCTGAAATGACCCTCATATCAATCTGTCGATTAGTCGTTTTTGCGACTATATTTTTAAGCTTAATAGTAACAGTTTGGGCATCTCCAGAACCTGTATCGTGATTACTATTTTTACTAATCACTGTAACATCTCTAATTGCAGATTTCTCTAAAAACTTTCTTAATCTTTTTTTAGTGGTTATAGGTCTCATGTTTCTACCGATTCCGGCTATCCTATATCCATGATTTTTTAGTGTTACCTTAATCAATTCATCAAATAATGGTTTCAAATTGACGCCACCATACCTTTGAATAAACATGTATCCGGTTTTTCCTCCAGCTGGCAACCAAAATCTTGCGAAAAATTTTAATCCTACAATTTTATCTTTTGATATGGTTTGCTTGTTTCCCTCACCGTCTAAAAGAAACTGTTTTATACCCGTCAACCCACCATCAATTACCAAGTCAAAATATCTTCTTTCCTTTGAAAAGGACTTATCTTCTAGTATACCACCATGTGTATTACTTTTATTTTTAAAAGTCTTTTCATCAATTAGGTTAATGATTTCTTGCGTAAAACCATCAGTGAATTTGTTTTCCGTATCAGGATACGCCAGTGATAAAAAATCATTAATATCTACGATTTCACTGTCTTTAGTATTGTTTTTTTTTATCTGAAAGGAATACATTCCTAACAGAAGCTTATGATTGCTATTTGCCATAATAGTTAAGTCAAGTCTTTATTGATATTGAACATTTTATCATTCAGCTCTTGAATAGCGAAAAGAATATTTTCATAATAAGTTCTATCCGCACAATCCTGAGCCATAGTAAGTAATCTTTGCAATATTGAAACAGCAATAAAATCTGGCTCAACATACCACGTCGCGTGCCCACCTTGTCCTGGAAAACCAACCGCTGTACCTCCATTCCATCTCACACCCATTGCTCTGTGATTTTCAAACTTCCCCCAGATAATGGAATACTCACCATCATCATATAGAACTCGAATTGGATAATTTTCATCCCTCAGCCACTTCTGTGGTTTTACTTGATCTGCATTCATTTCGGTTACTTATTTTTCAATTTGATTTTTAATATCCTTCAAATCAACATAATGTCTACCGGCAACATCACGAAGTTCTCTTGCAACAAAATGTTCAGTAGCAATTACCATATATTTTTTACCTCTTGCTTTTAATAGTCTTAGAGCCCTTTCAAAATCACCATCTCCACTTATTAAAATAGCCATATCATAATGCTCAATAGTATTAAACATGTCTAATACAATCTCAATGTCAAGATTTGCTTTCTTTTTATTTCTTCCTGTTTTAGAATCAAATATTGTCTTGATTTGCTTAGTAACAAGCGAATAGCCCATGGTTGGTAAAGCTTTAAGAAAAGCATCCTGTCTAGCATCTGGTGGAGCATCACGTCCGATATAGTAGAATGCATCTTCTATATCTCCATATTGTTCAATATAGTCTAGTATTTTCTTTGGATCTGCGAACCACTGTAAACCTTCTTTCTGCATAAAAAAGAAATTCGCACCATCAACAAAAACTGATATTTTCATAATAAAAAAAGTTAAAGTTTTATTAAAAATTTATAATTCAATACTCCCCCCATCTCTGAGGGGAGCTGATTAATTATTGTTCTACTGCTGCTTCTCTGGCAGGTGCACCTCCAATGGAGGTGGGCTCATAGCCGATTGCTCGTACGTTGAAATAGTCACTGACCAGATCAGGTTCTCTGCGCTGGAGGCGTTTCATCAACTGATCCAGCTGATCGGCTAGCAGGCTTTGCGTATCACTGAAGAGCTGCTTTAGCTTGCGATGTGCTGTCTTACTACTGGCCTGAGTACTACCCTGAGTCTCATCCAGATTTTCAAATTTGTTGATGAGGCTTTCCAGCTCTGCGATATCTTCCACCATCACGAAATAATCCTCCAAAGCTTTCTGATGAGTATTGAGATCATCAACCAACACTCTACCCAGATTGATTGCATCAGCATTCTTGGCAAATTGAATGTCGGAGCGGGTGACATCAAAGTCAGCCCGAAGCTGGGCATCTCCAATGTCGTTGGCATAAGCCTTCCCTGCGGAGGCCAGTTCGGCTGCCAGTTCGGCCATAGCCTTTTTCGTAGCTCCTTTGCCAGAGGAAATTCCCGAAGTATCGCTAGAGGTATTGGGAGCTTCTGCATCGATGGCTGCTAAATAAGCTTTGAAAGCATCCACTTTTTCTTTGAGCTTCGCATAGCTATCGATCTCGGTTTGGTAATTGGTGAAAACACCATTGAGCGCGCGGTACTTGTTGAGGTACGCAGTTTGTCTGTCATTCATGAGTATCCAGATTTATGTTAACAATTAATTTGCGGTATTGTGGATCCTCTTCTTTTGATGATTTTTTCTCGATGGAAAGCGCTACGGCTGATTCGGAGAGGCACTGGTTTCGCTCAGAGCCTTGTTGATGGGAGTTTGATGGTTGTAAATGCGTTTCAGTAGGTTGTAAATGGTGATCAGATGCTTGTAAGTAGAGATTTGATGGTTGTAAGTGCTGATTAGTTGGTTGTAAATGAAGATTTGACTGCTGTAATTGGTGATCAGATGCTTGTAAGTGGAGATTTGATGGTTGTAAATGCCAATCTGAAGCTTGTAAATGATGATAAGTTGATGGTAAATGCTTTTTAGTTCCCTGTAAAAACGAATCAGTAGGTATTGAACATACTGTAGTCACTTGTAAGTGACTAATATTCCGTGGTGACGGGGTTGAGTGCATGGTTAGGCTAGTTCAGGCGATTAAAAAGTTATATAAGATTACAATAAAAACGGTTTGATTCCAAGGGATTTACTGAAAAGTTGGTAGTGTTTGTATTTCGCTATGCGCAAAACGCTTTTCGCATGTTCTAGAGATGCCTCACCATGCCAACCTTCGGAAGGCAGGCTTTTCATGACGTTCTAATTTTGTAGCGTCATTCAGAAGCGTAGCTGAAGAATCTGACGAGGGATGCTTCGTCCTAACCTACGCTGCATGACGACCTTTATTTCGTCTGTCATCCAGAGGCAACGCCGAAGGATCCCTCGCCATTAGCAATTAGCACTACCTTTCTTATTAAAACCACGTCAGCTGGCCAAATCACTATTCGCCCTCTCCTAAAGATGCTTCACCTTGCCAACCTTCGGAAGGCAGGCTCTGCATGACGTTCTTTTTTGAGAGATGCTTCAACTAGCCGTCTGCACCCTTCGGGCTCTGCATGACGAACTTATTTCGAAAGAACTGGTTCTGAGCTTGTCGAAGAACCAAAAATCCGACGTTCCCTCCCACTCGACGAAAAGCAATCAGCTGCTCTTATTTATGCGCATACTTTTGAATTAAAATAAAAGCTATGAGACAGCTACCTAACTTTATCATCGTCGGAGCAGGCAAATCAGGAACTACCGCCCTTTATGAATACCTGAACGAACACCCGGACGTCTATATGAGTCCAGTGAAGGAGACTAACTTCTTTGCCTTGGAAGGCCAGGAACTGGTCAACCCAGAGGACGATCCAGAACAACTCAAGCACTACCCCTGGTCAGTGACCAATTTTGAAGACTACCAAAAACTATTTGATCGAGTGACTACCGAAAAAGCAATAGGTGAGGTGTCTCCAATGTACCTATACTCTCCTATTGCAGCCGAGAAAATCCGTGAGCAACTCCCGGACACCAAGATCATTGCGATCCTTCGTGAACCAGTTGACAGACTATACAGTCGATATATGCACCTGGCACGAGAAAACCGTGAGCCAACGCCAAATTTTGAAGATGCGCTGGAAAGAAACAACATCTGGTGGAAGCGTGACGATCTGGTACAGGAAGGCTTTTATTATACGCATTTGTCCAAGTATTATCAGCTGTTTCCTGAGAACCAAATTCGTGTATTCCTTTACGAAGAATTGAGACAAGACCCTTTGAGAGTGATCCAAAACATCTATGACTTCATTGGTGTGGATGGATGGTTTGAGCCGGACATGTCTGTGTCTTACAATGTCTCTGGTCGAATTCAAAACAAGACAGTTGACAAATTCATCGGTCAAAACAGCATTGTGAAAAAAGCCATCAAGACTGTCAGTCCAAAACTTGCCGAGAGTGTGACACAAAATCAAAACCTTAAAAAGTGGGTCAACAAACTTCGCAAAAAGAACCTTGAGAAAGCTCCTTTGAGCAAAGAACTGAAAGCCAAAATGTTTGACAGCATCTATCGCGAGGAAATTGAAAAGCTACAGGATCTGTTGGAAAGAGATTTATCTAAATGGCTTAATTCAGAAAAACCTGCAACAAGACAATCTCAATATGTTACAACACATCATTGAACATTGAACACCTAGAACCATGAATTCCATCCTTTTACCTTTATTCATTTACCTGGCGATCGGAGTAGTTTACTACCTGATCTTCTCCTTTGCTTCCCTTTTCAGAAGCAAGTCGCTGAAGTACAAGCCATTGTTAGGTCTCAACAAAATTGCGGTTTTCATTCCTGCATACAAAGAAGATGCGATCATCATAGATACTGCCAAAAAAGCTTTGAATCAAAGTTATCCAACGGATCTGTATCAGATATTCGTGATCGCTGATTCTATGCAACCAAAAACCATTCAGAATCTCAAAAAGCTACCAATTGAGATAGTTGAGGTGAGTTTTGAAAAAAGCACCAAAGCCAAAGCCATCAATGAAACGTATCGCAGAATTAATCAGGACTTTGATATCACAGTAGTACTGGATGCAGACAACATCATGGAGCCGGATTTTCTCAACAAAGTTTCGGATGCTTATAACAGCGGAGCTTCTGCCATGCAAGGCCACAGGATTGCCAAGAACCAGCAAAATGAACTGGCTACTTTGGATGCTATCAGCGAAGAGGTTAACAATAACATTTTCCGAAAAGGACATATCAACCTAGGGTTATCTTCAGCATTGATTGGTTCAGGAATGGCTTTTGACTTCCAGCTTTTCAAAGATGAAATGGCCAGAATCGATGCAATAGGCGGGTTTGACAAAGAATTGGAACTTTCATTAATCAAACAAAAAATCAAAATCGCTTACCTCAAAGAAGCGTATGTTTATGACGAAAAAGTGAGTGAATCAAAAACATTTGGCAATCAGCGGACAAGGTGGATAGCAGCGCAGATCAGGTACGGAATGAGGTCGTTTGGCAATGCGCTGCTTCATTTAATCACTCGAGGCAATGTGGACTATTTTGATAAATCTTTCCAGTTTTTGCTTCCGCCAAGGCTGATCATGCTCGGACTATTGTTCATCCTCACAGCAATTACTACTACGTTCCAAATCGAAGGTTGGACATGGTTTTTAGGAGCGTTGGTAGTGTATAGTTTAGCACTTACCATAGCCATTCCTGCAAAATTCATGAATAAAAACACGCTCCTGGCCATGATGCAGCTTCCAAAAACATTTTGGCTCATGATTCGAGCAATTGCCGGGTATAAAAAGGCCAAAAATAACTTCCTTCACACTACCAAAACAGTACAATCATGAGGATTGGGATAGAAGCACAGCGCATTTTCAGAGCGAAAAAACATGGGATGGATATCTATGCCTTGGAACTCATCAGAGAGCTTCAGCGCATCGATACGGTGAATGAATATTTCATATTTGTAAAATCAGGACCAGACAAGTGTCTGGAAGAAACGGAAAATTTCAAAATCGTTGAAGTACCTGGCATTACTTATGCCGACTGGGAGCAAATCTCATTGCCTTTGACCGCACAAAATTATAACCTTGATTACCTTCACTGTACCAGCAACACAGCACCCGTCCTCAGCAAAATACCTTTGGTCATTACACTTCATGACATTATCTATCTTAATCAGGGATTTGGTGGAGGGTCATTATATCAAAAGTTGGGACATTATTATCGAAAGTGGATTGTGCCTAAGATTTTCAAAAAAGCTCAAAATGTGCTCACAGTATCAAGGTTCGAAAAAGCACATATTGATGAGTATTTTGGTGATACAGGTAAAGTAGAAGTCATATATAATGGAGTTTCTGAGAAATTTCGTCAGCCAGGTGAAACCTTACTCGACGAAATAAAAACTGCGCTCAATCTTCCAGAAAAATACCTGTTCTTTTTAGGCAATACTGCTCCGAAAAAAAACATGCTGGGTGTATTACAAGCTTATTCTCAATATCGTGCAAAAACAAAAGAACCACTTCCGCTTGTATTGGCAGAAAGCAGCAAAGAGGATGTGATGCCTATGCTGGAAAGCATTGACCAACCAGAACTCATAGAGCATCTGCACCTTACAGGATATGTAAACCACGATTGGCTTCCGGGCCTTTATGCTATGGCAGAGGTATTCCTCTACCCTTCCTTGCGTGAAAGCTTCGGCATCCCGATTATCGAAGCAATGGCATGTGGTACACTCGTGATCACTTCCAATACCTCTTCTATGCCGGAAGTAGCCGGTGGCTGTGCGTTGATTTGTGATCCATATGATGTTGACTCTATTACCACGCAACTTCTAAAAGCCACCTCGATGACTGCTGATGAGCGACATGAGCTGGAAGCTGCTAGTCTGGAACACACCAGACAGTTTCGCTGGGAAAGAACGGCTCGTGAACAGCTAAATATATACAGAGGCACTCAGGTGCAGTTTGTAGGTGTGGGATGATGATAATTTGAATTCAAATTCCCTAACCCATGGCTTGCGGCACACAGGTCAGCACCCAAAACATACTTTGAGTCACAGCCCTTAGTGAAAAAGACAATATTAATGGTCATAAGTCTGATCACCACTGGTGCTCACTCCCTCGATCATAATAGGCCCTTTTCTGAAAGACAAGTTGTCCTCTCCTCGAATACCCCCAACTCGCAAATCTCCAGATGTTGCCCGAAGATCAAAACTCAGTTCATCGAGTTCATTTTTCAGCGTGATGTGAATATCTCCTGATGTACTCTTGAAATAGGCATCATTATTTAAAGTAATGTAATCACCATCTATTTCTCCAGATGTAGTTTTGACTCGTAGACTTCCTGTCAGACCATCTATATCAATATCCCCACTCGTAGCGGATAGTTGTACAGCACCCATGATTTTCATTAGTTCCATATCTCCAGAAGTTGCCTCAGCATCCAGATTTCCATTGATTGAACGATACTCCTGATCACCACTGGTGGACACCATAGACACACTACCTATCAGGTCTCTGGCCTCTAAATCTCCTGATGTAGACTTCAAACGACATATGGATTTCACATTTCGTAAATTCATATCACCACTAGTCGTTCTAACATTCAGGTTTTCCGCTGTATAATCCACGATTTTGAGATCTCCTGAAGTATTTTCGATTCTTAATGTGGTATTGTCCGGCAATGTAAGTTCAATTTTAGTTGTCAGGTTCATGTTCCAGTTCCACCCAGAATTGTTCTTACGGTCTACCTTAAATATAATAGTTGCCCCATTTTCCCTGCTCGTAATCTTGTAGTCACCTTCATCTCCATCTCCCCTAATTACTCCATCGAAGCGCAATTGGTTACTTCCTCCTATTACCTCAATATCACAAAAAGACCCGTCAATAATGACTTCTTGAAAACAGTCAGTACAATCGTAATGATATTCGGCTAAAATATTCTGTGCACACAGATGTGAGGCTGCGAAAACAATGAATAGGCTAATGAAATTTTTCATGATTCAAGGTTTGGATTGGATATTAATTACGAAAACGAAGATTCATTCTTGTGGTTGAATGAATCTTCGTCTTTAAAAACAATTCTTGATAATTAGATGCCAATATCAGCGGAAAGGTTGCACCAGATAGCATGATTTAACCAAAGCGTGATACAAAAAATTGCGGGTTTTAGCCAACCTTTGTTCTGCTGAGTTCTGCAAGCAACCTTAATCCTTCTTTCAGATATGGGTCGTCCTTAAGCTTATCATCTTCGCTATCAGATTCTGATTCTGAGATTTCCCCGGAATCTATGGATGTTGCAAGATCATCTTCTACTTCATCTTCTTTCGCCATTGCTCTGCGCTCTTCCAGATTTAGAGAAACCTCTGTATCAGCCCTGAGTTTTTTCGCTTTTTCTATTTCCTTCACCAGCTCCTGGAGTTGCTCATCCTCAGCCAGATGCGTTCTATAAAGCTCTTCCAGGTGCTCAATCATCTTGTCAGATATCTGGTTCGTTGGTTCAAATTTAGAGGTAGCAATTACATCCCAGGGTAATGCATTTGGCCTACTTGCTTCACCATAATTCTCATCATCATATGGAGAAGGAAATGTAATGTCGGGAGCCACTCCCATTCGTTGAGTGCTGCTTCCAGTTACCCGATAAAATTTAGCAAGTGTCAGCTTCAGCTGACCAATTGGTATGTCCTCAGAACCAATTTTGGTTCCAAGATCTACCTGACCAGACCTCAATAATCTTGAAGCCACATGTCTTCTCAAATCCACCAGGTTCTGCACGGTGCCTTTACCAAAAGTATTCTCACCAACGATAATCCCACGCTTGTAATCCTGAATAGCTCCTGAAAAAATCTCAGAAGCAGAAGCACTGAATCGATTGGTCAATACGGCAAGAGGTCCATCATAGAAAACCTCTCCTTTGTCCATGTCTTTCATCACTTCTTTAGAGTTGTCATAGTTGCGTTGAATCACCACTGGTCCGTCGGGTATGAATAATCCAGTGAGCTCAATAGCCTCTTTCAATGAACCTCCACCATTATATCTCAAATCAATCATCAGTCCATCGATTCCAATATTTTTAACACTATCTACGAGATGCTTCACATCCCTTGTAGTGCTTCGGTAGTCTTTATCCCCTTTGTGTAACGCCTCAAAATCAATATAAAAGCTAGGCACTGTCACCACACCCATGCTATATGATTTTCTTCCTTCTTGTATCTCAATGATTTCTGCCTTGGCAGCAGAGCGTTCCAGCTTAATCTTATCCCTAACAAGGCGTACTGTATCTGGCAAGGAGTTGATGTCATCTTCGCTTTTTATCACCTGCAAACGAACCACAGTCCCTTTTGGTCCTCTGATTTTCTTCACTACTTCATCAAGTCTCCATCCAATCACGTCAATGAACTCTGCGTCATCTCCTTGAGCTACACCCACAATGCGGTCTCCTTTTTGGAGAAGTTTACTTTTATAAGCTGGCCCTCCGGGAATAATGGCGGCAATCTTGGTATAATCAAGCTGCTGTGTCAGCTGAGCCCCAATTCCCTCCAGGGATAAACTCATGTCGATCTGGAAATTCTCTTTATCAACCGGCGAGAAATAATCAGTATGAGGATCATAAGCGGAGGTAAAAGCATTCATGTAGAGCTCATAAACATCTTCACTGTTGTATTGATAAATAGCTTTTTCCAATCGTTTAAACCTCTTCTCCAGTGTTTCTGCTATATCACTCCACTCCTTTCCATTGATCTTATAACTCATCGCCTGGTTTTTGATGATTTTCAACCATCGCTCATCCAGCTCATCCCAGGAATTTTTCCATTCCAGTTTATCACGATCAGTTTCAAAAGTCTCTTCTTTTGAAAAATCAGGCTCTACTTTTAATAGTTCATATACCTTATCAATTCTATTCAGTGCTCTTTCCCGGTAAATGCTAAACACCTGATAGGCAAACGAAACATCTCCCGCCGGGATCGTATTATCCAATTGATCTTTGTATTTATCAAAATAATCCAAATCCGATTTCAGGAAGTATGACTTATTAGGATCCAATGCCTGAAAATAATTTTCGAATACGACATTGGACAAGGAATCATTGAACGGAAGCTTTCGGTAATGTGCCTGATAAATAAGTGATACGATTGTTTGAGTTTCTACCTGGTGCTCATCTTTCGGCTCTAATATGGCCAGAGTATCAGAGCGAAAACCAACATTGGTAGAAAAAGCAGCTGGCCGAAATACACCAAGATTAATAATCGCGAGGGTGAAAAAGAGGAATCTATGCATATCTGTTTTGTTCTATTTTTTAAAAAGCCCGATTGATAAGAAAACAACGACTGGCTCAGTCGATGGTTCAATGAATTACACAATTGGTAAAAGAAATCGGAAATTAATGATAAAACCGAATTCCAAAAAACCAATTATTCACGAAAACAACCAAAATTGAACCAAATAGATTGATTCTTAAAGATTTAACAGATTTTAAGATAATGGAAATGTGTGAAATCGCTCTCACTCGTGATTCCAAACCAATGCCGCGGCTCCTAACACCGCTGCATTTTTACCCATCATGCCAGAAGGAAGAAGCTTAACTTTTCCTTTATAAAAAGGTAAAAGATTCGCTTCAAGATGTTTCTGAGTTGGTTCAAAGATCCATTTACCTGCCTTGGCCAAGCCACCCAGCAAAAAATAAGCTTCGGGGTGAGAGAATGTGGTGAAGTTAGCCAGCTGCTCTCCGAGTATTTTTCCTGTCAATTCGAATGCAGCCAATGCAATCGGATCTCCATCTTCTGCGGCTTGTGTGATGATCTCTCCATGCAGATCATGATAGGAGTAATTTCTAAGTACACTATCTTCCAGCATTTCAGCTTGAAGTGCAAATACTGTTCTTTTCAAACCAGTGCTGGAGACATAAGCTTCTAAACCACCTTTTACGCCCAGTCCTGTCACCCTACCGGATTCGAATACCTTCACGTGACCAAGCTCGCCCGCTTGCGAGTCATAACCATAAACCATCTCTCCATTACACACTATACCACTTCCCAATCCAGTGCCGAGAGTGATTACCATGAAATCCTTCATATTAGCAGCATTTCCATAGATCATCTCTCCTATTGCAGCCGCGTTGGCATCATTAGTAATATGAATAGGTAAATCATATCTCTTTTTCATTTCCTCCGTAAATGGAATCACTCCTTTCCAATTGAGGTTAGCTGCATACTCTATGGTACCTCGGTAAAAGTTTGCATTGGGAGCACCCACACCAATCCCTGTAATCTCATGATCAAAATCTAAACCAGCAATCAACGCTTCAATAACCTCCTGAAGTTTGTCTAGATAACCACCGAATTCCTGATGAATTTTGGTTGAAAAATCCGTGTGCCCGAATAAATTTCCTTCTCGATCCACTATACCTACTTTGGTGAGTGTGCCACCAATATCTACTCCTATTGCTACTTTTTTTGACATCAGAATGATTTATGGTTATCAGATTAATTTCATTGCAGATGTGCCAAATATATGAATTAGCTATTAACAAAAGGTTGATTTTTGGTTAATCAAGGTGGAAAAATGGGGCATTTTTTAGTCAAATGATTTTGATAACGTTTGTAATTCTTGAATGATGGGTTCTACATTTTTTTTGAAGCGCTTCATTTTGTACTGATATGAAAAGTAACTAACCAGAATAATGTACAACCAATTGATATTGGTCATCCAAAATACAAATTCTCCTGATGCATGCTTTATCAAAGAGTAGGCATAAGCATTGATCAGCAGCCCAAGCAACAAGCCATATAGCGGGTAGTAAGTAATCAGTTTTCGTCCAAACTCCAATTTCCGAATCTGATAGTCGAGATAGCTTTTACTGTCCATGCTCAATTTTTGATGCTTACCAAATTGTCGCTTCCAAAGCAAGACGATCACAACGACCATCAACAGAATGATCAGCAGAATGGAGCTGTAAAATACCGGAGACTCATCCCGATAATTGAAAATCATCCATACCAAAAAGCAAGAGGTCAAAGACAAGGCAATGGTGGCGAGCAAATTGGCTCTGAAGATTCTTTTGCGCTGCTGATCAATTGCCTCCCATAATTCTTCTTTTCTTGTTGGCTCAGTATTTACAGGAAGATCCTTCTGAGATTGCCATACTTGTTTGAATTCGTCTAGTTCTTTCATGATTGCATCAGCTTTGTAAGCTTTTCTTTTATACGGTTAATTTTCACGCCGATGTAATTGGTATCTTTTCCTATCACCTCGGCAATCTCTTTATAGCTGAGGTCCTCCAGATAAAGGCCAATGATCATACGCTGGTCTGGTTTCAATCTTGTAATTGCCTTAAGGAGTTGCTGATATTGTAATTCCTTCCGGATTTTTTCTTCTTTATCAGAACGATCATCCGTTAGGTATTCATCATTTAACCCAGATTCTTTAAGTCGATTTTTCGATTGTTTTCGTCCATAAGTAATCGCAGTATTGATCGTGATCCGATAAATCCAGGTAGACAGTTTTGAATCCCCACGAAATGATCCCAAAGCTTTCCATACATTGATTAACACCTCCTGATAGAGGTCATCAAGATCCGGACCTAAACCATAGTATGCTTTGCACCAGCGATAAATTCCCTGACCATGCTCATTAACTACTTCATCAAATTTTACAGTTAGATTATTCGGCATTGATCAGTACGTTCATCTGATGATTGATTACCCGAGTAAATTGATCATTCATATGATGATTGATTCGATTAGAAAAACTCACCCTGTGGTGCTCTTCATTCATTACTTTTTCTGAAGGAAGCATCAAAAATATGGCTACTATAACTCCCAAAAACAACCACAACCAATTTCTGTTATTTTTCATTTCCATAACAATTGAATAAATACCCCATGGCAGAGCCACCGAGGTAGTTGATGGAGTTTGCTTTGCAAACATAATTTCAATCGACCAAAAGGGTCGTGTAACAAAACCCACTGGTGGGATTCACAGAGTTAGACCTGTAGTGAGGTGATTTATTACACTTTCAATCAAAAATTTTCTGCTTTTTCTTGAAATACTTATCTTGAATCAAAAACACACCGTCATGAAAAAAGCACTTCCTCACATCATTTACATTCTGATCATTGCATTTTTTATTGTTTATGCCAATATCAAGGCCTCAGAAGCAGATAAGCAAAGCATGCTAGCCCAAGAAAATATTGTAATGGCTCACCAAGCTCAAGTTGAAGCAGAACATCAAGCTGCAATGGCGAAAGAGCAAACTCAGATTGCTGAAGCAAATGCAGCTGAAGCATTCAAACTCCATAAAGAATTAGAAGCTTGCAAATCCTCAAAATAATGAAACCGGCTTTGTCTGAATTAATAGTCAAAATATGAAAAAGTATCTTACCCATTTTATCTACATTCTGATCATCGCATTTTTCATAGTCTATGCCAATATCAAGGCTTCATAAGCTAAAAAGCAAGCTGAAATGGCAAAAAATCAAGAAATGGAAGCTAATAAACAGGCTGCAATGGCGAAAGAGCAAACTCAGATTGCTGCAGAAAAGGCTGCAGAAGCTCTAAGGCAACACGAATTAGCTGAAGCTCTTTCAAAACAATTAGAAGCCTGTAAATCATCAAAATAATGAAACAGACTTTGTCTGATTAAAATACTGAAAAATATGAAAAAATACCTTACCCATTTTAGCTACGTTCTGATCATTGCCTTCTTTTTGGTATATGCCAGTATCAAGGCTTCAGAAGCTAAAGAGCAAGCTGCAATGGCCCAAGAGCAAGCAATGGAAGCAAAAAGACAGGCTGCCATGGCGAAAGAGCTAGAAATGGAAGCTAATCAACAGGCTGCTTTGTCAATGGAACAAAAAGCAATCGTCGAAAAGCTAAAGTCTGAATTAGCAGCTTGTAAATCCTCAAAGTAATGAAACGGATTTGTCTGAATTAATAGTCAAATTATGAAAAAGTATCTTACCCATTTTATCTACATATTGATAATCGTCATCCTTGCAGTAGCTAGCAGACAGAAAACAAACGAACTGGAGACTAAAGCAGAAAAATATGAACAGATGGCAAATGAAGCTCAGCAAATGGCTCTAAAAAATCAGAAAGCAGCAGAAGAAGCTGCGGCAAGAGCAGAACAACAGGCAGCTATCGCTCAACATGAAGCTATGAGAGCCAGAAAAGCTCAGAAAGACTGTGAGAACTCCAAAAAGTAAAATCTGATTAGATTTATCCGTAGAATTTTTTCACTTGTGCTATTGACAATTCATTAGCCAAAAGCTCAAAAAAAATGGACGAATACCTTTTTGCATACGGATTTCTGAAGTCACAATTTCATGGTGACCAAAAAACTGAAACACCTGTAATAGATGGGGAACTGATCGGAACTGGATTCTATACTGGCCGGATCTACCGGGTGGATATATATCCGGGAGTGATTTATGATGAACAGCTGCCTCCTAAAGTAAAAGGTGAGGTTTTCAAGCTCTACAAACCAAAAGAAACACTTCACGTGTTGGATCGATATGAAAATGCCAAACCTCTCGTAGAACTCAACCCAGACTATGAAAGAGTGCTGAGGCCTATACACACAGATCGTGGCATTATCGACTGTTGGGTTTATGAGTACCTCCACCCTGTCAACCCGGCCACAGAGATAGCAGAAGGTGAATTTTGTCATCACCCTTTTGGGTGATTTTGTAAATCACCGTGGCAAGTCTGGTTTTTTCTTCGCTCATTTGTCCAAACAAACCATTCAAAACCATGAGCGAAAAAGAACCAAAAGTTGTCGGCATTGGAGGTATATTCTTCAAAACATCAGATCCTGATTCAACCAAAAAATGGTATTCTGAAAACCTGGGATTAGTTACCGACGCATACGGGTCAATGTTTGAATTCCGAAACACCAACAATCCCGAGGAGAAAAATTATCTGCAATGGAGTCCATTTAAGGATGACACCACTTATTTCCAGCCCTCCAACAAGGAATTCATGATCAACTATCGCGTTCAGAACATAGAGGGGCTTGTGGAAAAACTAAAAGCCTCTGGGGTGACCATTTGCGATGAGATTGAATCGTTTGATTATGGAAAATTCGTTCATATCATGGATGCAGATGGTAACAAATTAGAACTTTGGGAACCTGTCGATCAAGTTTTCACAGAATCGCAAGGCGACAAAACCACTAAATAATGCGCTGATTATTGAGTAAATCTTTATAGATTCATCTACTCAAAAAAAAATCAGCATGGCAACTATACATCTGCACAAACTAAACTGCATTCTCAATGATGAAGTAGATAAGGACGAAGTGTATTTGAAATTTAATGGCAAGAAAATCTGGCCGGAGAAAGGTGCTTACACTCGAATTGATAATTCGGAATCTTTTGATCTGAACGTGAAAGTTCAGCATCACGAACCTCATACACCCTTGGTTATTGAACTATGGGATTTTGATTATCTCAGCCTCAATGATCATCTAGGGAGTTTTCACATTACGCTCGGAAATGATACCTCTGGGAAATTCACCACATCAATGACACTACATGAGAAGAATAGTACTGCATCGTATATTTTACATTGGGAAATTATAGAATGATGCAACCTTTTTTACATTCGATATGTTGATCGATTGTTATGTCTAATTTTCATGAACTAATCAATAGAAATACCCCCACAGTGGTGGATTTTTATGCAGACTGGTGTGCCCCTTGCAGGATGATGCCCCCGATACTCAAAGAAGTTAAATCAAAGTTTGGCGACAAAGTCAATATCCTCAAAGTGGATGTAGATAAAAATAACAAGGCGGCTATTAAATACGGCATTCGGAGTATCCCCACTTTGATCATTTTTAAAAACGGTAAAATCGCCTGGAAAAAAGTAGGCGTTGCTCAGGCCAATGAAATTGCAGGCGCACTGAAGAAGATTTCTTAATCCAGTTTCAAAGGATGATAAATCGCTTCTGCTTCTGCCCGTACTTTGTCCAAATCAAGAGTCATCGGCTTGCGTTTCTGATTGACAAAAAGTAACATTTGATCAGCATAATGAGGACTGTCGGGCTGGTTGGAGGCTCCATAGCAATTGACCGTCTCGATAACAGGCAAACCGTTTTTTGGATACTTTACGAGCATGATGTATGATTCACCTTGCTTGGCACGTACCCTTCCATTCTTATATGGTGATGCGTCCATCGCTGTGATCACATCTAATACTCCAGCTACTGGCATTTTATAATCACCCCGTACCAACCATTGATATTCCCCTAGCGTGACATCCAGTTTCTTATAATGTTTCATCAAATATTTGTAAGTAAATTTCACAGCCTTCAAAGCTTGCTCTTCCGTTAGCTGATAGGGAGTACCATCGTACTCATCCTTGTACTCTTCTACAAGGTGTCTGTACAAAATCATGAATTGTGCTGCTCCAACATTGTGAATACCTGAACTATAATCCCAGGTTTGTAAGATATTAATAATTTTCGAATACCGCTTGTGCTTATTTGAATCAAGTTTAAACAAGGCGTTCAGATTAACAGGATAAGCCAAACTATCCGGCAAAGTTTTATCATATTTTACTCTTAGAAAATCATCCCAGCTTAACTGCTCATATTCATTCATCAACTCATAAAACCGTAAACTTCTATTATTCTCAAACTCACGATATCCCATCGTCGGATCATAGTCGTCAACTCGAACATTGTCTTCACCTTCTGTACAGCTAAATGCAGAGTTATTGGTATTGAACACATAGCCAGATTCAGGATTGAGTACCTGCGGTAAATCCTCCAAAGGGTGAAAGTCTTCTTGCAAAGTTTCGCCGGTATTTCCGGGCAAAACTCCACTCCAATCATAGCCAGGATTTCGGATAGGCAGCTTAGCATTTCCCAGATAGTAAATGTTATCTTCTCTGTCAGCATACACGAAATTGAACCCGGGAATGGCAACCATTTCAACTGCTTTTTTCCAGCTTTCAAAATCCGTCGCCTTATTCATTTGATACCATTGGTCTGGTGCACGCACATCATGTAATACGGCAAGGTCAAAGGCAAAATATCCTTTCTTATTCTTGATTACCGGACCGTACTCACTCCAATACAGCGTCTTTTTTACCTTTAAAATAATGCCAAATAATATTTGGACAGAAAGTTTAACTTCCTTTTGATCAAGCATTTTGTATTCATCATCAAACTTATACTTTAATTGCTCTTTTGGATGCATTTCTAGCTGAAACACATCAATCTTATCCGGATAGTTGACCGTATGAGCCCAGCCCAAATATTCGTTGGTGCCATGAAAGATCGTAGCCCCACCCGGGAACAACCCTCCCATCATATTCCAACCTTCATCACTAATCAGATGTGCTTCGTACCAGCTACTCGGCCCATCCAAAGGTTGATGCGAGTTGACATTGAGATAGACATTTCCATCAGTCGTTTTCTTTCTTGCAAAGGCAAAAGCATTGGATCCTTTTCCGCTATTTTCAAAAATTGAACTTACTTCTCCGTTGACCAGTTTTGAGATCGTCTCGCCTGCTCCTGACATCACTGATAATGACAACACATAAGCAGCAAGCACCTCATCCTTCGTCACTGGAAATGAACCTTCTACCAAGACCTTTTCAGGATAACTTTTTGCATAAGCATTGATCCCCGAAACATATCCTCTCAATACTTTTTTATAATCATCTGATAAAGTATGATATTGCTCTTTTGCAATTTGTTTGCACCTAAGTAATTGACTTACATAATCTGCTGCTGCCCCATCCTTTCCAAGATGCAGTCCGAGCATACCTTTGGCTGCCAAAAGTGTTGATTGAATTGTTTGAAAATCATCCTCAGAATGTGCCCATGCCAAACCATAAGCTACACCCTCATCAGTTGGAGCATAAATATGTGGAACTCCGTATCGATCACGAATTATCTCCACATTTTCTGGATTAATCTGAGCCAAAGAACCAATAGAGAAACTAAGAAAAATAAGGGTGAATATTTTATACATAATTCGGTTAGTTTTACATCATGTCACAAGATAAGAAATATAAAGTTGGAGTAGTTCTGAGCGGCGGTGGAGCTCGAGGATTTGCACACCTTGGAGCACTCCAGGCCATGCATGAAAATGATATCTATCCGGAAGTCATTTCGGGGGTGAGTGCGGGGGCGATTGCAGGTGCTTTTTATGCCTATGGAATGTCTCCGCTAGATGCTTACGAACTACTCAAAAAAAAGGGAGTCTTTGAGTACAGCAAATTAAATTTACCTCTTAATGGTCTGCTTTCGATTAATGGGCTCATCGAGGAGATTAAGGAAAACATTCCTTGTAAAAATATTGAAGATCTGAACAAACCAGCTGTGTTTGCGGCAACCAATCTGAATCAAGGTAAGATCAATTATTTTGACAAAGGGACTTTGTGTGACATAGTAGGTGCATCTGCATGCATTCCCATTCTTTTTAGCCCGGTAAAAATCGGCAAAGAACTTTATGTGGACGGTGGATTATTTGACAATCTTCCGGTCTCTCCTATTCGCGAAGAATGTGAAAAGTTGATTGGTGTCAATATCAGCCCTGTGAATGAATCAAATGACCTGGATAGCATGGGGGATATTGCAGCACGAGTATTCCAATTAAGCGTAAGCTCTACGAAAGTTCACAGTATCCCACAATGTGATATTGTGGTGGAACCTATGGAATTGGCTGATTACTCTATTCTGAATAGTAATGTAGCAGAAGAAGTCTATGAAATCGGTTATCAGACAACAATCAAAGAATTAAAGAAACATGACTTGGAAGACTGGCAATAGGTGTCTAATTTGCCAATGAATCATTGATTAACTAACAAAAAACAATATGCTGAATCCCTGGCACAATGTACGTATCGGTAAAGAATCTCCCGGAGTGGTAAATGGCATCATCGAGATCCCTCAAGGCAGCCGAGCAAAATATGAATTGGATAAGGACTCAGGAATGCTCATTCTTGATCGGGTGATCTACTCATCTATGTATTATCCTGCAAACTATGGTTTCATCCCCAGAACATATTGTGATGATGGTGACCCGTTGGATATACTGGTACTAACACAGATTACGGTAGTGCCACTATGTATTGTTCCTGCAAAAGTAATCGGGGTGATGCAAATGCTCGATCAGGGTGAAAAAGATGATAAGATCATTGCTGTGGCGGATGGTGATATGAGTGTGAATCACATGAATGACATATCTGATTTACCAGAGCATTTTATCAAAGAATTGAAAAATTTCTTTGAAGACTATAAAAAATTAGAGAACAAAACTGTGGAAATTGAAAACTTCCAGGATAGAAATGTAGCTATTGACATTGTTGAGACTGCTATCAGTGACTACAACAAAAAATTTGGTTAAGAAGTAGACATCCTATTTCTGACATATCGATGATCCAGGTATTGAAATATTCCGATCAGCACACCGACCGGAATCGCAAACAGCAATATCTGGATCATTTGTTTTTTGAGGTCTTCCGGCACAAAAACCAACAAACAAAATACAGCCAGCATCACAAACCCTCCTATCGCCCCATTCAGGACCCAATTTGTTCTGAAGGATAATATTTCATTTCTCGCTTCTATTTTCTCTACAATCTGCGCACTGAAGCCATCCGGCAATTCGATATCCAGTGGCTTTCGCAATTCATTCTCTAATAATTCATCAAATGACTGTTTGCTGTTCATATCACATCAATTTCATTTCCAATATAAGGCTTTGACAAATCCTTTAGTTTCTTTTTTGCCCGAAAAAGATAGTTTTTCACTGTTCCTTCCGGCATTTGGGTCACCTCAACAATCTCAGGATACGAAAACCCCTCCAGATAATAAAGAGTCAACACTGTCCTGTAACTCACCGGCATTTGTTTGATCAGGCTCTGAATGAAAGTCGAAAAATCGGAATTCTCAAAAGAACGATCCTCATGCCCTACCTGAAAATTGATATTATCAATATCATCTTCTGGTGTCTGAAGTTTCTTGTTTCTCAGATAATTCAGAGCCATGCGGTAAGCAATTGTAGCAATCCAAGTTGATAATTTACTATCCTGCTTGAAGGTGGACAGACTACTATAAACCTTTATAAATACATCCTGACAAAGTTCCTCACGATCGCGCTCATCATCCACCAGCCTGGCAATCATATGTAACACCAATCGCTGATGCTGCGAAATGAGCATACGAAAGGCCTGCTGATTACCAGCAAGCACCTGCTTTATGAGGAGTTGATCGTCCATTCAGTATAGTTAGACACCAGAAGAAATACGGATGTTGCAGATATTTTAGAATTAATATCCCCCACGTTCTACTTGTAAATAAGTTAGGCTATCAATTTTGACACCAACCAACCTCTTCTTACCTCTTACAAACATAAACCTCCCAAATTCATCATCACTGATTGCCTCAATGGAAACTTCATTACCCTGATATATAATTTCCTTTTTCTTTTGACTTTTTAATTTATCTACAATTTCGGAATGCAATGTTGATGGTATTTTTGACCAGTGCATCACTTTTTGTACGCGATCATCATTCATATCCAATGACATCCAAATCATCCATTGATTCTTTAACTGGTCACAATCCGCTAGCTTAAGCTATGCACTTTAGTGCAAGGCTTTCAGCTTCTACAAATCTTACCTTTGCTTAATGGGAGCAAATAGAAAAGGATCACATACAGTTTTTGAACTGACAGT
>JAUIAO010000106.1 GCA_030425425.1 Bacteroidia bacterium | reverse complement strand
GGTACAGGTTCTCCAAACCAAACAATATGAGGTCTGAGTTGGCTGCCTTTTTCACAACGATCACCCAATTTCAGTTCCCATCCGTTCAATTCATAAACCAGAGATTCGTCCAGAGTACTTCGGACCTTGGAAAGCTCACCGTGTAGATGTAATACATTGGTACTGCCAGCTCGCTCGTGAAGATTGTCTACATTTTGTGTGATGATGGATACTTCATAATTATCTTCTAACTCTGCTAAAGCGATATGGGCAGAATTTGGTTCTGCTGTTAAGGCCTGTTTTCGACGCTGATTGTAAAACTCCAAAACTAAAACCGGACTGGCAGCCCAGCCTTCAGGAGAAGCTACTTGCATGACATCATGCCCTTCCCATAGACCACCACTATCCCTAAAGGTTTTTAGTCCGCTTTCAGCAGATATTCCTGCTCCGGTGAGTACTACTAATTTTTGCATTGTCTCTAAAAAAATTGAATTCAATTTAATTATTGAACACCGAACACTGATTTCCTTTCCAAAGTTTAATAATTTGCCAGCTTAATAAACAATCGACATGTATAAACTCGCAGTAGTTTTTTCATTAATAATCAATTTACTTCCACTTCAATATGGATTCGATTGGGTGAGCTTTAATATGACTCAAAGAATTAATGCACAGGGTAAAACTACCCGAATGGATTCAAGGGTGTTTTTTCGGAAAAATGGAGAAATGGTGACTCAGATTTCATCCTCTGATGACATTTTTATTTTCAACAATAAGCAAGGTGAATTGAAGATTTATAACCCCAAGGAGAATTCCGTATTCAAGTCTGTGAATTACCAATATGGTACACAAAACAACACCTTTTATTATTTTCTGGGACAAGTGCCCAATATGGGACTTGAAGATGTAGGATATTCTATTGGTGAGTCGAAAATGGATGAAGGAATGCTAGTGACTTATTGGTATCCACCTCAGCAGCTGGCGGCAGATATTAGTAAAGTGGAGCTGGTAAGTGATGGTGATAAGGCAGTCTTCATGGGGTTTTATGATAATGAGGATGAGTATTTTAAAAAGATCTTTTTTTATGATTTTCAGCCACTCAGAGGAATCTTATTCCCAAATTCGATAACGGAAATCGGATATATAGAAGATGATTCAGTTATCACAAAAACTACATTCAATTATTTTGAATTTGACCAGCCGGAAGCAAAGGAAATCCTGGATATGAAAATTCCAGATAATGCAAAATTGATCAAATGAGACTTTTTCTTTTCATATCAATTTTGGCATTACCATTTCTTTTATTTTGTCAGGATAAGAAAGGCGACATTGAGTTGCTGAAAGTCCAGCAAGAAAAAATAATCCAAAAGGAGATCGCTTTTAAAGGGATGCTCAAATTTTACAATTCTCTAGTTACTGATCAGATACTTAATGATTGTATCTACGAGCACAGCTGTTCAAAATTCAGTCAAAAATCCTTTGATAATTATGGTTTTTTCAAAGGTTTAGTAATGACCTGTGACCGTTTGATGAGGTGTAATAGAGCTACATTGGCAGAAACTTCAAAACTTCAGCTGACAAAAAAGGGTAGGATTAAGGATCATTGGGATGATTATAAGAAACCTCATTAGTATTGGATTTTTGTTGGTGGCTCTGGTATCTTCGGGGCAAGGAAATTTTTCCAAGGAATACCAGTTTGTTCAACACCTCCAAAATATCAATTCTTACAATGAAGGTTTGTTTTATATTCAAAAGATATGGTCTTCATACAAAAGCCTGACACAGCGAGATACACTCAATTATCTTAAAGGTAAAATCTATTACGATCAGCATGACTTGGAGCATTCGATTGAAAGCTTTTCGGGCGTGTCAGCTTCAAGTCTTGATATTTATGAGCAGTCAATTTTCTATCAGAGTATTCAAAATGCTTATCTGAGAAAGTTTGATTTGACTGAAACTCTCTTGAAGAATACAGAATTTTCCACCAGTTTACGAAATGAAGTTAAGGTATTTGAATTAGCATCAAATTACCTGCTCAAGCGTGAGCTGGATGATTTTGACGAACTTTCAGGTGACTTTACTTTCAATTATTACCAGCTGGAAGATTACGAGCGTGATATGATCCATCTTTCAAAGAATATTCGAGATCATAAGACAAAATCCCCTTTTGTAGCGGGGCTGCTTTCTGCTGTGATTCCAGGGACTGGCCGATACTATCAGGGCAAGATTGGCCAGGGGACCCTCGGGTTGGCTAGTAATGCAATTTTTGCATTGCAAGCGCTGGAAGCTTACAGAAAAGATGGAGTTAAGAGTCCGAGATTCATTATTTTCAGTGGTGCTTTTGCTGTGTTTTATATTTCTAATATTTGGGGAAGCGCTGTGTCGGTAAGAATTAATGAGATGAGATATAATGAAGATGTAGATGAAGCAATACTTATTAATATGCATTTGCCTATCAGGCTTTTATTCGATTAAAGCTCAAAATCATGCAGACAGTCTTTTTGCTTCAGAGGATTATCTGAATGCCGCTGTAGAGTATGAACGGTTGGCTTTTGAAGAGAAGAAAGACATAGCCTCATTGTTGCTCAAAAAGGCTTATTGCTACAAAGCAATAGGTGATTATAGAGAAGCATTCAGGACGGTAGATCGGATCTCAAGTGTTCAAAATGATTCTTTGAATGAAATTGTATCCTATGAGAAGGTCATTTTGGCTGCATTATCCGAAGAATGGGCAAAAGCGGAGTATGGTTTACTCATGTGGGATCTAAAGATAAAAAAGGAAAATACTGCGCTAGAACAGGTTAGATTTTTAAGTCTCATAAGCCTTGGGAAAATCAATGAAGCGAAAACTCATTTGAGACAAAATTTTTCGAAATTAGGGATAAATTCTGTAGAGGCAAATCAGTTTTTTCGCAAGAAATGGAAGCTGAAAAATCCAGAAAAGGCTTACAACCTTTCGTTGATTTTGCCCGGGCTAGGACAGATGTATGCTGGTAAGTTTTGGAAAGGTGCTTTTTCAGGAACTGTACAATTAGGCATTATTGGATTTACAGGATATCACCTGTATCATGGGTACTTTTTTACCGGAGGAATGACAGGTGCTGCGCTCTTTTATACCTTCTATCTGGGTGGGGCGAGGTATGCAAGACAGCTTGCTGAACAATATAATGAACAATTAAAAAGCACTATTAAACAAAAGTTTTTAGCCATACCAAAAAAATAAGGTCTGTGATTATCACAGACCTTATCAAATATCAAATTAGCGGGAATCTTAGTTTGCCCACATAAAGAACTTATCATTATCAACAAACTGGCTGATATCACCCTTGATAGCTCCTACAAGCAATACAATCCAGTCAATGAAAGGTACGATTCCGAAGATACCACCACAAGTGATGAAGTAAATCAGGATCAAACTACCTTTTCCACCAAGATATACTCTGTGTACACCTATTCCTCCAAGTACCCAAGAAAGTGCAAAAGCAACCCATGCATTTGGCTCACCTTGAATAGAAGTGGTTTCCAGAATGCTTTCCATTTGGTTAGCATCTAGTTCGAAATTTATCTGAACAGACTCAGTTAGAACTTTTTCTACCTGGTTGTCATTGATAGTGTATTTGCTGTTTGAGTATCCAGCAAATGCGAAAAGAATCGCTACAGCGAGTAAAAGTGTTTTTTTCATGTTATTAATTTTTGGTTAGAAGAATAACTTATCAAACATACTCAAATGAGGCTTATTTTGAAAATATTTATTTCGTGTTAGAAGTATTTATTTAATTCTTAATATCAACATGATTTTGCAATAAATCCCACAATTCTTGCACATGCCTTTCTTTCAGATAGGTCTGCCCCAAAACGACTCTAAGCCCATATTTTCCATTTACTTTTGTATGCGTAATGAAAGCTTTTCCGGTGTTATTTATCGATTGCAATAGGTTTTCATTCATTTGATTAAGTTCTTCCTGTGAGCTTTTATGGTTGTCAACTCGGAATACCAAAACATTCAAGCTACGCGGGACTAAAATTTCCAAATCCGGGTGATCAGCTATTTGTTTTTCAAACCACTTTGCCCAATCGATGTGGTTTCGAAGTGTTTTTTGCATATTCTCCACACCAAAGCTTCTCATTACAAACCATAATTTCAATGCTCTGAAACGTCTTCCAAGTTGTATTCCCCAATCACGGTAATCGTTCACCAGACCTCTGGTTTTTGTTTTAAGGTATTCGGGAAGAATCTCAAATGTATCAATTAACGCATTTTTATCTTTTACAAAATAAGCACTGAGATCAAAGTTGGTAAAGAGCCATTTGTGTGGATTGAAAACGAAGCTATCTGCATACTCCAGACCTTTTCTGAGATAGTCCATTTCTGGCAAGATCATGGCGCTACCTGCGTAAGCCGCATCCACATGCAACCAGACATTGTGTCTTTGGCATATCAGACCTATTTCATCCGTCGGATCAATGGCTACAGTGCTCGTGGTGCCAATAGCCGCAATGACACAACATGGAATAAACCCGTTTTTCAGATCAGATTCGATAGCCAAATCCAACAATTTTGGATTCATTGCCATTTGCTCATCAACAGGAATTTTCACCACATTTTCTTTTCCAATCCCTGCAATTTTGGCTCCTTTTTCAATGGAGGAATGAGTTTCAGTACTGCAATACACCCTGAGTTTTTGATGTTCAAATCCATGATTGTTGATAGCGAATTGGGTGATTTGCTCACGAGCAGACAATATGGCTGTCAGAGTAGCCGTGGATGCAGTATCATGAATCACACCTGACCAGGTAGTCGGAAGTTTCATCAGGTTTTTGAGCCATTCCATCATCCGCTCCTCTAATTCTGCAGCGGCAGGGGAAGTCTCCCAGACCATGCACTGCGCACCCATACCAGCTGTGAGGATATCAGCGATGATGGAGGGAAAACTAGCATTGGCAGGGAAATAGGCATGAAAGTG
>JAUIAO010000060.1 GCA_030425425.1 Bacteroidia bacterium | reverse complement strand
ACCATTATCAGCCGATGGGAAACTCTGGATAGTACTATCGATCTCTGCATTCAGCAACTCGCAAGATACCATTGCCAAATTCAACAGAATCATAAACGAAATTCTGTAACTTGACAAAGTAGGATTAATTAAGATCAAAATCAAAACGCCGTTGTATCAATTACACTGAATGAGCGAGTCTTATTCTTTCAGGAATCGCCCGACACAAATTGAATCATCATTCTCAACAATCTTCAGTAGATAAAGCCCCGGCTGAAAATCACTAATATCAATTTTACCTTCACCTTTTTTCAACAAACCTTCCCGCATTACTTTTCCTGAGCTATTAAAAATCGAATACAGTCCTGCGAGTTCTTTATACTTTAGATGGATTTCATGAGCAACAGGATTAGGAAAGATTTCCAACTTTTCAGATCTCTCATTTAATGCATTAATCAATTCAGTATCGAAATTTATACTGTAGCTTGATGAAAAAAGACCGCTCTCTGAAGTCACATGAACCATAGCTACTCCCGGAATTTTATCCGCTTGAATAACCTCTACATCAGCTCCTGTATAATTAGCAAAAGCAGTAACAGCAGGAATTTCTATACCTTCTAATACAACTTGGTAAGAAAAAACATTTGGGTCAAAGTCTGCCACCGTCTCGCCATCAATCATCAAGTCATTCAACAAGCTATCATCTGACAATTTTACCAGGAATGCCACTTCATAAACAAGCACGGTAGTATTATCCGCCGCTGTAACGGTGATTGTTGTTTTTCCAGGCAGCGAATCTGCTGCAGATACCTCTACCACACTAGAAGAATAGGCTGGCACTGCCGTAATTTGTGGAACAACCGCAGTTCCTACCTCAAGTTCTATGGTATAGGATAAGGTATCCGGGTGAAAGTCTTGAATAGTCAAACCATCCATCTCAATGACCTGAAGTCTGGCATCATCAATTATTGGCTCGGAATATTCTATCGAAACTTCTGTAATACTATTCCAAGTACTTTGGCTGTTACCATACCCGGTATATTTAACAAATCGAGCATTTACATTATCAAAATCGAATGTCTCCAAATCAAGCCCGTCACCAGAGGATTGTCCGGTATAGACTTCTGTAAATGTGACTCCATCATCGGAAGTGGATAGATCAAAATACGTGTTTCTGGCATCTCCCCTGAAAAAAGCGATGCTTACAGATTGTACAAGCCTTAGTTGGCCCAAATCAAACACTATGTATTCTCCACTACCATTAGAAGACCATCGAGTTCCTAAATCAAAGTCCAAAGTATTTTCGGGGATATTACTTGTTCCTGGCTCATAACCACTATATTCAACCACTTTGACAGAAGAATAATAAAAGTCTTTGCTGATGACTCCTTCCAACGAGTGACCATCCTGACTCATAATACTCTCACTAATCTTCAATTGATATCTGCCGTTTTCCAGCGAATTCATTGTAAGTACAATCGTATTAGATTCATCCCCCAATTCAACGGATGTAATTGATACTTCGGGAGTTATTTCAAAATTGGAAACAACCAATGATTGTTCATCAATAGGCAGGTTGAAGCTGACTGCCAGCTGTCTGACGCTCAGAACATTAACATCTGTCACCCATAAATTTGGCGTATCGGGCATAGTACCATTAGCCATTTTCACAAGCTCAGTCCCTGCTAATAAAAACGCTCCTACTCCATAATCGGTGGTTGATTCATAGGTAACAGGCTGTGCAGATGACGGCCCTACACCAACTCCCTGAACATATCCCAAAAACCCATCCTCATGAACGGCTGTACTATTTAAAGCATTCCAAGCCTTAATAATAGCCGGCATATAGGTAGCACTATCCAATAATCCATTATTAATACCCCATGCCATTCCATAGGTGAAAAAAGAGGTACCACTTGTTTCCGGTCCTCCATAATCCTCAGGATCTTCTAAACTTACATTCCAGAAACCATCTTCTCTTTGTCTTAACCTGAGTGCTTCGGCCATAGCCTGAAATGTCTCTTCGTATTCCTTTCTATTCTTCTGATCATCAGGAAGCTCCTGCAAAACCCTAACATGAGCCCCGAAAACCCATCCATTTCCTCGCGCCCAATACGAATCTTTGCCATTTGGCGTGACATACGGAGGTTTAAAACCTTCGTCCCTATACCAAAGCCCAATCTCTTCATTGTAAAGACCTCTTTCATACTTCGTATTGGTATAAAGCTTATACATCTGATCAAAATAAGCCTCATCCTGCATCATCACACCTAATTTCGTAAAACTCGGCATAGCCATATATAATGCATCTATCCACCACCAGGCATCCGTGTTGTTCCAAAAGATCATATTATCTATCGATCCTTTGATATCCTCAATTTTCTCAGCTTGCGGATCCAGTCTATATAAATCAATATAAAGTTGTCCTGCGCATTGTTGGTCTGCATTTGTCGAATATATCCCGGCATCTATATTCCAATTATGTTTTTCTGCCCATTGGTAAGAGTAGTCAAGGTATTGGTAGTAAGGATATACTTTATAAAAATCCTGGTTGCCTGTAAAATACACCGCACGATCCCAACCCCTGTGACCAGGATCAGGATGGGTAGAGATCCAATGCTCATTCACCAGACGCATTGATGAAATGATCTCTGATTTTGAAGGTAATTCCTGTGCAATACTGATTGCTACAACAAATAAAAGCCAAATAGTTGTGATTAACTTCTTCATATAAAACAGCTAGTTTATTCAAGTATAATTTGCTTAGTTAGCACTAAGCCACTTTCGAAATGTGCTTTCAACAAGTAAACCCCTTTCAAAAGCCCTGAAACTGATATCCCTCCCTGATGAACATCATGACCTTGAAATGACTTTACAGATTTGCCTGTCAAATCATAAAATTCAATTTTCTGTACCCTTTCACTGGCACTTATGTAAAATTGGTCTCTTGCTGGATTCGGATAAATGGAAAAATCTGACAATTGATTTGCGCTGAGTATTTCCATGGTAAAATTGATGGTGTAATTCTGGAATGTCTCCCCATCTTCCGCAGTTACTTTTACTATCGAACTACCCGGTAATTCTGTAGCCTGAGAGATATCAACCGTGGCATTGTCATCATTGGCAACAGCTGTCACCTCCGGAATACTACTGCTGAATAATACAATATCATAATTCACTTTGTTGATATAAAAACCATCAATCGATGAACCATCTAACTTTATTTCTTTAAGACTCACATCAGTTGACTTCTCAACTGAAAATATAACTGTGTAAGATGCTGTGTTGATTTTGTCCTCTGCAGTAACTAATACGACAGCTGAACCTGGTATTTGACTTGCCTGAGTGATTTCTACTTTCGCATTGGCATTTTGTGCAGCAGCAGTGACCAAAGGAATAGTTGTAGTTCCTATTGGCAATTCCACTGTATAAGTGTAAGTATCAGGATCAAACTCAGAAACGGCTACATCATCTACGAATAGATTCGCTAACGTGGCATCATTTGAGGCAATCTCCAATTTATAATTGGAAATCATGATCCTGCCATCATTGGCGGATGAAGCATAAACGTATGAAAGTATGCCATCATTCAATAATCTTGTTCGATCAACGAAACCCTCATTTTGAGAAACTCCAGCTTTTGAAACATCAAGCTCTGTCCATGTTTGCCATCTGTCTTTAGCTGATGCGAAGTATATCCTGTGATCACCACTGACCACATAAACATTGTCCTCGCTATCCACTGCAATTTCACTTCTGTTTCTTGCAGAAGGTGCAATTATATCGCTGTGCCAGTTACCACTTTCATCCTGATAGATATGTCTTAAGTCTCCAAAATTTATTCGAAACCCCCAGAAGTTATTGCTATTGGGATGATCATCACTAATGTATGACTGAAGAATGTGAATACGTCCTTTGCTATCAACTACCTGAGCTTCCTGATTGATCAATCCTCTGTTTTTTCCAACAGTAATTACTTTCAATCCTTCGGTATTCAGGGTCATTGGATTGGTCTCAGCAGTACCTATTTGAGTACCAGCTGCATTGTACCACGTACGACCATCATCGTCACTGTAACCGTAATACACGTCATGATTAGTTTGTGGATCAGGAGTTTCTCTCCAGACCCAGGAGACATGCATTCTTCCATTTGGATCATAATGCACCCCATTGATGTATGCATTCTGACTTACGTTAGTGCCTATGATGTACTTGCCGATACTAGACCATTCACCGGTTTCAGCGCTGTATTCCCACATAAAAGAATCGCCATTTCCGCTTTGACCCAAACGACATTCATAAATCAAATCTCCATTCGGCTTTGCAATAAACCTTGGATAAGTGACCGGGGTGATTTGAGTACCTGGAATCAAATAATCTTGTTTGGCACCAAAAGAAGCATCAGACCAAACTGCATTTTCAGGATCAGTGACCATTCCTACAACTGATTTTTGATAGTTCAAGGGTACGTCATGGTGATCATACGCAATATGAATAGTCCCATCATTAGGACATATACCCATTGAAATCGTCTGGTGATTGTCATTGATCTTAGCTATTGAGGCTGAATAAGCAAGCACCAAATCTTCCCATTCGCCATCAGGTAGTTTTTTTCTCGCAATGGTAGGATGAGTCGATCCTGATACGTTTTTCCAATAGGTTACATATTGATATCCATTGAATGTAACAATCACATCTTGCTGAAAGGATGCAAAATTGGATCCCTCAAAGGAAGAATGAGCGGTGGTTGTTACCGTATCTGTCGGTAACTCTGTGTAGCTTATGAATATATCTGGATTGACAGTCAATTGACCTACAGGACTTACTGTATCTGGAATGTACGCAGAGTCAGATATTGTTATTTCATTTACTCGTAAATCAATTACATGATCTTTAGTTGCCGATTCAGCAATATCCACAGTAATCCAGAAGTAATTATTTCCTCTACCAAGTTGATATTCAGTAGTTAAAACAAAGTCTGATTCTTCTAGTGATTGACCCAATTCTCCGATAAGGTTATTGGAAGAAAAAATTGAATCTGGTGTGGCGTATATCGATATATTGGTGATATCGCTTAAATCCGTTGTACCAGTTGCCGATAGATCAAACTGAGTCAAATGAAGTGGTTTGTTTTCATTTACAGTTTGCACTTCCAGCACCATCGCCACATTGTTTTTTGAATTGGCCCCAACTAGTTTATCCGGCTGACTTGCATCTGAACCAACATACTCCATGGCTTGGAATATTTCCGAAAGAGCATAACTGCCTCCTGTAATGCTAGCATTGAGACCTGATGGCGATTGGTCCGTTGCGTTTCCTTCAGCTCGGTCATTAAAATTCCAGTAGGCCACCAACCCATCAGCATTAGCAACATCAAGCGTATCGAATTTATGATTGTTTATTTCATCTGCTGATTTGGCTACATTCCAAACCCTTACTTCGTCCATCCAGCCTTTAAATGCCCTGTTGGAAACATCCGAATCCCATCCGAGATATGTCTTTCCTGCAGTGAAATTATCTACTGTAAACATATTGTTTTCTGTATGAGCTACTCCATCTAGAATCACCGTACGGGTTGTTTCGGTCATTATCACAGCCAGGTGATGCCATTCTCCCACACTGACGTCCGAGGTTTCAGTACCTTCTCCGTAAGTATTTCCACCGGTGGTCATGTATCTCAGAGATTGTGAAGTTGATTGCCAACCAGAAGTATATTGAAAACCAATATTTCCCGGTCTGTTAAAGATTAATCCTGCATTGGCTACTTGTGCTTCCTCCGGCTTAACCCACATTTCTATGGTATATGGAAGGGAAGTAATGTTGAGGCCGGAGATATCGACATTACTCAAACTGCCCTCACCACCCGGGAGGTACAGGGCAAAATCAAGATCACTGGGAAGTTCGGTATCACAAACGTCTCCGATTCCATCTTCGTCTATATCAACCTGATTCGGATTATTGGCATTTGGGCAATTATCACATACATCCCCTACTCCATCTCCGTCAGTATCCATTTGATCAGGGTTGGGTTCAGAACAATTATCAAAAACATCCGGTACACCATCACCATCCTGATCATCTCTGTAAAATGAAGCTTCATAAGTTCCTCCGGTAATCGTACCAGTATAGCCATTTCCGGTCAGGTCAGTTGCATCGGTAGCTAGATCATCGAAATTGTAATAGGCAAGCAAACCAGCTTCATCACCATTCAGTACGGAATATTTATTATTCGATAAATCCTCAGCGGATCGCTCAGTATTCCAAATCCGCACTTCGTCAACAAAGCCATTGAAAACTCTGGACGCATCGCCATTTACTGGCACTGTATTGTCCCAGCCAATATAGGTAGTATTGACAGACCAATCGTAGGCAGTTAATCCGCCAGAACCTTTGGTAGCTACACCATTGATATAAAGCGTCTGCTGGCCTGACGCATCAATTACAGAAGCAACGTGATTCCACTCATTTATTACGGGCTCATTACTTGCCACGAGCGCAGAGTTACTTCCCCAAACACTCCTTAAAGTCTTGTTATTGGTCCATTTGTCATATTGTATTCCTGCATCACTGGATCCTCTATTGTAAAAAATCCCTGCGTATTCAGCATGAGTAGCTTCCGGTTTGTACCAGAATTCGATGGTAGCAGGCAGGCTGGTCAAACCAAGGTTCTCAATGGCTACATTACTATTCGCTCCATTGGCACCACCCGGCAAATACAATGCGTTATTTCCACCCGGAATATCGCCTACCTTATTGACAACCTGAACCTTATTCATGGTTACAAAATCAGGTTCTGTGTCTGGATTATGAAGTGCACTCCAGCGCTGTATCGTAGAAATTGCCTGATTTCTATATGCTGCGCCTGCTCTGATCAATACAGGATCAGTAGTCTCACTCGTTTTGATATGAGTAGAATAGGTTTTGGTAGCCACATCCAAAGACATCCAGATATGAATTTCTTCTCCGGGCAAAACTGCAACAAAATTGTCAGCGACGAACGCACCACCATCTCGTACTTTAAATCCATCAGCATAATATGCCAGCGAAGTAGAATAATCACCCCAGGTGGTAATTGGATTTTCTGACAATACAAGCGAGGCGTCAAATACACCATCCGAGTCACCATCCGTAAAAGTTGTGGAAAAATACACTATTGCTGAGCCTGAAATCGGATCAATAGTTCCTGTATCATCTACTGACTGAGCTTTCAACAGGTTAAATATTGAAAAGAAAAGAATCAGAAGGACCAGTTTTGAAAAAGTTTGATTCATATCATTTAGGAATTCAACTTACTGAATGTTATCATTTGAAAGCTTCTGCTTGCTGAATGTTATTTAATTGTCTTTGAAATACTCTCACATAATCAATTTCATAAGTTCGAGGGAATGTAGTCTGGGATGGATCGCCACCATTGGAACCAATGGCCAAATTGAGCAATATGTAGTGAGGTTGATGAAAAGGATTGAAACCGTCTTTGTTCTGAGTCGTGCTCAAATCAATTGCATTCAACAGTTCATCATCCATATATAACTTGATCTCATTTGGATCCCATTCCATTTTCCAGATGTGGAATTTTTCAGGCCAGTTGGGATCATTCTCCAGAAAATTTGACAATGGTTCGTAGTAACCATCCCATGCAGCCTCATATCCTTGTTTTTGCCAGGCGGCATTTGCCAAAAGCCCAGGTTCATCTTGTCTCCGATAGAACTCCATTATGTCAGTTTCACCATTGGCCGGCCAGTTTTTTTCTACCCCTAAGGTCCAGATGGCTGGCCACATCCCCAAAGCAGTATCAATTCTTGCCCTTACTTCGAAGATTCCATATTGAAATTCCCTTTTACCTCTTGTATTCAGACTAGCTGAGGTATAATTGGCTGTCTGACGGTTCTTCCTCCAATCATTGCTTTTCTGGTCATATAATGGATTTTCAACTTCCTCTTGCTTTCCAGTAATGACCAAAACACCATTATCTATCAGCGCGTTCTCAGGTTGATACCATTGAAGTTCATTGTTTCTAACAAAACCGTATTCATAAGACCAGGTATCCTCATCTGGCAACCCGTCATTTTCAAATTCTTCATTCCACACCAATTCATACCCATCCGGGATTTGAATTGAGTAATCTTGAGTCAAATGACTAGACGTCATACTTCCGCAAGAAGTCAGATATAAGTAAAGGAGTATTAATGCTGCGTTTCGGATCACCTGATAAATTTGAAATTGAACCACGATCCAAATATCCTCCTACAACTGCACTCTCAACGGGGGTTAATTCATACTAAAAGGGGGACTGAAATCAATTAAGCGTCTGCTTTACTAAAAATCGATTTGTTTAGGATGTACTGTTTATCCTTCAGCGCATTTCTATATTTCTTTTGAAACTCTGACGGGTTCATTCCATACTGCAGCTGAAACTGCTTTCTAAAATATTTCAGATCACTAAACCCTGCCTTATATACAGCTTCATTGATTTGCATATCTGTAGTAATAAGCAAGTTTGCGACTTTTCTAAGACGAATGAATCTAATGAACTCATTTACTGACTTCCCCGTAACCTGCTTGATTTTTTTGTAGAGCAGGCTATGACTCAAACCAATCTCTTTTGCAACCAACTTAATGTTAAAGCCCTCATCCGTCATGCGCTTTTCGATTAGAGACATTACATTGTCCAGAAGCATTTTATCTTCTTCTGAAAGTTTATTATTCTCTGGTTTTTTGGTTACCTCACTGAGAAGGTGATCCTGAATATCCTTTTGTCTTCTCAAAATCCCTCTGATTCTTGCCATTAGATATCCCTTATCAAACGGTTTTGAGATATAGTCATCCGCGCCTACCTCAGCACCTTTCAGTTTGATCTCATCTGATTTACTGCTGGTCAGGAGCACAACGGGAATGTGTCTCCAATTGTCATCCTCTTTTACTTTCCTTACCAGCTCTACACCATTGATTTCATGCATCACTACATCGGATATGATCAAGTCAGGAAGACTTCCGGTTTTTAATATTTTTAATGCTTCTTCGGCACTGGCGGCTTCCATCACAGAATATTCAGAAGACAAAATCTGTCGTAGGTATTTTCGAATCTGATCATTGTCATCTATGATAAAAACCATCTGATTGCTGTGAATCAATTGGCCGGAAACATCAGGGGAGATGTCTGAATTTTCCTTATGCTCAGATGATTCTTCTACAACCATTTCTTCTAATAAAGTGGAGTGTTCGCCTTCATCCACCAGCATCTCTACATTATCGCCAAAATGATTATTTCCTTTTTTAAGGATAATCTCGATCTGGGCACCTTCAAATGAGCTGTCTGAAATATTAACCTCTCCTTTGTGCATTTCAACGAATTTCCCTACCAAGTACAAGCCAATTCCAAAACCACGTTTGGAAGGTTTCCCCCCTACTTCTGTCTGATAAAAGAGATCAAAAACTTTGCTTCTTTCCGACTCTGGAATTCCCTGACCATTGTCCTGAACTCTCAAAATGATGTTTTCATCTTGATTTTCGATTTCTACAATGACTATTCCATTTTCCTTGCTGGCAAATTTCAAAGAATTAGAAATGATATTAAACAGTGCCATTTCCAGCTTCTGCCTATCTCCATATATGACACAATCACTGACATTAGCCCGAAATTCATATTGGATATTGCGCGCTTTTGCCTGATGAATGAAACAAGTATATACTTCCTTAGAGAGTTCAATTCCGTCCAGTTTGGCGATTTTCAATTCCCCGGTTTCACTCTCAATTTTCCTGAAAAGCAACAGCTGATCAAGCAAACTGAGCAATCTACGTGCATTCTGATAGGCCGCCTCAATCGCCACACTATCTGTTTGATCGTTCTCACCATACAACACTTCCTTGAGTGGATTCACAATCATAGTTAGATGTGTGCCAAACTCATGTGATATGTTCGTGAAGAAAGTCAGTTTCTTCTCATTCAACTCTCGGTTCTGTTTGGCTAATTCTTTGGACAGCTTCAGATCATATTTGAGATTATGGCGTTCTCTTTGGTACAACAAGGTCCCGACGACCAATCCCATCGCTCCCAAGATGTAAAGCAAAAATGCCCACAATGTCAAATACCAGGGCGGTAAGATCTTTACTTTCAGCTCTGTATACTCATCATTCCAATTTCCTTGCGTATCTGTCGATTTGACCTTAAAAACATATTCACCGGGCTCAATTTTTGAATAATTAGCAACTCTGGCGTCACCAACCTCATGCCATTCTTCATCCCACCCTTCCATGATGTAAGCATATGAAATCTTGAATGGCTTACGATATTCAAAACCAACAAAACTGAATGATAGCATAGACTCGTCATAAGGTAATTCCAGCTCCTTTGTATCAAAAACTGTATTTCCGTATGTGATTTTCAGAGGTTCATTCCTCACTTTAATTCCTGTGATTAATACATCGGGAAAGGTGCTTTCATCGCTTTTCGTTTCAGGATCTATTATATTGAACCCATTGATTCCGCCTACTAGTATGCTACTATCTTCCAGCTTAAGTGCAGCGTTATAATTGAATTGATTCGACTGTAATCCATCATCACTGTAGTAATTGGTAAAACTGGATTCGCGCATGTCGAATTTTGACAACCCATTAAAAGTGGTTAACCAAAAGAATCCAAAGTCATCTTGAATAATTTTTAAAACAGAATTATTAGGCAAGCCATTTTCTGTAGTATAAAACTTTTTTTCACCTGACTTTGGATTGAAATGGAGTAATCCTTTGCCTTCTGTAGCGACTAGAAGCGTCTCGTCTTTAAGATAAATGATGTCTCTTACAGGAAAACCAACATAGATCACAGTTTGATCGCCAGAGGTCAGATCCATTTTGATCAATTGGCTAAAAGTGCCAAGGTAAAGACTACCATCAGGGCTCTCACTAAGGGTGATTACACCATCTATACCCGTAGAGTAAAAATCAAAAGAGTCGGAAGAATTATTGTATTTAAAAAGACCATTTCCGGTTATGGTAGCTACCCACAAATCTCCATTTCTAGTCACTAATAAATCCCAAACATCCACTTGTTGGTTGCCATAACCGTCTATTAAATCATATCTTAAAAAAGACTCATCTTCCTTCTGAAGAGTTAAACCGCCTCCATAAGTGGCAAACCAAGTTCCATCGTCGGTTTCAACAATACGTGTTACCCAATCGCTACCTATAGTATTACCCATCGATGCTGAAATCGTATGAAATTCATTTGTTTTCCGATTCCAAAGACTAGCTCCGCCCCCATCAGTCCCGATCCAAATCTGACCGTCTTTCTGTTCATTGAATGATAAAATAAAATCACTAGCTAAGCCGGCAAACCTTGAATTTTCCTTTGAAATTGTTCTTATTGAATTATTGCCAAATTCCACCCTTGATATTCCTCCTTTAAGCGTACCAACCCACACATTATTGATCTCATCCCAATACATGGCTTCCATTGAATAACTAGGAAAGTTGGTATCATCAGCTCCTTTATCTATTAGGCTTATTGAGTTATCTTTTTCATCCACTACCACTATACCTTTTACTCCTGCAGTCACCCAAATTTCCTCTCTCTGAGGGATATATTGAATGTCTGTAACAAAATGATTCAGTGCTGGTTGAGTGAGGTATTGCCCCTGATTACTCGCAATATTGTATTTAAACACACCGCGATCCATACCCATCCAAATATTTCCTGAACCATTAAAAGCCATACAATGCGAACTTAGGGTACCCTTGTTGATAATCTCAAGTCTCGATTTTCCTGCACTCTTTTTGGCCAGGCCTAATCCCTGAATAAATACCCATAGATTGTGATCAGCATCAAAATCTGCGTATTGAGCGTGAAATTCATTGAAAGTTTCACCTTCCTCGGTAATGGCTTGTATTTGAAGCAACTTTTCCTGATTCCCAATTAGTAGTCCTCTGCCTCCAGTAGATACCACAGTCTTATCTTGGAATTCAATCACGTCGTTAATATCAAAATCTACGCTGTTCAGCTTACCTTCCGGATCGATATACTTACACGGTCTGAATTTATCCGTTTTGTAGTCATATACGCACAAGCCAAATTTTGTCCCTACCCAGATCAAATCTTCAGATTCGCAAATAGTGACTATCCTATTATTTATTAAGGAAGTAGAATCTCCTGGAATGTTACGGTAATTCTTAAACTCATAGCCATCATACCTGCTTAATCCATCATAGGTACCAAACCACATAAAGCCTTTGGAATCCTTGAAAATTGCAGTTACTGAATTATTCGCCAGTCCTTGCTCTATCCCAATGTTTCTGATTTTATAATCCACCTGAGCCACACCTAAGCTAGGGGGTGTAATCATTATTGCGATTAAGAATAACCTACAAAAATCCCTGCGACTGATCCATCTTAACAAGACGAATATTAAATTTTTCACCCCTGTGATTTCGTATTCCATTTCCTAATCCTATTGATCTTTAAAACTACCAAAATCGTCTGATTGATAAAGGTATATGCAGTAAATCGTAATATATGCCAATGTAATACGGATTAATCAAATCAGAAAATAACCACCCTCCTTTAACCCACTCAAAGAGAACCTAAACCAAGGTCTTGAGAGGGGTTATACTCGTTTTATAGAAAGGGGGAATTTGTATAGTTGCTGCACATTGTTTTCTATTTAGTCATGGATCAACATATTTACATTAAACACAAAAAGCAGTGAATTGGCATTTCAAATAAATACTGTTTTGGCAAACAAAAATTACTATGCACAACATTAAAAAAATCTGGTATTTACTCTTATTAACAATTGTCTCTTTGGGTTATAATTCTGCCCAAGGCCAGACTACAGATGCAAGGGAAGGAATATCTCCAGCTATTTCCGCTAATACTATTTATTATTTCGAGGTGGTTCCTGACAATACATCTGGAGAAACCATAGATGCACTTTTCACTCTTTCAGAGGGCCCAATCACTTCATACACAGATTGTTCTACAATATTAAGATTCAATAATATCCAAGCCCAACCGTACCTCGACGTACACAGTGGAACATATGTCCGCACTAACAATGTCGCCATCGAGTTTGGACAAACCTATCAGTGCTGGTTTGATATTGACTTTTCAAATCAAACTTACAGTACCTATGTGCAGACAAATGGAATGGATAACCCAACGTTGATCCATGCTGATGCTCAATTCAGAAAAAAAGACATTACTTCTTTCAATTTTTGGAGTGCAATTCACAATTCGGCTAATTCTCCAAATCAACTATTAGTCACTCAGACTGCCATCGTTAACAGCGTAGGTGAGCTTCCTCCAGATTTTTATGTGTTGTCCTCAGCATATGGAACAATCGACCAAGACAACCTGACCATTTCGAATTTAGACCCGGTATCAATTGCTGATTTCTTGTCTGGAATAGAAATTTCTAATAGCGCTACGGCAGAAATCATAGATGAATCCGGCAATACAATTAACAGTGCCAGCACTGACTTAATCACAAGTCAAATGAAACTAAGAATCACTGGCACCCAAATAAGTGAATACCAGCTACAGGTAAGAGAAATCAGCAGCGACAATCAGCTTTATTACGTTTTTGGAGCGGACATTGATCATGCATCCTCCTACGTATTTAACCTATACAATGACATTACTTATTATAGATTCATTACGGGATTAGAAGTTTCTGAATATGCCACCTTCAAAGTTCTGGATAAATCATCTGAGACCATCAATGATCCTGAAACTCTTATTGAAACCAACTTCAAAATTGAAGTTACTGCTGAAGATGGGTCAGTAAAGACCTATACTACCATCACAACAGATAAAGCACAGCCTGCTAAAGTCATATCAGATTCTAAAAGAGTGTTTTTTAATCTAGATCAGGAAAAATACGATTTAGAAGGTGCCGCGGAGATACACATTCTTACGAAGGAAAACCCTTTTGCCGGAACATTGCTCAACATCAAATCAGAAGATGCATGGATATATTTTGACCATATCCGACCACAGGTTGTCAATGATCTTTATCTCCAAAATATTCAGGTATATGGTCAGCCTGTATTAGTTGGTGAAAATGTCAGATTAGTACAATTTGGAAACGGAAGTGTAATCATTGGACATTCGAAGGACTATAAGCCATTAACTATTTATACAGATGCTAATCTATCCGGAGAATCCATGGAGCTGGAAGTACATACCCATTATAAAACATTAGATCTGGATGATTTCAATAACAATGTAGAGTCTTTTGTACTCAAGAAAGGCTATATGGCTTCCTTCAGTGATAAGACGAATGGCACAGGAAGCAGTAAGATATATATAGCCAATAAAGAAGATATAGTTGTAAATACTATGCCCGAGGGCTTATTCAATACTACTTCTTTTATCAGAGTGGTTCCGTGGAGGTGGGTTAATAAGAAAGGATATGTAGGCAGTCCCGGTCATGGGGATTGGGCTGCACAGGCGAGTTGGACATATAGTCATGGCAACCCTTCTGGAGAGCAATCAACGCTGAATACGGAATTCGTTCCTTTAAAACATAATCCGAACTGGCCAGGGTATTATGGAATCCAGAACAACGAAAATTATACTCACGCATTATATTATAATGAACCAGACAACTCAGTAGATGACGGATTCTCTTCCGTAGAAGATGCAATAGCTGCATATCCTAATATGTTAGCTTCAGGACTAAGAATGGTGAGTCCTGCTCCAACTGACGGAGGTGTGGGATGGCTCGTAGATTTTGTCAATCAGTGTAAAGCAAACAATTACCGCCTAGATGCTGTAGCCATACACTTTTACAGAGGAGGACAAACTACACAACAGTTTTATAACTTTTTAGCTGATGTGCATAATAGAACGGGACTGCCTGTATGGGTGACCGAATGGAACAATGGTTGTAACTGGACGTGTTGTTTACCTTCTTATGAATCTCAGGGGGAAACTATTGAGGCATGGACAACTATGCTCGAAAATGCTCCTTTCGTAGAACGCTATGTCCTATGGGCAGGCTGTAATCCAGAGAGGTCATACTTCTATGGAGATGGTACCAGAACTCCTGGAGGATGGGCCTACTATAATCACCCTACATCATTTGCTTACAGTGGTGATAGAGAAATTGATGTTAACTTCAATTATCCTGAACATCTGGCGAAGGAAATTTCCAGAGAACCAACTCTCGCATGGAATACCAGGTCAGGTGCAATCTCACAGCAATTGTATTTTGGTGACTCCTACCCTCCTCCTTTGCATGCTAATCTCGATGCGGGTGTGGACTCATACGAGATAGATCAGCTTGAATTTAACAAAACATACTATTGGAGAATTGATACTTATGTAGATGGACAGTTCCAAACTGGAGAAGAATTGGAATTTTCAACGGTAGAATACCAAAAAGCATCTAACCCTTATCCTGCCAATGGAGCAGTAGATGTTGAGCGTGATTTGATTCTCACCTGGCAATCAGACTCTACAAAAGAGGAGCTTCATAAATTATATCTCGGCACGCATCCTGATTCAATGGTACTTGAGTCCACATTTCTGGATGACTTCACCAGTTTTGACAGAGCAAGTTTGATCGGAAGTTTAGAACCATCTACTACCTACTACTGGAAGGTGGATGAACATATTGTATTAAAAGATGGTAGTGAATTTGTAAACTCGGGAGAAGTATGGTCATTTACTACAACAGAGGCTATACTGAGTAGCCCGGCTCTGCAAACTCTCGAAATCTATCCTAATCCGGTAGAGAATATATTGATGTTGAAAAACGTCCAACCTGGTTCGAGAGTAGATGTTTTAAATATTCTAGGTCAAATTGTGTACTCTGACCTATCCAAACCCGCAATAGATGTCAGTAGCTGGTCTCCGGGAGTTTATTTCTTGAAAGTGAATGGGTTCAAAACTCTGAAAATCATCAAGGAATAGTGAATCGTCTCACCAACCCTTTTAGAGAAAAATCCTTTTACCAATGAGAAAAGAAATATTATTATCAACAGTTATTCTATTGTCCTTGCAATTAATGCGTTGTAGTTCGGAAGATCCTGGTATTAACCGTTCGGACGAATCACAGCCGGTAACTATAAGTATTCAAACCAAATCAGCAAGCAGGTCAGGTCTGAGGGAGGTAAAAGTAGGTGGTAAAATTTCTGTAACTGGTGAGGGAGATGTCGAATTGAAAAAAGGAGTTTGCTACAGCAAAGAGCCATCACCTGATCTGAGTGATAATAAAGTTGTTGATAATAGCAGTTCCCTTGATTTTGAAGTGGAACTAATCAATCTGGATCTCAATTCAACTTACTATTTCCGCGCATATGTTCAAACAGACTCTATTTCTTATTTCGGAGAAATAGACTCAATAACAACGGGACTGACTTTGGATATTGCAATAGATAGCACTTCTACAGAAAATATTTGGGTGTCAGGAGTTCTTGTTCCTGAATTGGCCGATGTGCTGGATGCCGCTGGAATATGCTGGGGGTCAGAAACTTTGCCAACAGTCAAACCCGGATATTCTGGTTCGGTATATCCGGGTGATTTCAGCCAAATGATCATTGGTTTCGTTCCAAATTCCAATTATTATTTCAGGGCTTATATGATCTTAGAAGGTGATACACTTTACAGTGCGGAGGCTACAACAGCAACAAACCCTACCCTCGACTCTATTGATTTCAAGGCTACTTCACCATATTACACAATCCTGGAAAGCGATATACTAGGTGAGGGTAATGGGAATTCAGAAATAGGTGAGATGGGTATCATATATTCTGAGGATGCAAATCCACAAATAGAAAACGCTTCTACCTCAGATATTAATCCTTCTGAGCTGACCTTGATCAGGGACCTGAAAAATGGGACAGAGTATTTCTTTCGTACATATGCTATAAATGCCGGAGGTGTAACATACGGTAAAGTGCAGAAAATAAATACAATAGCTGAGCGAAGAATCACCTACACCATGAATATGGCCGAAAACCCTACTGCAGATCAGTGGGATGCTTACATTCGACTTACTAAATCAGCCAACGAGGCAATCGGATATCATCAAACCTATACCAATTTCGCCAGGCACGTTTGGATCAACTACTCGCCTGGTGTTCCAACCGCAGATGCGAATATAGAAGGATGGATGAGATTTGGATCGAATCGTTCGTTTATGAATGTAAGAACTGTCCTTCACGAACTGTCTCATACGGTTGGAATTGGTACGAGCGGAGGATTTTACAATCTTATGTCAAATAATCTCTGGACAGGCACTAACGGCAACAATGCACTTAGAGCGATTAGCGGGATTTCCAATGACGTCATACACCAATCCGGAGTACATATGTGGCCTCATGGCCTGAATTACGACAGTGAAGGCACCTCTCCTACTGATTTTATGAACCATTGTCTGATCCTGGAAGGAATGCGGATTGATGGGCTGTTTTAATCGTCATTTTTCTTGTAAACCTTCTCACAAAAAATCTCAATCATGAAAAAGGCACCTGGTATATTCATTTTATTGTCATTAATATTCAATATATCGTTTGGGCAACTGAAGATTCCGTATCAGCAAAATGAAATACCCGTAAACTCGATAAAGAGTATTCATGGGTATGTAGGTGATCGTATCAAAGCTAACCAGGATGGATCTATAAAAGCTTTTGATATAGACAGATATGTGTCTATGGTTGAGTCTCAAGATCATACTGACTGGTGGTGGATAGGAGAACAACCTGGAAAATGGCTGGAATCAGCTGTGCTTTGTTCTTCTCTATCCAGAGACTCATCACTCCTGAATAAAGCTCAAAACATCTTGGTAAGACTTGAGAATGCTCAGCAGCCAGACGGATATTTGGGTATTACTCACCCATCACTGAGAACCGCGAAAAAACCTCTCAGAGGGATGGATCCGTATGAACTTTATTTCATGTTGCATGGCCTTATTACTGCTTCAGAGCAATGGGAAGATGAATCAGCACTTAAATCAGCCATAGGGCTGGCAGATTATTTTGTTAGTACAATTAATGAAGGAAAAGCTGAGTTTTGGCCTACAGACCTGAGAAGCCCTGAAAACTTTCATGTAGTGCCAGAGGGAATTTCAGAGATTGCAGGTCATAGTGTGCACTGTGGTTTGGAGGGCACTTTGTTAATTGACCCAGTGTTGAGGTTATATCAGATTACTGGTGACAAGAATTATCTTGAGTGGAGTGAGTGGATAGTGAAAAATATGGATAAATGGAGTGGTTGGAATACCTATTCCAGACTAGACTCTGTTGCAGATGGCACCATGGGAATTGATGAAGTACAACCTTATGTCCATTCGCATACCTTTCAAATGAATTTCCTTGGGCTCCTGAGGTTGTATCAAATCACGGGTGACGAATCGATATTCCGAAAGGTAAAAGGGGTGTGGGATGATGTAAATCGAAGACAATCTTATATTACTGGTGGAGTGAGTGTGGGTGAGCATTATGAAAAAAATCACATTCGCCCGCTCACAGGAAACGTAGTAGAAACCTGTGCTACCATGTCATGGATGCAACTCACTCAGCAATTATTGCTCATTACAGGTAATCCCAAATATGCGGACAACATAGAACGACTTTTATTTAATCATGTGTTTGCCTCCCAGGCGTTTGATGGAGATAGCTACCGATACCATACCCCTCCCAATGGATACAAACCATTTGAGTACTTTCATGGACCAGATTGCTGCACCAGTAGTGGCCACAGAATTGTCTCTATGTTACCTACATTCATTTATGCAACAGCCAAAAACGCCATCTGTATCAATCAGTACGTGGCTTCAGAAACTGAAATTAAAATATCGGAAAAAAAGTCAGTTAATCTCACTATTCAAACTGACTACCCTCAATCCGAGCGGATAACAATATTGCCAAAATGTAATAAAAACACATCGTTCACACTTAAACTTCGAATTCCCGAATGGTGTAGTAACCCTACTATATTGATCAATGGAGAGGCTATGAACGACCTGCAACCAGGCTCTTATGCCAATATTACCAGAAAATGGAGAGCAGAAGATAAAGTGGAGCTAATCTTCCCAATGGAATTACAATGGATAGAGCATGACCATTTCGCTAATATCGTCACCGGCAGGTTACCAGGTGGTGAAATCATCTTTGATATTGACAGTAGTAGAGCATCAAGCGCACCTTTCGCATTGATGCGTGGACCTATTGCCTATGCGGTAGATAACTTGTGGTGGGAAGTCAACGACATGCCCAACAACGTAGGCAACGAAATAGCATATATTCGCTCGGATGTCTCCAATTTGGATGAGGTAGCATTACCTGATCAACTTTTGGGACCCGGCTATAAGGTAGATGTGAAGACTGTTAGTGGAAAGAATTTGAAAACTCTGGCGGTACCGTTTACCAATGTGGGCTTGTGGTACCGGTTTAATAAAGACAAACCAGAACCTAATTCCAAAGCCTACTCCTATGCAATCTGGCTTCAGGATCATGAAAGTATAGGTTTCAAATCTCTGGTAGAGAAACATGAAAAAATAAAAGCAAAATACTCCAGTGCCATTGATTATGTATTAATTGGAAATAGAACCTCCGAAAAAGAACACCATTTAAATGGATTAAAAGTGGGCAAAGGAACCTTCAATGAATTGAACTGGGTTGATTCACGAAATTGGATGAGTTTTAATATGAAAGTATCCACATCAGGACCCACCAAACTTATTTGTTCATATTGGGGCAGTGATAACAATAGAACTTTTGATATTTATGCGAATGATATTAAAATCGGTGAACAAAGTTTATCAAAAAATCAACCAGGCGAGTTCTTTGATGTGAGCTATGATGTACCTTATGAACTAGTGCGAGACAAAACGAATAGCTATGGTCAAAAAATCAATTCTGTGACCATAAAATTCGTTGCAAAATCCGGAAGCACAGCAGGAGGAATTTTCGGTATTCAAACTATGGAAGTTGCCGAGGTTGAATAAAGTTGCCAAATCAGATCTTTTACTATAGAAAACTCCAAAACTATAATTTTTCCTATGTCTCGTTTATTACCGATAATTATTTTGATGGCACTCGTGTTTTCATGTAAAACAGTGAAGCAAAGCAAATCTCATTATTCCATATCCAAGGAAAGTGTTTTGCAGGATATTGCTGTGGTTAACAACAAATGGCAGACAGATAATAAGGCTGAAGTTCGAGCATTCTGGGATGCGGCTGCTTATCATATCGGAAACATAGAAGCTTACCATGCTACGGAAAATGAAGCATATTTAGCATTCTCTCAAAAATGGGCCGCGCATAATCAGTGGATGGGCGCTAAATCTACTAATCCAGATGAATGGAAGTTTTCTTATGGCGAGCGTGATGATTATGTACTTTTTGGAGATTGGCAGGCTTGCTTTCAGGTTTACATTGATCTCAATAAACTGAATCCTGCACCTTACAAAACAGCCAGAGCTCTAGAGGTTATGAATTATGAAGTGAATACAGAAGAGCACAAATATTGGTGGTGGATCGATGGACTTTTCATGGTAATGCCTGTGATGCCAAGAATGTATGAATTGACCGGAGATAATATTTACCTGGAAAAGCTGAATGAGTATTACGCTTATACGAAAAGTCTCACCTATGATGAAGAGGCAGGACTGTGGTACAGAGATAAAAAGTATATCTATCCACAGCACACAACTAACTCTGGCAAAAAAGACTTTTGGTCAAGAGGAAACGGATGGGTGATTGCAGCTCATGCGCGAACATTGGATCTATTACCAAAATCCGAGCCTCATTATGATGAATACGCAGAAGTATTGACAAAAATGGCAGAAAACCTAAAAGCCTGCCAACAACAAGAAGGCTATTGGACCAGAAGTTTGCTAGACCCACAGCAAGCTCCAGGACCTGAAACCAGTGGAACAGCCTTTTTTACCTATGGGATTCTTTGGGGAATAAACAATGGGTTGCTGGATGCAAAAACCTATAGCCCTGTAGTGGAGCAAGCCTGGAATTACTTATCAGAGACAGCCATACAAAATGACGGTACACTTGGGTATGTCCAGCCTATTGGTGAACGCGCAGTGCCAGGCCAAGTGGTTAATGAGCAATCAACCAGTGACTTTGGTGTAGGGGCTTTTCTGCTGGCCGCAAGTGAAATGGTGAAGTATTTGGATAACCAGTAGAATGATATTTTGATACTCACCTATCGGATATAATATTAGTTGAGTTTTTAATGCAATACCCACTAATCTTTTACAAACTTTCCAATTAAAGATTTTTCATCTGTTTCAACACGGATCAGGTAGATTCCTGCCTTCAATCCTGAAATATTAATTGATTGTTCCTGCTCGGTGATTTGTGTCTGTTTCCGGACCTGTCCGTTTAGGTCGAATACGGTTATTTGTGCATTCCCTGATTGAGTACCTGACCACTTTATCCTAAGATAATCTGAGGTAGGGTTGGGAGAAATAGTTAGTTCTGAATGCTGTTTTGTACCCAAAACGCCAAGTACCTCCGCCAAAACCGGCATAGTGGCCTCTCCTCCTGTCGTCAGTATCTGAATGGTGCCAATAAAGTCTCCCACTTCTTGAGGTTCGAAAGTCACATTGATTAGTTGAGAACTGTTGCCTTTTACTTCATCATACAACGCCTCAGCTTCTACTCCATCAGGTGTTCTGATCTCTGTAATTTCCAAAGCATCCGGGCCCAGGTTATTCAGCACAAAGACTGTTGAATCTATTTCTCCCAAAGTGGTTTCCCCAAAATCCAACGTACCGTAAGTCCAGGCCTTCGCCACAAACATATCGCAGGCATCACCTATACCATCTCCATCCAAATCTTCCTGTCCGGGATTGTATTGATCCGGGCAGCTATCATAATCCTTGCCGATACCATCTCCATCCCGGTCATTTGATGATACCATCTTGATATTAAAAACAAATACAATACGAACAGGATCCTGACCGGTAGGCGTATATTCTAACGCCTGGCGTACTGTAAAATGATCTCCCAGCAAACATCGGCCTGGGTATTGGCCCACTTTAAAAGTGAAAGTCTGCGGATCAAACTGTGAGGTAATATGGCTTCTTGCGTTTTCTTGAGACGTTACATTTCCTTCATCATCAAACCAATGCAAATAGGTACCATTGGTCGAAGTAGAACTATAGGTACCATCAGCATCTATACTTTTAAATTTGATTTGACTTCCCATCAATGAAGTTATCTCATCCAGGTTTAGTTTAAAAGATTGGCAGACCTTCAGGGTGTTTCCATTAACCGGAGTAGTTATAAAGCCATTGGATACAGGTAATAAATTGACATTATGTACAATCGTATCGCTATGAGGTATATGATCATCAGTGACATGATAAGTACCATATGGATTGGTCACATTGAAAGAAACCTTATAAGGCCACTGTTCATTATTTGCATCACTATCATCCCACAAATGATGCCAATGCGTTTGTGGGGCCCCGGTAACGACAAACCAAAGTTTATCACAATCAAAAGGCACTTGAAATTTTAATGTATCAATTGGGTTGGTACCTTCTGCCTGATCATAGTTGGCTATGGACATGGGACTATAAACACGTTCTCCATTTTTAAGCATGGCCACATAACCAAAACGCCAACCTGCCTCGTTTACATTTATAGATCGATAGCCTGCTGCTCCTGCCATACCCTTAAATTGAGCTGAAATCCATGTTTTTGCTTCCGGCACATTTAATCTTATCACATTCATTCCATAATTCTCCAGCACTTTAGTGTCTTTGATGATCCAGGAATCATTATCTGCGGCGATAAGCGGATTAATCTCGCGATCCATTATATGACTTTTACCTAGGGCTTCAATGTGCGGGATATCCCAGGTCACAAAACGTGCAGCTCGTTCATACATTTCATCATTGAACTGGGCCTGGTCCACGTCTGTCAACCTTTTATAAGTATCAATTGGGTCTTCGGGAAAGAAGGTATTTCGCCACATATTGCCAAGAAAATCCCATCCATGCAGATCTGTCCAATATTCCTGGATGAAGTATTTCTGATAGCGGGCACCTTCCCAGAAAATATGTCGATGTTCACTGGAAAGATAAGCGCCAAAGTTTCCGGCAAATTGTTCAGAGGGGTAAACCTTATTGGCCTGCCACTGAGCACACTGCTCCCACCAGCCATTACCACCTGCGCCATTATCACCCAACCCCCAGCGCCATCCCACTATTGGAGCACCTGGTGCCAGAGGGTGCTGATCTGCACCGGCCTGGTACTGAAAGCAATGACCTACTTCATGCGCTACTGTATGGCCTCCTGCGCGTGCAGCCCAGGCGCTTAGATTTAGCTGTCCGATGGCCTCATCCACACCTGACCCACTTGCGATCCAATCTGAGGTATAAAACAACAAAATGATCATTTTGTACTTATCAGTCTTAGATTTGCCCTTTTCTATAAATTTCAATGAATCGGTGTACATAGCAAAACTGCTCTCAGCAGCCGCAAGTACATTATTTACATTTACCCTGAGGTTTGGATCAGCATCTGAATTAGGGTCTGTACCGTATCCAGCTTCCCAGAAAACAATCCAGTTGTCGGACTCCATACTTCTTGCATAAGCCCATTTACTGGAAGTGCTATTTGGGTTAGAAAATGATGAGGGTACGTAAATGCTTTTTTGAGCACTGACCTGGAAAAAGGCCATGCATAGGAGTGCAATGCCAATGTGAACAGAATGTTGAATTTTCATGATAATTACCTCATTTATTTGGAGACACCTTCAGTGGTCATTCTAATCCTTTTGATTGTTTTATCCTTGTTGTATTTCATTTCTTCAATACAAACCGATCGGCTGTAGCTTGATCCTTTGGTTTGTAAACCCCCATTGTGATAAATGAAATACCATTTCCCCTTAAACTGTACAATAGCCTGATGATTGGTATTACTATTCCCTGCAATTTCATTGAGGATGCCTTTGTACTCATACGGGCCGTCAATATTGTCTGACATAGCATAGGCGATTTTCTCAGGAAAACCTGTAGCATAGGTGAGATAATACTTGCCTTTGTACTTATGAATCCACGGTGCTTCGGTAAAATCAAAATTTTCAAAATTCATCTGTCTGACTTCACCATCGATTTCTATCATATTGTCTTTGAGCTTGGCATAATAACATTGACCATTCCCCCAAAAAATCCAGGCTTGATCGTCATCATCGATAAATATCGCAGGATCTATACAAGCCCATGAATGACTAGATGCGAAACAATCTTCATTAGTGAGTAGTGGCTTCCCTAATGCATCTTTGAATGGTCCCTGTGGTTGGTCCGCTACGGCTACTCCTATCCCGGACCAGTTAGTACTTATATACCAAAAGTATTTACCATTTCGCTCTGCGACATGCCCGGCATAGGCATCTCCACTTCTGGCCCATTTAAAATCTTCAATTTTTAACGGAATTGGATATTCTGTCCAATTCTTCAAATCCTCAGTAGAAAAAACCAACCAGTCTTTCATTTTATACCCCTTCTGACCTCCTTCAAAATCGTGTCCGGTATAAAGCCACAAAGTATTGTCCTTCACAAGTGCTGCAGGGTCAGCAGTGTATTTATGACTAAAAATGGGGTTTCCTTCAGAATGATAGTGAAGGGTACTGTCCTGAGCTGTTAATCCGAATGACAAAATTAGCAATAAAACAAATATTGGCATTCTACCTATCACGATATAGTTATTCACAAATTTTTCCATTTCCATTAGGGTAGTCGCTCTACCGAATAATGGTATTATGGTATAAAAATGACCTTTAAATCTTAATGTATTCATTGTAAATTAATTTCAATCAAATGCTGAAAGGTATTTGAGGGTAATTCTGATCTAATTATTCAATCCGAGTTAACTTAATAAATAATTACTGATCCAACCAAACCTTCATTTTACCAAGTCCTCGATTTGACCAGGAATAGTAAGGAATGGCTTTATAGCCAGTTTCACCTTCCAATACATTAACACCGCCAAGTAAATCCGAATTAAAGTGAATACGATATTCTTTCTCCAATTTCAGATCATCCATCCGATCAGGATTATCTGCTTCTTCAAAAGCATAAACAAGTGGGCCATACTCCAGCGCCACTTTTCCTGAATCTTCCTTTACGTATTCCGTTGCTTTAACTTTTCGTACCTGCATTGGAAATTCAAGTGCTATTTCCTCCCCTCTACTCCAAGCACGCTCAATCGATAGAAATTCCTCATTCTCATCCAGGGAGACTTCATTTGAATCCCAATTAGTCCTATAAACCACCGGATAATTCAAGCTATCTTGATAGCTATACAGGTCAGAAGGCACAACTTGATTTCTGGCCCAACCAGGAATACGAAAACGAATCTCTGCGATGGTAGATGGTGCTTCCAGTATTTTAAAAACAGTTTTGCCTTTCCATGGTAATTGAGTTTCCAAGGACACTCTAAATACCCCGTTATCGAGTTGGATTTCAGCTTCATTTGAAATATACTGATTGATGTAAAGGGTATTTTCATTTGTGGAATATATCAGTCCCGGGACTGCTGGCAGGAATCTTATAAGGTTTGTCGGGCAGCATGAGCAATCAAACCAATCCTTACGTGTGAGTGCTCCCTGATTAAATTCATATACACCATCGGATTCCAATGGGTTCGGGTAGAAAAACCTCTGTCCATTCAAAGATATTCCAGGAATTACGGCATTGTAAAGAGTGCGTTCGAGCACATCATTGTATTTGACATCACCGAATAGGTTAAATAGACGACTGTTCCAATATACACTACCGATAGCAGCACAGGTTTCATTATAAGCCGACAGATTGGGTAGTTCATAATTATCACCAAATGCCTCTCCATGATGAACAGCCCCAATACCTCCAGTAACGTACATTTTTTTATCAACTACGTTATTCCACAGATCTAGCACCGCGTTTTGATATGGCTTGCTTTTTTCCATTGCAATGATGTCCGTCATGGCCGCATACATATATACAGCCCTCACCGCGTGTCCTACGGCTTCATCCTGTTCTGTCACAGGCTTATGATCCTGAGCATACGGACCAAACCCATTCCCACCCCTGTGATCCAGAAAGAACTTTGCCTGATCTCGGTAAGCATCTCGCCCTGTCACTTTATAAAGGTTCAACAAACCCGTTTCGATGATTTGATGACCTGGAACAGCATTAATTTGCCCCTCCTTTTCACCAAATACTTCAACAATTAAGTCTGCATTCTTGATGGCTATATCTAAAAAATTTCGTTTTCCTGTAGCCTGATAATGGACTACTGCCGCTTCATACAAGTGACCAGCATTATACAATTCATGGCTCATGTCGAGAGATTCCCATCTCTTCCCTTCCTTTACTTTCACCCAGTTTGCGGGTGGTTTGGCTGGGTCAATGGTACGCCATGTTGTTAAATATCCATCTTCCTCCTGTCCGATAGCAATAATTTCAATAATTGAATCCAAAAGTACTTCCATGTCTGCATTTGGTGCGCTGATCAAGCTATTGGAAGCTCCTTCAATGATTTTGTAAACATCCGTATCATCAAAGGGCATCTTACCTCTGACCTCCCCTTCTATCTGGCCTCCGGCTATGAGGAAATTATCAAATCTGCCTTCTTCCTGACATTTCTCAAGTGCGTATTTAATGGTTTTTTCCTGAACACGATGAATTATTGGCAACCAGAAATCATCAGTGAGCTTGACGTTTCGCACGTCAACTCTTTTAATGGGATAGTCTTCATTTAAGGTGACGTTACCATTTTTCTGGCAAGAAAAAATGAAGATTCCAGTAAGAAATAGGATAAATGAATATTTCATTGCTAGGTGTTAGTTTTTGATTAATCACTAGTTTCTGAGAGCACCTGATCTACGGAAGTTGCATCATCACATAATGAGGTCTAGAAAAAAATGAGAGTTTAATCTTGAATTGACGTTTTGATTATAAAAAACCTCGGAATATATATCCGAGGTTTTATAATGCTTGTTATACTACTTAGTCTTTTATGAACTTTCCGAAAAGTACCCCTTCAGCAGTTTCGATTCTGATCATATACAATCCTTTAGAATAATTGGTCAAGTCTACAGTTAGCTTCTGACCACCCTGAACCTTCAATTCATTCGTTCTTCCATCTAAGTTGAAAACAGATACCTTTAGATCAGTTTGATCAATGTTAGTCAAATCAACAGTAAGATAATTCGACGCAGGATTAGGATATACATTAAATATATTTTGTAAATCTTCAGCTGAAAGCACCTCTTCCTCTTTTGGTTTGGATCCAACATATACAGTTACCTGATAGGTATTAGAAACATTACCAGTCTCAGAAGTCACTACAACATTTGCCACGCCAGACCCTGAGATCACATCCAAAGCACCTGCTCCAGTGACTGTAGCTTTATCATCATTCTTTACAGCCGTCAATGTGGCTGTTGCGGTTCCCAAAGGCACTACAGCTATATATTCGAAAACGGCTGGATCAAATTCTGGCTCTAAAGTCGCGTTTAGAACATTTAGACTAGATAATGTGGCATCATCTGATCCTGGCAAAACGGTGATCGCAACCGTATAGGTCAACTCTGTACCATCCTGGGCTGTAACTAATATGTTAGCAGTGCCAGATCCGGAAGTTACATCTATTGTGCCATCACCAGAGATAACAGCTCCCTCCTGGTTAGCAACTGCAGTCACTTCCACTTCAGATGTACCATAAACCACATCTACAGTATAACTGTAAGTTTCCGGATCAAATATCGGGCTCAGGGTGCCGGAACTCAATATTATATTCTTCAATGTTGCATCTGAAGAAGCTTCTCCTATTAAAATTTCAATTGAATAAGTGCTTGTCGTTGTTCCATCTTCTGCAGTAACTACGATCGAAACATTTTCTTTATCCTTTCCTACGAGATCTATGGTACCGCCGCCTGATACTATAGCTCCAGGATGAGTTGTAAGATATCTAATTTCAACTGACTCTTTTCCAAATTCAGCTGTTAGAACATAATCAAATACAGTAGGATCAAAAGCCTTATCAAACTCACCATTATTAGCTCTCAAGTGACTTAAGGTAGCATCATTAGATGCGGCTTCTTTAGTTATTTCAATTGTGTAATTCTGAGTGGCGGACTGATCTTTGGAGACAACAACAACATCAACCGTAACTCCATCACCAACAAGGTAAGCACCATCTCCTGTAACAGCTGCACTATCTGAATTGGCGACAGCTCCTACATGAATAGAGTCTGTAGCATAAGGAACAGTCAGTGAATACGCCAACTCTTCAGGATCAAAAACAGGATTAATCGCACCTTCTTCAACAAATAATTCACTTAGTGAAGCATCTTCTGCTGCAGATAGCGCATCGAAGCTGATGAAATAGTTCTGAGTCACAGATCCATCATCCGATAAAACAGTAAGTGTGTCTGTAGCCGTTCCAGTACTATCCAATTGAATCCAACCTTGTCCTGTGACTAAGGCTGCAGGATCTGTAGCCTCTGCCGTCACATTGACAGAAGTTACACGATATGGAAGAGTTGCAGTGTAAGAGTTTGTACCTGGAGTGAAAGCTTCATTGAGTTTACCCGCACTTAGATTGATTCCAGATAATGTAGCATCCGACTTTTGATCAGGTATATCACCCACACTTGACACCAATTCAACTTTCATCACATTCATTTCGGTGTATCCGGTAAAATTATTTCTGTAAGCACCCCATTGAGTAGCTGTAGAATCCAAACCATTTCTAAAAACCGCATCTTCACCAACCGTATATCGCTGTGTCTCTCCCTCTACTGTATAATAAACGCTGTAGGTTCTGGCCGTAAAATCTACTGACATCCAGCAATGATATACCGTGTCATAAGCCATATTTGGATTACCATCGGTGGCAGTGTACCCACCATTGTGTAGCTGAATAGGCAATCCATTAACGAACCTAAATCCGGCAGAAAATTGTGAGTATTCTGTCATGTAATCGCTACTCAGGCCAAAAACACCATCAGCTCCATATCGACTTGGGTAACTAATTTTCGCATAAATCACATGAGTACCTGATAAAGTAGTCTCAAATTTACCTGTCTGAGTAGGTGCAGCAGATGGTAATACCCTAAACGTCAAATCATAACTTACTCTATCCGATAAATCTTCAGGGATGGCTGTGAGTTGTGTTGTGACCTCACCATCTACCAAAACCAATTCATCTGACCACTCATAAATGGCACTGCTGTCATTAGCTGTTACGGAAAGGTTTCCAATAGAAACTGTACCTGCAGGAAGGTCTTTCACGTAACTATTACCTCTTTCGAATATTCCATAATAAACGTTGACCACATTGCCATTGAATAAGGTAGCATCAAGGGTTATTCCAGTGATATTAAACAGTTCTGTTACAATTTCAACCGTATATGTTTTGGTTGACGATTGATCAGCGGAAGTTACTACTATTGTTGCAAGGCCTGTGCCTGATGAAATATCAACCATTCCAGCACCAGCTACAGTTGCACCTTCACCAGCAGCACTTGCTGTCGCATTTACATTTACTTCTTTTGTACCATATGGTACAGTTATCATATATTCGGTAGTTGTAGGTCCAAACGCCGGACTGAGTCCTGGAAAATTAATTGAATCTCCAACATCAATAGTCAATGCACTTAAAGTAGCATCTTTTGCCGGGTCATTCACACTCCAATCTACAGTGTAAGTTTTGGTGGCATCTCCACTTTCTGATGTTGCTTCCAGGGTAAGTTGTCCTGAACCAGCAGATACATCCAGTGTACCCTGGTTTGATATTCTTGTACCATGTTGCACTGCAGTAGCTGATACTTCAGCAGTTGTAGTTCCATAAGGGAAAGTCGCAGTGTAATTTGTCACCTCCGGATCCCATGTTCCATTGAGTGCTGAAGGACTAAAACTTACTTGCTTAATACTTGCTTCATTGTAGCTTGGATGTCTATCACCAACCTGATCTACCTCACCTACAGTAAAAACGTCCAACCCTTGATCGCCTCCTACCTGGTGGACAGCAGTCCATGTATCCAACTGAGCTACTCCCTTAGCTCTAAATTCCACATTATCAAGAATTTTGACAGGATCAGTCATTCCTGGTCCTTTCACCCATGGAGTATATCTTCCAGCTATTACATCTACTTCAAACCAAACTTCATATTTTTCGCCTTCAGGCTGGGAAATTAGATCTGGCAGTGGTACTGCATTGTTAGGATCAAAACTATAACCACTTCCATTGTGAGCATCCACATAACCACTTCCGGAAGTCCATCTAATGATACATGATAATGAACCATAACCAGCCATATCACCTTGTGAAAGTCCAATCAGTTCATCTACTGTTCCGTTTTCATCCAAATCCGAAACAAGAACGGATGCATAAAAAATTGCTTTGTCAGTAATCGGCGGATCTATTTTCTGGGTGTAATCTAAGATCTGTGCAGAGAGCCTTCCAGAAAATAGTAAACTAATAAGTGCGAAGGTCCATATTAGTACTTTGTTTTGTCGATTTGTTTTCATTTTGTTCATTTTTAGAAACGCTTGGCACACTGATCTTGACCAAGGTAGAATTGATAAATAGTTGAATCAAAATAAGATTAAAATAGCAAGCACAAACAGGGGTTAATTCATAATACAATAGGGGGTAAATCAACGTATTACTTCATTATAGATAGTTTTTATAGAATGGTACTGCCGTTAAAATGAAAGTGAAATACGCAATTGGCAACAAAAAAAAGACTACCCAAAGGCAGCCTCTTTTCCCTAAAAACTATATTGAAATAACTTATTTTCTTTTCTCATATATCTTCTTGGCTCCATATGCTCCTCCTGCTATCAGGAGAAGACTCAACCCACCATCTATTGGTGTTGCTGGAGGTGCGCCTTGTGCAAACGCAGGGCTTGCAAATAGTAAGATCGCTGGAAGTATTGTGGCTATTTTTATGATGTTACTTTTCATATCTCTGTTGGTTATTATTTCATGATGAATTTAATGCTCTGATCGTTTACTCTAAGTATATAAACTTGGTTGCGAGCGATGGTAGCATTGATCACTGCGTTATTTCCATCGAAAACAACCGAGCTATTGAAGATCACTCTACCGTCCATAGTATACACACTTACTTGTTCTGCTCTATTAGATTCAAAGTTGATCATCAAACCATTCTCTCTTCCTCGAACCTGCAATTTGCTGTTCATCCTTTCAGTAGAAAGAATGTTCTTTGCAGACAAAGTCAGATAAATTTGACCTTTTCCTGCAGACAAGTCTAGGTTTGCGGATTCTTCAGAAAGGTCATAGTCTACACCGTTATAGTTGGCTACTACGGTATATCCCTCAATTCCTTCTATTTCTTTGATCGACAACTGATAAACACCAGATTCTTTCACGTCATAACCCAGTGTAATCTGAGTCTCACCGTTCAACTCAGGAAGACCTTGAATTGCATACTGACCTTCTTCTATGAAAGAATAAAAAGCAAAGTTTTCGTTTCCTATTTTCTTCAGAACATCAAGTTGGCTATCTACACCTTCTGTAGCGTCTGGTCTGAATCCAAACAATACTTCATTGTAATGTGCTCCACTCAATGAAAGTTTGAGAGTTGACTGAGGTACTGTTCTGTAGTAGTTGACATCAGCATTGGAACCAGCGGTTGTTGATTGCATCGAAGGTGTGAAATCAACTGTTCCGTCAGCTGAAGCATAAACAAAGAATCCCTGAGCAGATCCAATAAATCCACTTTCAGCTCCTGTGGCACCTTTTGTTCCGTTGCCTGAAGGACTTAAATCTACTGTATTATCCACAGATCCGATGGTACTCACTACATAGTAATCACCAGCACGATCAGCACCGTTGTTTGCTCCACCATCATCCCATAGATATACGGCAGAAACACTATTTCCTGCGATGAATTGGTCAACTGCAATTGCTGATGCATACGGATTGGCTACCAGATTAAACCCATCATGTGTACCTGAAACTTCACCAGTAACAGCTACCGACTGATTTCCAGAAACCAAAGCACCAGTCAAAGATATTTCAGGGCTTACAGCATCATAACCAGCAAAATAACCCACACCTGGAGTCATAGTACCTGAAGTCTCTGCATTGTAGAGTGCTCCATCCCAAGAATATAGATAATCTGCATTAAGATCTGCTAAATCAGCACCAGATACAGGTGCACCAACAATGCTGTAACCTGCATCGCCTGTTGTATTTCTATTGATAGTCGCATTTCCGATCGCAGACCCCATGATTACCAATGAAGCACCTGATTCAACAGTGATACTACCATTGCTACCAACTTCTAAATTGTTTACATGCAAATCAGAACTTACGGTATATGGAGCCGCGATTAAAACATCATCTGAGACCGAAGGCCCACTACCATTCGACCAAACTCCATTCCATACGATTACATCCGAAGTTGAAATATTTAGGTTATTAACACCTTGCCATGAACGCTCATTGCAACTAAACTTCAGGTAATAAACACCTGCAGATCCAGACAAAAAGGTCAAAGTTCCTTTTCTATAAAGAGTAGTGCTATTTGCTGTTTCAAAATCTTTTGATGCTACATCCGAAACATCATCATTAGAAGTACCTATTCCTGCAGTTAGCACTCCTGGAGCAGAACCACTGCCTCCATATACATAATCGAAAGAGAAATCATAAACTGTATTAGCTTCTAATACAACCGGGTAGGTGAATGCTGCTGTTTCACTTGCCGCATCACCATCATATCTCAATAGTAACTGAGCACCTGTTACTGTGGCACCTCCATCTTCATAAGTATAACCGGAATAATTATCTCTAAGTCGGCAACCACCGCCTCCATTATAGTCTGTCCAGGTATTATAGCCAGAAGTATTAGCCCAACCATAATCGTTAGGAGCAGATCCTGAAACTGTAGCAACACCACCGTTTCCATCGCTCCAACTCACAAGATTAGATGCATCATTCACAAATACTTGTACTACATAATCCTTTGTGTTGCCCGCTTCAGCTGTTACCGTAATAGTCGTATATCCGCTTCCGGAATTCACATCTACGGCACCTGTACCTGAAATACCCTGAGCATTCTCGTCATTCGCAGATGCACTCACATTTACACTGGTAGTAGAGGATGGAGCAAATACAAAATACTCAGTTATATCAGGATCAAATGCCGGAATCAAAGTACCTGCATCCACAGAAAGCGTTTTTAATTGAGCATCCGCACTCTGGGTAACAGTTTCAATATTAAAGTTGTCAAAGAATAATCTTGGATTGCTTCCTGAACCACCAGCTATATCTTTCACACCAATCTGAATCCTACCGGATGTTTCAGCACTTAGCGTAAATAAAACTTCATCGGCGGTCCATGCACCTACTGGGAAACTAGTGAGAGTTGACAAGAATGAAGAACCAGAATTAGGCACCCATCCAACCAAACTTTGAGTATTTGTGTTTGAGGTATGAGCATTGTAAGCTTTGTAAGATATTTTGTATGTACCCGCTGATAAAGTGACATCTTGAAAATACAGAGCCTGATCTCCCCAAGATGTCTGAACTCCTAAACAACCACTTCCTGCGGCAGGCGTAGCACCATCCGCATCCAAAGCTGGAACGGTAAAATCATTCAACTGGGCTGTAGAACCATATTCAAACACTCCTCCTGCTGAATTTCCTGCATATTCTGTCGCCCAACCATTTGCTGTTTTTAATCGTGGTTCAGCATGATCAGTTTTATAATTTCCAGAGCTAAGCAGGTTTGGATCACCATCAAAACTTTGATTAAATATGAAATTCTCAGTAATATTCACGGTATAAGATTTAGTATTACCAGCCTCTGCCGTAACTACGATTTCAACACTTTTATCTCCAGATAAAGAAATTGTTCCGTCTCCTGATTTTGTTGCTTTTCCTGTGTCATTTACTGTTGCCGTTAGATCCACTGAAGTAGTGCTTGCAGGTACAGTTAATTTATATTCATAAGTATCTATAGAGAATGCAGGATATAAAGTTCCTACAGAAGCAGTCAAAGCTGATAAGCTGGCATCAGCACTTGCTGTGGTCACAGTATAGGCTTCCCATTCCGTGACACCTACACCTGCGTAAGTAGTTCCATTAGATTGCGCATTGAGTATTAATTTCAATTGGGTTGTACTGATTTCATTAAAATCAACTTCATTTGGAGCACTTAAATTACTCGTATAAGTTTGGCCATCTGCCAACACAACATCTGCCCAGGCTGAACCATCCCAATACTGAAGGCTCCAACTTTCTGGAACTGCCACATTATCTCCCCAGCCAGATAATTCAGTCCGATCAGCCCAGAAATACAATATAACTTTAGACAATGTCTGTGCAGAAGCCCAGGTATATTCCAGGCTCTCAGAAGCTGGCCGATTATCACTCCAGTTCCACCAGGCGTTAGCACCAGCTAATTCAGGAGTACCATCTCCTGCCGGGCCATAACCCACTTCTCCATTATTCACAGCTACGGCATCCCCATCCCATGGAGCTGAATAAGTGGCTGTTACTGTGGCATTTAATGCCTGGTTAATTAACGTTTGAGCATTTAATGGCTGAAATGCCAATAAACTGAGCATCAACAGCAACGCTGGCAATGCACGTTTAAAAAATAGTTGTTGAATTTGTATCATAGGTTTTTGTTTAAGATTTGTGATAAACCCTCAAAACATGTTTAATCATGAATCATGTCCTAATTGAGTTTATCAGGATAAAAACAAGTCCAATTTAGATGGTCAAAGTTTGAATAAGAGGGGGGTAATCCGTAAGAAGTAAGGGGGTAAAATCTAAAGAGTTAGTGGATGCGGGTGAAACTTAGTAATCTGGATTTAATACGAATTTCAGAGCACTGCTAAACAACAAAAGCAGCTCACTTGAGCTGCTTTTGTTGCTAATAATTTGGTCTAGAGTCTTACCTCTGGAATCTAAAGTCTCTTTACTTCTTCACCACCTTCTGAATCTTAGTAGTTTCTTCTGTAGTGATCTCTACCAAATAGATTCCCTGTTTCACTGACGTCATATCCAGCTGATATACGCCTGATCGCTCTGTGATATCTACTCGTAGCTCTCTGCCATTCAGATCTGTCAATTTGACGTTTCGGATATCTTCGCCCCTGATCGTTAGGCAGTTGGCTGTTGGGTTCGGATAGATGCTGAAGGTTTGTTCTGTTTGATCTTGTGAACCACCGATCATTCTTGCTGATGGATTGTATGATACACTACCCAATAACGACCACTCTGAGTCCCAAATAGCACTCCCACTTTCCAATGCTCTCACTCGGAAATCATAATTACTACCCGCTATTCCGCCTGACCAATCGTAGCTCATCACATTGCTAGACATAGTAGCGATCGTCCAAAAGCCTCCCCCATTCTTACTCGCTTGGATCTGATAACCTGTCTCCACATTACTATTATCTTCCCAACTTATTGTTATGTCCATCCCTATAACGAGCGCTGATACGTTCGTTGGGGTAGCCGCGCGACGAGCCTCTGACGGTACTACCGTATGCAATGCCGACCATTCCGAATCCCAGATATCAGGTAAATCTCCCAAAGCCTTCACACGGAAATCATAACTACT
>JAUIAO010000059.1 GCA_030425425.1 Bacteroidia bacterium | reverse complement strand
CTCCATTTAATAATTCTCTTTCAAGAAAATCAGATTCGATTTCATTACTTGACTCTTCAGGAATCTGTAGGTCAACAGTGTGCTCCAATAGAGGGAAAAAGGCTCTCACAGAAGCAGTTCGTCCAGATCTGTCTGTTACAAAGGTCAAATCTACATCTGAATTTTCCGGCAAAAGTGCAGGAAGATCATCTCCAGTTATGGTTAAGGAATAAATTATCTTGTTGTAAATAGCTCTTGAACCTTCGGCATCATCATCCCCTTGATAAATTGGAATTTTTATGACATCAGAGGTCATCCCCGGCCGAATCTGCTTTTGCGTCTTTAAATTATTCTTTGTTCCAGTTGCCGGTGAACTTTGATTTTTTCTTAACCCATCAATTGTTGAGAAAATTAATCGACTATCACTCCTTCTCTTTATTTCAATACCTATGTTATGCGGTAATGAAGCAGCGGAATCAGTTCCACCAATTCCTTGAAGGATTGTAAAGGCATCAGGTTCGCATATCACGCGATTTCCGGACTCATCAAACAAAGATATTTCAAAGCTGTTGGATTTATCTTCCAGCAACTTTACTTCAATTATTTCTCCTTGAGCATTAATTACAACCTTTCCCGACGACCATGCCTTATCACCACGGATAATTTCTGCGAATATTGGGTTTGGAATACTGCCTTCAGTTTTTACAGGAATCGTCTTTATTGTTACCCATTCTTCTAATTCAACTGATGTCGCACTATACCCAATGTCCAATTGAACCTTGGTTTTATCCCTTGTGATTTCCTTAACCTCGTCACTTATATCAATAGTTGATGCATAAAGTGATGCACCTACAGCTACTGCCGTCATTGGATCGGCGCTGGTATCAGGCTTTTTGATCTGATCATGGAGCATCGACCTTAGAATTGGTGAGTAAGTAGGGCCACCCACTAGAACAAGAGAATCAAGCTTAGAGCCGCTTAAATTATTTCGATTAAGCAGATCTGATGTTATATCAATAGCCCTTTGAAAAATAGGGCCGAGCACGTTTCTTAGGTCTTCTTGGGTAATCGTGATGTCCAGTTCAAATTCTTCACCATTATCATCCTCTCCGGGGATGTCGCCAAGATCTGAAAGAACATTGTGATCTGGCTTGAAGGAGAGTTGTATTTTAGCTTCTTCCGCATAGTATTTCATTGCTTCCTGAAGTATTCGTTTCTTTTTATCATCTTCAAGAATGCTATCAATCGAATATTCAGATTCGAAATATGGAATGATAATTTCATCAACAATTGCAGCATCAAGATTTTTACCACCTAAGTAATTGTCACCATCAGTATCAACCACTTTAATGATGCCATCTGCTACTTTCACTAGAGCTGCATCAAATGTTCCACCACCAAAGTCAAACACCACCCAAAAGCCATTCTTGTTGCTTGTGGATAAGCCATAGGCCATTGAAGCAGCGATTGGTTCCTGTAAAAGTTCGCAATGATTGAACCCGGCAAGCTTTGCAGCTCTCAGCGTTGCATCTTTTTGACGAATATCAAACTTGGCAGGAACGGTTACTACAACCGACTGAAACGCATCATCAGAGATGAAGGATTTTAGCTTTTTAAGGACTTCTGATGAGAGTTGCTCTGAATTAAAAACTGATTCCATGTGGGAACTTTGGTATTTCTTGTCCGTTCCCATGGTTCGTTTGAATTCAATGAAGGTATTTATTTTGGTGTCATCCCATTTCTTCATTGCCGAAAGTTTTTCGGATTTCAATACATTCCAGGCTTGTTTTCCTACATGTAATGATTTCTTTCTATTGAAGCCAACAACTGAAGGCATTGTGTCTTCTTGAGTATCAGTTTTCTTAATTGTTGGTTCGCCATTTTCCATTCTGGCAATGGCAGAATTGGTAGTCCCCAAGTCTATTCCGTAATCTATTTTTATTCTTGACATCTTGATTTGTTTATTCTCCTTGTGATACTTCGATTTGAGCTGATTGAATCATGACTCCTTTGAAGTTAACCTGAGGCTTTATTATCCTGCTTATGATTCTTTCTCCTTCGGCCAAGGTTTCATCTGGCCTGAAATTGGCCGTAACTTTCATGCCATCGTCAAAAGGTTTACCCAACATATCAACCATTTCATAACCATTTGAAGCAAAGTTGTCTCTAATGCGTTCAACCGCCTTTGCTAATTGCTTAAGACCCTTTGTGCCTTCATCCATTTGACTGATATTCTTTTCTATTCTGACAATCTCATCCGCGACTTTCAAGGCAAGTGAGTGATCCGGTTCTGAGGTGCTGGTTGAAGATGTCTTTTCTTCCTGAATTACTTTTAACTGGGTCTCCATTATGCCGATAAGTTTTTCATCCAGTCGAATGCCTTCTTGTTCCAATTGTTTTCTTGTGGAAGAGATGTTTTCTACTATTGAAGATTGATTATCTGAAACTCGTTTGCGAAGCATAAAGAATAATCCCAATGTGATCAATCCGACTGCTAAAACAGCAATAATCCAGTACAAGGTGTTCTTGCTTAGAGATTCATCAAGTGATTCTATTCTTTCAGAAGCGGATTGTTCCGTTTTTTGAATTTGCCCAGTGAGTTCGGTCTTCTGGCTCGAAATTAATTCAGATAGTTCCTCAATTGACTGGCTATTCCTTTGAAGTAAAATCTGAAGGCTGTCAAGTCTAGAATCTGTTGTTTGCCCGGATAATATAAGATCATTGACATTGCGAGAGAGGCGATTGTTAACCTCTTGGAGCTTAATCAAGTCAGATTTAGCCGTACTTAAGTTTTGGTTAATGACCTCAAGCTTTGCCTCAATATCTCGAATTCTAATGCTATCGGATTGGGCAATTGAAAACCAATATGAAACTATAAATAATAGGGTCAGTAGTATTTTTTTCATAAGAAATGTTGGTTTACTTGAAAAATTCGGATTGGCTAATGCCTTCCTGAGACATGTTTCCATTAGAGACGGAATAAAGAGTTACCTCATAAGTAGAATATTGATAACCATTATCCTGAAGACTAAGTCGGTCACCGTAACCGTCTGATTTACTAAAGCTAAAATTTGTGTCAAATCCTCCTTTAATATTAGTTCCATCAATTTTTTTGTAGGGATTCCAGTCATTTCCATAAAAACCCTTGATATAATATGTGCCATTTGGAATATTGGTCATTTGGAATGTGGATCCCGCTCTGATGTATTCATTTCTAATGGTTCTATCAGAATAGACATTGACCAAACAAATAACTACATCATGTGCATTGCCATTCTTGAATTGCACCCAGTTATTCACAGACTTATCATAAACACCACTTCCAAAAACAGAATTATATGGTGAATCACCATTATTAAGTTGGTTTCCTTTGTATTTACTTACTGTAATTTTAGGTTTTATCGGGGTCTTGTTTGTGCTCGCTGGAGGACTATAGTTGGAAGAAGAATTAGACGGAGAATAGCTAGGATAGTTATTGTTGGAAGACCTTCTGGAATTAGAATTCGAGTTAGAAATAGCAGCGATAATTATCAATATTGCAGCAATTCCTAAAATAATTAACAAGCCATTGTTATTGGAGGAATTTTGAGTTCTTGGAGGACGAGATTTATTAGTTTGAGAATGACTGTCAGAAGAGGTTTTGATGGTCTGTGATTGAGTTTTGGATGGGGAGTTAGTTAAGAATGGGGTCGATGATAATTGAATATATTGATCATACATATTTCTCAGTGTTTCAAAGTTTCTTTGAAACTGATCATTTAGTTCAGGGATCATATCAAAATCTAAAAGTTCCTTTGACTGTTTGAATGCACCAGTAACTGCGGTTCTTGTTGAAATCGGTAATGAAAAATCTTGAGACTTATTAACGATAGACACAAGCATCGATTGAGCACTGCTAACAATCGCGCTACTTAATTTAAGGTAAAACTCATCATCTCTCCCAAACACCGATCTAATTGTTAACAATTTTGGCCTACATTTTTTGATAAATGACTCAACATTTGCTAAAGAAATTGTGACACTTTCGAAATTTTCAAGTTGTTCGACAAGGAAACTTAATTCAGATTCTATCTCCTCATTCTTCTTACGAGAATTTTCTGAACTTATCCATTCCTCCAGGCCTTCAATATTTTGCTCAATCCGTTCCCTAGTTTGAATGCCTATAGCTATTGAATGAGCATACTTAAGTAACTTCATTACATTAGATCCCAAGTTATCCTTATCCAAGTCCCTATATTCCTGAAAGTAGTCTACACCACATTGAAGAATTTCCTTTGCCAACTTGTCAGAGATGAGCTGGAATTTTGGGTCACTCTTACCCAAAATATCTTTCAGTGTTTTATGGTCAGATTTGGTGCTGATTATAAGCTTCTTTGCTAAGGCTTGCCCTTTTTTTGGATATGATAATCGATTCTTTTTGGTTTGATCTAAAGCTGATTCAATATTAACAAAAGGCTCATCTGCTAAATTTTCTGATAAAAGTGATGATATACTGGAGTCAAGTTTGCTGATCAAGGCCGGCAAGTTCTTCGGGCTTGTGATATTACTGGACTTATGCTCATCCATTATACTTCCAATTAAATCCATGAGAACCTTCTCAGTATTTATAACATAAGTTTCATCGGCAACTAATTGACAATAATTAGAGAATGCTTCTGATTTTATTAACTCGATTTTGAGCTTGATTGCATCTAGAAATGATTCAGTAATGAAATTTTCAAATTTGGTGGAATAAAATAGTTTGAGAGTACCAAGGTTATTGAATGCTCCAAAATTCTTTTCATTTACTGATTTGCCCCTAGTGATTTTATTCCAGATATCCAGGGATTTGTCAATATCCCCAGTTCTTAGATAGCCTAATGCGGTTTCATCCAGATGATTAGTATTGACGAACCAGAATAGAGAATGAAAAACTTTGTTTTGATTTATCTCAATTTGCGAAAAGGCTCTTTCTATGGACCCATTCTTACGATTTGGAAATCCAATAGCCAAAATATCATCTGTAAACTCGATATCTTTTCCTACCCTCTGAAGGGCATTGATTTTTCCTTTTTGACGTTCGATTACTCTCTGTGGCGAATCAGATAGCAATCCTAAAACATGATAAGGATTGTTGGTAATTAGCTGCATCAGGTCAGTGAATTATAGCCATGTAGGCTAATTGAAAACAATTACCTTCAATTTAATTCACAACCTTTGAATAAAACTTAATATTCTTAATTTTTTTAGTCGGAATTTGATGAATTGGGTGATTCTCTTAGAGTCTATTATGAGGTAACTTGAAATGCAAGAACATAAAAACTATCACCCCTTATACCTCTTCAAATTCTCGGCTTGTTCGAAGATTTCTTTGTACACTTCGTCTTTGTCCACTGGTGGGTAGTTGTGCTTTTTGAGGAGGAGGAGAAGCTCTACTCTCAGCTCGGCTTTGGTGTCTTCTTTTTTGTTCCAGTCGGCATATTTGGCGATGTTGTTGACAACCTTTTTCACCTCTGATGCCAATACTATGAGTTTGTCCTCAGGGTAGCTAAAGTCATATTTTTTGCAAAGTGAAAACAGGATGTCATAAAAGGCTTTTTCCTCAATGTCAATCCCTTTCTCTCCAAATGATTTTCTTTCTTCCAGCAATGCCCTGTAGAGTTCAATGATTTCATTGGAGAAGTCATCCACAACTTCTCCCCTGAATGTATCCTGCTCTTTGCGTTCATTGTATTTGTCAACAATGGCCTTCATTTGTTTGGAGAAATCTGTGCCTTTGGCTTTGTTGATTTTTTTGAAGTTGTCCAATGCCTGAGAAAGCAATTTGATAAGGAGTTTCATTTTGGTGTTTGGCAGTTTGATCTTTTCCAGACGTGCAAGGTGTTCTTCATCAAACAGGTCAAACTCCTTTTGCTTCTCCTCTCCTATTTTGAAGATTTCTTCCACACCATCACTTTTGAGTGCTTCCGAGATCATTTCTCTCACCCGTGCATTCATCTGGGCTGTGTCCGGAGCATTTCCTCGTGTGAGTTTTATCACGATGGATCGGATGGCCAGGTAAAAGTGGATGTAGTCTCTCTGTTCCGTTGTGATTTCTTCACTTCCGCAGCAGATGTCATAGGCAGCTTTGAGTCGCTTCACCAAACCGAGAAATCTGTTTTCAATGGTTTTTGTCATCTGGACAAATTCCACGGCATTGTTGAGGCAATTGAGTTGATTTACGGACGAACCTTCGAAATATGATGTATCATCGAAGGTGTGAAACAATCGTGAAAGCAAATCCAGCTGATCCTTTACCACATTCACGGAATGTTCGATTTCTTCAAAATTGGCACCATCCACTTTGGAGTAGTGTGCCAGGGCTTTGTTCATTTCGGTTTTGATGCCAATGTAATCCACCACCAAACCTTTCGGTTTTCCTTCAAACTTTCGGTTCACCCGAGAAATGGTTTGAATGAGGTTGTGACGTTTGATCGGCTTATCGATGTAGATCGTGTCCAGAAAAGGTACGTCAAAACCGGTGAGCCACATATCTACCACAATGGCAATTTTGAAATTGGACTTGGCTTCTTTGAACTGGCGATCAAGCTCTTTTCGATCATCCTTGGTGCCTAGTAAGTCATACAATTCTTTCGGGTCATCCTGATTTCTGGTCATGACCATCTGGACCCGAGGCATGGGTTTGATTTCCCGCTTTTCCTTTTCAGTCAAGACAGCACCTTCTTCTGCTATTTTGATTTCTGCCCAATCCGGTCTTTGGGATATGATTTCTTTGTACAACTCATAAGCAATTGGGCGAGTACTGCAGACAAACATTGCTTTGCCTTTTACTGTGGAGCCTTCATAAACACGTTCCTCATAGTGTTTGATGAAGTCATTGGCTACTTCCTTGATTCGGTCAGGATCACCAATGATCGCATTCATCTGTGCCGAAGCTTTTTTGCTTTGCTCAATCTGATGTTCGGAGCTGCCATCCTCCGCACATTGGGCGTAGTATGCTTCAATCTCCTTGAGCTTTTGATTGTTGAGGATGACTTTTGCAGCACGGCCCTCATAGACTATGCGAACGGTGATTTCATCCTTCACTGATTCGGTCATGGTATAGCTGTCCACAATTTCACCAAAAACATCCATGGTGGCATCAATTGGTGTGCCGGTGAAACCGACATAAGTGGCATTGGGTAATGAATCGTGGAGGTATTTGGCAAAACCAAAAGTTTTGGTCACGCCATCTTTAGTGATTTTCAGTTTTTGATCCAGGTTGATTTGGCTTCTGTGAGCCTCATCGGAAATGCAAATCACATTGGTACGATCCGTGAGGAGATCAGTTGCTTCGGTGAATTTGTGGATGGTGGTCAGAAAAACGCCTCCACTGTTTCGTCCCTGGAGTAATTCTTTCAGATGGTCTCTGGTTTCCACGCTGATTACCTGATCATCACCAATGTAACGTTTGGCATTGGTAAACTGACCGGAAAGCTGATCGTCCAGATCAGTCCTGTCTGTAATCAAAATGATGGTTGGGCTGGACAGATAGACACTTTTCATCAACAACCTGGTGAGGAAAAGCATGGTGTAGCTTTTACCACAACCTGTTGCACCAAAATAGGTGCCTCCTTTACCATCACCTTCGGGTTTCTGATGGTTCAGAATGTTGTTGAAAAGCTTGGTAGCAGCGTAATATTGTGGATATCGACAAACAATCTTCTCATCTTTCTTGCTGGCATCAGGAAACATGATGAAATGATGAATGATGTCGTAAAGACGGTTTTTATCCAGCATTCCTTTGACCATGGTATGAAGCGAAGCAATGCCATCTACTTCCTTGGTATCCTCTGGATTGATCTTTCGCCAGGCATAAAAGAAATCATATTTGGCAAAGAAGGAACCTGCTTTATTGTTGGCGCCATCACTGATAATACAGAAAGCATTGTACTTGAAAAGTTCCGGAATATCTCTTTTATATCGAATAGTCAATTGCTCATAAGCATTGAAAATGGTGGCCTCCTCACGGATGGCGCTTTTGAACTCAACTACTACAAGAGGCAAGCCATTGATAAACAGGATAACATCCGGGATGCGCTTTTCGAAACCAATGATCTCAAACTGATTTACTGCTTTGAAGATATTGGCTGGCTCACTGTAGGCTTCTGATGATTCTGCAGCCACCGATAATGCTTCTGATGATGCACTTTCCTGTTTCGATTTTCTAAAATCAACCAGCTCGATATGCAAGTCTTTTTTGCTCCGATCTTCTCTTTTCAGCGTATAACCATCGGTGATAAATTTCATGATGGCTTTATTGCTTTCGTAGAGGTCAGAAGCAGGGAATGTTTCCAAATGGCGAATGATGCCATCAATTTCTACTTCAGTGATTTGGTCGAACTTATATCTCTCCCGAAGGTAAGTCTTCAAATCCTCTTTGATAAGTACTTCTGAAGGATTGCGAGGGATATCTTCTCCTTTTTCGTAGGTATAATCTTGTTCTTGTAGCAGTTCAAGAAAGGCGTTTTCCAGGGCTGATTCGGTGAATTTCATTTTTCCTGATAGTTTCTGACAAACAAGGCTACTTTGCCCTTAGTAGTGATCACGTATTTTTGGTGCTGGCTATTGGGCTTGTCTTTGATGGTATATTGGATGAAATCAGCATCGATCAATGGTGATATATTCGCTTTGAAGTTTTTGGTTTGATTGGAAAGACCTAAGGCCTCTTCAAGTATCTCTTTTCGCTTGCGAGGGGTTTGGCAAAAAGCAATGATTTTTATTGATGTTTCTGAAAGATCCCGTGCTTCTTCGGTGTATTTGCGAAGGCTGGTGTCTGCAGGCTGGTATGGCTCACCTTGCAAAGTTCTTTTAATGGCTTCTACTAATTTATCGAGATCCACTTGGTTACTCACTTGGTTACTCACTTGGTTACTCACTTGGTTACCAGACTGAGAGGTGATAGGTACGGCAGCAGGAAAAGACATTCTCAGAAAGTTGTCGCTAAACTTGAAACAATCCCTGCCGTAATGTTCCAAGATACGAGGTACACCAGACCCCAACTGCTCTACCAAATCCAGATCCTTAAAGATGCGCATGATTTCTTTATTTCTGGGAACTGAGTAGCCCTCAAAAAACTCCTCCTGGCTTAAGCCATCCGGCAGGCTCCCCGCAGAGGTGATTTCTATTCGATCACCAAATATCTCAAACTTGGGTGGTACTTCCTTGGTGTAATCATTATGAACGAAAGCATTGATAATGGCTTCACGCAGTGCAATGGGATTCCACAGACGTGTTTCTTTTCGCATACTGGACGTGATTTGTGCTGTGGTCTTATTCTCCAACTCAATTTTGTCCAACACTTGCTTGGTCGCCTTTACCAAAGAGCAATTGCCGTATTCATTGGTCTCTATTAAATCTACCCTAGTGTTGCCAGAATATTTCGCCAGCTTGATAGAATTGGTATTTACATCTGCCAAAAGATAGGCTACATAGTTCAAATCGCCGGATTCTGTTTGTAATTCCAGGTTTCTAGCAAAAGCATCATTGAGGGGCTTACCTTGCTCCTGATAATAGATCTTTAACTGCTCGAATTTCAAATCCTGATGATTGGAGCGGATCCTCCCAATGGATGCTCGGGTACGTTTGGAAAACAGTTCATCGATCAACTTCTGAGGCATGGGCTCTGCAGCTGTGCCAATTCTCAGATAGGTGCCTTTGGGGGTCAGGCCATATTTGGGAAGGTGATAGGGTTTCTCAGGCCCACTGGCCACAATGAGCTTGATGATGTCAAGACCATCCTTTTCCTGAATCTGAATATCGAAAAGCCCAAGACAAGAGGGGGCAATGTTGTGTTTGAGCCTGTCCTTTATTTTGAGTGCCGAACCATCAGCGTCAGTAAGCCCGATTGTCTTCATGGATTTGTCTATGCCTATGTAGATGATACCGCCCTCATGGTAGTTGAGAAAGGCGATGACTTCTTTCTCTAAACCATCGGTTAGTTCTTGTTTGTATTCTATGCGGGTGGTTTCAGGCATTGGATTTGATGTTTGCTATAGAAAATTTCATTTTAAACTGTCCATAGTTACTAAAGAAATCTGTTTTTCATTGAGCCCCATTTTTAAAAGTTGCTGCTTATGTGATTTCCTCTCTTCATCCCCGTAGAAAGACACAATCCACTTTGAATTTTTGGGAACCGTTGAAATAATCTTTTCGAAATACGGCCGATCAACATCTGATAATGAATGCCCTAAAACAACAACCTCTTTAGAATTTTTCAATTGATCAAAGAATAATTGATTACCTCTAATAATTGATTCTGTTGTTTTGTGCGAACCTGCGTAATAAGTCTGCAGCGAATCCTTTCCTCTCTCGTAAGAGAAATTATATTGATCATTCATATTCTGCTCCCACTCCATCATTTCTTCATCTGTTAATCCATCTGGAGGCGCGTCTTCATGACGATCAAACATGTCAGGATCTGTCCCATGTCCAAGAATCAACTCCTTTGATCCCAAAGCTTTTTCATGAATATGTAAAATATTGTTGTCCGGGATGCCGTAGTACCTTTGAAGGGTATCTGTATAATTAAATGTAAAAAAGGTCGCATCCTGATCTAATTTCAGTTTCATCGAGTCAATGGAAGTTGAAAAGGATACGTTAAGAATAAATTTTTTAAACGCCTCCCTAAGTTTCACTGTTAGCCTGTCAACAATATCGTCCATAACCTGCTCATAGGCGTGCCAATCACTGGCTTTATTAGAACCGGCAGCATCTCCTACATAATAAGAATTATCCTCTAATATTTCATCGTATTCCATTTCAGCTAACCTTTGTTCAAATTCCGACCATAATGGATCCCACTTGCTTTCTTCATCATCTTCGTCAAGGTCTGGTAAGCCAAAATATTCGGTCAATAATTCGTAGATTACGTAGCAGTGTTTCCTCTGCAGATATAACCCAAATGATTGATAGCTTGTGTCTAGACCGTGATAGCGATCAAATCCATTTCCGATAATATAAAGCCTATCAACCATAATTTATGACCAGAATTCTGTTGGCTTTATCGTCTTATTCTGAGGCTCATTCTCATCTGGAATCTTATTAACCTCAATTATAAGTGGTACTTGTGCACTTAATCCAGCAAGAACACATGTTCCGGTTGGTAATATCGGAAGAGAGTCAAATGACACCTTATCCAAATATGAAATGGTTCTTTCCACTGCTTCAATGTCCTTATTATTAATGAGACGGTGCAAAAAGTAGTTATGTAGTTGAGAAATTATAGTTGGTGAAATATCCGATGGTCTCTGACTGGCTATGGTTAAAAACACACCAAATTTCCTGCCCTCTTTTACAATCTCTTCAAAAGTCTCCAAGCGATAATCCTTCCAAGTTTCACTTTCTCTCTGAGAACTATAAGACAAAATATTATGTGCTTCGTCAATGATAATATTCAGGTACTTAGATGAATCTCTTGCTTGCTTTTTTTTTGTCATATACCTGCTTACAGATTAACAGGGGAATAACTTTTTTCATAGAGGTATTGACATCTGATAATGAAATTATGTCTAAAAAATTATCGCTGAAATCATCTGATATGGTAATAATTCTATCAAGTTCTTCGATCCTCTTCAGCCGTTTAATTAGAGGTGAGATATGCTCAGTATTAAGATCGAATTTTGCAATTTCATTATAATACTCAAATACCACTCTCAATCTGATTTTTTGTAAATCAGAAACACTATTCAGGTCGACATTTACCTGATTGATCGGCTGATCAATTACCACACCTTTAAATTGAGGATCAGCTAAATAAATTGTGGGTGGAGTTTCATAATAGAACGTAGTATTCGAATTATGCCATTTTAATTTAGATGAATAGTCATTTCGAATTTCTTCAAGAGTAGCATTACCACCAATTGCACTGGAAGTTTCACTCAGGAACTGAAGTATATCACTTTTATCGGATCCCCTTTCAATTAGATTCTGGATTACATTCCCTAAGCACCAACGGAAATTTTCAATTGTATCAAACCTTGAGAAATAAAATTCATTGGACAGAGCGCGCTTTAAAAATGGTTTTTGCGTTTTGTCGGTTGCTGTCAGGAATATTGACCAAAAATCATCATCATTGATTTCACTTGCAGAAATTGGAAATTTATCTGAATCATTTCTTCTAGTGCTTAAATTATATGTGTTTTTGTATTCTGAATGTACAATAATATTGTCATCGCCTTCTGGCATTAGGTACTCCCCATTGAAGTCAATTATTATAAACTTGGCGTTTTCTTTAAATCGCTGTTCATCCTTATATTTCTCGAACAAACGATGATAAAGACTTGCTAAGGTGTAAGACTTACCACTTCCAGTATTGCCGAAAATTCCAATATGACTTGCAAATAAACTATTGACACCAAGAATGATTTCCTTACCCCTTTCATTTGCAAGATGTCCGACCTCCAACTCCTCGTCGAGCTTTCCATTGATCTCTTTCAGGAAATAATGAACCTTCTTAAACTCATCCTGAGAAACCAGATAACATTCATTATCTATTAGCGGAAGATCCTTAATTCCTTGTTTGAATTTCCCACTTTCAATGTATCCGAGTAGTTTAATATTCAGGATTCGTTTGATTTTATCTTTTTCATTAAGATAAATTTTATCCTGATAAACCTTGTCCTCAGTAATATATTCTCCCTCTATTTTTCCAATGAACGATTCGAAACCTTTAGCAATTTTGACATAACTTCCTACCGAAATATTCTTAATCAATTCTCCGTTGTAGAGTAAATGAGACCCGTTTTTTGATTTATCAACCAACACTTCGATGGATCGTCCCTTTACAGAAACAACCTTTCCTACCCTAAGAACATCCTCTATTTCGAGAGTATTTTTAGACATTGGCTACTTTATTTTGATCTTCAATTTTGGTAATCACATTTTTGAAAAATTTCTCATTTATGGTTCCCAATGTATAGCCAGCTTGACCTTCTTCTGGAGCAAGAATTATGATATTGGACTTTTGACCAATTAATCCTTCAATACTCACTTTTGCTTCTTGATTATAGGCGAAAATGATTATCAACAAAGTTGGATTTGCTAGTGCAACTCGCTTGGTGATCTCCCGTACATGTTCGTCGGCAAAGGAGAAACCAAACACGAATAGAACTGAATTTTCCCGTTCTAAATGATTTGAATACATTCTTAAAAGTTCATAAAAAAGAAGATTTTGGGTTGTTGTTGCAAACTTGTCCTTTGTAGGGTTAATCATGACCAACTTATCATAGGCCGCAAGAAAGGCTTCATGTACTTCTTTCTTTACAACTCCAAGTTCTTCTAGTTTCGAGCTGATTTCAGTAAGGTTTAATGGCACCCCTTCATCACTATGAATAGAAATAAAATCCTCCTCTGGACAATCGATACCAGCAATATCGTTTAATGACTTTAGACCATAATCATATTCAATTCCCTTTTCAGATTCGAGCCAGTTCAAACTGCCATGTAACTTAAAAAGGTTAAATAGTGGAACCTCAGAACGAATATCGTAATGTGTACTTAACTTGAATATTGAATTATGAAAATTTTCAGTTCCATATTTAGCATTCAGTTTACCTGAAAAACCATCATTATATTCTGCATTCTCAAGCTCCAAAGTGGATTCAAGAAACAAATCCATGTTGGTAGTGAACAAGTTTGCTTGCTTAGAAAGAAGATTGCTCTTTCGTCTTCTAAGGAAATAGTTAATAGAGTGAATAAAAGATTGATATGATTTTCTAGTCTTATTTAATTCGTCATCATCACCATCTAAAATCTCGAGATTCCCTTTAATAGCGACAATGAAATATTGGTACTTTATGGTAGCATCTAGTAGTATTTTCTTTTCTTCATCAAATTTGGAATTAGCTAGCTCAGTTAATAATTCTTCAATATTGCCTAATGTTCCTAGATGATTTCTTGAGGCACCTGATCCAATCAAAAAATTCAAATGACAGCTTTCAATTAAGTTCTTTAGTTTCTCTATATCCATATTTTGATACTTTTAGGCTACCTCCCTCTCCTCCTCTACTACAGTCATTTTAGACAGGATTAGATTTTTAATTTCATAAAGCGTACTAATCTGCTCCTTGAGATTAACTATATATTGTCGCAAACCATTTATCCTATTATCAAATTCAAATAGAGTCTGGTCTTTTGGAATTAAATGCTTCATTAAATACACAGCAGCTGTGGTAATTACACGCTGGGTGGAACCAAATGTGATTTCTTCTAAAGAATTGGCAAATAATTCATTCTGCATCCATTCGAAAATCAAGGAATTATAACCTCTCTTTTTAAACAACCTAAACCAGAAGAGATTTCCATCTTTAAAATAAAAATCATCCTTCTCACTTACCATATAACTTATTCCTATTGTACCAACTGCTGTTAATAAAATATCACCTTCATTTATTCCACCAAATTTCTTTACAATTTCATTGCGTCGGTTAAGTGAAATATAGAGTGCACTATGGATTGGTAAACCTTTGCTCTTCAAGATTATTTCCTTACTACGGTAAAATGGCACACCTTCAGAAGTATACTCAGATTGATATATTCTTTTACTAAAAGTAATCTCGCAGATTTCAGATAAATTCATTAAATCCCATCCCTCAGGAATCTCTTTCCCAAGCTCTTCATTGTAAACCATGTGGCCACCGGAGGATTTGTAACCCCTCCGCCTTTCAGGCACCTCCCCTTGAGGGGAGGACAGCTCCACTGGAAACTCAAAATCTACAAACCAACGCTTGTACAGTGCCTGGGCGGTTTCTTCCAGTTTTTCGTTGAGCTGCTCGTTGAGTTTGATGCGGTTGACTACTGTGTTATATTCCGCTACGATCTCTCGCTGCTTTTCGAGTGAGGGAACAGGAATTGGCATTTCCAGAAAATCCTCCCATTCCAGACTACCACGAACTCCACCCACTGCCAGAAAACAAGCATGTCGATCAAACTCGCTTCTGCTCATCCACATCATCAAGTACTCAGGATCCAATTCCAGTGGATCATTTACTTCAAAAACCGGATAAGCCTGAGAAATGATAGCCTCTTCAAAATCCTGAAGCAATGCGACTGGCATTTTCTTATCCCTTCGAACCTGCATAATACTGCATGCAAACTGTCCCTTTCGAATGATTTTATAATTGGCCATGTCCGAACCAATAGTATTGGCCACTGAAGGAATAAAGACTTTACTGATACTTAAGCCCAATAAGGTTGTGATCTCCAAATCCTTATTTCGCTCATCTACCAAATGAATAAATTCCCCGATCTTCCTATAGTTCGATTTCATAGCCCAGGGTTTTGAAAATTGTCTGAACCTTGATTTTCATGACTGACCAGATTCCCTGATTTTTTATTCCCGTCATGGATGAAACTGTTGTTATGAACCCGCTTGTGCTGTAAGCTTTTTGCTCCAAAATTTATCAGTAAACCAATTTCAAGTCCATACGCTTCCACATAATTCATGGCCTGTGCGAGGTGAACATCCTCAAGGTTTATCAGGGCTTTTATTTCAACCATTATTTTGTTTTCAACAAAAAAGTCAACCCTCCTGGTACCAATGTCATATCCCTTGTATTGTAATGCCATTTCATGTTCTCTACTAAACTCAATGCCCTGCATTTGCATTTCGATGGCTAAGGCTCTTTGATAAATCACTTCCTGAAATCCATTACCTAGTTGTTTATGAACTTCCATAGCGCAACCAATAATCTTATATGTCAAATCCTCATATTTCATCATCAGATAATTATGGTTCAAGACTGATTTTATAACCAAGTTTATCAAACACTTTAAGCAATTCATCTTTAGAGTCCTGTTCTTGTTTCAGGAGGTCAGCAAACTCCTGTTGCAGAGTTGTCATCTTTTCATCAAAGTCCACATTCTCATCGCGGTTCACAAACTCGATGTATTTGCTGGGTACCAGGGAGTAGTCTTTGGCTCTGATTTCATCCAGTGTGGCGGAGTATGAATACTCCGGTGTATTGCGGTATCCTTCGAGAGCCTCAGGATGACCGCTGGTCTGCTGCCAGTCATGATAGGTTTTGGCAATACTAGTGATCTGCTCAGGAGAGAACTGAGTGAATTTCTTCTCGAAAGGTTCTCCAATCTCTCGTAGATCCAGGAATAGCACTTCATTTTCACGGTTACGATAGTGCCTCTCTCCATCAGGGATTTTGATTGTTCGTTCTCTCTTGTTGTTATTCAGAATCCACAGCGTTACGCTAATGTTCGTTGTATAAAACATGTTTTGTGGCAGGATCACGATCGCCTCTACCAGCTTGTTCTCGATCAGCTTTTTCCGAATCTCGTACTCTGCACCTCCTCCGGAAAGTGCGCCATTGGCAAGTATGAAACCTGCCACGCCATTTTGAGAGAGTTTGCTCACCATATTGAGAATCCAGCCGTAATTAGCATTGCTCGTTGGTGGCACTTCATATCCTTTCCATCGTGGATCATCTATCAGTTCATCAGGCCCCCGCCAGTCCTTTTGGTTAAACGGTGGGTTGGCCATGATAAAATCTGCCTTCAGATCAGGGTGCTGATCACGGCCAAAGGTATCAGCAGGCACAGCACCAAGATTGGCAGAGATGCCACGAATGGCAAGATTCATTTTGGCTAGTTTGTAAGTGGTAGAAGTGTACTCCTGACCATAGATAGACACCTCTCGCTTATTGCCGTGATGACTCTCTATGAACTTGATGGACTGCACGAACATACCACCAGAACCACAAGCCGGATCATAGATGATGCCTTTGTATGGCTCTATCATTTCGGCAATGAGGTTTACAATGCTTTTTGGGGTGTAAAATTCGCCTTTACCTTTTCCCTCGGCCAGGGCAAATTTGCTAAGGAAGTATTCGTACACTCTACCAACAATATCCTGCTGTTTGTCGCGTAGGGTGTCAATGTTGTTGATGGTATCGAGCAAGGCAGCCAGTTTGCTCACGTCCATATTGAGTCGAGAGAAGTAATTGTCCGGCAAAGCGCCTTTGAGGCTTTGGTTGTTTTTCTCCACGGTATGCAGTGCCGTATCGATCTTTATTGCAATGTCGCTCTGCTTGGAGTGCTCCATGATGTAACTCCAGCGGGATTCGGGAGGTAGAAAAAAGACATTCTTCATGGTGTAGAACTCCGTCATCTCCAAAAAGTCTTCCTGATCTTCGGCAATCAGTTCATTGCGTCGTTCTTCAAACTTGTCACTGGCAAACTTGAGGAAGATAAGCCCAAGCACTACGTGTTTGTATTCTGAGGATTCTACGGTACCACGGAGTTTATTGGCAGAGTCCCAGAGGGTCTCTTCCATGGATTTTTGTTTGGTTTGTTTTTTGGCCATTTAATTGAAATGGTGTTAGTTGGATTCTGGCAATTGATCCATGTCAATTACCTTGAAATATGAAAAAAGTGATGGATGTACAAAATACTTGTTACTGTTTGAAATATCTTCCTTTCGAATGGAAATTTCATCGTAGAAAAAAGCTATCGGGAAACTAGATCCTTTTTTAACTCCCAAAATCCCAATATGATAAAGTAAAAAGACTATTTTCTTAAAAAATCCAATGCTATTTATATTATTGGATTTCCAATCCTTAACTGCATCCAAAAGAGGGCCTTTAAAACTGTTTTCAATATTGTCATCTAAATAAATATCTTCAAACCTATCTTCTGTAAGACTTTTTAACATGAAGCCATTATGAATGCCATTTAGAAAATTACAGATATAACCAATGTTTCCATAGTTTTCCCTCCATTCATCTTCCAAAGCTTCAAAACGATCTATTGAATATGGGATTTCGGCTTTATAAATGATGTCTTTTGTGAAATAAGCTTTGTTTTTAGAGTTTTCAAATGCATGATTAACGTATGAAATCAAATCTCTGGGTCTCATAAACGTTCTGTTAAGAACGTATTGAAATCCTGTCTCTCGATTTCTTCTTTTTTCGTAAAATGCCGTCTTAACATCTAAATTATCATCAGTAACATATTTTAACCTCCTATCAAGAAGAGTTTTTAAGTCATTTTCTGACCAGCTTAATTTTGCATAAAGAGGCTTATATTTTTCTCGTTGACCACCGGCATGATTAATACCTAACTTTAATAAATCTGAAAGATTCTCTCTTAAACTAATTACAATTTTCACACCATTGAATTGACGAAATTCTTTGATAACCTCAACCATGGCATCAATCAGATCATACCTGAAACTGTTTTCGATCCATTCTTTATCTAGGTCATCTACCACCAAATAGAGTTTTCTTTGATGATCATTGAATAGATCATCTCGCATGATATTGAATATTTCAATTAGTTCTTTAGTTTGAGAATCGTGTATTATAGATTCAGCTTTGTGCTTAACATCTACTATTGAACTCTGTTTAATGGCTTGCTCGAGTTGAGCCTTAGAATTGAAATGCGAATTGTTTATTCCTACACCAACGGCAAAATTATTAGAAAGTGAGTTCGTTAACTCTCTAATACGGTATTCGGTATCTTCCCAAAAATTATCAGTCCATTTATCCAAATAGTTAATTGCTTTTTCTTTCTTTGGATCAATTTTTCCAATTTGTTTTAGGAATTTTTCTCTTAGATAATGATACCAACGATTTTGTAATTTCTTATCAAAATCATCTCTGAAGTACATTTTCAATAATTCAACGATAAAAACATGCCTCCAAAGAACTTTAAAAAAAAGGTTGAGATTAACATTTAGGCTTTTGAAATAGGTTAAGACTGTAGAATTGCTTAAGAATCTTAACGACAACTCTTCCGGTGCTAGTCTTTTTACATCTTCAAAGTTGCCTTCTATATACTTTATAATCGCACTTTTTCCTGAACCTGTCCGACCTAGAAGAATGGATTTATTACTTCTAGTATCAATAATTTCTTCAAGCAAGTCGCTTTGAACAAACGTATCAAATAAAATATCATCAGTTTCCGCATCAGGGGAACCAATTTTCAATATTTTGGATATTCGGTATTTCTTTCCCATTTACAAATAACTATATCTAACATTAAATATAACTAAATGAAATGGTTATTGCGAAATATCTCAAACACTGGATTAGAAAATTGCACAAAATAAATAATACCGCGTTATGAGAATTTCAGATTAGTATTTTCTTCGTTTGTCCTCACTCGAAAAATAAATCATATTACACAACTACTCTGACGTGCGGACAGCTCCCTTGTCGGGCACTCCAAGGGAAGCACGATTAAACACGCTTATCAGCAGAACTAAATGATATCAAATTGCACTGCTCTCTGAGTCTGGATCTGACTCTTGGTCCATAGGCCTCCTCGATTTGGTTTGACGTTAGATTAGTTGTGATGTGAGTAAGCATTCCCTGGCTGACAAACTGGTCATACCTACTCAAGAGGATTTCTGCCATTACGTTCGTGTCGTTTCCAAAATACTTGATGGTGCTTTCTGCTCCCAGATCATCGAAGCAATAGGTTTTGGGCACCAGCTGGCCATCTTTCGGTTCGTATGAATGTTCGCTGTATTTGTCGATCACGGGAAATCCATCACGATGAAATTCAAAGGTGATCTGTCGGCAGGGTTTCATCACATGATGGGTATATGCTGCAGAGATGTATCGCATAAGGTTCATTAAAGAAGTCTTACCGCAACCAATGGGGCCAGTGAGGAGGATTCCCTTGCGGAATGAAATGCTTAATGAGGAGGCGTTTTCTTTGTCGCGAAGGAAATAGACCAGGAGTTTGAAGATGACCAGGTGATCCTGCTCGTGAATCTGGAAGTGGTCTCCGTAGAGGCGCTTTCCTGAGTGTTCCAGGATGGAGAGGGCTTCCTGGAATGGAAACTTTTCAGATTGAAAAGATGTAAGTCCGGTTTCAGAAAAAGTGGTTCCTTGATACATTGAATTATTTTTTACCACTTATGCTGTGGAGGGCACTTCATTTCTTTTGTCTTGATCGCTGCGGCGAACCGCCAAAAGAAACGAAGCAAAGAAAAAATCAAGGCTGTAAATCCTGATGGAAAAAATTGGATTGAGCTGGTAAGCAAAAGCAAACTCATCCTGATTACATCAGGACTCAAACATGCTTTTGCATAATAATCTTTCAATCTCCAATTTTTACTAACCATCATGATTTAAGGCCTTTTCAATTAGTTATATATTTAATGACGGTTTTGAACTGAATATATTTTCACTTTTTCATCAAAGTGGTTCTTCATAATTTTTAAAATTTTCATCTCCCTGTTTTTTATGTTTTAAGTGTTTATTATGTTTTATATAAGGTCTCACCAGCTGCCCACCAGCATTACCATCACCTTTACCATTACCTGTATCACCAGCATTATCAAAATTGTACAGGTGGATTTTACTACCGACTAACGGACTGAATGAAGGTTCATAGATCAAATACTCCCATTCATGGAGGTCTTTCAAACACCTGGTATAGGTGTTCTTTGATCCTATTTTGGATAGCCTCATCACTTCTTCTCTCGATATGGTAAATGGGTTTTGAAACCTGTTAAGGTTCCAAAATTGGAAGACTGCTACATACAACGCAATGTGTGTTGTATGTAGCCTAGAATCTTCGTAGATTTTTGCAAACCATAAGTTCATATGCTGGATGTAATTCATATTTCGACAAGCTCAATATGACTTTCAGTCAACGTTATACTTGTTGTCGTTGAGGACTTTCATCACATCTTCATGGTTGTAGTAGATCACCCCTCCTATTTTAGTATATGGAAGTGTTCCATTGACACGCATGTTCTGAAGGGTTCCAGGTGAGATCTTGAGCATCTTTCGGATCTCGCTTGATCTTAGCCATTCCTTTTGATTTTGCTTTGCTCCAAGCATCTCACGGATTTCATGAAGTAGCTCGTGTTTGAACTGATACAGGTCATCGGTTGTAATAATAGTTGCTGCCATATTTTTCGTTTTGTATTTGTTTCTACAAAGCTGAATAGCATTGACAAGTTTTGTTCACAAGATGGGTGATAGTAGGAATAAAAAAAGTTCAAAATTCTGATTTGACTTTTTCTAACAAGCAGGTTTCGAGCTCGTTAATAAATGCAGTAGGGTTCTTTTTACGCTTGATTTCTGTAAAAGTGCGGTAATTATTCCCAATATCGATATTAAACGTGTGTTCCATTGCTGCAACAATTTGTTTTAGGTCAGAATCAACCTTTCCGGTACTATGAAGGGCATAAATCAATTCTACAAGGTCTGTTTTAGATCCTTTCCAGCTTAATGTTTTTGACTTTTCCCAAGATGGGTCTAGGTGGGGGTTTTTGAGCATAAAAAGTTCGTTTTTGAGGAATTGAATTACTTTTTCAGCACAAATTACACAAGTTAATGTCGGACCAGCGGGACAAGTGAATTCCCTATCCAAAGGATGCTCCAACATAGCATGAATCTTGATATCAAACTCAATCTGACGATAAAACAGGTGATCAAGGTATTCTGAACCTGTTTTATAGTATGTGTAGAACTCATTGTAGCGCTGGAGATATGCTGAAATACGTTCAAGTTCCTGATTGATAAATACCTTCTTTTCCTTTATCGTTCCTCTGGGCTTATTTTTGAAATAAGCAAAAAGTGTATTTTGATAATGTAGTTCAACAGTGAATTGAGGCTTGATTTTCTTAAAGAAATGTATTTCCTGATCAGGATCAATTTTGGGTTTCTTTCTGTAAAGAAGCTTGAGATTATTAATCAAACTTTCGCATAGTTTGATTTTCTTAATGCACTTCTGAAGGCGTGTATCATTGGAATTTTCAATGCCAATCAGACCTTTCTCCAGATCTTCGGTTAGGGATAACAGCTGATTCATATAGGCGGAATAAAGCCGCTATATTATATCATTTTGTTTTAATTGCAAATGGATGGTTAAATAAATTACACCATTTTAAGTCATGTTATATCAAATGATGATATTGCTGGTCAGAAGCTATCATTAATGAGAAATGAATTCCTGCCGAACTGATCATCGTTCATTCTCATCATTTCTATATGATCCATTCTGTTTGTGTAAGACTTATAACCTTCTACGGTACTAAGGCAATGAATTAGCGTTGTGTGTTTTTACTTTACGAGAGATCACTATGATCATCAAATTCACAATGAACAGCAATATTGATATTCCATTTACAAGGCCCCCAAATTGCTTCCAATTAGAAAACGAAAGCATATTTCCAAATATTCGGAAAATCAATGAAATCTGAAAAATAGCAACCCAGGCATAAAGAGATGGGTGAAAAGGTTTGAATCCCAAATTTAAAACACCAGGCAAAATGATTGGGGCGTGAGCAAAAATCATGGAAAAAATGAATCCTAAAAAGAAACTATGAATCAACATATCATATGTAATCATTCCGGTAGTTTCCATAAGGTATAACAACCCAGAAACAGCCAACCACAGATAACCGCACATCAGGGTAATTGCCGAAAACCTATGAATCCCTGTCATTTTAATAGATTTACGAACCATATCATACATCATTAGCCAGGCTGAGATAAATATGAGTGCGATCCCAGCTATTAACTGACTACCCACCTGTATCGGAATAACACAGGATGCAACAAATAATGCCAAGAGAACTAAAAGGAGGTTTTTTTTCGTTGAACTGACGGGCAAGAAACGACAGAGCTCCAATCGTTCCCCAACTATTGTCAGTAACAAAAACGCCATCCACCACAATATTGAGTGGGCATATTGATTAAAAATAAATAGATGTATATTTCCAATGAACCATGCCGCAGCTCCTGCCCACATTACCTTGTGCGGTATATCAGTATGAATTCTATTGATTAGGAAAAAGACATAAAATAAACCTACAGCACCAATTATCAGCATTAGAAAGGCCATCTGAGTCCAGTCAAGCCAATAAAAAATCAAACTGGAAGCATTAATGAGTGGAAAAGAAAATAGCCATTTTCGTTTCAAAGCAACAATACGCTCAATCAGGATTACAGTGCCTAAGAAACTTCCTGTCATAATTGCTCCATGGTGTAGATATATTCTACTCACCGGCATGTCAAACCCTATCCGAAACCAACCAGTAAGGATCCCTGAAATCAACGACGCTACAATTAGTAGCATGAAAGGGAGTTTTGGCAGTATTGTATTAATCATGATTCAATTTTTCGATTTAGGTTAACGGAAATACTTAATATACCACATAGCTGCATCAAGGCTAATACAAACAACCAAAAGGATGCGTTTTCAATTTTACTTTGTTGGATCAAAATGATTTCAGTAAAAATAAAAGCTGCTAAAAACAATCCAATCCCTAATTTTGTAATGGTATTTTTTAATATAAATTGATGCTGAAAAAACTGATGAAGTATCCAGGTAGATACAAATCCTATTAGTACCAAATGGAGGTATGCGATCACCACATTTCGTGTAAAAGCCTGGACACTCAAAGAGGGAACAGCTGAAAGAACAATAAGCACATGTTGGGTAATAATGGCTAGTGAACCTACCCAAAACAGTATTCTATGAAAATGTCGTTTTTCTTTATGAAATATAAATATGTGCGACAATAAAAATCGTAATAAAAAGAACAACCCAGCAGTTTGCATCAAAGCGGCCAGTCCTCCCAACACATACATGATTGGATGTGGATCTGTCCAAAGTGTTGATAAAATGTAGGCAGGAAAAACGGCGAATAATTTCAGATAAAAACCAATCCTAAGCATTCTGGATTTGGTACTAATCCCCTGATCTTCTAATAACCAGAACATTAACCCCAGAAGCGCAAAGGTAAACCAGCCATTGTATTGAAAATGGAGATAAAAGTATATAAGAAGATAATATAAGTCACCTTTACCTTGTGTGGCAGAAACAGGCCCTAAGGCAAATGGTGCCAGGTTAGAGATGGCCATAAGTATCAAGCCCCATTTTACAAATGAGAATGAAAATTGATGCTTTTTAGGTAATTTCAAAAGGGTATCCTTCACAAATACCCTCGCAAAAAACATAGCTAGAAGGGCGTGAATAGCAGAAAATAGAATGGACCAAAATGCGTATCCCATGAATGGAAATGTAAAGAGCATACCCATGTTGGCTACTTGCAAAAAGATAAACATGTTTGCGTACTTTCTGCGCTTTCTAAAATCAAAGGGCAGGTACACGTAAGTAATCAATATATAGAGGGCCATGAATACCCATCCTAAAAACGCCAGATGGGAATGAGCATGAAGCATATAGCCATAATTGACACCTGATATTGGGTCTAAAAAATAGTACCGCATTAGGCAGCCAATTATTGCCACTATTATCAAATTGAAAATAATGATATTTATACCCCTGGATAATTTCATTCAATTTTTATGTTTATGCTTTAGCTCAAAATGAACACCATTATTGATGATCATTTTTTGCACTATTAATTAGTCCTTAATCATAATTAATAGCATTTTGAAAGAAGTGATTGCCTCTAAAGCATGAGGAATATTGGCAGGCATAATGATCATTTCACCCTCAGAAAGTTGATGGGGGTTTCCTGCAATAGTTACTTTAGATCGACCTTCCAAAATTATAACTGTGGCATTAAAAGGTGCGGTATGCTCGCTAAGCCCTTGTCCCTTTTCAAATGCAAATAAGGTGGTATTTCCATTCTTGTTTTTAGTCAAGACTTTGCTAACTGTCGCACCCTTGGCGTATGAAATCATAGTTTTAAGATCATATGCAACAGACTCTTTTACATTTTCCATAATACTATTACTTAATTGCTTTTCGTGATTGGTATATTTTCATGAATGTGATATGCGCAATATTGCGTGCTCTTTCTTTCGCTAGATTAGCTTTCTCTCCTTTGAATAGCTCATCAACTGTATTAAACCACAATTGAATCCAATGTCCAAAATGTGCTTGCTCAATCTGATTTTCAAAGGATTGATCTACTTGAATATGTGCCCTAATTGGATTTCCATTGAATCCTGTGTGTCCAAATAAATTGGCCATCCAGAATTGTATTAACTTTTTAAGATGTGTATCCCAGTCATGTATGGTCTCAATGAAAAAATGACTGATTTCAGGGTGCTGACGAACTTTTTTATAAAAATTGTGAACCAATAATTCTACATCTTTCTCTGATCTTATGTCCTTGATATCGTTATTCATTTTGGTTTGTTTGTTTTAATTAATCCTCCAACTCATCATAAGGTCGATACTTCTGCCCGGACGGAGAATTGACCCAATATCAAAATGCTCACGATATGAAGCATTAAAAATATTACTGATGCCCAGGCTAATCCTCACACTTCCAGTTCGCATTTTTATTGATTTTGAGGCTCCAAAATTTACCAATAAAAAGGAGTCTGTTGGACGTTCGTTAAATTGCTCACTTATTCTGTTTTGAGCTGATGACCAAGTTACTTCCGGTTGAAAATCCCAACCTCGTATTTGCTCTAATAATGAGTAACTTAGTTTTAATGGAGGCATTTGAGGTAAAGGTCGTGCATGACTATCTCTTCCAAAGACATACTTTGCACTGAATTCGCTATTCAAATGCTTGAAAAAGCGATTCTTCCAAAGAATTTCTCCACCGAACATAACTGCTCTGCCTGTATTCTTATACCACTTTACGCCTTTGGCACCTATGGTCATATGACTTAGAGAAGAGTCATAAACTCCCATGATATAGTTGTCAAATAAATATCCGAATGCTGTGGTTTCAAAGTAGAAATCACCGCGGCTAGTATTCTGACCAAATTCTAAATGAATGTTGTTTTCTTTAGCTAAATCAGGATCTCCCAGGTAATCATATCCATCTTGCTGATTGAATAGATAAAAGCCAAATTGCTCCGAAGCGTTAGGCAGTCGCTCACCGTAAGCCATAGATGAATTGATTGTAGTTGTTTTACCAACTTTTATCTGATATTTCATGGAAGCATTTACAAGAAGCTTACTTCTAGAACCATTTGTACCCTTGTCAAAGACGGAAAGTTGACGTTCTCCAAAATGACTACTGATATAGGAATGTCCCAACTCTAACCTCAAGTTGCTGTTTAGCAGATTGTTGGGAGTGAAATTTCTAGTGTGACTAAACTCTATTCCTCCAATACTACGATGAATATCAGGCCAGGTAAGCATATACATGGGCTGTTGCCCTGCTTCATTGGGGTACATGGTCATCTCAGCATGCCAGAATACATGATGAAAATCAGCTTTTGCATTCACAGAAGAACGTTGACTGTTCAATAAAATTCCACTGATATATCCACCTGTTGTGCGGGTATGGCCGGGCATGTCCATATGCATGGTGACAGAATCTCTGTGGGTATCATCCATTTCATGTCTGATTGTATTATGATAGAATTTCACTTCTGGTTCTCTAAGGAACCACATACGATCTGTAAAATAGGTCAGTCCGAAGATTTTAGCTTTGGCAAAAGCTACGTCCATAGGAAGTGCGGGATATCCAATGTTAGTAGCATTGTCACCCACAAAATCAAGAGATATCATGCTAAGGCTATTGATACGGTAATTTATGGAACCAGTATAGTTGTATTTTTCAAATTGGCTGTATTGTACAGTCTGTCCATCACCGGCTGTATAATCACCTGATTTGCGATGAACTCCAGACAATCTAACTGCCCAATTTCTCCTGGAGTAGTTCAAGTCCAACGATTGATCAAATGCTCTTGAAACGGAAGAATAGTTCATGTTGGCGGTTGCCCCAAAGGGATTGGAGCTATTGAATATTGGTTTTTTTAATCCAAAATTCACACTTCCTCCTGTGCCACATCCGGTCATGTTTCCTTCGCACCCAAATGAGACATCCAAGCTCTTTAGGTTTATGGGTTCTATATATGATGATGTAGGGTCCATTTTGTCCGTACAGGCTCCATAGATTCGCATTCCATCCACACTCACAATGTAGCGGTCTGAGCTTAGTCCGCGCAGCATAGGTTCATTTGCAAAATTCCCTCTCCGGATCATGTTGACACCAGGTAAACAATGTAACAATTGATCTGTACATCGCATATTCATTTGCATTATCGGATTATTGAGATGAGACCGATCGGCAGAATCACTCACTATTACGTGATCCAGTTCCATCTTGATGCCGATGTAATGATCACTAGTCATAGAATCCAACCAGGCGAGGTAAATGTCCTGGTCAGATTGGGCGAGGCAGGTCTGAATACTGGTGAGTACTACAAAAACTGTGACTAAAAATTTCAATGCTCAAGTATTAATTATTGAAAATAAAGATCAAAGTATGGTGTACCACAAACCTGATCATGCTCTTTCATAGTCAATCGCAATTGCCAATCTCCGGTCATTGTGAAATTGACGGTTCCTTTATAATGACCTTTAGATGTATGAACAGGAGCAGTGTTATTTGGGGAGCCATGATCCATGCTGGTCATCCAAGGTTCCACCTCAAAACTAAGTGAAGTGACTGCAGGCCAATCCATAAGAGTTTGTTTTTTGAATACAGCTATTTCAAGATCATTCTGGCCTACATCAGGTTTCTGAGGGTCGATGTATGCTACAAAGTATTTGGTGTTTTCATCCATTATACTGTTAAATGAAACTAAACGGCTCAATTCTGGTTGATTCACATTAATGGGTACTGATAATTCTGTTTTATTGATAGTGAAATCTAGATGCCAACTCCCCATTTCACTGGATGGCATTACAAATACAGTATTGAAGCTGTATTCACCATCTTTCAAAACAGAATCTTCAATTTCTAATGGACAAGTATGTGATTTATTCATCATATCCATCATAGGAACAACTGATATGTCCCCTTCTATGGAATTTCCCTGCGAGTCTTTGACTCTGGCAGTGATTGAATTATAGCCCACAAATAAATCTGTAGTAGCATACAGTTTAACTGTAAGGTTTCCTTCTGTATAGGAAGTTATTTCCTGAAGGTTAGTTTCAGTTTCCAGATTTGTAATATCATCAACGCATGAAAAAAGTATAACAAAAAAGGATATTGATATGAATTTGAAGATTTTCATTTTCTATGATAATGTATGGTTAGAAATTCTTTTTCTGTGCTTTTCGAATGAGCAATATAATGGGCCAGAAGGTCCAGAAAACGAGCATACTCCACGAGGCTATGAGCCCGAGGTTAGTCCCGAAAAATCGTTGAAATAAGGCTCCAGTATAGCCTAATAACGCTGAGATATCCAGCTTGAGTAAAATCATTATCCTCGATAAATCAATGGGGTTCAGGAAGCTAGCCACCAAAGCAAAATTGTCTAAGGGGTAATCCGCGAAGACCATCATTGACAAAAGCATTAGTCCATCATAAATCACTGCAAAAAACAACCACATCAATATTGCATACCCAAATCCTTTGATCTTATTCGTATTGAAAAGAGCGATGCAGATGGCAAGTGCTACAAAAATGAAAGTAAGAAAAGCCCCACTGGATAAAAGGAGGAGGAAATTGACAATTACTCCTGATCGAAACAGTCCATATGCCAGAAATGGAATTCCCAAACCTATAATCAGGCTTAGAGAAAGTGAAATAGATACTCCCAGGTACTGTCCAAAAAAAATGACTGAACGTTTCACTGGCTGAGCTAAAAGTAGCTCAGTGAACTCTCTGGAATTATAAAAATACATGACACCAAAAATGGTACCGATCATAGGTGTCAATATTACAATGACATTCATTAAAGTGATGATGCCTTTGGAAAGGTCATTGTTTAAAAACAATAAGACAAAGCCTAATAATAAATAGAATGCCAGGTAGACTAAACTCCACCTGCTTCGCATCAAATCCGAAAAACTATATTTGAATATTTTAATCATGATTCCAGGATTTTTGCAATTGCGTGTTCTAAATCTTCAGTATTGGTTTTTGCCTTAAGTTTTTCGACCGTGCCCTTAAAACAGATATTACCTTCTAGTAAGAAGACCACTTCATCAGAAAGTTCTTCAACCAAACTCATAATATGAGAAGTGATCAGAATGATTTTTCCTTTAGATTTTTCTCGTTTAATGAGAGCTTTTAGTTTGATGAGCGATACAGGATCCAGACCCGCAGTAGGTTCATCCAGCACTATTACCGGAGAATCAAACATAAAAGTTAGCACTATATTCACCTTCTGTCTGGTTCCTCCTGATAAGTTGCCCAGCTTCTGATCCATGTATTTTGCCAATCCAAACAATTCGATCAAACTTTCCGGGTTGGCTGGCTCGTTGCGAATGTCCAGAATCATTGATATAACTTCTTTTACTTTCAGGTTGTCCGGGAAACGTGCGATCTGAGGCAAATAGCTGATTTTGTTTCGGTATCGGTGAGAGTGTGAAATATTCTGACCCTGATATAAAATGAACCCTTTGTCTGCTATAACCATTCCTAATAGAATTTTGAGAAAAGTAGTTTTTCCCGATCCATTCGGGCCTAGAATGGAGACTATTCCACTTTCTGTTATATCAAAGCTTACTCGATCTAATACCCGAAGCTTGCCAAAAGATTTTTGAATGTTTTTGACTTGAATCATTTGAATACTTGCATTGAAGGTGATAGGTCTACCAGATCATCAGGAGTAAATGCAGGAGATACTTTTTCAGAAAAATTGATAATATCTACAAATAAGCTTCTGAGTAATACAATGGTTTCTGGTGTTTTATTGACCACATAAGAAAATAACTTAACTGGCCTATACGGGACGTCCCCGGTGCCATCTTTGTCCAGGTCGTATCCAGCATATGATCCCCAGTAATTACTATTGAAAGTATTGTCGTTCATTTTGGAATTATAGGACACGTCAAAGGAATTGCCGAGGAAGTTGTTTCGCGTAAATACATTGGTATAGCATCCTCCAGACACTTTGATTGCCCATCCATTTTGTCGAAATGTATTTCCTGAATAATTGACTCTTGAAGACCCATCCACATATACACCTAGAGTATTTTCCTGAAAGGTATTGTTCAATACTTCTGCATCGTAGATTTCTTTGAGTAACAACCCATAGGAAGCCGTTCCCCAGTTGTTAATGAACCTATTGTTTTCCATTCGAATCCATTTAGAAAACATCACTGCTACTCCTGCACCATTTTCTTCGAATTTGTTTCGAGCGTATTGATCATGATTAGAAAACATAAAATGAAGTCCATAACGTACGTTGTGATGACTGTAATTTTTGATGATTTTACTACCATCAACAAATTCCAGGTAAATCCCATCTCTCATTCCCGAAACCTTATTCTCAGAAATCAATATGCTGTCACAATCCCAAAGATGTATTCCATTTCCGGATTGATCTTCGCGTGTCGCATTACCCAAAACTCTGTTATTGAGGATTTGTCCATTCTTTGATTTTTCAACTAGTATCCCGAAAAAAGAACCTTTAATCAGGTTGTTTGAGAGGGTGAATATTGATGACTTATGAATGTAAATCGCCGCATAATCCTTGGTATAACTCTTTCCAGTATTGATAAATTCCAAACCAGAAATGAATACACTATCCGAAAGCACTTTGAGCACATAGTCTTTTGACTCACCATCCAACACCGCTCCTGGCTTTCCAATCAAAGTCAAGGGCTTGGTAATTTCAATTCCTGGACTCGAGTATATGCCTTTTTCGAGCATTAATGTATCTCCATGTGATACCTCATTGACTGCTATTGATAATGTAGGTAAATCACATTGGTGACAGACACTGTGGCTTCTTGCATTGGATTCGAATACAATGCTTGATAAAATGATAAATATGGTGATACCGCGTAACATCTACTTAGTGATGATTATGTGTATGTTGCTTACTTAATGTTAGGATTAATTCTTCCCAATTCAGCTTTTGGCCACCAGCTGATTGATGTATTTCATTTCTATTCTTCTCTTGCGAAAAAGCAGATAGATTCGCTCCCATCGGACTGGGGATTTTCTTACTTATCAAATAGTTTGCTGATTTTGCATCCGTCAATATACCAGGTCTTGAATAGTCTGCTACAAGTTGAATCTTCACAGGAGGTCTTTCCCAATTACTGAGGTCATTTATCATGCATTCTATGGCATCATATTTATAATTTCGACCTTTGACAGTTACTATTTGAGCAGCATGCTGATTATCTACAATGGTCATTCTACAGAAGTCACATGCATCTTCACCATATTTGATGGGTTGAGGATCATGGCTGCAAGCTGTAATTGATAGCAAGATGATAATGAATACCCAGTGTAAGACATTAGATTTTTTCATAGCTCAGTTCATTTAGTGGATAGTTGAAATTTTCGGCCCATATAGTACGCCATCAAAGTAAATAGCATGCCAATTCCCATTAATATTCCCCCAATTCTCGGATAAGAATATGCGTCAAAATTTAAAAGCTTCTTGTGACCTATCAATGGAGGGTTGTATTGCATAGGTGTGCCATCAGGGTTGACCAGTTTCAAAATGGCATCAGGATCCAGATCACTACCATAGTCTATCAGCCATAAGTTAAAATCGTAGACACCTAGTGCACCTAAAATGCTCATAACAACAAACCATATTAGAAACCAAATGGGCGAAATTTTCTGCAGGAATCCAAGAGTTCCTATCATCACACCCAAAAAAACCATACTACCAACAATCCTTGGGAAGACGGAAAACTCCCACATATCTTCTGGTTTGGGTAGTGTTTTCATACCGATATAATGATTGAGACCGTCGATGTTTTGGATATCAAATTCGCTTTCGCCTCTCAGACCATTCACATGTATGTCAATTCCAAGAGGCTCAGGATACTGTGGAGCTCCCAGTCTAATGTTCCACATTGGAAATACAAACAAACCAGCCAACAACATGCTTCCAAGAATCATTAAAATTCCAGCTCTTTTCATTTTATTCTGTATTAAAAATTATAGTAGATCAAGTATTGAGGCAGGGATATTTGCCTGCCTCAATTGCTCTGTGTTTTTATTCATCCAAAGACCAACTTAGCTGGATGTCTGATTGTGCTGGTGAAACCCTTATGTAGCCTTGCATTTCCTGATGGAGTGCTGAGCAGAAATCGGTGCAATAGAATGGCCATACTCCAACCTTTTTAGGTTCCCAAAGTGAAGTTTTGGTTTGCCCAGGCATGATTAAAATCTCAGAGGTTCCCTGACCTATCATAGAGAAGCCATGAGGTACATCAAAATCTTGTTCGTGGTTAGTGATATGGAAATACACCTTGTCACCTACTTTGACACCTTCAATATTATCTGGCGTGAAATGGCTTCTGATGGTGGACATGTAAATGTGAACTTCTTTACCGTCTCTTTCTACTCTCGCTTCAGCTGGACTCTTTATACCATATGGGTGATTGTTTTCGTCCAATCGGTATATCTTCTTTGAATTGTTTACTAGCAGATCGGCATTGCAACCAGCAGCGTAGTGAGGTTCTCCGTGTGTTGGGAAGTCATAAAGCAACTCCATTTTCTCCCCAGATATATCATATATTTGAGCGGAATGTTCCATTTCAGGACCTGTAGGTAGATATCGATCCTTTGTAATTTTGTTCATCGCAACCAGGTATTTACCATGTGGATTTCTAGAATTTCCTCCAGGTATCATCAAGTGGCCCACAGAGTAATAGGTAGGTTTTCTATCAATTACTTCCCAGGTTTCTAATTTCCATTTGACGACTTCTGAAGAAATAAAGAAAGTAGTATATGCATTACCTCTTCCATCAAATTCTGTATGTAATGGTCCTAATCCGCCACTTTGTACGCTACCTGCCAGCACATCATCGTAATTGAGGATAGGAATACCATAAGCATCACCATCAAATTTTTTAGCTTCAATAGCCGCTAGCATTTTATCAAATGAATGAACCGTGATATTGGCTGAAAGTTTACCTGCCCCCACGATGTATTGTCCACTTGGATCCACATCACATCCGTGTGGAGATTTAGGTGTAGGAAGGAAATAAATAGCTCCAGGGACATCTGCAGGATTCACTGTCAAAACTTCTTTTTTGATGGTTGAAGTGGCTGTGTGGGTTGACTCATTATATACATTGTGAGCATAATTGCTGGCCATTTTGGTGCCTCCTCCATTGTTGACAAATTCCTCAATTTTCTTCCAGTTTACAGCCGCTATGAAATCCTTATCATTCTGAGACGCATTGACTTCCAGCAGTGTATTTGCTTCTTCCGTATTATATGTAGAGAAGAAAAACCAACCATGAGATTTACCTCTTCCGGGGTGAGAAAGGTCATAATTGAATCCTGGCATCAAAAGCTGGAATTTGATATCCATATGACCATGTTCGGGTTCCACAGATATGAAAGTCAATGCTCCTTTGAAGTTAGATTTGTATTCCTTTATCGGAATATCCTTCTGTGGTACAGGAACGGAAAAACGTGTACCGGCTACCACATATTCTGTGTTCTCTGTGATGAATGAAGAGCTATGATTTCCTGCGCTATTTGGCACTTCTATAATCTCCTCTGTCTCGAATGTACTCAGACTGACTCTCGCAATACGGGGAGTATTGTTACCATTAGCAAAAATCCATCGTCCATCTAGTTCTCCATTTGTCTGTGATATATCCGGATGGTGAAGGTCGTCCCATGGAATGAAACCAAAGGATGTATTCAACATTGGTTTTGTTTCTTCCGAATATCCATATCCAGATGTTGGAAATTGTGAAAACACTGGGATTTCTTTGAATAATCGACCTGACGGCAAACCATAAACAGTGAGATTGCCGCTATATCCACCGGATAAAAAAGCATATTGCTCATCTCTCTCCCCTGGTGCGATATATACTTTCTCTGCTATACTTCCGCTAAGAGCTCCGTTGCTTCCGTTTTTACCCGCTTGTCCGCAAGACATTATCAAGGCCAGCATGCCTATGATAAGGGCATTTGCATGTAAATTATTGTTTTTCATTTCGGTATTTATTTTGGTAAAATCACATTCTCAATCACATGGATGATTCCATTAGAAGCAGCTACTGTTCCTACTATTTTGGCTCCTGCGACACTTATATTGTCACCATCCATAGTTACTTCCAGGTAGTCTCCTGTTGCCATGTATAGCTTTCTGCCTTTTTTGGCTTCTCTTTTAAGTGCTTCAATGTCATAAGACCCGGGAGCAGCGTGTCGCGTAAGGATCTGAGCCAGTGCATCTTTGTTTTCTGGTTTGAGTAAGTTTTGAACTGTGCCATCTGGCAGTTTCTCAAAGGCACTATTAACCGGAGCGAAAACAGTAAGCGGACCGGCATTGACAAGTACGTGTTCTATTTGAGCTGCCTGTACTGCAGCTACAAGTGTACTGTGCGGCTCAGATGAGGCAGCTACCTGAAGTATGTTCGGATCTGACACGTCATCTACCACAGATGCCTGTCCTTTAGGATGGCTAACTGGCTCTTCTGTTCTTGTTTTTTCTGTTGGTGGTGTACAGGCATTTAGTGTCACCAACACCACTAAAAAAGTGATTAAGTTTTTACTTCGCTTTTTCATATTACTATTATTTGGTTAGACTATTTGAGAGTTCGGAAATATTCTAAAACAGCTCTGGCTTCATCTTTCGATAGGTTTTGATTGGCCATTGGCGAACCATTGTATTCTTGAATGAGTTTTTTAGCAATTGGGTCTTTCTGTACCATTTCATTAGGATTGAGTATCATATTCATTACCCAGGCAGGGTTTCTCCTGGACATAATACCTTGTGGTGAAGGACCAATGAATTTTTTATCTACTTTGTGACAAGCCGTACATTTAGCCTCAAAAATTTCCTGGCCGGATAATGCAAGCTCCTGATTGATAGAAGTTGGTAATTTGAATTCACTTACCGGGCCAATGCCCTGATAATCTTCCCAGTTTTCATAAGGATCAGAAGCTTCTACCTTAGATTGGGCTTTTATTTGTTCAATTCTGCTTTTACTTCCACCTCCGCAAGCATATAGAAACGAAAGTGCAATTACGAAAACGAGAGTGCTTAGATTCTTCATTAGAATAATTGATTTGAATTATGAATTAATTTGATTTTTAAGTTCATTGTAGAGTTCTCTTGCCGCAGGAAAAAGGATGTTATTTTCCAAGTGAATGTGCTTGTGCAGGTCATCTTCGAATTCCTTGAGTATTGCGTAGGTCACCCAATATGTTTGGCATCCGTCATCTGGTGACAGATAGTTGTTGGATAGTTCGGCTATTTTCCTGAAGCGTGCACCTTCATTTTCATGTTCATGCTCCATTATTACAATAGGGTTTTCAATATCTCCAAAATGCGGATCAGAAAGTGGGAATCCATTTTTCTTGGATTGAACCATCGCATGTATGTAGGGAAAGAGGATCAGTTCTTCCTTTTTCATATGCTCTGTCAATGCCGTAGAGCCTTCTTTGAAAAGTTGAAAAATATCGAACAGTTCTGGGTGTCTTTCGCCATGAACCTGACATAGCTTTTGTAAGTATGCAAGTAAAGCTGGAATTGTGGCTTGTACATAAGCATGGTGAACCTCTATAATGATTCCAATTAGATGCTCTAGATCCATGCCTTGATAGTCATATACATCTCTTGTTTTGAAAGCTTCTTCAAGTTCAATTATTACCTTTTCTAGGTTGGCATTTTTTTCTTGACATGCCTTTTCAAGTGTGATACCGCCTCCACAACAGAAGTCAATATTGTAAGCCGTCAGGACTGTAGATGCTTTGTAGTTAGTGGCTACTATTTTCCCTACTTTGGTTGTTTTTAGATTGTTCATATATAAGATATTAAGACCTTTTTATCCTTAATTATTACAAAATTTTTATAATCTCAAAAATCTATTTCCATCAATGATACCACCTTTCAGATCTGAAAGGTTAGTTGTTAATAAGATGCCTTTAAGGTGATCTCTGACCGCAATGAACTTATCATGAGCAGGACAAGGGTGATCTCCAGAACACTCCTCCAAACCGAGTACACAGTTAGTTACGAGGCCCTCACCATCTATAGCCTTCACCACATCAATGAGTGCAATTGGTCCTTCTGAAACCTTAAATCCGCCGGCTGGCCCACGAACAGAGGTAAGTAATTTTGACCTTACTAATTGTTGAAGAATCTTGGCTGTAAATGCTTCTGGTGAGTCTATTGATTTAGCGATTTCTTTTAAACCTGCGAGTTTTCCTTCATCTTGTATAGAACAGAGGTAAATCATAATCTTAAGTGCATATTCACAAGCTTTTGAAAACATTTTGCTGTTATTTACGAGACAAAAGTAGTGATGTTTTTTATTTCGGATAAATATATCCGAAATAAAAATTGATGATTTTTATCATGATTTGATACTTGAAGAAAAAGGTGGAGTCGAACGAAGCGATAATTTTTATTTTCAAACTAATGTGAAAGTTCAAACAGCCCAAATTCAATCAATATTTACGGTTAACAAATCGGTTAACTATTGCTGGATGATGTATGTATGTTACTGATATATAATGTGTTATATTGATCGTTCTAGTTCCTCCGCCTCTGCTGATTAGGAGTCAAATCCTACCAAAACCCTTCATACTCAATGTGTGAAGGGTTTTTTCTTGTGCGCCATGCACGCTTTTCTCATCTATAAGGTGAGGTTTTTTTTTGAACCAAGTCCTGAGCGAGCCCAGATGGAGAGGAATCGTTAGCTTAAGGCAAGGGTGTCTGAAGCAATTCAGAATCCGAA
>JAUIAO010000058.1 GCA_030425425.1 Bacteroidia bacterium | reverse complement strand
AATGCTAAAATCAAAGCCCTAAGAGCTCAGTTTCGTGGAGTTAAAAGGGTATCATTCTTCTTATACAGACTATCCAAAATCTATGCATAGTACAATCACTCCACAGAAATATTGCTTGATCCTGGATTTTGGGATCAAACAGAAAACATTGACCCTAATACCTAGAAACAACAAAACCCTCTGAAAATCAGAGGGTTTCTGTAGTAGCGGGAACAGGACTCGAACCTGTGACCTTCGGGTTATGAGCCTTATGATAAGTGGTCTCAACTGGTCTCAACTGGTCTTAAATATGGTTTTAAAGCCATTTAAGCTGTATTATAACATCATCACAATTCAACAATTTCCATGAAATGTTTTAGGTATGTTTTAGGTAAACTTCGAATCAATATTTAGATTTACATCAAACATACAAGTAATGGCTTCTACAAAACTTATTCTTTGGAAACACGATCAGAAACAAAACGGCCAATTTCCAATAGCAATTCGCGTTACTTTAAACAGAAAAACTAAATACATATTCACTGGAATTTATGTGTCGGAAAAAGAGTGGAATAGTAAAGAAGAGAAAGTCAAATCCCCTCACAAGAATATTGGCAAAACGAATGCTACTCTTAAATTGAAAATCGCCGAGATTAATAATTATATTAACAAGGCCGAATTAAATGATGAAAAAATAACTTTAGATCAAATCAAGAATCTTGCTAAAAGAAAGAGTAATTCGTCATCATTTTTTGAATTTGCTGTGGAAAGAATCAAGAATAAAGCTCTGGAAGGCACCTATTCTGTTGCAAAATCAGAACTTTCGATACTCTACAACATCAAGGAATATTTAACACACAATAGTGCATTACCGAAGTATAAAGTAATCCTTGAAATAAAGGAAAGAAGGCGAAAAAGAGTATCCAATACACGAAGTGGAAAAACAAATTTTGAAACAGAATTATCTGAGTTTTCAAACACAATAGATTTAAGTTTCGAGGAAATTGATAGTGCCTTTATTACGCGATATAAAAGCTTTTGCTCTTCTTATTTGGAACAAAAAACCAGAACTATAACAAATCAATTAATCTTCATAAGAACTGTCTATAACCAAGCTATTAAAGAAAATATTGCAAGTGTAAAAAACTACCCATTTGGTGGAGATAAAGAGCGTATTAAGATTAAATCTGGGAATAAAATCGGATTAACAAAGTCTGAAGTCAGGCTTATAGAAGCTCTCGAATTAGAAAGGGAAACCCCAATCTGGCACACAAAAAACGTTTGGCTTTTCGCATTTTATTTTGCTGGAATAAGGATTTCTGATGTTCTCGAATTGAAGTGGTCGGACTTCATGGATGGTCGATTATATTATCAAATGAACAAAAATGAAAAACCTGTTTCTTTGAAAATTCCAGACTCAGCTCAAAATATATTAATCCTCTACGCTAAGCATAAAACTTCAAATAATGACTTTGTGTTTCCATTTCTGAAAAATGCTGACGAAAACGATAAAAAGGACATGTTCACTAAGTCAAGAAATGCTACAAAACTTCTTAACAAATACCTAAAAAGAATAGCCATCCAATGTAACATCGATAAAAACCTTTCTAATCATATAGCAAGACATACGTTTGGAAACATCGCTGGTGATAATATTCATCCTTTGATGTTACAAAAATTATATCGCCATTCAGATCTAAAAACAACATTAATCTATCAATCAAATTTTATACATAAAGAAGCTGACGAGGCTTTGGAAAGTGTATTGAATTCATAAAAAGATCAATCTCTAAGCACTCTCAATTGAGGCTATGTTTCACTAAAAAGAAAATCAAAATAAGCCTTAAAAAATGGATTAATACATTGAAATATCTCCATAAAAGTCATCTATTCCACCCTCATTTATCTCTCAGATAAGCATCTAATAAATAAGATTTCAATCTATTTAAATATTGATTCCAGGGTTCTCCAAGGGCTCTCCCTTGGGCAAGTACTGGTAAACATGTCATTCCGGAAAGTGCAACTTCCGGAATGTAAGGAAACACATTTTACAAGTGTTTTCCGGAATGTTTACGTACTTGCAATTTCCCATTTTTTTTCAATTCATTCCTTTATGTTATTGAGGCGGATTATATATAATCAACTATCACAAGATTTGAGAAATCAAATTGATTACTCAATAATTTGACCTTTCGAAATCAATTGCTCCAATAATTAAAAGTGAATTTATTCCCCTTGACTTATCCACGATTTCCCTAAGTGAATTGAGATCAATATCATTTTGTTTTCGCTAGACAACGATAACCTGTTATTAATTCGAACCTAGTAAGCAAAAACTATTAAAAGTTATAAGTAATAATTAAATCCCCAATCTGGTATAATCCCATTCGATTAGTTCTATACTCAATAACCAATTGAGATCGATTGTTTAGATTTATGTTTCAAGTAACAAATGTTAGATGGAAGTAATTTGCCTGGAATCGGAAGCCTTCTTTGTACTAATGGAACGAGTGGTTATCCGATTGGAAAGTAATCGAATTGAGAAAGCTAAATGGGTGCAAGGTGATGAAGCGATGAGCATTTTGGGAATAAAATCAAAAACCACTTTGCAAAAGCTAAGGGACGAAGGAGAAATCAAATTCTCTCAGCCTAATCGTCGGATCATACTCTATGATCGTGACTCTCTGGAAGCATATCTTGAAAGGAACGCTAAATCGACATTCTAATGGACGAAATCAATTTCAATTACGACATATATACCAAAGGGTTCAATCTTGGCTGGGAGGCTTATCAAAAGAGTCCTGAGACTTATGAATTATTGCTGAAAGCAGTCAAAGAACCGAAGGAGCTTGTGACTGGCATCAAAGAAGCCAGGCAGGAATTTATCAAGCTGAATGAACAGCCTGAAAAGAAATCCAAGGATAAAGGAATGGAAAGGAAATAATCAGGTGGATAATATCCCTCCGGAGAATTGCCTTTTAGCCTATCAGCAACTATAATCCGGTTGTAGATGTTATTATATTGCAAAAGGTAACAATACTTAGATATGAAATCAGGTCATTTAGTTTTTGGTAATGTGGTAAGCATTAACCCGGACGTTCTCAGTGGTACTCCGGTATTTAATGGTACCAGAGTCCCTGTCCAGATTTTCATTGATTATGTCAAACAGCATATTCCTTTAGACGAATTCTACGAGGGTTTTCCCACGGTAACCAGGGAGCAAACCGAAAAATTGATGGAAATCATTTCTGAACCATCATTAAGTTCATGAAGATTTTACTGGACGAAAATGTGAACCAAAAACTCAAAAATGACCTTTCGGACTTTGAGGTATGGACTATCTCCGAAACGGGATGGCGTGGAAAAAACAATGGAGACCTATTAAAAGAAATGCTGGAAGAACGCTTTGAAGCTTTGATCACTGGTGATAAAAACCTGGAACATCTGCAGAATTTTGAATGTTATCCAATTCCTGTAATTATCCTAAATACCACTTTTCTGTTTTACAACAGCAATAAACCACTACACTAGCTCCAGCGATTAGCGACTTTTTGCTGAAGAAGTCCATAACTGGTATTACCAAAATCCCAAAGGATTAACCACAATGAGCATTCGCTGGCTTGTCGGTGACAAGCCAGCGAATGCTGAAAGTTGATTTTAACTAAGCTTTTTTCCGAAGGTCTTGCCAAATTCTATTTGCAGATTCAGCAAATGTGTACCAGGCAAATCGTTCCTCTAATTCTCGCGTATTGATTGGTGTAGGGATACCAAAAAAAATTTCTATTTCTACTCTCATGGATTCTATCTCACCAGCATGTTCTTCCCAGAATTGAGAAAGTCCATTCGGAGTTGCTAAATCAACAACCAATCCAGTAGCAGATTCACTTTTGATTACGCTTTGGAGAAATAGTCTGATGTCATCATGTTTGAGTGCTTCACGGGCTACCATTCTTTGGATACCTGTACCCGTTTCCTGAACGGTGGCTATTTGATATCGAAGTGTATTTTGATTTTCTATGTTCATAATTGTGTGTTAAGAAATTGAACACCTAATCACCTGACTGTTCGTAAAGTCAATCAAATACAAGGAGGAACCCCGTCCATGTTGGCCGGGGGCAAATCCTTGTATTTGTTGCTGAACAGGCTAAAGTGATTTGGTTCAATTTCGCACGGTTATAAACTAGAAATTGCTTCGAAAGAATTGATCGTAGCATAAACCAGGAATCAGGTCAATAAGGCTAATCTCCCATATCCAGATAATCCTTACCCGTGAGTTTCTGAAGGTCTTTGATGGTTTCAACATCCTTCCGATTAAGTTTGGAAAATCTTCCAATTATGTCCCAATCCTTTTTCTCTTGTTTTTGCTTTTCCTGATATTGCTCACTGAGCATTACCTGAATTTTTTCCCTTACCTCCTTTTTGTAGTCAATGGTAATCTGATCTTTTTCTGCAAGCTGTAAATCTTCACACAGCTTTTGAAACGTGGCTTTGTCGCTTGCTGAGAAAGATTCTATCACTTTCTGATATTCAGGATGAACTTTCAGGAAACGCAAGGTTGGTTCACTCAGGTTCATTGCTCTCTATCTTTTTGAGGTGATTTAGCAGGCTGTTTAGTAACATCTTTAGTGATATCCATTGACCTTCCTGGTTCTTTTGACTTTGATCTTCTTAACTGTGGATCATGCTTAGCATAGATCTCACTGATAGACTTTCTGTCACCATTAAATTTCCCTGGGATGGTAAAACCAGTACTGATATTTTCCTCAGGATTTTGTTTGTCCATTAAAAAATCCTTGAGGGCTTTCGATTCAATATGTTCATCCTGAGCGTCCAAATAGACATTACGGGCCATCTGATATTCTATCTGCCCCCTGATCAGCATTGAAATGCTTACAAACAAAAGTAGGATTCCTAAACCATATGTCTCATGATACATCGTGTTCGAAAGCAAGAATAATATCACTCCCAAAACGAACATGATAATTGGCTCGATATAGTTTTTAAGGAATATAAGATTATCTGGCAGAAAAATCGCAAGCCATGAATATCCTGATGAATAGCTATGCTTCATTCCCTCAGTTGAATAAAACAACCTATGTAGTATATGTAGTCCAGCGACAATAGGAGAAAGCACAAAGAATACCTTAATCCACACCCCAATATATTCTTTGTAAAAAGGGCTTAAAAACAAATATCCGAACCAAAAAAGAAGTGGGGGAAATATTGCTTTGATTATGTTCATATATCGCTCTCCAAAATCAAATCGTAAGAAAGCTTCTAAAGGTGAAGTGATCACCGTAGCAAATCCGTAAATACTCTTAATTGCCTTCATTATTTGTGTATTTCTATGTCCTGTAATAATCTTTTACCTGTTTCCAAATTCACATACCACCTTTCTGTCCGATCATATTCATTTCTTTTCGTAGCGATAACTATATTAGAAGCAGAAATAATATTTCCCTGAGGAGTTTGAACATCTGTATAAAGTGGCTCAAAAACAACCTCCCCACTCCTATCAATAAAACCGGTATATCGATTTTCATTTCTTGAAATCGTGATTGTGGCTAATCCATTATTAAAATGACCATAATTAGTTCCATCCAATATAAGCTTTTCATCTCCATCTTTGTCGTAGTAAAAAGTTTGCTTCGATCTTTCCATTCTCACCAATCCATCTTTCGAATATCCCATACGTTTTAAATCAGAGCGCTCATAATAAGAAGGGTCAAATTCCCATGATAATTTCCCGTTTTTGGCATAACAGAAACCAGCATGTTCGGTACTGTCTTCTCCTGTCCAAGTCTTTAAAAACATTCCATTTGCTACCGGATAGAACCTCTCCCCTTCTTGAGCAGAAACTTTGGCATTGCCTTCAAAATCTATGATATGAATCGATTTATCTGAAGTTTTATATCCAAGTAAATATCCGCTCTCATCAATATTATCCTGAACCCGAAAATTCTTCAGCATTTCATTATCAACAGAATATAATTCGCTACCGGATATAAAATGATCATCAATAATCTCATGCGGGTATTTGTGTTTTAATTCATCTGATGGTATGCGTTTTTCTCCTTGATGATCAATGAGAATATATTCTCCGGTTATTTCACTTAAAAGTGCTATAAACCAACCTTTTTCAACACTTCTGATGTAATAATCTTTATTATCATATTCAGGATTTATTCTCTCTCGACCGAATGCATCAATGATATAATTATCCCCGTCTTTTCTCACTACTGCATACCCTTCTTTAAAAGGTTGAGCTTCATGAAACTGTGGTTCTATAATGACATCAAAATCTTGATTCACATATCCCCATAATTCCGTTTTTATATCTTTAAACGGAAATCTGTCCTCATCTCCTGGTCCACATGACCAGAGGAAAAGCAAAATCAAAATGGCTAAGTGTTTTGTTTTCATTTGTATAATTTATGTTTGACTAAAACTCGTAAGGATATAATTAGCTCCACTAGACTGCCAGATTCTGCCTCCCTGAAAAATGTATGCATCAACCTTCAGATTATTGTGATGACCTCCCTTTCTGAGCTTGGTGAATTCATATGGCAAGACGGTATATTCTAGTGATTCACTGGAATTTATCGACGAAGATTTTCCAGTTACTTTAGAAAAAAACCAATCACCATCTCTATTAATGGATTGGTTCTGAGAAGTACGGGTCTGCCAATTTTTTGCGAAAATATTGGCTGCCCATTCATTAGTAACGGCATCACCGTTTGAATGGAAAATTTTGGTTTGGAGGTTTCCTAAAAAGGAATCCACTATATCTCGATTACCAAGTGTTGTAAGGTAATTCGGCAAATTCTGCGTTAAATAAACTGTTGCTGCCCTAGAACTTCTGGCAGTGGTTTGAAATACTTGATCATACTTCGAAATGAAGAATTGACTTTCATCCGCCCACAAAAAGACCGGGCGACTATTTTGTGTAATAATTCTCCTCTCGATAGTCTGTTGCCAGATGTATTTAAATAGCACCTGGGCATATCTCCCAATATCTCCATATTCCTTAACAGGTAGGTCAATAAGGATAATTACACCTTCCTCTGTCATTTCAGGTAAAAAATTGGTCTCCGTGCAGAACATATCCCTTAATACACCTCGAAGGAAACTGTCGGCCATTGAGGTAAATGAACTCACAATAATTGATCTCGTTTTCTCAGCAAGACCAGGAAATTCACTGAGCCAATATCTCGCTGTAATTTCAAAGTCTTGTTCTCTTGAATAGGAATGCGTTCTCGCTTCTCCCTCTCTGATCTTTTGAAAACAAAATGATTCGTCACGCCATGTCTCACTTTGGATATCTTCGAAATCCATTGGAGCACTTGTTATGACTTTGTACATGTCCATCACACTCAAAGTATTTTGACTAAGAGTCAAAAGATCGATGGTATTACGAAGAAGTTGTTTAAGAGTCCTTGACCAGTATTCCTCAGAATTTGCACCACGTCCGCCTTTGTCTTCAGCAACTTCCATGATCTCCGTAAAAAGATTTACAAGGTTTTCGGTAAGACCTGCTCCCACACCAGGTCGGTTGAGTTCGTAATCAAGGAAATTGAAGGTAAATCCACTTTGAGGGGAAATAATCAAAAGATGATCACTGCATCCTGTCATGGCACAATATCTCTCCCAAGTGGCTCTTTCATCTTTTTTGGCTGTGAGTACAAGTCCACCATACCCGGCTTGAAGAAATGTAGTTGCTATAGTCTGACCTGAACCAGAAGTTTTACCACTTCCAGTTGCACCAAAGATTTGAGTACCTTCAAATGAATCACCAATTGTCCAAAAGTCTCGATCAGAGAATTTTACAATTGGTCTATTGAGATCAAACGGGTGACCGCTCCAATTTTGATGAGATGGCTGATTGTTCCAAAACACTATTGGTAATGATTAGTCGGTGAATACTTGATTAGTTATGATTGCAAATACTGGATATTTTAAAATTATTTAACTGACACAAATCAGAATTATGTATGATGTTTTTACATCACTCAATTTGAAATAACAGTGTATGCAAAAACCTTCACCCGTAAAGAAGATGAAGGTTTTTTTGTAATCAGTACTCGTGACTGAAAAGAATGGTGAAATAATGGTACTCTTCTTTTTGTTCTTCTGTGTAATCATCTCCTTCCAACATTGATTTGCTGAGTTGATCAATTACATAAATTTTGAGTCCATCATCACTTTTAAAAACCTGTAAATAATCAAGACCATCCATTGCTATGACATTCATTTTAACCCTAACTATGATAGCGCTGATTTCCTCAGGAGTAAGCGTATTGGCCACTTCACTAGTCATCAATATCTTACCGTCGAAAAAATAATCTCCCTCTCTTTCTTGAGGTTGTATCTGCCAATTCCTCTGGCTCATGATTTTAAAAATTTGAGTTCAGCAAATACAAATAGTCGTACCCATCTTTCTTTGGTTTTTAGTTTTCGATTTTTCATTTTGATATCATTTTGTTGAACATGAAGCATTGATTCTTGAAAATCAATACATCATCAGCATATCATAAATTGAATCACCTTTCAACTATTGAGATAGACTTACCCATTATCCTTATTTTATCATTTTATGCAAAATGAATTCAACTGTTTTTAATTGGCTTTAATTGGCCCTATGCGTCAATTAAGGCCATTTCACACTTGATTTTTTTCCAATTCTGTGGTTTAATTTGATCGTGTCTACGGGTCAAAAAATACTTTCCCCTTGGGCACAAAATCAATCATGGTTGATCTTTTTATGGTCATTTTTATCGGGTTATCATGGAGGAAAACAATACTTACATGGACTATTCAGGAAAAACAAAAAATCAAGATTCAAAAACAACAAAACGTCCCACTGGTAAAAAATATCAGTCCTCATACAGAAAAAAGATCATTCGCAAAGAAGTGATTCTTTCAAAACATAACAGTGAATTCTTGCAGCAGAGCGCTGCTAAGTATCGGCAAAGCTTTTCTGAGCACATTCAAAAATGTGCTATAGCCTATCTTAAGAACACGGTCCTATTGGTAAATGATGCACAGCTTCAAAATCTCCGATTTGAGATTAGAAAAATTGGGGTCAACATCAATCAAATAGCCTATAAAGTGAACAGAGATGGCAAGGAACATTTTGATGAAAGAGAGCTCTACTCTCTATTAAAAGGTTTAGAAATCACGATAAATAATTATGCACATTCAACTCTTTCTATAGAAACACTAGCTGAAGCCATAAAAAATTCCAGAATCACCTTGGATCAACTGACAGTGATAATGAAATCATGATCATTAAAAACCTCAGTTGGCACAGATTTAACCCAAGATCATTGATCAGGTATATCTCCGAATCAGACAAGACCATGGAGCCTAATGACCCAATCTATTGGAATTTATTGGGTAAATCTGAAGCTGAAATCATTGAAGAGTTTGAAGTGAATCATCAGTATCGTTCAACCAGAAAGAATTCGGTGATGTTGCATCATGATATTATCAGTTTTTCCCCACAAGATGCACCTCATTTGAATCAAGATAAGATTCGTGATCTGACCTATCAATATTTAGAATTACGGGCAAAAAACAACCTGGCATTTGCTCATATTCATCGGGATAAAAAACATTATCACGTGCATATCATGATTAGTCCCAATCCTTTACAAACTGAAAAACTGACTCAAATCAAAAGGAAAGAATACTTTGATATTCGCAGAAATCTTGAAGCCTATCAAATTCAGCAATATCCAGAGCTATCCAATAGTATTCTTTTTATTCATCAACAAAACCCCAAAAGAATATCTAACAAAGCCTATGAATTGAAAAAACGAAATGGTGTTCTCGATAAAGATTCGATTTCAAGTCTGGTAAGCTCTGCCTTCAAATCATCTTACTCACTGGTGGAATTCCATAACAAAGTCATGCAATTTGAAGGTTGTGAATTATACACCAGAGGAGGTAGATATTACGGAGTATTATTCAATGGAAAAAAATATCGTTTCACCACTTTACTATCTCTCACACCAGATCAAATTAAGGAGTCTTTAGAACAGAAAGAAAAATCCATTGTTGATGATTTGATTTCAAAAGCAGCTTTCAGAACAAAAAAAACCAAGTCCAGGGAACGAGATCGTTAACCCAAATTTGTGATTTACTTTATTTCATTTTTCAAAGCTTTAGCTGTACACTTTTGGTTTTCATTACAACCATCCCGAACAACTTTTGGAAGTGCTCATTTCTTAAAGCCATTACACAAATTCAAACTGCTAAATTCAAAAAATATGGGATTGGCAATTGAAGGAAAGAATCGAATTACTTTGGAGCTCAGCTTTAAACATTGCCTCATGGTGTCTCCTACCGGATATGGAAAAAGCACTAGATATGTTTTAAATAATCTACTCCGCGAAATACCATTAGAGAGTTCTCTTATCATAACAGACCCATCTTCAGAATTGTACAATCATTCTGCCGGTTGGTTATCAAGATCACATCGGGTAAAAAAACTGGATTTTGAAAAACCTTCATATTCCTATTCTTACAATCCTCTTTTGAATATCAGTTCACCATTAGATATTGACAAACTCGCTAGAAATCTTATTCATTCGAATAGCAAAGGGTCACCAGCCGATGAATTTTGGAGAGATAAAGCTACAGAGTTGCTAACGCTATTGATACATAGCCTTATGCACTCATCAATAGCATTACACCATAAGTGCATCGGAAATATCAGGGTATTACTCAATGAGTTTGGCAACAATGACAAGGCACTACTTAAGTTTTTTCAAAAAACACTAGAAGGACATTTAATCAAAGAGGCTATTGCTTTTATCAATTTAGAACCAAAACTTTTAGATGGAACTATCTCAACGGCCAAAGCGGCTTTAAAACTCTGGAACAATCAACAGATTTGTGATTTAACACTGGAGAATACAATCTGCTTTCAAGAAGTAAGAGACAAGCCTACGGCAATATTCATTTGTATCCCTGAATCTGAGGCATCTTTCTACCAACCTCTTGTTAATCAATTCTATACTGATGTATTTAAATACTTACTTCAGCCGCCAAATACTCAACAACTAAATGTCTTTTTGTTTCTTGATGAATTTGGAAATTTTCATCTCAATGGGTTCACCCAGATACTTACCGTGGCCCGAAAAAGAAAAATAAGCATTAGTGCTCTTATTCAATCCATCTCTCAATTAGAGACACAATATGGTTATACAGAAGCCAAGACCATCATGGAAAATTTTCAAACCAAAATTTTCGCTCCAGGTTTAGACTTACACTCTTCCCAATACCTGGAAGCATTGATGGGTAAAAAAACTGTAGTCTTCAGGCAACCACATGGATGGTTTGACTGGGCAAATTTCAGAAGTCGGCAGATGATTGCTCAACCACTCATGACGGCAGATGAAATCAGACGTTCTCCTCATAGCGTTATAATCAGTGAAAACAAACCTCCTTCTTTATTAAAAAATATGAAACCCTATTTTGAGGATAAAACACTGTACAAACGAAGTAAAATCAATTCAAATGTCTGTTTCCCTATCCAGCCTAATTTTCAAATGCTCAGAATTGATATGGATTTGGATTGAATCACAGTTTATATTCATTAACCCATTCTCATGTTTCAAATTCAAAACGGCCCAAAAGAATCAGGTGAATATGCCTTTTCTGGCAGGCCTATTGTTTCTGCAACTGTATCTGGCAGGTTCACTCGACAAGAGATTGAACAGATCATTGAAGCAATCAACGATTACACTCAGGATCAACTCAGAAAACAAGAATTAACCATTATCCATAAACCTTCTGGAGATTTACTATATGTAAACGACAATTTATCCCTCAAAGAAATGGATGAGTTGCAGATCCTTGATCAGGAAAATTTCTTCCTGAACTATTTCACAATAGTATATGAAGAGGAGTTGACAATTGCTTAGAATATTATCAATTCATTACCATTCAGGCATTTTTGAATTTAAATGAATTGTGTTGTATCTAATTGTTCCTCATCATGTTTTACCATCATTTTGGCGATAAAAATCCTCATTTATCCCTACTAATTTCACCTATCATTTAACGTGAAAACTATGAAAAATCAATTCGAAAAAATCACTCCTTACAGTGAAATTAAAGACACAGTACTTAAAGCTGGTCTTGACAATGAAACGCTAGCCAATCTGGCACAAAAGGGCCTTCATCCGAATATGTCCAGGATGCTTGCTTTCAATCATGGCTTAAATGCTAAAGATCTACAACAGAAGGTATCTGATTATTCAGATAAGGCAAAGAACAACCGTGAACTTTTGTCCCTAATTTACAAAGAAACAGTGGGTAAAAGTTCTCCGAAAGATCTTGAAAAAAATGAGAAAATCAAGGCTGATATTCAGATTCAGGTGGATCAATCAAAGTCCGATTCTTTTGAGAAAATTATATCAGAATACCTGGTCAATTCTAAATTCTTAATCAATGACTCTACCTTCCACATGGTGTATGGTAACCAGGACTGGAACCTCCTTCACAAAGACCCTGAGGAAGTTTTGAACCTCTATGAAACACATAAAGAAGAAATCGAGTCTTATCTACAGGGTATTAAAAAACCTGAAATCTGGCAAGGTCTACATAGTCTTGGTTGTTATCCAGAGTTTAACAATGAAAAGATTCTTAAAACCCGTCTTTTCATCAAATCCAAAGCTAACGAACTCACCAAAGCATTTCAGGTCAAGGAGAAGGATATAGACAAATCAGAGGATAGTCAACTAACAAAGAAGTATTCCAAACAAAAGTCAAAGGCAAAAGAGCAGGAACTTGAAATGGAATAATCCTTTCACGTTGATGTTTTGAGGGTGGGTTAATTAACTCACCCTCTCTTTCTCCAATAATCCTAATCACCCAATATGAAACTATCATCCTCTACTATCCAATCATTCAAGAAACTATGGAAATCGGAATTCAATGAAGAGCTTACTGATTTGGAAGCTAAAAAACTGGCCGGGATGTATATCGAATTAGTGGTCTTATTTCTTAGAACAAACACTTCACAAGAAGAAGATGATATGCAATAATCCAGTAATCCAGATAACCTATTATGATGTATTCAAACAACAACCCTAAATACGCTATCTATACTCGAAAATCAAGTGAAAGTGAAGAAAGGCAAATACTTTCTATCCAAGCTCAAATTGATGAGCTTACAAAAAGGTTCGACAACCTCAATATCGCATGTCTCATTGAAGAATCTGGTAGTGCTTTCAAAGCCAATCATCGTCCCAAATTCAATTACCTACTACAGCAAATTGAAGCAGGAATCATCAATGGCATCATAGCATGGCATCCTGACCGATTAAGTAGAAACCCTCTTGATGCTGCCCAAATAATACATCTTATTCAACTTGGTAAACTTCAGGACCTTCAGTTTGCCACTTATCCCTTCCACAACAGTCCCGACGGGATCATGATGTTACAAATCTCATTAAGTCAAAGTCAATTTTACTCCAGCAAACTTTCTGTAGATGTCACCAGAGGAATGAATAAGAAACGCGAAAAAGGCTGGAGACCTAACAGAGCTCCTACTGGCTATCTGAATGACCCTGCATCACTTAAAGGTGAGAAGAAGGTTTATGTTGATCCTGAAAGGTTTCCGTTGATCAGAAAAGCATTTGAGATGATGCTAACAGGACTCTATTCAGTGGGATATATTCAGAAAAAAATGAACGATGAATGGGGGTATTTATCAAGAAAAACCAAATTACGAGGCGCTGCTCCTATGTCGATAAGTGGTTTGTATAAGGTATTTGAAAACAAATTTTATGCAGGCATTATCATCAATCCTGATGGCTCTGAGTCTCTAGGTAATCACCAGCCTATGATTACCATTGATGAATATGAGAAAATTCGTGTAATACTAAAGGCCAGGAAGGGTTCACACAATCAAATACTCGAATTCCCATATAAACCATTATTAGCATGCGGTCACTGTGGTGGGAAGGTTACTGCAGAGCGTAAGCATAAGCGATTAGCTAATGGCAAAATCAACCGATATCATTATTATCACTGCACTCACAATAAAAGGGATGTCAGATGTAAGCAACCGAGTATTGAGGAAAATCAAATAACCTTAGCTCTTTGCAAGATCATGGATAAAATCATGATACATCCTATCCTTAAAACCTGGACGCTTCATGCATTGGATACTGTAAAAACATCTGATGAATCAGATACCGCAGGGCTTTCAAACTCCATTCGAACGCTGGAAAAACGAAGAAAAAAAATAGACGAGGCTTATTATGACGAGCTGATCTCGAAAGAAGAATTCAAAACACAAAGAGAAGAACTCAATAACAAGATCAATAAATTGAAACAATCAAAGATGATCAAACAGGAAAAGCGTCAACAGTCCAGACAGCATCACCTAAAGATCATTGACTTTCTGGTAGAAGGCAAACACATTTTGAAAAATGGAGACACAGATGAGAAAAGAGAGTTGCTGCAAATGATAGCTTCGAACTATTCCATTTTTAACCGGAAGCTCAATATAGAACTCAAGAATTGGGTAACTGAGGTCGAGAAATTCAATCAAAAATACAGAGCCCGATTTGACAGCTTCGAACCACTGAAAAACTGCTCTGCAATTGACCTTTTACATCAAAACCAGGACATCTATCTCGCATGGAGCTCCACAGGGGAGAATATTCGAACCAACAATTGCCTTGAACTAAACTTTAAAAGCTAATACCACAATGAAAACCTCACTTTTCCAGCTCCCTAGCAAACAGCCCAAACCTGGGAATAATTCGAACCAGGAAGACTGTCAACGGTGGAGACTAATCGTCCGAAAATCTCGACCACCCTACTCGTGTTCTACCTTGACTGTTGACCGTTCGGATTAGATTATAAAATGGAGGGGATGGAAAATTACAAAATCAAAAATTTAAGGGAACAAAGCTTAACAAACATGAAAAACCAAAGTCTAACACAACCATTTGATCAATCTGGAAGCTTCTATTATTTGTTCTATAAAGCTTCTGAGTTCATCACTAGTCTTGCTCTAGTGATCATTTTTCTGATAGTCTTCATGGCTTACAGGTTTTATGAAGTTCAAACGCTCTTCCTTGAAAAACTACCAAATAACTTAAATGGACATTCAAGAGATATTGCCGCCAACTTATTTGCTCTGGTTTTAATTTTCACCACCCTTCTTTTTATGGTCAACTCGAGCAGATCCTTAAAATGGGGTAAGTTCATTCTAGCACTAATTGCGCTAATCATCAATGTTTACTTCTGGAAAGCTATGGAGGGAAAACCAGAAGACATCTTTTTCAAGTTTTTTATCAGCGCCGTAATTGCAGGTATGGACTATGGTTTTGCCCATTTATTTGACACCATGTGGCGAGAAAGGCTGGAAATGTATGACAAAGACAGACTGTTATCTACCAAGAAAGATTTGGAAATTGAAATCAAAGAACTCGAAGGGAATGAAAATGTCCTCCATGAAAATATTTCCAAACTCCTTGAAGAGCGAATTCATTTAGAAGCTGATCTTAGCGACAGAATTCAAAAACTCAATGAAAGTTCTTGCCCACATTGTGGAGAGTTTTTCAGCTCTCCAAAAGCATTGAACGGTCATTTAGGGTGGTGTAAGGAGAAAAAATGATGACCATTGTAAACCCGATCACAATAATCCGCAATCAGCAAAACTGTGATAGCCAGTTCTAGTAATGATCAAATGATCTAATACTGGAATGTCCAGAATCTTTCCGGAATCAACCAATTTGCGAGTGATTTGAATATCAGCTTGACTGGGCTTCAGGTTTCCGGATGGATGATTATGAGCAACAATAATGCTACTGGCATGCGCCAATAATGCATGCTGAAAAACAATTTTAATATCTACAACCGTTCCTGATGTGCCACCTTCAGATATTTTTGACCATCCTAAAACATGGCTTGATCTATTTAAAAGTAGAATGAAGAATTCTTCTTTGTAGTCAACCCTCAAGAACAATTCTTTTAATTGCTGATAGGCATCATTTGAGGTCTTAACAATTGTACTAGGATTAGTGCGAAGTTGATAATCTACTTTGATTTCTCCGACGAGTGAACATTCCAGAAAGTTGAACTGAGTTTGCATTGATTTGGAGTCAGATGAACAATTTTTAATTGCTCACTCCCGGAAATGCTGAAAATTACAGCCAAAAGGAAACGGAATAAATCTGCCCTGGCTTAAGGCACAGGCTTTTATGCCGAACGCTTTTGGTAAAGTCATTTTCGGATATTTCAAAATTTGCAATTTTAAAAAGTGGACTGCTCCAAATTGAGAACGGTACGAACCGAAGCAAAAGTTCAAATCCCAAAACTCGAGGAGCAAATGAGAGCAAAGTAAGCCAGAGCTGAACAATTAAATTGCTTAGAAAAAATTTTGAAGAGCAAATTAAAGCAGTGTTCGGAGCAAATTTTAACCAAACTTTTCTTATGCTGAACAACCGCCAATTTGAGGCAGTAATTGTTTTAGGTATGTTTTAGGTAAAACAAAAACAGGCAGCTACTTTTGATCGTAACTGCCTGATTATCAAAGTAGCGGGAACAGATCTACAAATCTTTAATCAATTTTTATCGGATTTAACCTAAAACCGACTTTTCATATCGAAAATGCTCATATTTCGAATCCTGTAAGTAAAGTAAAATTAAAGTTTAAAAAGATTGATAAAGCCCTCGTCTCCGAATAGTCTCCGAGACTTTTATCTATCAAAAAGGCTATTTTGAGAATTTGATTATTCGATCAATCAACTACTCTCAATTAGGGTTTGTTATGCATTTTGTTTGAGGGTATGGACCCCTTCAAAATTCGAAAACACAAGTACATGAAAGCCGGGATTTTCGAGTATTCATTTTCATTCAATGCAAGGCTTTCAGCGATATCATTTTCCGTACATGCGAACAACTTCAAGCGATTACGGTAAAATTGTTAGATTCTGCTTAATCATGTTGATAAATCCAAAAATCAAGTCGCTATAGACTTGATCCGTTCAATCAATAAAAACGCTCTCTGGTGGTCCCAGATAACTTTGCTTTAAACCGCCAGCATTCAAAACGAATTTCTGAAAAACTACTCCCGGATCAATCATCCAAACAGTGAGTGTATGCTCACCAGGACCAACGAAATCATGCTCTGATATTTTTTTCTTGATATGATCGGTTACGGATTTGTTCCACCAATCTGGATATTCCCAATCGGAAGCCTCTTCTCCGGCATGTAGATTGATCACTTGAGGCATTTCATCATCAACGGCTATCGCATATTTCAATCCATCCTCTTTTTTGTAATTTAAAGTAGGAGAAAGATAAGTCTCAATCTTAAGTTCTGCAGAGTCGAATAATGTGAAGTTATAGCTTAAACACGGCGTTTTTTTATCTGGCACTTGCTGAGGTGCATTTGCAGGGTCTATTGTCATTGAAGATGCGGTCCTCCCCATATTGGGAACTGTCACCCACTTTATTGATCTGGAATTTTGCATTTTATGATAATCTGAAGCATCAATAGATACTACACCATTATTTTCCAGAAATCCGGCAATATCCATTTTAGTATTAATGATCGGAACAGCTACTTTCATCGTGTTGTTAAGACTGCTGATTTCGATGTGACCGGTCACTTCTCCTTTCGGTGCTTTTTCCCAATCTATACTTACATAAACTTTCTGCTCATACTTGATACTTCCCTCATCAGTCGAAAGCTTGATCCAATCCCCATCAGTTTTTAGGTTGAATGGCAATAGGCCATTACCCTGATTGAAAATTTCGAGAAAGTATTCCTGATCATTATATGGGTCAAATACCGGAAAGCTCCTACTCAAAAACCCTCCTCTACTCCATTTATTTTCTTTCCCGTGCTCTATTACATATCCCAACTTAGGTTCTTCCGGCAGCTGAATGTAAGACACCTCTGGCATTTTATTTACCCGTGGAGCACTCCAGCTCGTGTAACCAATATGCGTTTGTGACATCATATGGTTCCATTTGCCATCAGACATTTCTTCATGATAGTATGCTGTCAATTCCTCATCCTGAAAAAATTTCTGTTTGACATGATCAGCATAATAATTTGCTGAAGCCCTTTCTTGAATTGTATACAATCTGTTTTTTCCTGCAGCAACATACATCTCGTTGAGATTGGCCAAAATCTCTATTGGAAAATGAACTAGTTGATAATATGCTGATTTGAATTCATTGTCGATGTAATCATAGACTATTTTACTTCGATTTAGAAGGGCATTGTAATCCTTGAGTACCGTTTCAGCCTCTCGATAATTAATCAAACTATAAGTGTCAGGCTTAAGCATTTCAGGAGTGCGCCGTGCACTGTATTTGGTGCTAAGGGATAGAATCTCCCCAATTTCGGAGACCAGCTCGTCTCCAAATTGTTCAGTAGCCCAATTGACATAATATTTAGGCAGTTCTGCAGCATTGATGCTCGCATCCCAGGCAAAGTCCAGAAAAAAACTGATTGGCAATTCCATAGGTTTCAGGTCACCAACATTCACAATCCACAGGTCTTTGACTCCCCAATCATAAGCCAGATTCATTTGTTCCCATACTCGTTCTATTTGGGTGACATTGACCCACCTGTAGGATACAGGCCCTCCAACAAAATCAAAATGGTAGTATATACCATAACCACCTGATCGGTCTAAATCCTCAGGTTTCGGAAGTATTCTAATATTTCCCCAGTTATCATCACAAAGCAGCACAATGATATCATCATCTACACGCAAACCCTTATCATAATAATCCTGAACTTCTTTGTAAATAGCCCAAACCTGTGGAGTTTCCTCTGCTGGTTGTTTAGTCACATCTTCTATGATCTCTCGCTGATCACCGATAATCTCTTTCATCAGGTCAACTGCAGTTTCTTCACTCATAGCCTCATCACCATCTCCACGCATACCTACTGTAACCACACTTTCAAAATTGCCCATTCGTTCGATCCCCTCTTTCCAAAACTCCCTGAGATGCTCTCGGTTCTTTTCATAATTCCACTCACCTTCTCCATATCTGCTCCATTCATCATGGGCACGCATCATTGGCTCATGATGGCTTGTAGAAATGACTATGCCCATTTCATCCGCCAAACGAGCGTTTTCAGGATCATCATCAGCAAATGCCCTTGGCCTCCACATGGCCGGCCACAAGTAATTTCCTTTGTTTCGTAAAATCAGTTCAAATACTTTTTCATAAAATTCATGATGGAACCCCCCAAAGGTTCCCTCCACCCAACCTGTCAAAGCCGGAGCTTCATCATTGAGAAAAATCCCACGGTACTTTACATCTGGTTCTCCTAGCGTGTGGATACCTGGTTTCAAATAAACATTGGGGTGTTGATCTATAGGCACATCAGCCCAATAGTACCATGGTGAAACGCCTATCTGCCGAGAAATCTCGAACATGCCATAAATGGCACCTCGCTTATCGCTTCCTGCTATTACCATGGCATTGGATGATGGGTTGCCATTGGCATATTTCACTTCTTTCACGACAAATTTTTCCCATTGGTCAGAAAGCTCTTTAGCACCCAACTCTCCATCAGCAACCAAATCCCGAATCAATGCGCTTTTCTCCAAAGTTCCTACAATGATCAGTGTTTCAATCTCAGATTTTATGCCATAAATAATTTCAACCTGATTGCCGGTGACCGATTCTAGATCTGCCTTGAAATATTTGGCTATTTTGAGAATACCAGGGTCATCTTGTTGATCCAAAAGCAATGATATCTTTCGATTGGGCTCGCTAACTGTGAAGCCATTTTTCACCTTTTCGAAGCTCAGAAATTGAGCATTTAATGCCTGAATAAATAGAGCACAAACAATGATAAATGTGTGAATAGTTTTTGAACTCATGATTTTTACAGATTAAACCCCACTGAAAGCTGAAAAACCACCGTCAATTGGAATCACTGCACCGGTAACAAAAGAAGCTTCATCAGAACAAAGAAATTTAACTGCTCCATTCAGTTCATCGATGGTACCAAATCTTCCCATCGGGGTTTTATTGATCACTTTCTCACTTCGAGACGTCAGACTACCATCTGGGTTTAATAGCAGTTTACGATTCTGATTACCAATAAAAAAACCAGGTGCAATCGCATTGACACGCACCTTATCTCCAAAATTTCTAGCCATTTCGCAAGCCATCCATTGAGTAAGTGAATTCACCCCTGATTTGGCAATAGAATACCCCATCACGCGGGTTATCGCTGAGTAAGTGGCCATGGATGAAATATTAACAATAGAACCCGCACCTGATTCTGCCATAATCTTTCCAAAAACCAATGATGGGTACAAACTGCCGTGTAAATTGAGTTCAATGGCCTTATCGATCAAAGGTGGATCTATATCAAATACTGTCTGATCTTCTTTTTGGGTTGCCCCTTCTATATTTCCTCCAGCAACATTCAATAAGATATCTATACCACCATGTTTACTTTTTATTTCGTCGGCAATGCTGGTTAAATTTAAAGTATCCAGCACATCACCCACGATCCCCTCAACACCTTCCAGCTCATTTACCAACGCATCTAATGCTTCCTGATTCCTATCGATTAGTATAACTTTCGCACCAAGTTCATAAAAACATTTAGCCATACTACTTCCAAGCACTCCCGCTCCTCCGGTCACTACAACAGTTTTATTTTTAAAATTCATATTAAAATAGTTCGATAATTGAGTCAAAAACGACTTTTAAGACTAAAAGTCAAAAGCAGGCAATTTACGCAATCGATTGTTCAATATCTAATAAGGTTTATCGATATAGTTTATATTGCATATATATTTTCGAAATTCCTGTAACAAACTCAACTTTTGGAATGAGCACCGATATTACCATTTATGATATAGCTAAGAATTTCAATGTATCTCCGTCAACCGTATCTAGAGCACTGAAAGGACACAAAAGCATTAGTAAAAAAAGAACTCAGGAAATTCAGGCGTATGCCAGAGAAAAGGGTTTTCAAGTAAATTCTGTAGCCGCAAAGCTTCGCACCCAAAAAACGCATACGCTGGGTGTGGTAGTGACATGGATTAATCAGCCATTTTTCGCGTCCCTCATTTCAGGGATTGAATCAGTGGCTCAAGAACATGGTTTCCATGTCATTATATCACAGACACATGACCAACATGATCTTGAAGTTCAGGTAGTGAATAACCTGTTCAATAGTAGAGTTGATGGAATCATCATTTCATTAGCTATTGAAACTGAGTCTTTCGCTCATCTGGAGCAATTTAAAAACCGAAATGTTCCACTTGTTTTTGTAGACAGGGTACCATCAGCATTTAAAGGTGATAAGGTGATTATTGACAATTTTCAATCTGCATTTATTGCAACTGAACATCTTATCAAACAAGGTTATAAGCGCATAGGACACATAACAGCTACAGGTAAACTCATATTTAAACAAAGATTGGATGGGTATAAAGCGGCCTTGAATAAATACGGATTAGACATTGATGAATCCATTATTGCCAGTGCTCCATCATTAAGTGAAGAAAATAGTCTTGCTATAGCCAGAAAATTACTCACGCAGGAGAATCGCCCGGATGCAATTTTTGCTGCCATTGACTCTACAGCTGTCATTACCATTCAGTTGGCAAAAGAAATGGGCCTTAATGTTCCCAATGATTTAGGGGTCGTCGGATTCAATAATGACCCAATTTCGTCGGTCGTTGATCCTCAACTCACCACAATATCTCAACCCCCAGTTCTTATGGGAAAAATTGCAGCAGAACATGTACTGAACAATAAAGAACACATGAGTGAAGTGATTACCCTTGATACCGAATTAATCGTGAGGGGTTCCTCGGTGCGATTAACAGAGGGTAATTCGAATGGTAAGGACTTGTCTTCTAAACAATTCTCATCCCAGGATATGGGTCAATAGTCTGTATTGTTCCATCCAAATTGTATTTAAGTTCAGTTACTTTGATACTTCTCAAATGAGTGACGCCACCCGAGAGTGATGAATCGTGGTAAAATAAATACCATTTTCCATCGACCTCAACAATAGAGTGATGAGTAGTCCAACCCACTACAGGTTCCATGATTTTACCCTTGTAAGTAAATGGACCGTACGGGCTATCACCTATCGCATAGCATAAAAAATGTGAGTCTCCAGTGGAATAAGAAAAGTAATACTTGTTTTTATACTTATGCATCCATGGACCTTCAAAATATCTTCGGTTGATATCCCCAGCCAATAAGGGCTGCCCATTTTCATCAATAATCATAAGTTTTTTAGGCTTCTCGGAAAACTCCAGTAAGTCGTCGTTCATTTTTGCTACTAAAGGCATTAAAGCTTGCTCATGATCCTCTGGCAGGTGAGCTGTCGGGCTATCTGGATGTTGGCCATTGAAAGTCCCTGTCCTCCAACGTTGTAGCTGACCACCCCAGAGCCCTCCGAAATACATATAACAACTTCCGTCATCATCTTTAAAAACTGCCGGATCTATGGAATAACTTCCCTTGATTGCTTCTCGCTGTGGCTTAAATGGGCCTGTAGGACTATCACCAACAGCCACACCAATCCTAAAAATACCATCGTAATCCTTTGCAGGAAAGAATAAATAATACTTTCCATTCTTTTCCTGCGCATCGGGTGCCCACATTTGGCGTTCAGCCCATTCCACCTCGTCAACATGCAAGGCCACACCATGATCAACAGCTTCACTCCCGACAGAATCCATAGAAACAACATGAAAATCTTCCATGGCAAAGTGACTACCCAAGTCATCAAAGGCTTCCCCCGCATCAATATCATGTGAAGGGTAGATGTAAATTTTTCCATTGAAAACATGGGCAGATGGATCTGCAAAAAACAAATTCTTTACTAAAGGCTCAGAAATCGCCTTTTTGTTTAGTTCATCGAAGTTAATATGTGGGTATTCAGACATCTTGTTTAGCTCTTCTTTCGTTAAGTTCAATTTCAATTTGCGTCTCCATTCTCTTATTGATCACATAGAAAAACAACAGTCCTACACAAATGAAGAATGGAATTGACGGGTACACACTTACCAACAATTTTGTTCCTATAATAGCACTCTCAGGCTGCCCTTGGAAACTTGAATCAATCTTCTCCAATGGCACATAGTCATAGAATCCTAAGATTGAGGCCACCATTGCTCCACCAATACTGAGTCCACCCTTCAACCCGATCATCATTGCAGAAAATACTATTGCGGTTGCACGACGGTTATTTTTCCATTCAGAGTAATCAGCCACATCTGCAATCATCGCCCAAAGCAATGGAATGGTAATTCCATAGAAAAATCCATGAAAAATCTGTGATAAATACATCCAACCCACCGAAGTAGCCGGAAAAACAACAAATAGTAGAATGAATACGGTGGAAATGAAAAGGGCACTGGCAAACACATCTCGTTTTCCATATTTATCTGCAAGTCGTTTTGAAATTGTAATGCCAACGATCATGAAAATGATTCCACCAGCGTTGAACAAACCAAAACCCGCTGAGACCGGATCTTCCCCAAAGAAGTTCAATCCCATATTGGAAAGACTTTTCAATAATGGGTTAAGAAAAGCAGCCAAAGCTGCTCCATCTACGTAGTTTTCGAAATAATAGACATAAGCCCCACCCTTCATTGCCAAGGTGACAAAAATTAACGTAGTGCAGATCAAAATGATCACCCAGGGTGTGTTTCCAAATAAATCTGTCAAGTCACTTTTTAAACTCGACTTTTGATCTTCTGATGGTATAATTCGCTCTTTTGTGGTGAAGAAGGTTATGAGTAACATGACTGTACCTATGATCGCTAACCAGGTCATCACCCTCTCTATTCCTACAGCTTTATCTCCATCTCCTACAGAGAGTATCAGCGGATACATAAAGACCTGAACGAAAAACTGAGCAAACATAACCGCCACAAATCGATAAGATGAGACACTGTTACGTTCTGCCATATTTCCGGTGATCACACCACTTAGGGCAGAATATGGAAGATTATTGGCCGCATACAATAGTAGTAGTAATGTGTATGTAATTGCAGCATAAATAAACTTCCCTTTGTAAGCGAAATCAGGGGTGCTGAAGGCTAATAGAGCAACTACCCCAAGTGGAACAGCAGTAAACAAAATCCAGGGTCTGAATTTCCCCCATCTTGAACGCGTTCTATCAGCCAGAATTCCAATAATCGGATTAAATACAAATGCGGCAATCAATCCAACCGTCAGAATGATTACCGAAGCATCGCCTGTATCCAGCCCGTATATATCAGTGTAGAAATAAGCGAGGTAGGTTACCAATGTTTGGAAAACCAAATTGGCCGCCAGGTCACCTAAACTGTATCCTACCTTTTCAAGCGTCGAAATTTTTGTTGAACTATTCATATTCATTATTAATGAGACCTACCACAGATGCTGTACATGTGGCCTTAGGTATTTTTCGTTTATTATTTCACAGCATCCATCTCTGAATTGGTGAAGTACGGATTATTCGTTTTACTTAATCCTGTGAAATTCATTTATTCTTTTTCCTCACCTATGGCGATAATCTTTTCATAGGCCAGTTTTGGCTGATATTGTCTATCAAAAATCAGACAGTAGTTCGTTCTACCACGAGCCGGCCAATTGTTCTTCCAGGAGTGCCCATCATGTACGCCCCAGAATGTTACCCTATCAATGTTGTCTTTGTATTTGTAGAAGATTTTGAACAAAGATTCATACTTATTCGCATGCAGCTGGTTAACGGAATCGGGTAATCCATCAACATATGGGTTGGCCTCCTTACTTGCCTTAAAATTGTCACTGATGTTTGCTCCGGTAATGTTATATGGATTAGGAAGCACATCAATATCTAGTTCCGTAATCATGACTTGAAGTCCCAGATCAGAAATCTTTTTAATACTAGATTCCAGCTGTTCCTGTGATGGGTAATTGAGCGACCAGTGACCCTGCATTCCAATGCCATCAATTCGAATCCCTCGATCCTGAAGCATTTTAGCAATTCTCACAGCGCCATCCACCTTTGCCTGATTGTGCATGTTATAATCATTATAATATAGTTCCATTTCAGGATCAGCAGCATTGGCATACTCAAAGGCTTTATAGATATAGCCTGTACCCGAAATTTGATAAAACTTCGAATTACGGAAAGAGCCATCTTCATTAAGTGCTTCATTCAGCACATCCCAGCCTTTTATTCTACCCTTGTATCTTCCCACAACCATATCGATATGTTCTTTCATTCTGGAATAAAGTGTGAGAGAATCTACCAACTCTCCATTTTCGTCTTCAAATAGCCAATTGGGTACCTGACTATGCCATGCCAATGTATGACCAATAACTTCCTGATCGTTCTTCTCTGCAAGGGCCACCAATTTATCCGGTAGCTCAAAATTGAATGAGTCAGGTTGTGGGTGAATCAACATGAATTTCATGACGTTTTCTGGTGTCACACAATTAAATTCCCTTGCAATCAACTCAGACTCCAGTTCATTATTCCCCATAATTTGTCCAGCACTTAGAGCTGTCCCAATTAGGAAATCATCCTGAAATGTTGACCTTAATGTTACCTTGGCTTCCTCTGAATTGGAGGAATCTGCTTTCTGGGCATTCTGACAACCAATAACCCCAACCAGTGCGGCTACAATTACAATACTTTTTAGTCCAATAATTTTCATTTTTTATTTAACGTTTAAGTCTGCTTGCACAAATTTTGAAGCTCCCAAATCCAATGATCTACCGGAAGGAAGAGATCCTCCTACACTGATTCGGTACTTTCCTTTTTCAATCACTTTCTCACCATCCTCATTTACCATTTTCAACATATCTGGTGTTATCATAAAAGTCAATTCCTGCTGATCTCCTGGCTCTATCCGTACCTTCTTAATGGATTTTAAGCTGAAAAAAGGAGCACTGAAGGAAGCTTCTAAATCGGTCAAATACAATTGCACCACTTCATCTGATACAAAATTTCCCTTATTCGAAATCGTAACTTTTACCGATACCGATTCGTCTTTTTTGATTTTTGTTTTGCTTAGCATCAAATCAGTATATTCAAACTGCGTGTAGGTCAATCCAAATCCGAACGGATACAATGGCTCTTCTACCATATACTTATAGGTACGGCCTTTCATAGAGTAATCTTCATAGGCCGGAAGCTGATCTAAGGATTTAGGAAAGGTAACCGGCAGTTTACCAGAAGGTGAGGTTTTTCCAAATACAATGTCGGCAATCGCATTTCCGCCTTCTTCACCCGGATACCATGCCAAAAGCACCGCATCCGCCAGTTCATGAACTTCAGCCAGATTCATCGGGGATCCTCCCATCACTATGGCCACCACGGGACGGTCACTTTTAGCTTTTAATTTCTTTAAATAATCAATTTGATTTTGTGGTAGATCATATTCTAATCTATCTCCAAAATGCGGTGAAGCGATAGAGGCTCCTTCCTCTCCTTCCAGCAATCCACTGATCCCCATCACGTAGAAAGTAACATCCGAACTTCTCGCAGTTCCTGAAGCCCAGTCCATAGGGTTTATATTGTCTCGATCTAAAAGAGTTCCTTGTCTGTACTGCACCTGACTTCCAGGTTTCACAGCCGCAGTAATTCCTTCCAGAACTGTAACCATATTAGGATTGATACCATAATAGTTGCCAAGTAATGGCTCAACAGTTGCTGCATTTGGTCCTGTAACGAAATATCGCCCAAGGTCATTCTTTAAAGGAAGCACGCCATTATTTTTCAGTAACACAATCGATTTCTGAGCAGCTTCTCTGGCCAGCGCCCGATGTTTCTCACTATCGATTACTTCAACTCCTAATTCATCATAAGGATTTTCGCCTTTGGGATCAAACAACCCCAACTCAAAACGAGTGATCAGCAATTGAACAAGCGCCTCATCTATTTCCGCTTCTGAGATCAAATCGTTTTCCACCGCTTCAATTAATGCTGTAAATGAACTACCACAATTCAGGCTTACTCCACTTTTTACCGCCAATACCGATGCTTCGGCTGCATCTTTTGATATATGATGACCATTTTCTGAGTAGAAATCCTCGATCGCTCCGCAATCGGTCAGGATATGACCATCAAAACCCCAATCGTCTATCAATATATCCTGAAGGAGGGTATTACTGGCACAACAAGCTTCACCATTGGTTCGATTGTAAGCGCACATAATGGCCTCTACATCGGCGTTAACCAAGGCCTCAAAAGCCGGAAGATAGGTTTCATGTAAATCTTGTTTATTTGATATGGCATTGAATTCATGCCTCAACTTCTCAGGTCCACTGTGGACGGCAAAGTGCTTCGCACAAGCAGCAGTTTTGAGGTACTTCGGGTCATCTCCTTGTAATCCTTCTACAAAAGCTACTCCTAGCCTACTCATTAAAAAAGGATCCTCTCCATAGGTTTCCTGTCCCCGTCCCCAGCGAGGATCACGAAAAATATTGACGTTTGGTGTCCAAAATGTCAGTCCATTATACTTATGATAAAATCCTTTTGATGAAGACGCATTGTATATCGCTCGAGCCTCACCTGAGATAGCAATGGCCACATCTTTGACCAATTCCTCATCAAATGTAGCTCCCAATGCAATTGCCTGTGGAAAAACTGTTGCTTTTCCAGACCTGCCAATTCCATGGAGTGCTTCGTTCCACCAATCGTAGGGTGGAATTCCCAGCCGGTCAATCGCTGGAGTAGAATTCATCATCTGAGACACCTTCTCTTCCAGAGTTAACATACCTACTAATTTCTGCGCCCGGACTTCATTGCTAAGGGAAGTATCTCTAAAGCCTTCTTGCCCATTGGCAAGAGTTAGAAATCCAAAGAATAATGTTGTAAACAAGAATCGTTGAATCATTTGTATAATTTTCATCATGCAAATTATGTCATAATCGATAATTAAACAATCGATTGCGTAAATCTATTCTTTGACCTAGCTTTGAAGCACTATATTGTTGTTTTATTTCCCGAGACCTGTGAAAAGTAAACTTATCTTATTTATTACTATCCTAGCATCGGCCATTCAGTCATATGCTGAAAATGGTTATGACCTCTGGTTGCGCTATCAGAAAATAGAAAATCCAGAAATGCTTGCTCATTACCGGGAAACCATTCATTCTTTTTCAGTAGAAGGCAATTCTCCTACAACAGAAATCATCAAATCTGAACTAGAAAGAGGTTTAATAGGCCTATTGGATACTACCATAAAAACAGATGAAGATAATTCGTCAGTGCAACTAAAACTTACCAGGTCAATAGACGAAATAGAAGGCTTTGCAACCAAAGAACTTCATGATGAGGGATACATCATTCGTTCTTCAAATCTTTCAGGTATCATCATTGCAAGTCCTACCGAAATCGGTCTCTTGTATGGAACATTCCATTTTCTAAGACTGCTGCAGACCCAACAGGAAATAGATCAACTAAACATCATTGATAATCCAAAAGTAGATAGGCGAATACTCAACCATTGGGACAATCTGGATCGGACATCAGAACGAGGATATGCCGGTTTTTCTATTTGGGATTGGCATAAGTTGCCCGTTTATCTGGACAAACGATATACAGATTACGCACGGGCTAATGCTTCAATAGGAATTAATGGAACGGTTCTCACCAATGTAAACGCTAATGCGCTCATTCTAACTCCTCAGTATCTGGAAAAAGTAAAGGCACTTGCCGATCTATTTAGACCATATGGTATTAAGGTTTACCTGACCGCAAGATTTAGTGCGCCAATCGAAATTGGTGGACTGGAAACAGCTGATCCTTTGGAAAAATCGGTACAAAAGTGGTGGAATGAAAAAGCAAAAGAAATCTATTCATACATTCCTGATTTTGGTGGTTTTCTGGTGAAGGCAAACTCTGAAGGACAGCCTGGACCACAAAACTACGGACGCACGCATGCTGATGGTGCGAACATGCTGGCAGAAGCACTGCAACCTTTTGGTGGAATCGTCATGTGGCGTGCTTTTGTTTATTCCAATGAAGAACCTGTGGATCGTGCGATGCAGGCTTATAACGAATTCAAACCATTAGATGGGCAATTTGAAAATAATGTCATCGTCCAGGTCAAAAATGGTCCGATTGACTTTCAGCCAAGAGAACCATTCCATCCACTATTTGGCGCCATGCCCCAAACTCCTGTAATGATGGAATTTCAAATCACACAGGAGTATTTGGGACAAGCAACCCAAATGGTTTATCTCGCTCCAATGTACAAGGAAGTACTAGATTCAGACACCTATGCAAAAGGGAAAGGCTCTCCAGTTGCTAAGGTCATAGATGGCAGCCTTTTTGAGCATGACTTAAACGGTATTGCAGGAGTTGCCAATATAGGTACCGATATCAACTGGACCGGGCATCCTATGGCCCAATCGAACTGGTATGCATTTGGAAGACTTACATGGAACTCGGAACTCACAGCTAGAACCATCGCCGAGGAATGGGTAAGAATGACCTTTGGTAATGAGGGCAAAATGGTAAGCACGATTTGCAATATGCTGATGAGCTCTTGGGAGACTTCCATAAATTATATGACGCCACTAGGTTTGAATCACTTGATGGCTACCGGACACCATTATGGACCAGGACCATGGGTGGATTATTTGCCTCGAGCTGATTGGAACCCCACCTATTTTCATCGTGCAGACAAGGAAGGGGTCGGTTTTGATCGAACAGAAAAAGGAAGCAATGCCGTAAATCAATACTTCTCTCCGCTGAGTAAAGTATTTAATTCCAGAAAGAAAACGCCTGAAAAGTTTCTACTATGGTTCCATCATGTGAAATGGGACGATAAAATGAAATCTGACCGGATACTTTGGGAAGAACTAGGGTGGAAATACCAGAGCGGGATCAATGAGGTCAGAACCTTCATCGACCAATGGGAAAGTCTTAAAGGCAGTATTGATGATGAACGCCATCAACAAGTCTCCATGTTACTTCAAATCCAGCTTGATGAGGCTATCTGGTGGAAAGACGCTTGCATGACTTATTTCCAGACATTCTCAGAAATGCCGTTTCCGGATTTTATGGTAACACCCACAAAAGACCTTGAGTACTTTAAGAAAAAAGAAAAATCAACTCCTTACGCTCCCGGAACTCGTCCACAATGGTAAATCAAACTACATCTATACACAGAATGACTCAGTGCATGCGCTGGTATGGCCCAAGCGATACAGTCAAACTTTCCGATATACGGCAGGCAGGATGTTCGGAGGTGGTAACAGCTTTGCATCAAATTCCTATTGGGGATGTGTGGCCTGTGGCTGAGATAATGGCCCGAAAGGAATTGATTGAAAAGGCCGGTATGAAGTGGACAGTCATAGAAAGTCTACCGGTACATGAGGATATCAAAAAGCGAAGTGGCAATTACCAATTGTATATTGATAATTATAAAGAGAGTTTGCGAAATGTAGCTTCTTGTGGCCTCAAGGTGGTTACCTATAATTTCATGCCCATTCTGGACTGGTTGCGCACGGATCCCTTTCACGTACTTCCAACAGGCGCCCGGACCCTCAAATTTGAGCGGCTGGCATATGTCGCTTTTGAATTGTTCTTACTTAAAAGACCCGGTGTGGAGAAGGATTTCACCTCAGAAGAATCGGCAGAAGCAGAAAAATACTTTCGTAGTTTGAGCGAGGCTGAAAAAGACCAACTTTTCAAGAATATGCTTCTGGGATTGCCTGGTAGCGATATCCCATTTACCCCGAAAGAAGTATTAAAAGCGCTAAGAGAATACGGAGACATTAATGCTAAACAGTTGAAAGAAAACCTTTTTAGGTTTCTGAAGGAGGTGGTTCCAGTGGCTGAAGAAGTCGGTGTGAGAATGGCAATCCATCCCGACGATCCGCCATATCCTGTTTTAGGTCTTCCACGCATTGTCAGCACACATCAGGACATCAAAGACATCATCAATGCAGTGAATCTTTCTGCAAATGGCATTTGCTTTTGTACCGGATCTTTTGGTGCACGTGAAGACAATGACCTTCTCGGAATGATGCGGGAGTTTGGGGACAGAATCCACTTTCTTCATTTGAGAAATACAAAACGATTTCCAAACGGCGATTTTGTAGAAGCCGATCACCTAAATGGTGACACAGACATGGTAGCTATTGTCAAAGAAGCGCTCTCTATCATGGATAGAAGAGGTGAATCTATTCCGATGCGTCCTGATCACGGTCATCAAATGCTAGACGATCTTGACAAGCGTGCCTACCCCGGATATACTGCCATCGGACGATTGAAAGGACTGGCAGAACTAAGAGGAGTAGAATCGGCACTTGGTCAATTAATCAATCATTAAACTGTTCAATAATACAACCATGAAAAAATTCATACTTATCCTTCTTACCGGAGTACTGTTTCACTTTGCACACAGTCAAAATGAAATCATTTTAAAGCCAGAAGAAGCTAAAACTGAGATTAGTAGACACATTTATGGTCATTTCGCCGAACATCTCGGTAGGTGTATTTATGATGGAATTTATGCGGGCTCTGATAGTCCACTGGCAAACAAAGATGGGGTAAGAACAGACGTTATTGAGGCATTAAAAAACCTTAACATCCCTAACCTTCGATGGCCGGGAGGATGCTTTGCGGATACCTATCACTGGAAAGACGGAATTGGTCCAAAAGATGAACGCAAACACATAGAAAATCTCTCCTGGGGAAACGAAAGGGAGGACAATGGTTTTGGCACACACGAATTTTTGGATCTGTGTGAGCAATTGGGTGCAGAACCCTATCTGGCAGTGAATATGAATTCCGGTTCCGTACAGGAAGCCGTAGAATGGGTGCAGTATGTCAATCACAAAAATGGCTCTAGCGATCTGACTGATCTTAGACAAGAGAATGGGCGAGACAAACCATGGAATGTAAAATACTGGGGAATAGGTAACGAATCCTGGGATTGCGGGGGTGATATGACAGCTGAGTATTACAGCAATTTGTATAAGCGATATGCAACAGCCATGACCAGCTACGCCAACACTGAGAAGCTATTCAGAATTGCTGTCGGACCGGGATCGGACGATTATGCATGGACAGAAACAGTCATGAAGAACATACCTGCGAAAAGAATCGAAGGACTATCGGTACATCATTATTCAGTCTTCGACTGGAGTGCCAAAGGCCCATCTGATACCTTTTCTGATGAAGAGTACTTCAAAACCATGCACCGAGCCTGGTTTATGGAAGAGTTTATCAACAAAAACAGCGAAATCATGGACAAATACGATCCAGACAAGAACGTTGCGTTGATTGTGGATGAATGGGGAGGATGGTATGAATCCATTCCCGACAAAGGAATCCTGTATCAGCAAAATACGATCCGCGATGCGATGATTGCAGGCATGACTTTAAACATTTTCAATAACCATGCTGACCGGGTGAGAATGGCGAATCTCGCACAGACTGTGAATGTTCTCCAGGCAGTTATCTTGACGGAAGGAGAAAAAATGCTACTAACCCCGACCTATCATGTCATGGAAATGTATAAGGTGCATCAGGATGCTAAATTGATCCCGATTTCACTAAACTCTGAAAAAATGGTTAACGGAAATCAAAGTTTGCCAGCCATTTCTGTTTCGGCTTCTGTGGATTCTCAGAACCTTTTACATCTGAGTATCGTCAATGTGGATAACGAGAAAGATCACCCTATCTCCATCGACCTGGGGGATGCGAAATACAAAAAAGTTTCAGGACGGATATTGACCTCTGAATCGGTTCGTGATCACAACTCTTTCTCTGATCCTGACAAGATCACGCCACGTTCATTCAACAAAGCCACGTTGAAAAAAGGCAAAATCACTTTTGAATTACCAAAAAATTCAGTCGTTGTTCTGGAGGTTAGTGAATGACAAAATATTAAGAAGTTATGATTGAAAGGGTTGGTTTAAACTCTTATTGATGCGAATCATTTCGTTTCAATGGTCAAATCTGCACCCATAAGTCCGCTAGATTTTGCCGAAACAATGAGATTTCCACCAACCCCTTCCAAACTTCTTATGATCGCTAAGGCCTTACCGCTGAAAGCCCTGCGATCGATGGAAGAAAAGCTGGTCATATCCGTTGGGTCCCCATTATCCGTGGCTATAATTTGCCCAGGCCCTTCAAGTGAAAAAGAAATCAAATGATCAGCCCTAGGAACGAGCCAGCCATTTGCATCGACAATCTCTGCAGTCACAAAGGCCAAATCCTGACCATCCCCTTTAATTGATGCTCTGTCAACAGAAAGGCGAATACCAACGGCAACTCCTGCTGATTTCACGATTTCTTCTGCCCATTTTTGACCACCCTTGTAAGCCACAGCTTTCAGTTCACCAGGCTCATAGATCACGTCATCCCAGCGAATCCTGTATTCGTAGGTACTCATGCTTTTCCGACCCAAAGACTCGCCATTTAAGAATAACTCTACTTCATCGCCGGAAGTAAATACATGAACAGGTGTTACTTTCCCGACCCTTTCAGGCCAAGTCCAATGCGGTAAAATATGAACCATGGGATAATCAGGCCTCCAATGCGCTTGATACTGATAGAACCTATCTTTTTTAAAACCAGCCAGATCGATAATGCCATTGTATGAACTTCTCGAGGAATAATATGGTGTAGGTTCTCCCAAGTAGTCCCAACCGGTCCATACAAATTCTCCAGCTACGAATGGATGCTGATCAATTGTACGAAAAACCTTCTGGGCAGTAGAACCAAAATCCACTGCATGCAGTTCATAAGCACTGGTTTGACGAATTTTAGAATCCCCTCCACGTCCATCCCTTGCAGGAGCACTGAATTCATTTGAAACGGGGAAAAGGTAAACGCCTCGGCTGCTAAAGGCGGATGCCGTTTCTGTACTCAGAATCACCTTGTCGGGAAATGCCTCATGAAAAGCATCATACATCGGTGGAGTTCTGATTCTGTTTGTACCTTGAAATTCTGGTTCTTGCCGGATGCCTTCCCCCTGATAGTTTAAACCAATGACATCCATAACCTCTGAAAAAGGCATGTCAGGCTTAGCCCAGTTCATAGCACAGATTGTGGGTCGGGAGGTGTCTTCATCTTTCACAATTGCCACCAGTTGTCTAGCTATTTCCGCTCCGGCTTCATCCATATATTGCTCCCCTACTTCATTTCCGTAACTCCACATAAATATTGACGGATGATTGCGATCACGTCGAATCATGGATCTCAAATCCTGTTCAAACCACTCAGAAAAAATCAAATGAAAATCATGGGGTGTTTTCTTCCTTTCCCAGGAATCAAAAACCTCATCAATGACCATGAAACCCATTTTATCTGTCAATTCCAATAACTCCGGTGCAGGTGGATTATGCGCCATTCGGATCGCATTGCAGCCCATTTCTCTCAAAACTTCTAACTGTCGCTCGGCTGCCCTTACATTGAACGCAGCTCCCAATGCTCCCAAATCATGATGCTGATTCACGCCTTTGATTTTTACCAACTCCCCATTCACTAAAACTCCTTGGTTTGGATCAAATTCCAGCGAACGAATTCCAAAGGATGTTTCATACCTATCGATGACAATTCCCTCATTTGTGATTTCGGTAACAGCCACATACATATTTGGAACTTGGGTAGGCGGTGGGCCCCACAACTTTGGCTGAATGAGCTTTGTGGATGATGCTATTTGTTCCGTGCCATTTGCAGGAATTTTCACCATTACAGGTTCAAACGCTCCCACAGGTGAGGTACTTTTTTTTCCAGAATCCATTCTTTCGAAAATTTCTGTCCTTGCCACAATGAATACCTCCTTATTAGATTGATTATCAAGTGTCAGTGCAAAATCAATTTTTGCAGCCTCATCACTAACTTCAGAGGTAGTAATAAACGTCCCCCATTGTCCAACATGCACAGGCTGTGTCTTTACTAACCACACATTGCGATAAAGTCCGCCTCCAGGATACCATCGTGAAGAATGATTAGGATTATCCAATCGAATAGCCAGTTGGTTATCTCCTCCATAATTCAGATATGGGGTTAGATCAATTCTGAATGAATTGTAGCCATACGGCCACCCTCCAGCTAATTTCCCGTTGATCCAAACCATGGCGTAGGACATGGCACCATCTATGTCAAGAAATATTGCTTTTTCCTGATCTTCAACGCCAATCTGAATATCCCTACGGTACCATGCCACCCCAGGACTTGGTAATCGTCCCATACCTCCTCCAACTACAGGATTTTCCCCTTCCATAAAAGGACCTTTAATAGCCCAATCATGTGGTAAATTAACCGTCTCCCAATTGGAATCATCAAAATCGTTTTGAACTAATGGGAATTCTGCTCCAGGGTATCCATCAGGCCTTTCGTGACGATTTGATTCATCCTTGATAAAGCAGTTGCCTGTTGGTAAAATCCAGGGCTTCAGGACAGATTTTTCTGAATCAACTACTGCTGCCTCTGTAGGCATTGCGTCAGCTGGTTTGGCATCATTAAAGTAATCCGCTTCCGGACGGATATCATAAACCAGATGATCTGACAATTCTATAGAATCGTATTTCATGAATTGCCAACCATCGTTGATTGATATTCTTTCTCTGGGTGATTTTTCAACTTGCGAACAAGCCGAAACAACAATGGCTAGGGTTATCCAAAAGATCTTTTTCACAGTGCTAAATTAATCCCAGTATTTTGAAGCCCAGGCAATCCATGTACTCCAGTTGGGTCCTGTACTATGGCCTCCGGCATGTTGCCTCCAGGCCAGGTCCCCTTCTATCATGGGCGTCCCAAGGTGAGGAAATTCTGTAGTTTCAAATCCCTTTTTTCCCAATAAGACGTAAACAGGATTCGCATTTGCTGCGGCAACAAACATCCCTCTGGCATCAATCCAGTTGCCCTCCTCATGAGGTGACCCTGCACTGATGAACACCGGTCGAGGTGCACAAAGGGCAACCAACTGATGACCATCCACTGGAAGGTCTGACGTTTCTAAAATGCTGGCGTATTTCAAAAAATTGCCACAGAACCAATGATACTCCCCACTTCCGGCTAAATTTTCTACCTGCTCACCAAAATTTCTTCGTAAAATCTTCGCTCCACCAGCCCCGGAAGAGCCAATAAATCCAAGCGAAATCCGCTCATCAAAAGCCATAGCCACAATGGCAGCCTTGCCGTATCTGGAAAGTCCTTCTATGGCAATGCGACCAGCATCCACATCTTCATCCTTTTCAAAATAATCTATAGCTCGACTTGCACCCCAGGCCCATGCTCTTAGTGAGCCCCAATCATCAGGTTTTCGATATTCGCCCTTGTTAGTCAGACCAATTATTCCCTGCCGCAACCCTGCTCCATTATCTGCCTGAATGCTTGAAGGAACGATGATGGCATATCCCCAACCTTTCGAAATCAATTGTGATTTCCAATTCGGTTCATGACGGGAAAATAAGAAGCTATTTGGCTCAGGTCGGGGAGGTCCAAAAGGCGAGGTTATAAATCCAAATTCCAGGACGACCGGAACGGATTCAGTAGCATTTGCGGGAATGGCCAGCAAGAGTTCGATTTCCACGGAAATATCAGGGTAAGCCGAATTGTCCACCACACCGACCAAACGTTTTTCCGTGATGGGATACTTCCCGGTTATCGTATCTTTTTCTGAAATCAATTTCCACTCTACTCCAGGTGCATTTTGCGGAATCCGACCATACATTTCCCGCTTGAACAACTCAACAATTTCTTCCCTCCTCTTATTCCATTGTCGGGCTGAAGAGACTGGTTTCCCATCCTCAAAATTCAGCACTTCGGGAAGGGTGTATGGCTTCACTTTGGATTCATCTGAATTGGCTGCATTTTCATCACTGGGATTGCCCGATGGACCAGGGCGATTAGGTATTGTGATGTTCAATTGTGACTTCATTTGCTCAAAATCAGCAACGGTCAATTGGTAAATACTATCTCGTGCAGCCTGGTTTGGCTGTGCATTGGCGGTAAGGCCAATAATGATCAGGATTAGGCTAGTCCTACTTTGTCAAGTTGAAAAAAAGGCAAAGATAAGATCAAGTGACGGCAGTTACTTGCTATCTTTGCCTTGACAAAATATTATCTTCAAACTTACATAA
>JAUIAO010000057.1 GCA_030425425.1 Bacteroidia bacterium | reverse complement strand
TCTCAACTACGCTCGGTGCGGTTTCGCCACTTACCACAGGGGCAACTTCATCTGCATCTGTTACAGTCACATTCACTACATATGGTGTACTGTTGCCCGATGTGTCTGTAGCAAACAGTTCCAAATCATAAACATTGTCGCCGTTAATATCTGATGGTGTTTCGAAATCTGGGGCAATCAAGAAACTCAATTCTCCTAACTCGCTGATCTGGAACAACTCGAAATCATCTCCTAACAATTCCCAGGTTACTGTCTCATCTGCTGTATAAGTGCCTACCAATGTGCTGTTCTCAACTATGCTCGGTGCAGTTTCGCCACTTAAAATAGGAGCTACTTCATCCAAATCTGTAACATCTATAGAGACCATTAGGAAGTTTGTGAACCCGAGACTATCTGTGGCAATAATTTCAATTTGATAGTTATTGTCAGTGTTAGCATCAGCCGGTAATTCAAAATCAGCTGGAGTCAAGAAAGACAACTCACCTAATTCCGACATACTGAATAAGGCACCATCTTCTCCGCCTGCTGACCAAGTGACCGGAACGTTTGCGGTATAGGTTGCAATAGCACTTGTATTTTCGTCTACAACCAACGTTTCTAATCCGGTAATCTCTATCGGAGTTGGTTGATCTGCATGAATCACATTCACAGTCCAGACTTTTTCTTGACCATTAGCCAACAATGTATATTGAACAGGTGTACTAAAGTCAACCACAGATATACCTGTAGCCTGCTCTCTCTTATCTTCCTGCAATGTCATGGCTTGATAGAACTCACGTGCACCAGACCCATCTGTGAAGTATCCAACTGACATTTTAATATGGGTAGAATCTCCAATACTTACTGTATTTGATTCTGCCCCACATGGCACATTTACCATGTCTGAAGGATTCGTCTCACAAGTAATCAATGGTTGATTATTCAATAGCTGAATCGTATCCGGTCCATTGGCCGGGTAACTGATCACATTATCGGTTAATTGGAAATACCATTGATTATTTGCAAATGGTCCGATGTAATCATTCACCTGATACAATCCTCCTCCCTGCGAGGTGATGTATGTGTTTTCTGGCCATTGTGATTGATCAATGGTCAATTCTCCTAATCTATAGTAGTAAGCCTCAACAGGCCTATAAGCACCACCCAAAGTATTGTTAGCATCTACTCCTGAAGAAAATACTTGTGCACTGTTTCCAGCAACATAGTCAGGTACGAGACTAGTAAGGTCAAATGCATAAGGCATCGTAACCTGTATCTCTTGAGTTTCAAATGAAATGACGGTTTCCCCAATTTGTTGTGGAATGGAGAAGCTTTCAAAATACGGCTTTTGAGTAATGCTTACCGTCCATGATTTGGAATTAATTCCATCTTCTGCAACAACTTTGTAAACTACAGGATTTGAAAAATCAACTGTGGAAACACCGCTCTCCTGAACGACATCTCCTACGGAAACCGTAGCACCACTAGAAGTAGTGAAAACCGGAGACATTGCTGTCACAGAAATGGTCGGTAATACTTCAATATTGATCGTTTGAGTAGCAGTGTCGATCACCGCTTCAGAAAGCTGATCATTTACTGAAAATGAAACAAAGTCAGTTTCGCCATTCACTTCACTAACGATAACCTCCCACTGCTGAGTGACCGCATTGTCAAATGAGGTGATATCATAAAGCACTGAGCTCGTGAAATCCTGTGCAGTTTCTACTGATGGTGTAATCGTCGCCCCTGCGGAGTAAGTAATGTTAGGCACCACATTCACCAGATTCGTTCCTGGCTCTACTGCTACTTTTACCTGAAGGTTAGCCTGATCTACAATTGCCAAGCCTTCTGATAATCTCAATTTGGCTTCCATGAGCTGTGAACTCATGTAGTTGTTGTTGTACAACCACTCCGACACATCGAACCCATTCTGAATCAGATTGTACGATAAAATGATATTACCATCTGGGGTAATTCTACCAGATCCTTCAATGTTATATGGATATTCCGCCTCATTAAATAATGTGGTCATATAGTATTGGTTTGGAATGGTAAACGTGCCATCCTCTACTACTACATTCATATTGACCACAGCCATATCTATAATTTCTTCTCCCCAGATCTGAGTCATGAAATCTACTGCAAGGCCTGAGATGCCCAGGTCAGTATCCAACAAGCTAACTTCTACCTTGCTTTGACCTACCCAGTCTCTACCATCAAGAATTACATCTTCACCACCATAAGCGCCTACATAGGTGCTAAGATCTGCCAGAGGACCGTATTGGATCACTCTTTTTTGGCCCGGTATCTCGAAATCCAGGATATCTGCTCCTGAAGGATCAGCCGGAATTTCAGTAATCTCATGCAGTTGATTGACAGCAAGACCTGTGAAGTTTTGAATATTTCCGCTTGGCCATTGAATCTCTACATCTACAGAAGCTTGCGTGCCAACTCCAAAGTGCTGAACAAAGTCTGAGCCACTATATGAACCATTTAATGCTGATACTTCTTGAATCGAGTTGATTGTACCTGCGGTAATAATGATTTTAGCACCAATTGCTGAGCTATTACTTTCTGTACCCGTGAGTTTGAATTTAACCCAATTGTTACCTGTGGACTTGTTGCGATAAAGGAAGTTTCCGTCATTGCGATAGATATAGCCACCATTCATAAAGATATCCAGATATCCATCCAAATTATAATCAACCACCGATGCAATGCTGTACGGAGAGTTTTGCATGAATACGCTCGATGCAGAATCAGTTTCAATGAAAGAGAAGTTATCCTCATTATACAGAATTCTCGGTTGGTTACCAACACTACTATATGCTGTGACAATATCGATATCTCCATCATTGTCCATGTCACCAGCTGTCAGTCCTCTCTCGGTGAAGTAATCAACCAACTCAACACGCTGAACGAATGTGAAATTACCTGTATTCTCAAAAATCTTGGTGTATGTAGAGGTAGATGAGTTCAGGACAACATCCATATCAAGGTCATTGTCGAAATCCGCCCAAACTGCACCTCTTGTTCTGGTGACATTATCAAATGGGTTTCCAAGACCTATAAAATTCAGATCTCCGTCATTTCGATATATCTCACCAGGTAATCCGGTATCACCACCAATAAATATATCAAAGTCTCCATCACCATCAATGTCTATAGTGGCAATGTTGGGAGCTGACAAGCCATCCAGTCCAAGAATGTTAATTTCTTCGAAAGAATTTCCATGGTTCAACTGAAGGACACCATTAGAAAAGATATCCAGTAACCCATCACTATTGAAATCATTAATGACCACATGCTCAAAACCTCCCGTGAAGGTTTGATTGTCTACAATTGTTTCATTGACGAAATTAGTACCGTCTCCATTGTTTTTATAAATGACGAGTGGATCCGAGTTTGGATTTAGTGAACCGCCATTTAGAGCGGAAACCACCAAATCGATATCGCCATCATTGTCTATATCTCCCCATGAGGCAGCTCTGGTAGTGAAATCATCTGTAGTGAGATCACCTACAGACTCTTTAGTGAATGAACCATCTCCATTATTTCTAAAGAACATATTCTGAGCGTATTCACCAATCTCTCCTCCGGGCCAGTTCATGATCACTACATCAGGATCGCCATCATTATCTACATCGCCCCAATAATTACCTATGTCATTACTAAAATAGAATTGAACCAAATCATCCTGAGTGATTCTTTCGAAAGTGGTATTAGTAGCCGTAATACTCGATTCATAAGAATAAGCAGAACTTGCCGTATCTCTCTGTGTATATATTCGATAATAATACGTAGTACCCGGAGAAACTGCAGGATCTATAAATTCCCCAAAATATGCTCTGGTATCATTGAAATCCGTAGGTTTCTCAAAACCTGCAATTGTCCCAACCTGTTCGTAAACTTCTGGAGAACCTACCGCACGCTCAATTACATATTGCGTTTCATTTACGTTATTGTCTTCCCACTTGACAGAGATTTTGTCATCATTGACGAGTGTTAGGAATATGTTTTCTGGAGCTATTGTGGCAGATTGTAAAGTAAATCGCTCAGTCTCCACAGATATTCCCAAAGCAACTATATTGAGCTTGATCACAGCCTGATTAGTACCAGCTCCATCTACATACCACAAGAAGCCACTGGCAAATTCGTCAATCGTACCATAACCAATAGTTCCGAAGGAAGCTCCACCGTCTATACTCAACTGAATTTCCACATCATCAGAAGGTAGCAACCCGGTAGCTGTCCAATTAATAGTTTGCTCAGTGCCAATGTCCCATGAAGTTCCGGCCAAAGGATTGGTAATTTCAATCACTGGCATTTCTATGATCTCAAAAGTACCACTGCTTTGAGTTGATATTCCCTGCGTATGGTTGACTACTCGAATTACGTTCTGATTTCCCAGTGTGGCAGGAATTGTCCAATTGTATCCACCCGGTAAACTATCTACCTTAGTAGATATTAGTGAACTAAATGTTGATCCGGCATCCGTACTCCAAAATACCTCTATGTCATCTGATCCATTTGCTCCAAAAGCTCTCCATTGTATAGCATACTCATTTCCCTGAATGTATCTTCCGTCATTGAAGCTTAATAGGTCTAAATCAGGAGCAGCCTCGAAAAACTCAACACCTGACACCCAGTCGTCAGATAGGTCATTCCCATAAAGAGTTCCAATAAATGCAATATTCGAAATGCTATTAACCTGATCACCTGTTCCTTCATTGAAATTGAAATAAACTTGTAGATTTGATTCATTACCGGCTAATTCAGCTCCCATTGTCGACCGGATGTCATCTTCGTTACGTTCATAGCTCCACAGGCGAAACTCATCTATTTCACCATTAAAGGGTTCTGTTCCATTAAATCGACCCCCTATTGACAATTGACCTACAGGGAATGTACCTTCATGGTAGGCACTAGCCACCTCAAAACCATTCATATACACTTTTACAGTATCAGTAGCATCGTTAAAAGTTACAGCCAAATGTGTCCATTCATTCACAGGGAATTCCACAGGATCAGAATAAAAATAACCTCCATTTCCATAGAAATACAGTTTCTCATTATTCAAGCCAAGATTCATAGTATATGAATAAAAATCAAAAATTGATTGCCAAGTTTCTCCTTCACCATGATAATTCACCCAGGTTTCTATGGTGAAATCCCCAATTGGTGTGCTGATAGCAGGTACACCTACATATTCACTAGGATCATCAAGGTTTAATGCGTAGTTTCCTGGAATTACTATTTCCTGACCAGGTGTAAAAATGAAATCGTCAATGACCAGATCTTGATCATTACTACCAAAGTTTGGTTTGATTTTAAGTTTAACTGAAGAACCTGCATTACCTACATTGAATGTTAGGCTATCATAGTTTGTAGAAAATGCCGCTCCCGAATAGATAGGAGTTTCTGAATATGTCAATCCATCCAAGGATGCATAAACACTAAAGTTATTCTCTCCTCCCGCAGGCACTCTTATCGCTAAAGTAACATCCGTTCCGCCGGCTATTGAAGGAGTAATTAACTCTGTTGTATCAGCATCTATCAATACAGCAGCAAAACCCCCATTATTGCCATAAGCATCATCGCCATAAACATTGGTCATCGACCAGTCACCAGTTGACAAATTGAATGTCTGTGGGGTCAGCGAGGCAACACCAGGTAGTCCCGATTCGAAACTTTCCATGGTCATTGGTATATACTCACTAAAGCTATAGCTCCAATTGATCAAATCGAAAGCCACATTATATGTGCCGTCCGGCACGTAGATATTGTTTCCGTTCAACACGAGGGATCCATTAGATTCTCCCCAGTTGATGTCCCAGGTGTCATTTGCCCGTATTTTTACTTCTCCTTCCATGAGATAGATTCCAGAAAGGAAAAACTGACCATTCCCCAGATCTTCCAAATTGGTATCTGGATCATTCCATCCGTTTGGAAGTGAGTTTCCGATCAAGCCTATATTGTCAATCTTGCCTAGGTTGTATTCATAAGTAAACTGATTGAACGAAACCAGATAAAGGCCAGACTCATAGACCGTAATTGGTACGCCGTTATTCTCAGCTACAGAATCTGGCTCATTATCTCCAAATGTCAAACTATCATTTACGATAAATTGGAAAGTGCCAGGATCCATATACAGTGCTGCATTGAGTACTAAAGAATTACCTGGAGTTTTGTCCTTCAGCATATACTCTGTCACACCTGAACTAACTGCACCTCCTGATATTCCAACATTAGAGGCCAAGTAAGCAACAGAGCCGAGGAACGCTTCTGTATTCTGAACGATTGTGGATTCCGAAAGAACTCCCTCATAAATGTTGAATTCTTGAATTGTTCCTATCCATGTTCCGTCTGCATCATAACCACCTTTAGCCAGATAGGCTATTTCGTTGCTGATATCTGAAAGGTAATTATTGCCTAGTTCGATAGAACCCATTTTGATTCCATCTACATAAAACGCGAGACTGTCCGTAGACAAAGTGGTCACTAAGTGGTGGTTTTCACCATCTTCCAGTCTCGGTCCATTTATTCCTTCACTAGTTTCCCAGGCATTTACATCTACCGCTGTAGAAATTGAGCTATAGCTAATGTTATTAGGAACAGATGCCGCTGTAGCAATATAATCTGCACCCTGACCTGCATCTGTAACGCGACCAAAGTAGGACAACATGTTAAAAACAGTGTTCTCACCTGTTGCTGTAATATATGACTCTAAGGTAATTGCCGGGTACTGATTAATACCAATAGACCCTGCAGGAAGCTCGATGTAATCACCATCAACTGAGGTAGTATAAGCACCATTTTCTATGGTTCCTCCTATTACCGTTCCGTTTGCACCTCCAATGACATCAGTAGCAGTACCATCTTCGAAAGTATATGAATGCTTCAGTGTAGGCTGAGGTAGCACTTCAAGAGCATCACCCGAGATACTCCATGAATAATTATCAATCAATTCATTACGCGCGGCTTCTCCTGTAGCAGAATAAGTTAATCCATTAGCCCCAAGGGAGATTCCTGTAGGAATATATTGATTGCCATAATCACTATCCAACCAACCTCTGAGTGTTCGGTTGTAATTGCTGGTAGATAAGTTCGTACCGTCCAGCATAGTGCCCATCTCTACAGCACTAGCTATATTCCAGCTTTCCAATGATGAGTTAAAACTACTCGCTCCGGCAAACATTCCACCGAAATAATTAACACTCGCTACATTCCAATGGTCAAAGTTTGCATTCAATGCAGTACAATTGTTGAACATTGAGCCCATGCTGATCACTGAGTTTAAATCCGGTGCATCTGCTGCATTGACTTGTAGGTTGTAACAACCGGCGAAAGCCAATTCCGTAGAGGTCCACTGAATATCTCCCCATTGTTCTACAGACAGAATTCTTTCCACCTGCTGACCTTCAATTCCATGATTGAAATAGATTCTAGGAAAACTACCATTGATAGTAATTGTATGAACACCCGGCGTAACATATGTATGGAATGCATCTGCAGTAACCCCGTAGGTAATTTCACCATCACCCCAGTCTACATCGTAATTATATCCTGTGTCGATGGTTGGGATAATAATTTCTTCATTTTCCGTGGTGGTCTGCCAAGTGGTAATGAATAAATGGGAAGTGGTAGAACCATAAAAATAGATATTATCTATCCACAGAGTAGGTGAATCACCTGCCCCTCCATCATCCATTTTGATCTGCATGATACTGGAGAGGTCTACACCTTCAAAACCAGCCAATTCAATATCATAACTCTGCCAAGATCCCTGAGTAACAGGTAAAGAAACCCCTGCCTCAGCAGTATTGGAGCTAATCAAATAGAAGTTGATCACTGATGCATTATCTGTCCAAAGGTCTATATGCACAAATTGCTTATCAGAAACATCTTGCGGATTTCCCTCAAAGCCTGTTCCCTGATAATTGAAAGCATCATATTTCAGTGTATTGTCTCCCTGAACATTTTCAATTGTAGTGATGGTGTTTTGTGACCAATCAGGGTTCAGGTTCACTCCTTCGATTGTCGGATAAGCATCACTAAAAATGGAGATAACATCCGCTGCATCAACGACCGGGGATGGCGCAGCTTCAGAAGGCATTGATGTAACTATTGGAGCAATTGTATCTATTGAAACTGAATATAAACCAATACTTGAACTCTGTCCGGATAAATCCCCTTCAGATGTATACCTGAAAGCAATATATGCCGGGTCGATGATATCCGCCAGGTTCTCCGGTCCATGAGTGGTAGGATCGGCAGTGACATTGTTGATTATGCTCGTTCCGAGATCACCAATGCTGATCCAGGTTGCCAGATTCGGATCCCCAGATCCTGAATAGTCCGTAGAGTAAAGCACATCAAACGTCGAACCCGAAAACTGGTTTGTATAGTCAAAGCTCAAATAATAATTGCTCTGATCATGTGGAAGCTGTGGTGTAATCAACCAGCTCGTTCCAGCTCCGATACCAAAGCCATTAAACTGAACATATCCGCCACTGATACAATTGATCAAATCAGAGGATTCATTGTATTCGACCCAGCTTAGAGGTATAGAAGGACAACTAACAAACTGCTCATCTATAGACGTATATTGAGCGGGAGCCAGATTAAACTCAAGCATTTCACCTTTGTTGGCAGCATTGGTCCACCCAAAGCCTGATGGATCTGCACCAACCGTATTGGTCATGTAAGCCACTTCCGTAACAGCCGCATCCGAACCTTCAATAAAGAAGTCAGCAGGTATGGCTCCCTCAGGAAGCGAAGCCTGGAAATTAGAGATCCCATACAATCCAACTGAAGAATAGCCAGCATATCCAGCCACCACTGGGTAATTGACCAAATCAAAGAAATATAGGTTAGAGAGGTTCGCATCAGTGTTGTCATCAAAATCGATCAGTTCTAGCAGATTTGCTGCTTTGATCGAACCATTTGTGATATTGTGACCAGCACTTTGATAGGTTCCTTCGGGACCATCCAATTCGAGAGCTGCGTCTCCATTCCCTACAATCACAAAGTTGTCTATTGAACCTGCATAAGACAGGTCTGTATCTAAACCATCATCTCCTGCGCGATAAACTAAAAGGTTGGTAGCACTGACCGTTCCTCCTAAAAACTCTATTCCATCATCCTGGCTACCATAAGCTTCTATATGGTCAATGTTAGTTGCAGAACCAACACCAGCAAGAGTAAGACCATTGACTTGATTGGCTTCTCCAATATTGATACCACTAAACCTAATGGATGCATAGGTTAAAGTACCAGAATTATCGGCATCATTAGTCCCTCCAAAATAGGTCAAAGGATTCGCAGGATCCATTCCAGCATAACGCACTGTGTCCTGTTCAGATATTGCGGATATCCTTGCATTACCCATTAACAATACACCCCCCCAAAGTCCTGAATCATCAGAAGTCAGGTTTGGTGAGATATTTTCACCTAGACTAATGTTATCCTTGACTGATGTGAAGATGATTGGCTGCTCTGAAGTACCGGATGCTGCTATCTGCGCTCCCGGTGCTATGGCCAGGTAAGACGAATTGTCTAAGCTATCTGAGAAGAACTTGATAATAGCACCAGGCTGTACCGTCAGGGTTACGCCCGGATCTACAAATAACGGACCATCTACATAGTGAATCGCTGTATTTGCGAAGGTTGTATTAACGGAGATATTACCACTATATACCGTCCCACTTCCAGTGTTTCTTATTCTGACATCCTCAAAACTAGGAGTTTCTCCAACTGCAAAAGGCACATCAAAATAATACTCTGATATAAATTCAACAAACGCATCCTGTTCAGATCCTTGAGCTGCAAAACCCGCATGATTCGGAAGTGAAATTGCAACAGAATCTAATCCCTGCGGACTTGGGTTCTGCAAAGATGTAAATGGAAATCCTCCACCACCATTGTAGAGGAAATCCAAAGTGACTATTCGAACATCCGGAGCTCCTCCAACCACTGCATAGTTTTCTACCAGTATGTCTTCATCTACTGTTCCTGATGAATCTGTCACTGCCAGATATTTTACTCTATTCCCAACTGATGCATTGAGGTCATATTCAAATCTGAATCCGGCAATCTGTGGGAATGGACCTGAATTAGGAGCTGATTGAATCGCGTGCTCTATCACATCCTTCAGTTCCTGAGCCGTAAGAGTGGCTATCGTCAGGTTGTTGTTATAAGGCAACACATTCTGGATGTCGCTCTGATAAATTTCTCCAGGATATATTGACCCGACTATACCACCGGCATTTTTGATCGAGCCTCTTACCGTACCATCATATTGCTGTGCATACCATAAGTTGGCTTGTGCTGTCAAAGCTCCCAGATTAGTTTCCTGAGTAGAAGTAGCATTGTAATCACCTTCCAGATATACATCTGTATAAGCATAAACCGTCGGTGGAATAACCACCAGGTCATATGTCCAGTTAATCAGGTCTACAGTAATATCATAGGTTCCCTGTTCAATATAAATATCTCCACCATAGTACTCCAGAAGCCCATCATAGCCTCCCCAGTTAATCTCCCATGTGTCATTGGCACGGATTTTCCAATGACCTTGATTCATATAAAAATTGGTCAATTGGAATGTCCCATCTCCCAAATCCTCCATGTTGGTGTCTGGATCATTCCAGCCATTTGGTGTAGCATCTCCCAATATTCCAATGGAATTGATGGTATCGATTGAATAAGAAAAGTTGAATTTATTGAATCGTAAATGATATAAACCCGACTGATCGACACTGATTGCCGATCCGTTTTGATCCGCAGTAAAATCAGCTTCATTATCTCCATAGGTGAGTGAGTCATTCACTACGAACTGGAATGTTCCAGGGTCCAGATACAATGCAATGTTTAAGTCTTGAACAGATCCAAGAGTTTTTCCTTCTAGCATGAATTCTGTACTGCCTGTTCTCACAGCACTACCAGATATGCCTACAGAGGAGGCAACAGTGCTAATAGATCCTACATAGTCAATCGCATGACTTTCTATGGTGTCCAGAGGCAGGATTCCTTCATATATATTGAACTCTTCTATAGAGCCGATCCATGTAGAGTCTCCTTCGAACCCTCCTTTCCCAAGATAAGCCAGCTCAGTGCTCAACGATCCTATGATTCCTGTAGGTAATCCTTCTGCACCTATTTCATTTCCGTCTATATAGAAGGTAATCGCTTCATCAGTAACTACAGTAACTACATGGTGAAGACCGCCATCCTCTAATCTTGGACCGGAGATTCCATATTCTGAATTCCATGGATCAATATCATTTCCTATGGAAACAGCTGACCTACTTGTACCATCAGGCCTCGAAACTGAAGTCATCAAATAATCAGCACCCACGCCATTTGCCGTCCTTCCAAAAAAGGACATAGCATTGAAACCTGAGTTCTGGCCTGCAGCAGCGATGATGTAGGCTTCCAGAGTGATCGATGAATAATTGTTGATTCCAATAGAACCTGCAGGAAGCTCTATGAACTCTCCTTGATTGGAGGTGGTATAGTTGCCATTTTCAATCAGACCACCATAAACAGTACCGTTGGCCCCACTTATTTTGTCCAAGGCAGTACCATCTTCGAAAGTATATGAGTGTTTGAGTACTGGTTCTGTTGATACAAATGTGCCAAATGTGTTAGAACCATCAGGTTGATATTTATAATCGAAACTAAACTCTGAGCCAAATTCGTCTGGCAAAGCCGAGATTTCAATTACCGCATAATGTCCTTCTCTAGTATAAATAACCCATAGTTGCCCTACGGATATTGGTGAGCCTAAGGTTCCATTTGCAAAATCATAAGAAACATCAACCCACGGAGTTGCTCCTGTATAAGCAGGAACGGCTGTCACAGTATCTATATTGCCAATAGGTGCATAATATAAGTAGCGTAACCCTGTGCCTGACAATGATGTACTTCCTTCGTTTCCGAAGTTGACACCTTCATTGTTCACAAAAACAAAGTCAGGAGCATAGCCAGTGGTATCATCTTCTGTGCCTGCTGTTTGCTGGAGTGAAAAGTCAAAACCCGTACCGGCATAGCTTATTTCAGAACCGGCAGTTACTCCGGCAGTGACCCCTGAAGATCCATAGAAATAAATGTTGTCAATCCACAATGTCGGAGAATCTCCCGCACCACCTTCATCAATTTTGATCTGCATAATACTGGTGAGGTCCACTCCTTCAAAGCTGCTCAAGTCTATATCATAACTGACCCATTCTCCCTGAGTGATTGGTAAGGAATACGCCGTTTCAGCAGTGTTGGTACTGATCAAAAAGAAGTTGACCACAGAAGCATCTGCTGTCCACATGTCAACGTGAACAAACTTTTTAGAGGAAACATCCTGAGGATTTCCTGCAAAATCAATTCCCTGATAATTTAAAGACTCATATTTCAGCATGAGTTCCCCCTCCATGCTTTCCAAAGTCATTACAGTCGATTGCCCCCAATCCGGATTAAGGTTTACACCATCAATCTGAGTATACGCTTCACTAAAAATCGAAATCACCTCGCCAGCATCTGCCGTAGGTGTTGGTGCCGGGTTTGTCGGCTGACTGACAGGCACAGTAAACTGATCCGCACCTATGTCTGGTGGCGATGTTCTGGCCTCTCCATCTATATCTTCTGTTATTTCCGCGATATCTATTCCGGCTCCAGCAAGGAAGGATGTATTAGTATGAAGATCTGTACTTCCTGTAAAAACTATTTCCCCCTCTAGGGAATTCACATCCTGAAGATAAGTAGTCTGAAAATTCGCCAAAGTGGAGTAAAAAGAATCCTCGAACAATGCACTTGGGAAATAATAAGCATTATAATCGACAGAAGAGGTCCCCTGCAAGCCGTCTTCCATGTGATATACATAGCCTGTTCCTGTCTGCACAATCACATTGTTTCGGAGTTCATTTTCTGTGCTAAACATGCTAATCGCCGGGCTGGAGCTTACCACATTGATACTGTTATTAGCAAAGAGTACTCCAGAAGCAGCAAGCCTTGCTGCGGTCATAGTCGAAAGCTCGGTAGTAGAACTTATAAAGTTGTTGTAAATTTTTACCTGCGTGGCATACGATCCTTGGGTCTCTATGGCATATCCAGTATGTACATTGTTGATCTTGTTATTATTAATCACAGAACCATCATTTGATGTGCCGATGCGAATGCCAACCGGGCTGGTACCCATTACCTGTCCGGTATAGTTCAATGTGTTGTTCGAAACCTGCGTGTTGGCATTACCTTGGAGCCTTATTCCAAATTGATAAAATCCAGATAATTCATTTCCGTAAAAAATGTTATTTGTAGCAGCATAGGCATTCCAATCTATACTAGCATAACCCCCGGATATAAAGTTATTGATGATCTGGTTGTAGCTGTTATTTGTCCAATCTCCGGCTGTAGGAAAAGTCGCTGAAAATCCAGAGGAATAATCAACTGCTCCTCCTTCGTAGGCCGGCATGTTGATCTGAAGGTCATAGAAAACATTGTGATCTGCTCCATTTTGTAGATATACTACCGTGGCATAATTGGCACTACCTACTGACTGCACAGTCATACTGTTGAAATAAATGTAATCCGCACCATCCAGGTTAATAGTACCTATTTCAGAACCGGTAGTTCCTGTCATGGTATGCTGTAAGATTACATCACCTCGGTTTCCTGTTTCAGAAACGAATGTAATGGTATTATCAGCGTCTGTGCCAGCAATAGCAGGAATATACAATTGCTCCGTGTATGTTCCTGTGCGAACATTAAATACTACAGGCCCGGAAATACCACTTGTCTCCAAATCAGAAACAGCTTCTGCAAAAGTGGTGTAATCCGGAGCGGTACCCCCAATGGTGTACATCCCGTTCAAACCAGAGGCACCTCCGGAGTTAGTAATTGTATAGCCAGCACTTGCCACTAAGCCTCCATCAGTTATCACTTTCGGATCATCAAAGCCTAAGTGACTGTCATAACCCGGGGCTGTTAATCCAAAAGTACCTCCATCTATAGCTTCTGCTGATATGTCTGCTGTCACATAAAAATAAAGTGTAGATCCGGCTGGTATGGTGATCGGAGATGCCAATAAATGGCCAACTATACCATCAGGCAATCCCGTAGGATGACTGTTGAAAAAACCTTCCGAATCAATGTATGTAGCAGAATCAAGATTATCCAGGTCGATGGAATAGTAATAATTGAATTGGACAAAATCCGATTCATTATAAGTAGTTGTAGAGTCCGGGCTCAATACTGCGCCCTGGAATGTTGCATCTGCTGCGGTAACGTCAAAAGCAAATTCGTAAATGAGATTATCTGTTGAGCCGGCAAGAAGCTCACCACCCGGTACTTCTACAGTATAAGCAGAAATCTGTGAATTGAGTAAAGTGGTAAAGTCAGAAGCAAAAATGTCAGAATTAATGTTTGGGTCACCATCATTTTCCGCTACCCAATAGATATAATAGGTCGTTCCTTCACTGAGTGCAAAGTCTGTTGCTCCACCCTGAGTGGTTCCAAGTTGGAAATTTACAGTTCCAGAAATACCTCCATAATTATTGTAATTATCAGCTGGCTCTCCCAGGTCATTTTGCCCCGCTTTGATTTGGGCTACTGATGGGGTTGTTGCAGACTGAGTTATTACATAATAAAGAGTCGATAAAGAACTTACAGTAATATCTGCTTCCACTTCCGTACCTGATGGAGTAAGAGCAAGGTCTGAAATGACCGGAGTAGTAGATGCTGCCCCAAATGATGGGCTTCCGTCCGGTTGATACTTGTAATCAAAACTAAACTCAGACCCAAAGTCATCCGGTACGTTGGTGATCTCTATTGCTGCATAGTGTCCTTCTCTTGTATATACAGCCCACAATACTCCAGAAGATATCGGCGCTCCTAATGTGCCGGTAAAAAAATCATAAGAAACATTTACCCATAGAGCTGAACCAGAGAATTCCGGTACTGAACTAAGCGTATCCAGAGAACCTTCACCTAGTAGTAAATACCTGTTTCCTGTAGTTGAAAGGGAAGTACTACCTTCGTTTCCGAAGTTTACTCCTTCATTATTAACAAACACAAAATCAGGCTGGTAACTTGAACTATCTTCTTTGCTCCCCGAAACTTGAAGAGATATATCAAAACCAAATCCATCATAAATTATTTCAGAACCAGAAATTATTGAAGATCCTCCATTTGAATTATTAATGGTCATGGTCAGACCAAAGCCCAACCCATTATCAATTTTATTTTTCGGATCAGCAATCCCAAAATTTTCCAGCACTGGTTGATCTACATAGAAAGTCACCCCGTCTGTTGCATCAGCCGATATGTCCGCTGTTGCATAGAAATATACAGTGGTGCCATCCGGAATCGTTTCCAGGTAATAAAAGCCCATAGCATTACTAGGGAATGATACATCATCACCAAAACCAGATGCAGCGTAATAAGTCGCGCTTCCGAAATCATCTACTCCCGTACTTGTGTATAGCGCAAAAGCATTCTCAGCAACAAAATCAGATTGAGAGTAATCTCCTCCCAAAACCAATAGCAATCCCTCGGTACTTACATCTCCTCCAGATACGGAAATACTAAACTTATAAATCAGGTTATCAAAAGAACCCGCGTCAAGGGTTTGATCAGTTAAAGCCAGGCTCTGAAAGCTTACATCCGGGGTAGTTCCTCCACCGTCAAAACTTGAACTTCCATCTGGCTGATATATGTAATTGAAACTAAATTCTGAACCAAATTGATCCGGTACATTTGTGATTTCAATTGCCGCGTAATGTCCTTCTCTTGTATAAACTGCCCATAATACTCCCGAAGAGATTGGTGCTCCTAATGTGCCGTTAAAAAAATCATAAGAAACATTTACCCATGGAGCTGAACCAGAGAATTCCGGTACTGAACTAAGCGTATCCAGAGAACCTTCACCTAGTAGTAAATACCTGTTTCCTGTAGTTGAAAGGGAAGTACTACCTTCATTTCCGAAGTTTACTCCTTCATTATTAACAAACACAAAATCAGGCTGGTAACTTGAACTATCTTCTTTTCCTCCAGAGTATTCTAAAGAAAAGTCAAACCCTTCGCCATCATAACTGACAGACGATCCGGCAATTAATGAAGAGCCTGTTGCCACTGTATAATTAATCGTGTAAAAATTCTCAGTTACTCCATCTTCAGCAGTTACGTAAACCTCAAGAAAACTATCTCCACCCGATACATCATATTGACCTGTTCCACTTACTGTGGCGTTTGGATCTGTAGATGAGGCAGACACATTTACTAATGTGGTGCCATTGGGAAACTCAATGTCATAGGTGAATGTGCCGGGATCAAATGCAGGAGTTAGCGTTCCAACATCAAATGATAAACTGGCAAGTGATGCGTCTGTGCTCGGTGGAGTAGAAAACACCTGCAGTGTAGGATAAGAAACGCCTTCTTCTATCTGCCAGATCGTTTCAAAGTCCCAACCTGAAAAAGTTGCTTGCTGCTGAAGTTCGGCAGTAGTTTTTCCAGAAGACAAATTATATGAACCAGTCGAGGCTGTATCTGTTCCAAGTGCTTGAAGGTCACTATTCCAATAAGAAGTCTGAACGGTTCCTTGTGAGTAACCAGCTATTGCTCCGTTGTAAGTTCCTCCTGATCCTGTACCAACAGCAAAGCACCTATTGATCATAGCCCCAGCAGAATTGTATCCTACCAAACTACCCGCAATAGTTGTTCCTGAAACTGTACAGGATGATGATGAATGACTTACTGTGGCTCCATTGTTAAATCCGGCAATACCTCCTGCATTATTTCCTGATATGGATCCGGAAGAAGTACACTGAGTTACGACTCCCTGGTTTGTCCCGACTATACCTCCTGCATCACCAGAAGCTGAAACACTGGCGTCTATCAATTCTATGTTAGATAATGTTGCATTCGAGCCAATGATTCCGAAAAGCCCTTGATATTGTACACTTCCAGAACGATCAATGAACAGGTTTGAAATACTATGACCTCCACCGTCGTAATTACCTTCAAAAAAATTGTCATTGTTTCCTATTGGGGTAAATCCTTGACCACCATCCCAGCTTGATGAACTCGAGACATCTATATCTGCAGTTTGTAAATAGTAAACACCAGATGACCATGCAGCCGGATTTTGGCTTAACCAATATAAATGATCAATTGACTCAATAAAATAAGGATTACCTGATGTACCATCTCCAGAGGTTGGTGCAACAGCAGTTTGGCCGGCCGGATTGATAGTGAAGGCACCATCACTCTGGTCAAATGCTGTTGTGGTAGAATTGGTGATTCGGATAATATTAGTTGTTCCATTATTTTCCGGAATTGTCCAATCATAACTACCTCCGAAAGTATCAAAATTTCCTGATGCCACACTATAAAAAGAGGTGCCGCCATCATTACTCCATCGAATTTCAATAAAGTCGGTACCACTGGTTAATGTCTCATCATTCCATGAAATAGTGAACAATTGCCCAGCAGTAAGAACCTCACCACCGTTCGGAGATGTAATTGTCAATACTGGAGTTGAAGCTCCAGACAACAAAGCAAAATCATCAATTAAAATTGGTTGATCTCCGGCACCATTTCCCTGAATTCTCAGGTATCCAGAAAATGGCTCGCCAAATGTATATGCGAACTGTTGATAACCGGGTTCAAAATAATTTTTAGATCCCAGTGTCGTATATCCTACCTGATCCTGAGTAGATTGAAAATCAAAGAAAGCTCCGTCTCCTCCTCCTGTAGGAGTGCTGTAGTAAAATGAAACCTGAGTCACATTCTCCAGATATCCTGTCTCTACATAATTGAGAGCTGATCCTCCTGTAATTATTCTGGCTCCTTCAATCCCATTCAAAGCATTTGCTGGATTATCCTCCCAACTTGAAGAATTATCTGTCCAGCCTTCAGGCAATACGGAAAGAGAAAAGTCTTCTAAAGCGAAAGATGGACCAACAGCAGTAATTCCGAAAAATGATTGTGTTCCGCCAACACCAAAATAATCAGACACAAAATAAACGTCATAGGATGCTCCATCATTAAATGATCCAACACCAGAAACCTGAGCCTGATAAGGATTTTCATAGATATTGACAACTGTCTGAAATACCTGTCCTGTTACAGGAATACTTGCAGCATCAATAACTTCAGCATTTGAGGGTGAGGGTGATCCTGCCTCAACAACAACAACGTAAAGGTCTGACAAACCACCAAGGGTTACTTCTGCAGAAAAAGAGCTTTCAGTTATCTGAACACTATGAATTTCAGAAATAGATGCTCCCTGTCCGTATGACTTCCAACTCATCAAACTGATGAGTAGGACAAGGGTAAACTGTAAAAAACCGTGTTTTTTGAAAATAGCAGATATGGTGTTCATGTTAGCGGGGTAGATTTATTCCAAGATAAAGTTGTAAAATAATTGGAACTTTTTGGCTTATTCAATACCTAGATTCTGGTATTCTTTCAGAAAACCTTCCAATTATGCCTGCATTTTTAACAAAATTTTATTTCTCAGACGGTTCCTGATGTTTTTGATGGCCGAGTTTTGGTTACTTTAGTAGGTACGCTAGTATCTAAAGTGAATTTGGTTGGTTCAGAAAATATTAGTTATTTTATATTTATTATTAAAAAAATTTAATTCCGCCATGTCTCGAATTGCAATTTTCATCACATTCATGTTCGTTGGAAGTCTTCTCATCGCCCAGGACTATCCCTACCTCACCAAGAAAGAGCAGAAGTTCTATGACAAGATCGATAGCTACTATGAGGTAAAACCAGAGAAAACCATCAAGAATGAGGATGCCATTCTTGAGTTTGCTGAAAACCATAGAGATACCATAGGTGCTGATTTACTCTTCATATTAGGTGAAGCCTACCAATATGGTAGAGGAGACCTGCCTAAAGCTGTAAAGTATTATACCATGGAGTATGAGATTCAAAAAGAAGTAGGTGCTCAAGGAGAAGGCTTTGCCAATTCTGCATTCAACCTCGCTTATACTCTTACAGAAATGGGACAATATGACCAGAGTGAAGAAATCTACCTGGAGCTAATGAGAGTAGAAGAAGCCAATGGCCTCAGCAAAGAGGAGAACATTTTATACAATGGCTTATCCTTATTAGACTTATATAACTCTACCGTACAAGCAGACAAAGGGCTGGCACTGATCAAAGACTTCAAGAAGGACGCAAAAAATGGCACATTACTAGATGCCATGCTCAACTACTACGCCGGTGAATTCTATGTGACTAAGGGTCGGTATTCCAAAGGTGAAAAAGCACTTCAAAAAGATTTAGAAATCCTGGAAGAAATCGGGATGTACCCTTCTATAGAATACACTATTGGTCTGGCAGCTCTGGCTCGTCTTTATCTCGAAAATGGGAAACTGCCGCTTTCAGAGGAGATTTACGCAGAAGCACGGGATATGATCAGCAGACTAGAAGGGGAATGGACAGACTATGAGCTAAGTCTTAAAAGTAGTCAGGGACTTTTGTACACACAGCTGGGTAATTACCAAAAAGCAGAATCGCTGTACAGAGACATAATGATTCTGGACAAGGATTTCTTCGGTGAAGAATCTTATGCTTATGCTGCTGATGCGCTGAATCTGGGTATTAATTACGTATATGCGAAAGAATTTGCAAAAGCAGAGCAACAGCTCTTGGTAGCAGCCGAAAAATTCAAACAATTACTCAGTGAAGAAAGCCTGGATTATGTAAAAACCATCAGATCCCTAACAAGTCTGTACACCCAGTGGGGCAAGCTTGATAAAGCACAGGAACTTGGTAAAAAAGCAATCGGCCTTACCGAAAAAGTAAGTCAGGATAAATATCAGCACGCCTTTGATTACTACAACATGGGTGAAGTTTATGCCAAATTGGGAGATCTGGACAAAGCACTTGAATATCATGAGAAATCTGCAGACCTGTGGAAAAAATCAGTAGGGACTACTCATTCTAAGTACGCCAGAAGTACGAATAAACTAGCCATCAATAACTGGAAAGCAGAAAACATCAAAGATGCTCAGGAATACTATAAGGAAACGTTTGACAACTACTTCACTCAGATCAACACAGTATTCCCGGTTTTGAGCGAAGAGGAAAAAGCTAAGTTTTACTACAACAACCTAAGACCGGCTTTTGAGCAATACAACTCTTTCATTGTAGAAACCAGCCGAGAAGACAAAGAGCTGATCGGTGAAATGTTTGATTATCAGCTGGCAACTAAAGGTTTAATCCTTTCTGCAACCAATAAAGTGAAAAATGCCATTCTAAATAGTGGTGACTCAGCAGTCATTGCGAAGTATGATCTTTGGATCAGTCAGAAGGAAGAATTGGCGCAGCTTTTCAGTGCCTCAGATATTCCTGTAGAAATCAGAAATAAAAAGATTGATTCTCTGAATGAATCAAGTAATCAACTGGAAAAAGAGCTAAGTAAACAATCTTCTGAATTTGCCGAAACATTTGCCAGCAATGACCTTACCTGGAAAGACATCCAGTCAAAACTAAAACCAGGCGAAGCTGCTGTCGAGATTGTTCGATTCAGAGATTTTGATCCGGACTCATCGGGTGTGTTTACAGATGAAGTGTACTATGCCGGTCTGATTGTAACTTCGGAAACGGTAGATTACCCTGAAATGGTATTGATGCGAAATGGTAAGAAAATGGAGACTCGATTCCTTTCTAACTACCGAAATGCCATCAAGTATAAAGTGAATGAAAACTACTCATACAAGCTATTTTGGCAGCCAATCGCCAGAAAACTGGAAGGAATCAAAAAAGTCTATTTTACTCCTGATGGAGTCTTCAACCAAATCAGCATCTATACACTGAGAAATCCAGATACTGGAAACTTCACACTTGATGAGCTTGATATTCAGGTACTGACTAACACTAAAGACTTACTTACTTTGGCTGATAATGGGCCTAGCACTGGAGAGTCTTACCTTTTTGGTTATCCTAACTATAACATGGGCGTGATCGACCAGAAAACAGAAGAAGAAGGAGGAACAGCAGCTGAAAACATCGTGAATGCAGCCAAGGAAGACAGAAGTGTTGGACGCGGAATGAGTAGAGGGGGCACCAGAGGTGTAAGAGGCACCCGTGGAAACGAAAAAAATGATCTTGCAGAATTGACAAGAAGTGGTGCGCTACCTAGTGGTATCAGGGGTAACATGCTGAGATATATGAGGTCTAATCAGCTGCTAGGTCTGCTACCTGGTACGAAAAGAGAAGTCAACCTAATTGACAGTCTGTATGCGCAACAGAATGCTTCTGGCGTGAAATTCCCAGTAGTGAAATATTTGGACAATGTAGCTCTTGAAGACAGCATCAAAAAACTGCATGGACCCAAAACTCTACACATCGCTACTCACGGATTTTTCCTCGAAAGTGATCATGACGAAGATATGGGAGAAGCGGACACTTATGTACAGAACCCATTGCTTAGATCTGGATTGATGCTTGCAGGAGCCAATAGTTACATCAGTTCTGGGGTGATTTCTGATAGAACTCAGCACAAAGAAGATGGTATTCTTACTGCTTACGAAGCGATGAACCTAGACCTAAACGAAACTGACCTGGTGGTAATGTCCGCCTGTGAGACTGGTCTTGGGGAAGTGAAAAACGGAGAAGGTGTCTATGGTTTGCAAAGAGCATTTCAGGTGGCAGGAGCAGAAGCATTGATCATGTCTATGTGGTCTGTGGATGATGACGCCACACAGGAGCTGATGACCATTTTCTATGAAGAATGGCTAAGCGGAAAATCCAAACAGGAAGCATTTAATACTGCGCAGAAAAGGCTAAAAGACAAATGGAAATACCCTTACTACTGGGGTGCATTTGTACTAGTAGGAAAGTAAGAGAATTTAAAGAATGAAAGAAACCTGACTCTAACAAGTCAGGTTTTTTTGTGGTTATGCCTCTGTAAAAACTCATTTGGTTTACTTTTATCGGTTTAGTTAATATAGAAGTATTGTCATCAACCACCTTTATATCATCAAAGCTTGAGAAAAAGCTGTTCGAATACATCTGTCTGATCCAGGCAGCAGTAATGCTTTATTTTACCATTCAGGGCCTCTTTCACTTGGGATGGACTTTACTAGCCCTCATAGACATCATTATTGCGGGTATTGGTGCTACCTTCTTCTATTTATCGAGATACAAAAACAAATTTGAGAAAATCCGAACCTATGAATTAGGACTACTGCTAATCGGGATCATCTTCTACTGGATCACTCTTGATGGAGTCTATGGAACTACTTCTCTGGGAGCTTTGGCCGTGGGGATGACTGCAGTGATCATTGTAAAACCCACACACAGCAAATATTATTTACTTATTTCATTATTTGTTTTGGCAGGTTTGGTAGGCCTCCAGGTATTTACTGATCTCATCGAGCATCAATTCTACAAAGAAGTCTATCCGATCAACTATGTAATATTCTTCATTGCCATACTGTTGATCACCTACTACGTGAAATCAGAGTATGATAAAGAGCGACTCAATTCTGCGAATCAGAACCGAAAACTGGAAGTGCTGAACGAGCGACTGAAATCTACCCTTGCAGAAAAAGACGCTTATATTCAACAGCTCAACGAAACCAAAGATCAGCTACTGGAATCAGAAAAGATGGCCTCAGTGGGTAGGTTGACAGCAGGCCTTGCACATGAGCTTAATAACCCGCTCAACTATGTGGGTGGCAATATCAAGCCAATCTGGGAGAACATCCAGGAAATTGAGCAAACGCTTACCGAACAACAGAAATCCGATTGCCATCAAGCTTTTGAGGAATTAAATGAACTGCTGAAAAATGTACAGGAAGGGTCGAGACGAGCTTCTGGAATCATCAATAATCTCTTGAAAATTTCTCCACGAGGATCCAGTGATCAGCGATCTATCATCAGCCTGAAAGACATGCTGAACAGGACTATCATGCTCTTTGAGAATGTATATGCTCACACCACCTTTGCTTTGGAGGCTGAGGAAGATATTTCTGTTTTAGTGAATGCCATAGAGATCAACCAGGTCCTGCTCAACTTGATTAAGAACGCCGTAGACGCTACCAATGAAGTCCCTTCCGGGCAAGTCACCATTACCCTTAGTGCTGAGCTTGATCAGGCGATCATCAAAGTCCTTGACAATGGCGCTGGTATTGCTAAGGAAAATATTTCAAAGATTTTCGAACCCTTTTACACTACCAAAAAAGTGGGTGAAGGAACAGGCCTGGGACTTTACATTTCTTATGGAATTGTGAAAAAACATGGTGGTACTATCGAGGCTACACCTGTGGAAAATGGCACCTGTATGACCATCAAACTACCCATTAGAAATAGTACAGAAACTCAACTTTGAAAAATGGGTTTCTATTGACCCTAATTACCAGTCATAAAAAGACATTCTACTACCTTTACTATCATGAGTGAAAAGAAGAAATTATTCCTGCTAGACGCGATGGCTTTGATCTATCGCTCACACTTTGCATTTAGTAAAAACCCCATCAAAAATTCCAAGGGCATAGATACGGGTGCTGTCATGGGATTCACCAATACAATCCTAGAAATCATCACCAAAGAAAATCCTTCTCACATCGGCGTGGCATTTGATACGAGCGCTCCTACCTTCAGACACGTGGAGTTTCCAGAATATAAAGCCACTCGCCAGACCATGCCGGATGAAATAAGGGTAGCTATTCCCTATTGCAAAAAAATCGTGAAAGGATTCAATATCCCTCTTATTGAGATGGATGGGTTCGAAGCTGATGACCTGATAGGAACACTGGCCAAAAAAGCTGAAAAGGACAACTACGATGTGTACATGATGACGCCCGACAAGGACTATGCACAGCTGGTAGATGATCATATATTCCTGTACAAACCAGCCTATATGGGCAATGCAGTAGACGTATTAGGAATACCAGAAGTTCTCAAAAAGTTTGATATCGAGAATGTAGATCAGGTACGAGATGTATTAGGGCTGAAAGGAGATTCTGTTGACAATATTCCAGGAGTACCCGGCGTAGGTGACAAAACCGCTTCGAAACTGCTGAAAGAATATGGAACGGTAGAGAACATTGTGGCCAATTCTGATCAACTCAAAGGTGCCCTTCAAAAGAAAATCATAGAGTTTGGCGAGCAGGGAATCTTCTCTAAGAAGCTTGCTACTATTAAAATCGACTGTCCGGTAGAGTTTGATGAAGCAGCTCTGGAACTGAAAGATCCTGAACCAGACCTGAAATCCATTTTTGAAGATTTGGAGTTCAGGACAATCACCAAACGAGTGTTTGGTGAGCAAGCTGCGGAAAGTGAACAAGGACAACTAGGCCTCTTCGGAGCGGCTACCAATGAAGCAGCTCCGGAAACAGAAAAAGGAAAATTTGATGAAGAAAAGGTAAACTATTACCTGGTTGAAACTGCCGATGATCGTAAAGCGCTTATTAAGAAGCTTCAGGATCTCAATGAATTCTGCTTTGACACAGAGACTACTTCACTGGAATCAGTGGAAGCAAAACTGGTCGGCATTGCTTTTAGCCACCAATCAGGAGAAGCTTATTATGTCTCTATTCCCGAAGATGATGACGAAACACAGCAAATTATCAATGAATTCAAGGTCATTCTGGAGGACCCAAACACTACTAAAATTGGTCAAAACCTGAAGTACGATATGCAGATTCTGCGGAATTATGGCATCATTCTACAAGGAAAAATCTTTGACACCATGCTGGCGCATTATCTCATTGATCCAGAGACTCCACACAATATGGACGTGATGTCTGAGAACTATTTGCAGTACAAACCAATCTCTTATACAGAACTGGCCGGGAAAGGGAAGAGTCAGAAAAACATCCGCGATATCGACATCAATCTGGTGAAAGACTATGCATGTGAAGATGCTGACATTACCTACAGGCTCAAGGAGAAGCTCGAAAAAGACATAAAAGAACGAAACCTGGGCAAACTACTTCACGACGTGGAAGAGCCGCTCTCCTATGTGTTGGCTGATATGGAGTACGAGGGAGTAAAAATTGATGAAGGTGCATTGGCTGAGATGTCCAAAGAGCTGGAACAGGAAAGTCTTCGCGCCCAATCAGAAATCTATGAAATCGCAGGGGCAGAGTTTAACATTGGCTCTCCAAAACAACTCGGAGAAATCCTCTTTGATAAACTAAAGCTGGACGACAAACCGAAAAAGACGAAAACTGGTCAATATGCCACCGGTGAAGACATACTCTCTAAACTGGCCAACGAACACGAAATTGCCTCCAAAATCCTGGAATTCCGCGAATACCAAAAGCTGAAATCTACCTACGTAGATGCCTTGCCAAAAATGGTAAGTGCGGTAGACGGACGTGTACATACAGATTACAGACAGACCGTAGCGGCCACTGGACGATTGAGCTCTAACAATCCGAACCTTCAGAATATCCCAATCAGAACGACGAAAGGTCGGGAAATCAGGAAGGCATTTGTCGCTCGGTCAGAGGAATACCAACTGCTTGCAGCGGACTATTCACAAATAGAGCTAAGGATCATGGCGGCTTTTTCTGGCGATGAAAGTATGTCCGAGGCATTTAAAAATGGTGTGGACATTCATGCCAATACTGCCAGCAAAGTCTTTGGTGTGCCACTAGATGAAGTAGAGTCTGGTATGCGCCGAAAAGCCAAAGAAGTCAACTTTGGGATCATTTATGGTATCTCGGCATTTGGCTTGTCTCAAAATCTGAACATCCCTCGTTCTGAAGCCAGTGAAATTATCGAAGCGTATTTCAAGGAATTTCCAAAAGTGAAAGAATACATGGACAGTGTGGTGAAGGAAGCTAAGGAGAAGGAATATGTGGAGACCATTTTGGGTCGGCGCAGATACCTGCCAAACATCAATGCGAAGAACTTCACCATGCGAGGATTTGCAGAGAGAAATGCGATCAATGCACCGATCCAGGGAAGTGCGGCTGATATGATCAAAGTGGCCATGATCAACATTCATCAGTGGATGAAGCAGGAAAGGCTTAAGTCCAAAATGATCATGCAAGTACATGATGAATTGGTATTCGACGCACACGAAAGTGAAATCGACCTCTTAACCAGTAAAGTGGATGAGTTTATGAAAACGGCTATTCCACTCGATGTACCAATGGAAATTGGGATGGGTAAAGGTATGAATTGGCTGGAGGCGCATTGATCAATAAAAAAACTGATTATGAGCAATAAGATTCTTTTTACAGTTTTATGTCTGGTAGCCATGCTAACAGGCTTCAGCCAATCCTATACAGTGATCCAGGTAATAGGTGATATCGAAGTGAATGGCAATAAACTCAGCAGAGGTACAAAGCTGGAAGCTGATGACGAATTAGTTTTCAAATCCGCAGGAGCCAAAGCGGCAGTGCTCAGCAATGAAAAAGGTCGATACGTCTTACAGAAGGAACAGCAAGCAGCTTCTTCTTCAGATATCGGATATGCCATTTCGTCACTGATCTCGCCCGTTCGCGGTAAAATGAGTACGCGATCCGGAATGTTGATCAACAAACTGGATTTTGAAAGTCGGTTCTCCAAGCCATTTGTCTGGATCGGTGAGCAGCTGTCTTTTGAGGTATCGCCTGCAAGTTACCCGATCGGGAATGATGGCTTCTTTTTTATCCGATATCAGTACAATGGAGAAACCATCAATAAGAAACTGGCAGGTGCTAATGACAAATTCATACTGAACAAGAGCGAATTCTACTCTGTAGATAATCAGCCAATCAAGCCTAATACCGTGACTGACATGTCGCTTTTCTACTTCACAGTCAGCACTAAAAAAGCCGAAAAACTCACCGATATCACCATTTTTCCAATGAGTATGGAAGAGTTCACAGAAGTCTATGAACTGATGAAAACAGATGGTGAAGCGCTCTCCGACGAACAAGTAGGTGAAGTAATGGGCAGTTTGTACGGTAACTATTCGGAGGAAAACCTGAGCGCTGCACTCTCTCAGATCAAAGGCGAATGATTTCGAAGAAAACAAGGCTTTGGATAGGGATACCCATCAGTGCTGTTAGCATGCTGGTGCTGACATTTTACCTGATGTCATTGCCCTGGCTGGCAAGCGATGAGAAGTTTCTGATCTGGAGTTCCTCTACGATTAAGCTCAATTTCCGGGATATTCCTGATCCTGCTGATTATGCATTTATCAACACTTCTTATGATCTAGCGCTGATCGACAAATATGATGACTTTGGATTTCCGGTAGGAAAGCAGGTAATCACTGATCGCTCTCAGCTATCCCTGCTCATGGACATCATGACCATTGCACCTACTCCACCAAAACTAACCTTAGTCGATATCCACCTGATAGACTCTACAGAGTATGATCGAGGCCTGGAGGCTGCCATGCAGCAGATTCCTAACCTGATCCTCTCCGCTCATCTGAATGATAATGGACAGCTGGAAGAACCGGTGATCAAAGGGGTAGAGTATGGAATCTCGGATTATGTGATTGGAAATGTCTTTGATGGCGTTTATAAATATCAGCTGTTTCATCAGGACTCAATGGAGCTCACTCCTCTGAAAATGTACGAAATGTACACCGGCAATGAAGCTACGAAAAGCTGGTATGCGGCAATAGTCGATAATCATTGGATGCCCAATAACTTTATCATCGACTATAAACTGCTGCAAAAAGACATACAATCACTAGAAGCTGGGTTCAACCCTATCAATCTCGGAGAACTCCTTTTTCTGCCTGATGAAGACATTCACGAATATGTGGGAGACAAGATCGTGGTGATTGGGGATTTCATGGAAAATGACATGCATGAGACACTGTTTGAAGAGACTGCCGGGCCAGTCATTTTGGTGAATGTATTCCTTTCTATTCTTGACGGTGATGTCTATTTCAATGTATGGTTCATCCTCCTGTTATTGCTAGTCTATAGCTACATGAGCTACATGGCTTTTTATGATGGGGATTATCTGGAAGTGAAACTGAGAAAAGTTTTTGGGGAAAGAAACATTCTGAAAACCCTCGCCGGATTTGTGAATTACCTGTTGATTCTCACCTTACTTTCTTTGGTGACGTTCTTTGTTTTCGGCATCCATCTCAATGTTTTTTACCTGGCATTGGCGTTCAATATTCTGGACAAAGCCTCACATATTGTCAATAATCGATTACGTAACGGGAGGTCGTTTGATCCCGAAAAATAATCACAAACTCTGCTTCGTACAATGACTCTTCCGGGCTCACATGCTGTATGATCATCGGTATATGGTGACTCGTTTCATCACTTAGATGATCATCTGCTGCGAATTGATCTTCCCAGCTAAACATTCCTCCGTCAGGCAAATGAATGGTAGCCGTATAGTTTACCACTCCTGAAGGGTTCAGTTGATCCAGGTATTGTACATCACAACCAAAACCACTATCCCAAAGCCATTTGTCTCTGCTCCCGGTAATATCAAAAGTGTATCGGTTTTCAGATTGCTGCTCTCCAGATCCTAAGCTAAAAATAATGCTGGCATGATTTCGCCTTACCGATAGTTCCAGTGGGGTGTTTTCTGGTTGATTAGCATCGTTGTTCCATGTCAGTTCGTATTGAAAGTCATTATCCAAAATGTCAAAAGACACTTCCTCCTTTATCACTTCACCATTGAGCTGATACTCGAAAGTGACCACAGCCACTTCTGATGCTCCTTCATATACAAAATCATCGTTGACCCGAAAACTGATATTGTTGTAATCACTATTCTCTGCTTCTAGGTAGGGGTTATAAATGATCGTATCTGGCAATGCTGGATAGTCTTCGCCAGCAATGGCAGTTCCTGAAGTAGTGATTTTGATTGGCAGGGTTTCTGTAATTTCCCCATCATTGGAAATCGATATTTCAATCAGGTCTAATTCCTCATAATCAAAAATCTCAAAACCCTTCCCTTCTATTGCAACGCTCTTGTTTACCCCAAACTTCATGGTGTAATCATCCAAAGGAACTGGTTCGTCCTTATTGCATCCGAATAATATCGCGATTAAAGTAAATACTGCCAGACTAGTTCTCATACGACTTATATACTTTAATATCAAAATCCAGATTGACCGTGTAATCCCTGCTATTGGAAAGGTCACGTCCTTTTGCTGTAATCGTTCCTGTCAGCTTGCCCCCAATCTTGTTTTCGAATGCCGTGAAGTTGAAAGACTGCACCTCAGCAAACACTAAATGAATAGACCTGAATGTTCCATTGTCATCGAATCGAAACTCACTTACCTCGAAACCATAAACCTCCAAATATTCTGAACCGGGAACATAATAGAAAAACATCTCAGCAAATTCGTCTCCATCCAGCACTTCTCCATTTTTGGCATTAATGCGAGATTCTATCAAGCATTCTCCACCAGAACAGAACAGATAGGCGCCGAATTGGTCATCACTGCTATATGTTTTGTTGAATGAATCCACATCTGACGTTGCGGTCATTGTCAATGTGCCGCCAACCCATTTATTGAAATCCTCCGTTTCCGTACCAAAGAAATAGACACCACTCGTTGTGATTTCTGATTTGAAGATGTACGCTCCCCCAAACTCTTTCTCCATTTCCACAGGGATGGATTCCTGAAGCTCCAAAGTCTCAGCATCAACTCTAAACATCCTCAGCTTATCCAAATTTTCCTCGTAGTTATACGGATATTCGTATTCTGATTGGAAATACAATGCCACCGGCTTAGTAGGGTCTATTCCCTCCAGGTCAATTCGATAGTATTTGCCTTGATCTGTAAACGGAATCGCAACAAAATCATCAAAATAGATTTCATCATAGTAGTTGTTATATCCAAAGTCAAAGTCATCTACCTCATTTCTCGGGTAAGACTCCAGTGGTGTCACAGACACATAACCAGGCGGAATGACGGATTCTTTAGCCACGTACAACATGTTATTGGAAGCGTACCCATCATTTCCGGCAAGTGATAGGTTGATTCCCAGAAAGTCAGGGTTTGTAGTGCTACAATAGACAAAGTTTTGTGTACGATACTCTGTGAGATATGGATAATCCACTGATAATTGATAGGTGCTTCCGTCCAGCGAATTTACACTGATGGTCATCATACTGGTTTGCTCATTCAGCTCAAAATCATCAATCAGTGTTGTGTCTCCAGATGAGGTGATTTTCATGGGCTTGTAGTAGCAAAAGGCATCTGTCTGGCTGGTGTCTGGTGAGTTGACCCGATAGCTTAATTCTACAGGCACATTAAAGTCCAGTGCCGGTTGTATCTGCCAGACTTGCTCCTGAAATCCGCCTACGTTCTCAATCTCAAAAACCACTTCTTCAGCAAGTGCTCCGGGTGGAATATCCAGCTGTACCAATACCCTTGCTGCTGCCGGAATATCCTGAGGAATGGAACCACTGTAAAACGTTACTATGCCCCCTTCTGGTCCCACTTGTCTGGATAAGACAGTAGGGTCGATCTCTTCCAGCAGATCTACATTGGCACAACCGATTACCAATAGCAACCAGACGATATGTTTCAATTGTCTGATCATCTGACCCTTTGTTTTTTGATGAGAAATGTACTTAGAGCATCCACACCAATTCCCCAGTAAAAATGATTTGCGGATTGGTATTGATTTCTATTGTCCAGGCCGGTTATGTTTTGCTCCATCCCCAGCTGCAGGTAAAAATTATACCACTTGATCCGGATGCCCGCTCGGGCATAAACCACATTAGGTTTAAAATCCATCGCCTGATTACTGAGATAGCCGGCCATCACTCCGGTGATTTGCGGAATATCATTGATCGTCTGATTCGCATCAAAGTTGCCATTTCCGGTAGTGATTCCCGTTTTTGCACCTATCAAGGTTCGATTGGTAATTCCTGCCTCAGGGATTATGTGTACAATACCGAATGGATTGATTTTATACCCGATCGTCCCAATAACATCCGTAGTGATCTGACGAATACCCAGGTCCATGGATTGATCGATATCATAATGATAAATATTTCTGGATGAGGTAATCCCCACACTGACCAAAAGCCTGTTTTTACTCTCAAAGCTCAGCCACCCCACAGGCAGAGGCACACTACTCACATCGATTAATTGGAGTTTTAAATCCTGTGTCTGTCCATACCAAATAGAAGGGTAAGGATTATATACATAAGAGGTATAGTGAACGATATCTTCTGTTTTCATATTGGGTGAAGAAGCGTTGAGGCCTACACCAATATTGATCATCTGAGATTTGACCGATAAGCCAAATCCGAGGTACAATACCAACCCGAAGAAAAACGCCTTTCTTACCATATTCTAAAGTCGTTTTTAAGGTTTTCTACTCGTGAAGTTGGCTGCTGCTTGCCTCCGGTGATTCTATATACTTCTGAGAAGATATACTCCTGCAGCTCTGACAGCATGATTTTATGATCTCCGTTCAGGTCGGCTTCCTCAGTTTCGATACCATTGAGTAGGCAGAATGTAAACACACCGTTTTTCCAGGATCCGCCTTCCATCGCATATTCGGCTCCTCCGGCAGAACTAATGACCACAGAACCATTGCTGGATCTCATATCTGCAAAAAGCATTTTGGACAGCTCAAACGAACTTTTTAGTGACATGCTACTCTCTTTGGCCACTACCGTTGCTCCTACGGCGCGAAAGCTAATGTCTCCAAACTCCGTATTCTCTTCATAGGCCAGCTCATATTCTGATTTGTCCAGCTCACCACTATGACACGCATCCATCAGCAATGTTTTCTTTCTGGATTTGGTGTCGGACAGCACATCCTCCAATGCTTCGTAGGAAACCCCTTTTGCTGACGGGTCTGAAAAATCCATATCATAGGTGGCGAGATAATAATCCAAATTCTGATCCAAAATGCCGTGTCCCGCTACTGAGACCATTACCACATCATCTACACCTGCCGGTGCGAGAAAAGCTTTGATTTCACCCAAAGATGAATGTGTAAAAGCTTGATTGACGAGCGTTTTCGTAAATACATTTTTGTAGATATTGGCCTCTTCAAAAGCTGTGGCAATATCCTGCGCATCTTTAGCGGCATAGGTCAGGTCATACTCCGACTGCTGGTAATTGGAAGCTCCTATCGTCACTAAATACAAATCCGGCTTGGATTCATTGGAATTATAAGTGATTTTGAAAGCCTCTTTCAGTGAGGAAACGCCTGATTTGTTCATCACAAAACACTGAATATCATTTACACCTGCACCAAGTGGAATTTCAATCTCTGTATTCCAATATTGAGGTTGATCGGGTATTTTCAAACCTTCTTTTCCAAAAAAAGGAACTCCATTAACCTCTACAAATAAGCGATCCAGATACCCTTGTTCATCACTTGCTGTAATGTTGAGTTTGAGGTTTTTGATTCCGGTAACTACAGATTGATCTGCTTCGAAAGTCATCTGTGGAATGTCTTGTGTGATTTTCAGATCCTTCTCCGAGATACCCAATTTCTCCAGCCGCTTGAAATAAGCATGTCGGTAGCTGTCTACATATTCCTGCTGGATATGTGGCAGTCTATCAAAAACCAAATCCGGGCGGTTATAAATCAGGTCGAACTGCTCAAAAGACAATATACGATCGTCAAAAAGAAATCCGATTTTATCAAGAGCTCCTTTGGAGGCGAAATAGTGATTTTGCGGATCAATAAAGATGAATTCATTGTCTCCAAATGAAGAATAGGTAATCAATAAATTACCATCAAAATCCCAAAGCTTCACCGTACCATCCCAGCTGCTCGTGGCAAGTACATCGTTCACAGGACTAAAGTCGATGGCGGTAATGACATCCGTATGGCCTGTTTTCACGATGAAGCGTTGAGTCTTTGCATTCGTATCTTCCAAAACCAATTCATTTGCTTTATTGATACTTGCCGTCCAGTGTTCTCGCTGTGCCGTAGGGTTAAAATCTTGTTTCAATGATGTGACGGAGCTGTAGAAAATCTTGTCCAGCTTACCTTCCGTCTCTTGAAGAGTGAAAGTGTTTTCAGAAGTGTTCCACAGTACCTGCAATGGATTGTTTTTCTTGTATTCGCTTCCATCAGATGATTCTACCTTACGGGATGCCATCATGGTGACCATCTGATTCTCAACAGAAGAGATTTCATCTATCGAGCGAATGACCGGCCAGTTGAATAATTCTTCCCACCTCTTATTTAGTAACTGGTTGGCAATGACCTTTCCATCTGGAGTCAATTCACATTTTCGGAATGCTCCATCAGCGTAAACCAGATAGATATTAGTCCCATCTTCAGAAAACTTAACATCATTGATCCGGTTGCCCGTTCCATATATTTCTCTGGTAATCTTGCCATGAGGCAGGTCCCAAATTACAATGCGTTTATCCGAACCCGCACTCGCCAATAGCTGCCCATCATTAGAAAGGCTCACCGTATTTACTGAACCTTCATGGGCTCGTAAGTTGTATTTTATGCGCCTGTTTTGAAGGTCAAATACAGAAATGAGACCGTCCTTGTTTCCAGCTGCCAGATAGTTTTCGCTGGCGGTTACTGAGTAGTAATTCTTCCAAAATCGATTGGCTTTGATTTGGATAGATTTCCCTCCATTCAATTTTACTCTGAAATAATTTCCATTTGGTGCTCCGCCATACAGAGCCTCTCCATCATCAGAAAAAGTCAAATCATGAGCTTTATATCTAAATTGATTTAACTCCCGACCAGAATTCAGGTCCAGAACTTTCACTGATCGGTTTTTTCCTCCTGAAGCGATTCGAGTTCCATCAGAACTAAATGCAATAGAGGAAATAGTCCCTGACCCGGAAGAGGAGTTTAAAGCCCTCTTGTCATACGCTCTTACCTGATACAAAACCAGCTCATTAGTGCCCACTGCCAAATCATTACCGTCCGGACTAAACGAGACTGCCCCAACTTCTGAACTGAATTGATCGGAATACACCTCATTCCCATTTGGGAATTGATAAACAGCTAATTTACCATTCTCCGACCCTGTTGCAAGGAGCTTTTGTATGGGGTGAAATGCCAGCGAAATAATTTCGCCATCCTGACCACTCAAAATAGTGATCTGCTTGCCGGATTTTAGGTCCCAGAGAATTACATTATTATCAGCCCCGGCAGTAGCAATGATGCTATTATCAGGACTAAACTCAAGCATATTAATGGGGCCAGAGTGACCGGTCTGCACAGACAATTTTGTCTGCTGTGCATGTAGTTGGAGCACACTTCCCAAAAGCACTAGCCTGAAAATGAATCGCCTAATCTGTTGTTGGTTCAATAGAATGTATATTTCTAAACTTCTTTGACTAGCAATTATAGAAGTAAATTGTACAGTACACAATACCTCAAAAAGGGTAATTGGCAGGTATTAAAATTTTTCTGAAAACGGATTTTACGGTATGATCATACCTTTTTCCTTCTTTAGATCGGTTGATTCTTTTTTGAATTAAGGAAAACCTCAAAGAAAAATCATCAGATAGATTAATTTTCCGGCATGGACACTATACCTAGCCTTAGCGACATCAAACGCGCACACCAACGCATCTCGAAAGTCACTCTTCGAACACCTGTCATGACCTCTGACGGGATCAATGAAATGACTGGATGCAGCGTTTATTTCAAATGCGAAAATTTCCAGAAAGTAGGAGCCTTCAAAATGCGGGGAGCCTCCAATTTTATATTGGGATACAGACCAGAAGATCGGGTGAATGGTTTTGCCACGCACTCGTCTGGTAATCATGCCCAGGCCGTAGCACACGCTGCAGCGCTCTCCGGAAACAAAGCCTATGTGGTAATGCCAGAAAACAGTACTAAAGTAAAAATCCAAGCCACGAAACATTATGGAGCAGACGTCATTCTGTGTGATAACAATGAAGAAGCCAGAATCAAAACCTGCGATGATGTGATTGCCCGCACAGGGGCTGTTTTCGTTCCGCCATTTGATGATTACCGAATCATTGCCGGACAGGCTACAGCAGCCAAAGAGTTTATCGAAGAAGTAGAAACCATGGACACCATAATGACTCCTGTTGGTGGAGGTGGATTGGCTGCAGGTACTGCGTTGGTAGCTAACTATCTGGACCCGAACATAGAGGTAGTACTGGGTGAACCAAAAAAGGCTGACGACACATTTCGTTCACTCAAATCAGGAAAAATCGAACATATCACCAATCCCGACACCATCGCAGATGGTCTCAAAGTGACCATAGGAGAGCGAAATTTTGACATCATTCAGAAGTATGTGAAGGAGGTGATTACAGTGACAGAAAAAGAAATCATTGATGCCATGAAAATCATCTGGGAGCGCATGAAAATCATTATTGAACCTTCTTGCGCTGTACCATTTGCTGTATTGCTGAAAAACAAGGAGCAGTTTGCTGGTAAGGAAGTAGGTATTATCCTGACAGGTGGCAATGTAGATTTGAGTAATTTGCCCTTCTGATTGTTTTTATCATCTAACCTCAACCTGATTGATCAGAAAGTTATTCATAATAGCCAATCCTAAAACAGGTACGCAAAAACTGCAAGACATTCTTCGGGAGCTGATTGAAGTGCTTGAAGCACGAGATCTGGAATATGCCGTTTTTATGACCACAAAGCAGCAAAATGCCTGGAAGCTAACGGATAAAAACCTTGATGAAAGCTACTCTGATCTGGTGATCATTGGTGGAGATGGAACTATCAATGAAGCAATCAATGGGATGAAATTCAATATCCCAATTAGCATTATTCCTAATGGTACGGGAAATGATTTTATCAAGAACATCAATATTGGCAAGTCACTTGACGATTATCTGGATGTCATTGTGAACGGCAAGGCAATGACGATAGACCTTGGAATTTGCAACGGTCGCAAGTTTATCAATGGTGTGGGAGTCGGGTTTGACGGACAGATCACGGCTGATATGGATAGTAAAAAATCAATATTGAAAGGCCCTGCCAAATACTACTACTTCGTCCTCAGAATACTGGCTACTTATAAGGCTCGAAGGTTTAAGTTTACCAGAGATAAATCCGTACGGGAAAAAGACCTCATTCTGCTTTGCATTGCCAATGGAACTACTTTTGGAGGTAGTTTTAAACTCACCCCTGATGCTAAAATCAACGATACTGTTTTAGATGTTTGTGAAATTGGAAAAATCAGCGGGTTAAAACGCTTTGCTAATATTCACAGGCTTAAAGAAGGGTCGCATCACAAACTAAAAGAAGTAAAACTCCACAATGCACAACGAGTGACCATTGAAGCCAATCCCCATTTAAATGCGCACATTGACGGAGAATATTTCGGTCAGCCGCCTTTTGATATAAGAGTACTCCCCAATGCACTGAAGGTCAGGGTTATCGAATAAGAAAGAGTTGCTTTAAAACCCATGCTTTACAAGCTTGTCTACAAACTCGTCAATTAAGCTTTGCTGCTTATCCAATCTATTTTTCAAAGATTGATAATCTGCCAAAACATCAGATACATGTTGGAATTTAAACCCATCATCAAAAATTCTTTTACCCGTCAATAGGTAGTGAATATCAACAGGAAGAGCAGCATACATAGATTCAAAGTAAGATGCCCCTATTTTAAGTTGTTCTTTTTCATGAGCTATTTGATCTTCTACTGGTATTTTCAGATTATACGCCCATTCCTCGACAGTAAGTTTCAATCTTTTTCTTTCTTCTATTATACGTGAAATAATACGCAAATCCCCCGTTCCCAATATCGGTTTGGGTACTTTCTTCGGTTTTTCTTCAACCACTTCGGGAGCCTCGGGTTTGGGCTTAATTGACCGAGGGCTATTCTTTAGTTTGGTAAAGCTAAATTCTGAATTCGTCAGCATATTCCCTTCGCCGAATAACAACCAGTATAAGTTTATTGGCATAGCTTTAGAAAGTTTTTTGGTCAACGAAGGGTTGATTTTGATAGGGTCTTCCCCAATGTATTTCTCTAATGTCCTTATCCCAACTTTGATATAATTGGCAAACTCGTTTTGAGACAGTCCGCTTTTATCTATTAATTCTTGGAGTCTTTCGTTTGATGTCTTTTCCATTTATTCAAATAAAATATCGTTAATTCAAGATGCTAATCCTACTTTGTCAAGTTACAGAATTTCGTTTATGATTCTGTTGAATTTGGCAATGGTATCTTGCGAGTTGCTGAATGCAGAGATCGATAGTACTATCCAGAGTTTCCCATCGGCTGATAATGGT
>JAUIAO010000002.1 GCA_030425425.1 Bacteroidia bacterium | reverse complement strand
TGAAAAACCTTTGGACAATTACTTCGATCGTGTTTCAGAACCGCTAACACCTTACGGCAAATCAGCACTCAAACGAAAGTTCAGCTCCACCAATCAGCTCAACAAAGCCGAGGAAGTCATCTATGCACGTGCTTGGGATATTTCAGATCATTATGAACAGCATGTTCAGGACATTCTCTTTGGAGGCTTAAAGGCTAAGGGTCAGCTGGTAGCCCCTAATAAAACTTCGGCCTTAAGATATCGACAGTTCATCAAAGACATTGGAAAAGTGTCCTGCGAAGTGTTGATTTCTCCACCTGATGTCAGGGAAAATTATGATGATGCATTTGAGGAAAGTGATGATTTGATCTTGAAATTTTGGAAAGCCATGATGGATAAATACGGCAGTCCTGAAAATTATGAGAAATCATTGATCAGTTCATTCAAAAAACAGGATCACCCTGAGATAATCATTGTAGTAGACAAGCTCCTTACAGGTTTTGATGCTCCGAATAACTACGTGCTTTATCTTACCCGTCAGCTAAAAGAGCATACCTTATTACAGGCCATTGCTAGGGTAAACCGGTTAGCACCTGGTAAAGAACACGGTCTGATCATTGATTACTATGGCAATCTGGAGAATCTGGACTCGGCCCTGGAAACTTACTCAGGAGCGGATAAATTTGATCCAGCTGATCTGGAAGGTACACTCACGAATATTTCAGAGGAAATCAAAAAACTTCCACAGGCTCACTCGGAAGTTTGGGACATCTTCAAAGAAGTGAAAAACAAGTACGATGAACCAGCTTACGAAGAATTGCTGCAGGATGAAGCCATCAGACATATCTTCTACGAAAAGGTGTCAGCATTTGCCCGATTGCTAAAATTGGCTTTGTCCAGTTTTGAGTTTATCAGCAAAACACCAGAACAGCAAATCAATAAATATAAGCAGGATGCTAAATTCTTTCTTGGATTAAGGATTTCTGTCAAACGGAGATACTTTGACGATCTGGAATACAAGGAATATGAGCCCCAGGTGCAGAAACTCATTGACAAGCACATCACCACAGAAGGTGAAATTCTCCATATCACTGAAATGGTCAACCTCTTTGATAAAGAGCAAAGAGATCGCGAGGTTGAGAAGATTACCAGCAAGGCAGCCAAAGCGGATCACATTGCCAGCAGGACGATAAAGGCTATCAATGTGAAGATGAATGAAGATCCTGTGTATTATAAGAAATTCTCCAGACTGATTAGAGATACCATTGATGACTACCATCAACACCGAATCTCAGAAGCAGAATACCTCAATAAAGCTAGAGAATTCGAAGACCAGTTCCACAATGGAAGGCAGGACAATGTACCTGAAAACCTTGTCGGGAATGAAACAGGAATTGCCATTTACAACCTAGTTAATGAGATTTTTAAAGGCCACTTGGAGGGTCACAAAAACGGAAAAGAAACTCCTCAAAATATTGCAGCTGTAATGGCTGATGGAATTGATCAGGTGATCAAATCCATTGTTTTTGAAGGCGGTAAACCTATCATAGACTGGATAAATAAATCGGACATAGAAGGCAGGATTAAAATTGAGATAGATGACTACCTCTTTGACCTCAAAGCACAGCAGGACATTGAGTTGCCATTTGATCAGATTGATGAGTTAGTGGAAGAAGGTTTGAAAATAGCCAAGTTGAAGTATGTCTGAAACAACCACTATAGAATCTCTTAAATTTGGATCAAGAGAGATCAATTATGAATTGTCTTATCAAGACAGGAAGACTTTGGGCATTCGGGTGTACCCGGATTGTAGGGTAAAAGTGATTGCACCCCTGGAAACCACCGATGAAAATCTAAAAACCAAACTCAAAGAAAAGGCCCCGTGGATCATTAGGCAGCAACTTGAGTTCCTGTCATATCATCCTTTGACCCCTCCCAGAAAGTATGTAAATGGTGAAACTCACCTTTACCTTGGCAGGCAGTATCGATTGAAAATTGATTCTACCCTGAACCCAAAATCCATGAAACTCCTTAGCGGGAGATTTCTAGTTGGCACAGCTGATTCAAAATCGATTGAAGCAATAATGAGTAAATGGTATCGCAAGCAGGCAGAAATCCATTTTCAGCACTTGCTGGATGTTGTATTGCCTCGTTTTCGCAAATACAACCTTTCAACTCCACCGCTGCAAATTCAATCCATGGCTACCAGGTGGGGAAGCTGTACCCCCAAAGGAAAGATCATCCTCAATCCTGAACTCATCAAGGCGCCAAAAGGGTGTATTGAGTATGTGATCGTTCATGAATTATGTCACCTGGTTCACCATAATCACACCCGCAAATTCTATGACCTTCAAAGCTCCATACTTCCTGATTGGGAGAAGTGGAAAGAGAGATTGGAGAGGATGTTGGTATAATCTAACAGTTGTGTAATATTTGAAAAATGAATCAATTTAATCTATTTCGAGATTCTCTTGTTCCCTTTAAATCTGATGACAAATGGGGTTTTGCTTCTTACGGAACCAAAGAATTGGTCATTGAACCACAGTTTGACGATTGTTTTGAATTCGTTGAAGGCTTTGCCGCAGTGCAAAAAACCGACAAATGGGGCTTTATTGATATAGCGGGATCAAGATTAAATCCAAAGTCTTACGATAGCGTCCGAAGTTTTCAGGGAAAATTGGCTGCCGTGTGCATCGACTGGAAATGGGGTTTTATTGATTCAAGTCTTAATTTAATTATTGATTGTCAGTATGATTATGTTTCTGATTTCCATGGAGGAATGGCAGTTGTAGGAAATTGTATAGCTGAAACAGCTAAGAAGTATGGAGTAATTAATAAATCAGGGGAGTTATTACTTCCAATTGATTATGATAGTATTGAGATTTCAGGTTCTCATTTACTAGTGTCATTAAATGGTAAGTTTGGGGTTATTAATAAATACCTTGAATATATCATCCAGCCCTCTTTCGATCGTGGTTCTTATATATCAGGATTTTTCAGTTTTGGAATAGGAAAGGAAAAGGTGATTCTCAATTCTAAAGGGACTGAATTATTCAGATCAAACAATTTTGATTCAGTTAGGCCTTTTAATTCGAAATTTATGGTTGTCGGGATTGATGCTAAATTTGGCATACTTACTTTTTCTAAAGATTTGATAATTCCTTATGAATACAGTTTTATTAGTCACTGTGAAAACGGTTATGCCTTTTTATCGAGAAAAGGAAAGTTTGGGTTTGTCAATGGAAATTTGGAAGAAATTGTGCCATTAAAATATGATGGTGCATATTTTTTTTCTGATGGATTAGCAAGTGTAAGGAAAGGAGAAAACTGGGGTGCGATTAATTCAAATGACGTACCAATTATTCCATTTCAATATGATAATTTTCTTGAGTTTGATAGATCACTTTCGATTGCTTCCAACCATAATGGTACTTTTTATATTGATATAGAAGGTAGAGAGTATAGATAATAATTACTCTCTCACCTCCACTGACCACCCTCCACAGGTTCCAGGTGGCCACTTCTGGCACCCGAAGCAAGAGTGCTGATCTAAACTCATTTCAATCATTTTATCCCCCTTTGAAGGGGGCAACAGGGGATGATCAGCACACTTGCTTTTCCCTTTCCATATTTATCACCTTGGTTCGAGTCCTTCAGAGATAAGACAATTACGTTCTGGTCAGATGCTTACATCCGAGGAAGTTTGCCAGATTAGTAGGAGAGAGGTTAATATGGTCGGTTAGGTGTTTCATTTTATTAATCTTCGTTGTTTATGTAAGTAGGATTTATTCTTATCTGATTATTTCCATATTGTTGAAGAATATTTCCGTAATCCCTGTGGGGATCATTAATTGACGCAGTATACTCCTGGTGAAGATTATGGCCACCTTCAAATTGGAAGTAATTCCGTGCTCCGGCACTATTAATCATAGCATATTTTGTGAAATTGAAAGTTGCCTGTATCAAATTATTATGATCGATGAATTGCAGGTTTGGTACTTCATTTACTATGTCTTCTAAAGGTCGATATGCATTATCTAGCCATGTATTTGTATAATTCAGATATGCCAAATAACACCAAAATAACCTATCCATGTTGTTACTAATATTTATATCAATCGTGTTGAATCTGTCTAATTCGGGAAAATTAGGTTGATCTTGATCTGCATTATCAGGTGGAGGGTTATTATCATCCGGGTTACAAGGTACTGCCTGACCAGCCAGTGGATAATGTTGATTCAAATAAGCTCTCCAATTCCCACCAGCAGTGAACAGTTTCCCTTCAACTTGATAACCACTCAGATTGGTATTGTGATGCAGGTTATACGCTATTGTTAGCGTGTCAATTGTTTGGCAGAAGTGTTCATACTGCTCTGCCGTTGTTTGATTTTGAACAACATTGCCTTGAAAAGGTATCGGCCCTAATTCGTGATTCTCACCCTGCATTAGGAGATTATATGATTTCCCTGTCCACTGATCCAGGATGTAACCATTCAGGTCTGGCCTGAGGAAAAAGAGAAATTTCGTGTAAAATGCAACGCCTACTCCAGGTAGTAGATTGTTTTCTTTTGAATCTTTCAAAACCTGAAATGCTTCGAACCTAGTTCTACATCGCATCAACCTTAAGAATGCTAATTCAGTTTGTGCAGTATAACCATTGCAATAATCCAAAGTGTTATTTATCCTTTGTCCAATCATTCCTCCCCAGATGAGAATCATTATACATTTCTCTTTTATTGAATAAGTACTGCTTTGACAATGAGCTAATAATTCACCTTTAGATAATCCCTGTTCTGGAAAAATTTCTGCGACTATATCAATTTCATGATTATTATGGAGAATATTAATCCAATGTCTAATTGGGATTGAATTCCATTGGAATTCATCGATAGTATTCAAAAAGTAAGTGGCATGTTGTGGATTCATGGCATTATATCATTTAGTATAACATTCAATATTCTTGCATTTTCAATCTTCTCCCTCAGTTTCTCCTTCACACTTTCCGGACTTAGAACCTCCACCTGATCCGCAATCATCAACAGCTTCTGCATTAGCTCGAAATTTACCACAAGTGATACTTGGCTGACACTTCGAATCTCATGCCTTCCCACACTTTCTTGGAGGTATTAGCGGAACTGAAATTGTATAATAATGCTTTCCTCACATACCTCAAAGAGAGATTTACAAGATAAACAATTAGATCCGCCAGATTATAGCAGTATGAAAGATAACTTTGTATCAATTATTATCCCATTCACCTTCAAAAAACCAAATATGTCAATTAAATACTACCACATCGAACCAATTATTCATGAAAAGCAATGGGAGCTTGTTTTTAGCAAAGCACTGAATGAGTGTGATCGGGTTGACATATTCACTGAGCTACCTCAGCAGGATATTGTAAGAAGAAAAGTAATCGAGGAAGCGATTAAGAATCCTGTTCCACATTTCGAAGGATGTGAGATAGAATCAGTTTCTGTTACTCAAAAGCCATTTTTACGCATTGAAAAGAATCTTTTATTAGTTCATTCTTATCGTTTTACGGAGCATATTTCCTCCCTTTTAAAACAAAGAATCCTAATGGCAGAGCCTGGTGATGTGCCAACATTCACTTTTTACAATCAAGATCAGCCGTTCTTTCATTATGATATGATACCGGCCTTTTTTCTGTTAGCTGATGGGGAATATGAGGTGGCAAAGTCACTTGATTTTAAATTGAGTGAATACAAGCTGCTTTACAATGAGACCATTGATGGTACACCAGACACTTATGGCTGATCAATGAATGTGGGGATAATATGAGAAACTTGGCAGAAATACTTTCCAAATCGCTTTACTACCCAGCATGTGGTTTAGATGGAAAACCAATGTCCTATTTCAACCCTCGATATGAATTGTATGGCATAGATACTTTCATCTATTGCGATTATCATATAGAGAAAGAGGAGGTGATCAATAATTTGCCGACAGTTCTGGGTTACGAATCAAATAATATTGAAGATGTCGCTATTGATACGCTGATAACTAATGAATATTTGACCAATTTTCTTGCTCAAAGAAGAAGGCAGTATTTTAAGGTTGTTCCATATGCCTTAATTATTTCACTTCAGAGAAAGCAGGCTTTTGATGAGAATCATGGCCCGGCATCCATTACTTTAATTTACATCGGAGGAGAAGGGATATCAACATTTGAAGGACTGTACCTGGCAAACAGAGTTTCACCACGTGCAATTTCAATTATTCGACCTGGAACTGGTTTTGGTTTCAATTGGACTGACTTCCGAAAAAAACACGCACCAATGGCCAATGCCATAATGAATAATCCGTTTGGCTGTCCAGATCATTTCTTAGTAGGTTTCGAATTTGATTGGAGTGATGAATATGAACTAATAGATAATCCATGGGATATTTATTTTTATTCAAACAAGCGGAATTTACAGCCGAAATGATGATTCTTTGATCGTCCAACTCACACAATTCAATAATCCTCCTGCATTAGCCAATTCATTTACTTGAATAGGCTCTATTTTTCTATCTGGTAATGCATTTCTAATGATTTCTAAAGCTTCATCGTCCTTATTGCCTCGGACATCAAATATTGGAAAAATAATCAGATTTCCAACCTCAAGGTAATTAACATAAACCCCAACAGATGAATGTTTAGGATAAGAACAATCAGTTTCGAACCAGGGCATTTCAATGAATTCAATTCCACTTTCATAGATCATTTTTTCAAAACCTTTACGCCAGTATTTGTATTCTCCTTCAAGGCAATTCACCAGAATTTTATGGTTATCAATAAACCTCATATGCCCATCCACATGACCTGTAAAATCAGTGTTAATGTTAGGAACAAAGTGGATATCACATTCAAAAAGATCATGTAATTCATTGATCAATTTTGACTTTTGCATTTCAGGATTTTCCTTGAAAATACGTGTTGTCAAAATGACCTTATCGGTGCTACTGATCACATTTCCGCCATCAAGGTTTATGTGAGAATATTTGGCTGAAAAGCCATTAGCCTTATTTACCTCATTAGGAAGGGTCTGATATTCCTGATTTGATTTGAGGTAGCTTGGTTCATACCTAAATTGAATAAACTCTGAATGACTTTTTTGCACTGGCATATAATCTCGACACCAGATATCTTTTGTTCCGGTTAACAATAGATGCTCAACCTTATGTTTATTCAGAATTTCAACCAGTCTTCTGAATACAATTGAAAATTCACAGTCTTTCAAAAATAAGTCTGAGAAATAAACAACATTCGTTTCAGAACCTGAAATCATTTCAGTTTATAACCCAAAAGGTTAGACTTCTCTTCTTCTTCTAAATCAGCATTTCTGAAGATATCTTCTTTACCCTCATACTTGCGGAAGATTTCCTTATCCCGTGCAAGAAATCGATATTTGGAATCTTTGAACTCACTATTTTCACCAAGGTTTTTTCTGGTTGTAGCAAATATTGAATTCCAGATTGGAGTATAATCAACAATACCTACTTCATTGTAACCAATTTTGATTTGATTATAAATCTCCTTTACAACTTGACTTTTTGAAATCACCCCATCTTTTGTATCAAAAAGGCCTCTTATTAGAATCCCACCAAAACCATTTTGCTGATCATTACCCAATGAAATATCTACACCGTATCGATGCAATTCTAACTCTCCGGTAGGTCTATTATGATTGACATTTTTACAATATGAATCTTGATGAACAGTATGCCAGTAGTAAAATTCCAAATCTATGAATGCGAATAATCTATTGTTGACCTTTAAAGCCTTATTGGTAATAAGAGTTTTAGCTATTCTTTTGAATGATTCCTCTACTGTGAAAGGATTTTCGGCAATTATGTTCAATAGATCCATATGATTCCTTTTTTTACTAGCAAGGTAAATGATCACTATTACTTGCTTATTGTACTTATTTAAGAAGTGTTTGGATGTTTAATGAAATATGATAAGAATTAACTTTAATGATTATATCTCCACCATTACTGACCACCTGCCAGAATTTCCTTGAACCGTTTCCTTTCCCCTAGTTTAGGCGAACCGCTAGTTGCGAACAGCCACATGGGAAACACAAAGGGCTTTTTCCAGGTGGCCACTGCTGGCACCCGCAGCAAGAGTGCTGAAAGATCCCGCATTCCTTTCCTTCTATCCAGATCTTCCAGCACACTTGCTCTTTCCCGCCCCACCCATCCATATTTCACTTTTCGTATATTTTTCAGTCTCCCCGGGTGCTGCTTTCAAAGCTTATTCATCGTAAGTTTTTCATTCTCTCTGGGTTCCCGTTTTTGAGGTTCAGTTCATCGTACCATGGTTCAGTCTCCCCCGGTTTATAGGAGTGCTGCCCAGCCGGAGCTGCAGTCTTTGTGCCATACCAGCCAGAGAGCACTGTGTGCACACTGTCTGCCCTGCGGGTGTCCACTATGTTACCAGTATGTCACATATGCTGCTTTGCTTTCCGTCTGGCCATCACGGGCAGTTTTCCCTGTTCTGGTAGCAGGCCTTTTGGCTATCCCCTTTTCCGGCAGCATAGAGTGAGAAGCTACACTCCTACCCTTTCTTTCTCACTCTATCACTACCTCCTCTCCAACCGCCCGGCCAGCTACCAGTCCAGCCACTGCCCATTGTTTCTGCTCGCCGGCTTCCTCCTGGGGCTTCCCGGGTTGACATGCCTAACCATCCAATATCAATGCTGACTTAACTTTTTATTGGCACCCTTTAGGGTCGGGGTATTCTTGTCATTTTGCAAGCATTCCACCCGGTCGTGTAAGCCCTTCGAGCACAGTCACTCTGAGATTATCGAAGAGTGCTGCAGGGCACATGGGTCGGCACCCAGCCAACATTGGCTTCCTGTGCCTTTCACCCTCAGGAGGACTCGCCCGTTCCATTTCGCTACGCTGCATTCCACTTAAACCGGCGAGCAAAGATTTTCTCAACTCCTTCATTATATTGCTTGATGTTATAGAGGTCGCCAACCTAAATCTGTCACAAATGGAATTGATTATGCAAATGGGAGAATTTGGCTCTTTAATAGTTTCAATATTTTTAGGAATTTTCTTTCTATATCTGGTTTTTAGGATCATTTACAGAATTCGTGATAGAAAACTGCTTCAACAAGTAACTAGCCCTGGCAGGGGGACAAAATCAGAAAGGCAATTGATTCTAAAATTGATTAAAAATGGAATTCCCGTTCAAACTATATTCCATGACTTACTTCTTGAAAAAAGAAACGGGGAATTTTCCCAAATTGACGTTGTGGTTGTCACCACAGAAGGAATTATTGTAATTGAAGTGAAAGACTATAGTGGTTGGATATTTGGCAATGCCAATCATACGCACTGGACACAAGTTCTCGCATACGGACAAAGAAAATATCGTTTCTATAATCCAATAAAACAGAATAATGGTCACATAACTACTATACGCAAACAGATCAGGCAATTTGAAAACATTCCCTTCTATTCAATGATTGTTTTCTATGGTGATTGTGAGTTGAAAGAAATTAATTACGTTCCAAATGGCACATTCCTTGTCAAAAATCACAGGTTATTAGAGGTGTTCAAACTTATAAAATCGACAAACGAACCAGCTCCATATACCAATAAGTCTGAAGTTGTTCAATTTTTTCAGCGTGCAGTTCAGTTCGGTGACAATCCAAATAATCAATCAAAGCACATCAAAGATATCAAAGACTTGATAGGAAAAGATAGGATATTCGATTGACCTTCATTTTTTCACATCACAAATACAAAAAAGAACACTAAGCTAGGAGGCTGAGTTGCCACCTCGTTTTTGCGATCTTTCTGGCACTTCATTCCCTTTTTCTTAGCTCGTTTTTTCTAGCAGTCCGGTCAAGGAATTTCCGGCATAAACACATGCCACTTCCCTACTCCCCTCATTTATTCCGTTCCTCCTTGCCCTGCCAGCAGTCCAGCCTCCTGGTGGTGATGCTTTCTTTTTTTTCTGTTTTTTCTTTTGGGATTTAGTGCGCGAAGCGCTACGGTTCGGCGATCCGACGGAGCATAATTCTAAATCTCGAGTTATGTTCAAATATTCCGTACAAACTTACCGTGTGGGCTGTAGACCTTCATCCCCTCATTTCTTCGTGTTGTCCAAAGGACTCAATGCAGGAAAACCATTAGCTGAGCCATGCGCAAACTGCTTCATTGTCAAATGTGAAACCCCAGAGAGCAAAGAACTCTTTTACTGGCTGTGTTTTGCACTCTGGAAATCCAAATACTTTCACCAGCATCTGGTTGGGTCTGTCATCCCTTTCCTTAGAATCAATTCCCTACGCACAGGCCTGCAGATTATAGGCGCTCACTATCCCTAGCTCGTGCGAGCTGACTAAAAAATTAAAAGCATTCCAGGATCTGGACGAGAAAGTCCAGGTGCTTACCAGACAGATCCAGCTCATCAAGCAGCTGCAAGAGGCACTAATCATGAAGACCCTAAAAGAGATTAGCCTGGAAACAGAAAAAGCAGTGCCCTGAAGCACTGCTTTCATTAAGAACCAGCTTGCAATAGACACTCACTTATCTATCACAAAAACAAAGCTACATGGTAAGTCTATAATTACCACTAAGTGGCAACTTTATTCGATGAAGTCTGGCGGTTTACCGTTCAACCACTTGATAATACGCTTCAACAGTATAGAAATGGTGAAACTCACTACCGCTCCAACAGTAGCCAGAATCATAGTCCTGATCACATCTCCGGTGCTGATATTGATGACTACTGTCAGAATAGTTCCTCCCATTGTCCCGATCCGAGTCCCAAAAGTGTCACTCACATTCATGATCTCAATTGCTTTTCGTCAACTGTCGTCTGGCTCACTGTCGTGAGTACACTACCAGCAGTGACCAGGTATCCACCAAAAGTTACCAGGCCAGCTGGTAGTGTCACAGGTGCTGCGAGTAGCGCTGCACCTGCAGCCGCCAGCAACATCCCAACATTACGCACCTTCTTGAAAAATTTGGGTGTCGGTGACTGTACCCGCTTGATAATATTCATGTCTTTTGATTTGATGATTGTCAGATAAACCTCCTCACCATTGTCCAAAGCTTCAAAGAGGAGGGCTTGAAGCTTCTCAGTTGCTTTTCTGGATTCAGATCCTTTGCCATGACCTGTACACTTCGTGACAGGAGCAATACATCCTTTCAGTTCCTTTTGCGCATCATTGGCAGGGTGAATCAAGATGCCATCCCGATCATCGACAATCGGAAGGAAAAGATGCCAGTCTCTTTTCTCGGTGTACCTTTTCTGGACTTGATAAACTCCTTCAGGAATACACGATACATTCCTTCGGTTTTGAAGCCAGGGAAGCTCAATGCTCCGGCAGATCATACGATCATCCTGCATGAACTTCCCATTGGTGCCATCAGGGAAATACTCCCTTTTCAATATTACTTCCATCTAATCACTAGACGTCAGCACCTGCAAATTGATCGATAGCCACCACTGCCAGACAGTTGTATCCACCATTCTTCATGGCGTACAGTTCGCCATTCACAGATTGATAGAAATCAATTCCAAAAACCACCATTAGGTTCTCTTCACTGTTGGCACTGAAATTCAATGCCAGGTTGTAAGGTCCTTGGCTCACATCGGTGATTTCTACCTCCGCCGTGGAATTACTGTTGAAAGTAAATTCATCAGCTTCAAAATCCACTTCAGCGATGGCCGCCACCAACTTCATGTGAGTAGCTCCTTGCGGATAGGCCAGGCTATCCGTTGGGACGAACTTCTCCAGATCAACAGTAGCCGTACCAGCCGCTCGATCAATGGTCACGCCATACGGAGCATAGAGCGTGGCTTGCAGCCTGCCATCTGCATTGAAGTCAAAGCCCTGGATCAGCTCCAAATCTCCACCTTCCACAGTTCTGTAACCTCTGGCACTGTCCGCATCAGATTGGATGACCTTCATCAGTAGCTGAGTGAGCCTGGAGGCCACCTTGCTGTCTCTGGTCTGCAGAAGTAGTGGACGGATAGCTGTGCGAATCAGCTTACCAGCTTTGCCTGCTCGCCCGAATTCAGATCCATTCTCTCGCGTCCTTGCGAAAGCCGGATCGTTCTTGATGCGATCACCATCCACACCACCTTTTTCCCTGGCCAAGTAGCCATCCTTGCTTTTGTAAAAGGAAATATCCCCGATAGTTCCTTTCAGTTTAATGATTCCTTTTTGTCTTGCCATAATGCATTAAAATTTGATTTATGGCTGAAATCACGGATATTTAGAGGAGGCTGACAACTGACGGCCTCCGCAGGTGTACACACGTGCCGATAGTGCCGGAGGAGTACCATTGACACAAGTTGAGAATTACAAAATCACCTTTATTTTAGCCCAAGGATTCCCCATAGTTGCAGGCAGGATACTAAGGGTATAAAGCATAGATAGAGTATGACAAAAAGCAAATGAAGCTAAAACGCATCATCATTTATCCGAAGGATATTCAGCGGATCACTGGCCGTAGTGAGCGGTATGGAAGAAAGCTCCTGCAGCAGATCCGCTTCGAGCTAGGCAAAGACGATCACCAGTTGGTGACCATCCATGAATTCGCCGACTATGCTGGTATCGATTTGGAGCAGGTGGAGGAGTTTATTGATTGATTCAAATCAAATTGAAACAAATCAGGCGGTTAACAAATCGGTTAACACTTACATATAAAAATTTATAACACACTCATAATCTATAGTTTATAATAAAGTGGTTACTCCTTCTGGCAATATGATCTTTGTTTGAATCTGATCCAGAGCAAAAATCAGATTAATTTTTTCTACCAGATCACTGATCTCCTGATTAGTAGCGGAACTTCCTTCCTGAGCTGCGGTACCTACCTCTGCCTGCCAAGACCATTGTGGCTCATTAACAGGACTGACATAATCAAAGGTGATATCTTGTGATTCATTGTAAGCAATAAAACTGGATAAATATCTCGCAAAGTCTACATATTTATTCTCATCCAGATTAAATCCACCAGTGCCTGGTGTGGAGAACGTATAACCATTTTTGGTCATGAAATATGGAGGAGAAGTAACCCACCCTGTTACGTATTCTACCCCCATTTCTTTGGCTTTTTTCAGAAACCATCTGGAACCTTCTTGCTGTGTCCAGTCATAAGTACCGTCAGGTTGTAAGGCACACTCTGTGGCTCTAAACCAAGCGTCTGCCGCAAACCCATTATTTGATTGATTGGCGCTTCCAGCTCCTATATTGGTACGCCACATGGACAACCCAATCCCCTGAGGTTGATTTCGTTCGCCAATATCCTGGCTAAACAGCAGCTTACTGATGAGCTCTTTATCAGATTCGGGCCAGTTTTTTCCAATAACTGAGACAGCCCAACCATCCGATGCACCAAAATGGTGCATCGTCTGATGGAGCTGATCCGTATGAAGTAGAATACCTTTCACTTCTGTATTGTCATATTTAGGATCATTCGGATCTGTAAATTCTTCATTACAGGCTGCCAACCCCAACAAAAACAAAAAAGCAAGTACTAATGAATTTCTCATCCAATATTAATAATTAGGGTTTTGGGTAATTTTTCCCTGAGACAATATGATTTCACTATTTGGAATTGGCCAAACCAAATGTTTGTCGGGATCAAATGTGGACCCCTTGGACTGATCTTCCCCTTTGTTTGCTAGTTCATACTGATCGGTGTTTTCAGTGAGGTTATACTTCACGAATGATCCATTAGGACCAAAAACCTGATTAATTCTAGGTTCTCCGTTGACCTTCTGTCGTCTCAGGTCGTAAAGACGATGTTGCTCTAAGGCAAGTTCCAATCGGCGCTCTTTCCAGATTGCATCTCTCAGATCCTCTCCAGATAAGCTCATATCCGTAGCTAGGCTAACCCGATCTCTGATCATTTTTAATTTATTGAGTGCTTCTGTTTCATTACCGTCGAAGTAACTCGCTTCAGCATATATGAGCAGTAAGTCTGCATATCTCATGAAAATATGATTTAGAGGTAAATTTCCCTGAGTATAAGGCGAGTCGCGATATGCCTGTGGTATATAAAACTTACGATTGATCCTTGCAGATTTATTCCTATCTGGTGAGGCATTGAACGAGGTATTATCCGGATCACCGTATACGGGCTCACCATGTTTGATGATCGTACTTCTCAACCTGATATTATCACCTTCATCTAAAAACGCTTTTTCCAGGTAACTGGAAGGAACACACCAGTTCCATCCGCCATCATCTCTGGAGCCTGTGGTCACACCATAGTAGCCACCAATTCGATATGTCGGATCTGTCCTATATCTGATTTCGAAAATCGTCTCTACACCATTCGGATTAGTGACATTCCATACATCTTCAAACTGTGGTTCAAGAGCATATTCGCCAGAAAGGATTACCTCATTAGCCATTGCCACCGCCTCATCCCATCGTTCTCTGAAAAGGTATACTTTAGCCAGGTAACTTTGCGCAGCACCTTTAGTAGCTCTTCCAAGATCAGAAGAAGCGTATTCGCTTTTTAAAGGCAGTAAGTCCACCGCATCTAGCAAATCTTGCTCTATCAATGCATATACTTCATCTTCAGAGCTTCTCTCATACTCCAGAATCTCAGGCTCCAAGAGTTCGTCAAAAGTGGTAACAATTGGAACTCCTCCAAAATTTTTGACCAATTGAAAGTAGTAAAACGCCCTCAAGAATTTAGTCTCCCCGATTAGTCTTTGCTTCAAATCTTCATCCAGATCCAAAGCTCCAATTTCCTGAATAACCACATTACACTTTGTGATTCCTCTAAACTGATAATTCCAAAAAGTCTCAAAGTAACTAGATCCAATATCCACATTATTGAAATGTGCGATACTGATGATATCTGGTCGTGACTGTTCGGTATTTCCTGCCCAACAATCATCTGAGGCCATATCCATGATCTGGCGATAAAAGTTGATCTGCCACCAGTCATTTTCCTGTACCCCATCATAGGCACCATTCACAAAAGCCACTACAGCCTCTTCACTAGAAAGTATCTCATTCAATGTAGGCTTTGAGCGTATTGGTTCATCCAGATAATCTTTGCACGAAGAAATACCAAAACCAACAATGATGAGGAATATTGTTTTAGATAGTAATTTCATAATTCCTTTTTTTTTAAAAACTGATATTCAGTCCCAATAAATACGTTCTGGTAAGTGGATATGGCGAATAATCCACGCCTAACCCATCGATAACACTGGTATTGGCATCAGAGACTTCCGGATCCATTCCTGTATATTGTGTGAATGTAAACAGGTTCTGACCGGACACATAAACGCGACATTGAGTCAATTTGGAAAACTGAAAATTGTATCCAATCTGCAGATTTTTCAGCCTCACGTATGATCCATCTTCAATGAAGTAATCAGAGGACACTTTAAAATTTCTATTGGGGTCTAAAGCAGTTAATCTAGGAATTGTTGCATCTGAATTTTGCTCACTCCAGCTATCATTTAATAACCCTGCCTGAACGTTTGATCCTCCTACCCCTGAGGTTTGGTAATACTTCATATAGTTATACACATCGTTACCAAAACTCCCATACCACTGCATATTCATATCCCAGTTTTTGTATTGCATATTAAATGTTAGGCCCGAATAGAATTTTGGAAATGGGTTTCCTATAATTGTCAGGTCTTTTTCGTCTAGTATACCATCATCATTCTGATCTATGAATTTTAAATCACCAGGTTGCGCGCTGGGCTGAATGAGTTGGCCTGAGTTATCAGAATGACTATTGATTTCAGTTTGGCTCTTGAAAATACCATCTGTTTCATATCCATAAAACAAACCCACCACTTCACCTACTTGTGTGATTTTCAAAAAGTTATTACCTAATTCTTCTCTTTTCTGTGCCAGCAATTGGTCATTACCGGTAGCCAGTGATTGTACTATACTTTCGTTGGTATTAAAAGTGGAGTTTATTCCAAAAGTCCAATCTCCTACTGATTGCTGATACGCGAGGGAAACATCCCAACCTGTAGATTTGAAGCTACCCACATTTTGCATGATGGTACTTGGAGAACCAGTGAACAATGGTAAAGTAGTAGCAAACAGCAAGTCCTTGGATTCCTTAATATACCTATCCAAAGTGAGGGTCAACTTATTATCAAATAAGCCAACATCTACTCCGTAGTTCTGATCCTGCACAGTCTCCCACTTAAGACTCGGATTGCCAAATTGAGAAATGTAGTTGGTCACCACTCGATCTTTGTCTTCACCAAACACAAAACTCTCGCTATCTACCAGGTATGAGAAGGCAGAAGCAGGAATATTTTGGTTACCTACCTGACCATATCCAGCCTTTACTTTCAAATTGGAAATCCAACTCACATTGAAAAAAGATTCATTTGAAATTTTCCATCCTCCCGAAAAGCTATAGAAATTGGCCCACTGATTAGACACTGGGAAGCGTGAAGATCCATCTCTCCTAAAAGAAGCAAACGCAAAATAACGGTCGTCATAATTGTACATAGCTCTGGCCAGATAAGACTGCAATGAATTGGCAGTCTCATTACCATAAGCTTCGATACCGTCTCCAGTAGCCGCATCCAGATAGCGAAAATTAGGATCACTAAGAATAACATCTGTTCGCCTACCATCTAGGTAGTTGGACTGATTTCTTTCGAATACCAGACCAGCGGTCAAATCTATATTATGAGTACCAAATCTTCGATTGTAATTCACCAGGTTGTTCCATACGTAGTTGAAAGTATTGGTATATCGTGAAGAAATCTTACTTCTCTGATTCTCTTCCAGGTTTGGTTCAATAACGAACTTAGGCTCAAACCAATCATTACGCAGCTGATCGATATTGAGACCAAGTCTACTAGAAATACTCAGGTTATCAGTAATGTCATAATTGACTTTGGTATTAGAAAATAAGCCAAAATAGAAAGACTCATTGAATGACCTATTGACATTGGCCACAGGATTCCAAACATAGTTTTGGGACCTCCCGTAGATACTGTATTCATTTCGGTTTTCCCTCTGATCAAAGGGCAGATACACCGAAGTGAGGGGGTCAATACGCATAACATCGAAGAACATATTTGGGGTATTTTCCCAATGCTCATAGCGAATATTTACATCCTGTTGAATGAATAGTTTGTCTGTTGCGTAAAAGTCTACATTAGATCTATTCGACAATCTTTCCCAGTAACCTTTTTCCAAATGAGAATCTTCACGAAAATACGCAAGACTGTTCAGGTAATTGATTTTTTCAGTACCTCCATTCAAGCGAATTGAGTAGTTCTGTACATTCGCAAAATCCTTATAAACTTCACCCCACCAATCAGTATCATTTTCCAGAGAAGTAAGATCATATACTGCTGTTTGTCCATCGTTTTCCTGTCGGGCGTTCATTACCTGTGCATACTCTGAAGCATTAGCCATATCTGGTTGCTGAAGAGCCTTCAACCCAAAAGACAAGGATGCAGAAATACTAGATTTTCCAAGATTGCCTCTCTCAGTTGTGACGAGAACCACACCATTTGATGCCCGAGTACCGTAGATAGAGGATGCAGAGCCGTCTTTCAGCACCTGAATACTCTTAATATCTGAAGGGTTTAGAAAGTTCAGATTGGAACCTTGCGGCAATGCCACACCGTCCACAACGATTAATGGATCTGATCCCTGATTGGTTACTATTCCTCGGATAAGTAGTTTTGGTGAAGATCCTGGGCCTCCTCCGTTGTAAAGAACCTGCACTCCTGAAGCCAAACCCTGCATTGATTCGGCTACATTCCCAACGGTCATTTTATTAAGATCCTTTCCCTCTACAATAGAAATTGAAGATGTCAACTCATTCTTCTTTGCTGTTCCGTATCCAATAACCACTACCTCTTGCAACCCTGTAATATCCTCTTCCATGGTAATAGTAAGCTGAGATTTACCATCTACAGGCACTTCTTTTGTTGCAAACCCTACCATCGAAAATACCAGCACTGGATCACCTGATTCGAGGAATAGATCAAAATTACCCTCCATATCAGTGATAGTCCCATTTACTGTCCCTTTCTCCAATATTGTGACGCCTGGAAGCGTTCCCATTTCGGAAGTCACGATACCGGAAACCTGATTTTGAGCAATCAGGCTTCCAGCTATGAAGAAGAAACATAATATCATTAAGCTTCTTAATTGTTTCATCTGTCCCACTATTGTTTTGGAGTCATTTTGAAGCGGTTTAAGTGCGTATCAAATACCACATCATATGTGCCGTACTCATTTTCACCGAAGTTGTAATTTGAACCGCCGTTCAGCACTGTAGCATCTGGATTTTCTCCTTGATCAAATCTCCAGAAATCAGACCAACCGGATAGGTTTGCTCCCAAAATAAAGCCCGTCTCACCAGACTGCTCTGGGTCATAATCATAAAGCTCCATCTCTCCATAAAACACGTATGGGTTGTTTTCGTCTCTGGTAAATTTTTTACCACTTCCAAACCACCAACATGCTCCATCAGATCCATCTTCGTTATTGATACAGGTTGACTCTCCATCTACTTTCACTCCTGTACCCATTACAATAGTATATTCATATACAGAATCAGTTGGGGTGTAAGCTTCTACCTGGTAAGTAAGGTCTCTTAGGTCAAAAGAAATTTTATTATAACCCACTTCATTTAGAACTATAGGAGCAACTGACGCGTCACTACCAATGGACAACATGCCTGACTCATCTCCGCTTCCCAAAGTGAGCTCGCTGAATGTCTCTTTGTTCGGTAAAAACCGAATTTCGGTTCCTGCAGCAGCATTGTAATAATGAGCTTCAAAAACTTTTCCCAGACTATCTTGTGCGTCATATCCATTAACCAACATTGGGACTCCCATTAAATCAGAAACCAGTTCTGCGTCTGTAGAAACATCAGCCAGGTACATTTTCTCAAAAGGTTCAAAAGCTGCCACCTTTACGGTCATTGAGCTTTCGTTGCCTTCCGCATCTTTTGCCATTACTTCAAATTCATATACTCCAGATACTTGAATGTTTAATTCTTTGGTGTAGGTATAGGATGCGGCATTTACATCCACTTTATCACTAAGATTAGCACCGGTAATCGAAAATGTGGCAATTGATTGATTATCAGTCACATCTATCACGAGTGTAGCATCCACTCCTTCCTGAAGAAATGCGATTCCTACATCGGTTTTATTTTCAATAACAGGCATACCCGTGTCCTGATTTAAGGAAATAGTTACGGTATATTCTTTACTAATTCCATTCACATTTTCAGCTACAATTTTCAAATCATGCGAAGATCCTTCTACTGCTGTTTCAGGTACGGTCAGGTTATGAGAAACATTGTATTCTACAGCTGACTCTCCCACAGAAAATGTCTCTGAGAGACTCCACTCATCATATACTAAGCTTACACTTTTTAACCCAGCCGGATCAGTTACCGACGCCTCAATAGTAATATTGGCACCGGGGAGCGCATTGATTTCCATATCACCAGTAATTAAAGGCTCGGAATCAGGGAATTCAAATCCCTCCTCAGTACATGACACCATGCATATGAGAAATAATAAAGGTAAAAACCAGATTGATATTTTTAATACTTTCATTTTATTCAAAATTTGAAATGGATATGTCATTTTATTGAGGAAGTATTTTGACCCTGTTTAGATGGGTATCAAACACAAAAGTGTATGTACCAAAGGCAGATTCGTCAAAAATGTAATTGTTACCTCCATTAGGTACTGTGGCATCTGGCTCTACACCAAGGGCATCTCCCTGATCAAATCTCCAGAACGGACTCCAATCGTCATAGTTAGCACCGAGAATAAAACCATTGTTTCCATCTCCTTCCGGATCATGATCGTATAGCTCTACCGTAGCAGAAAAAAGATAAGGATTGTTGCTATCCACAGTGAGTGGCTTTCCGGATCCAAACCACCAGCAATTGTCATCTGCTCCATCTGAGTTACTTACACACGTACTTGCACCATCTACCTTCACTCCCGTACCCATAATGATGATATATTCGAAAGTGTCATCAGTAGGTGAGTAAGTCTCAATGGTATATGTCATTGTACTTAGATTAATGACGATATTGTAGTATCCAACTTCACTAAGGACTATTGGATTGACGGTGGCATCAGATCCTATTGCCAACTCACCAGCACTATCCCCAGCACCAAAGGCAAATGGAGCAAAAGAAGCTTTCTGAGGTATAAACCGAATTTCTGTATTAGCTGTAGAATTGTAATAATTTGCTTCAAAAACAACTCCTAGACTGTCTGTAGATTCAAATCCATCGATTAGCATAGGCACACCGAAAAGGTCGGATACCAGTTCAGCATCTGAACTAACGTCAGCCAGATACATCTTTTCAAACTGTAATGATTCTTCTATTTTGACACTTAGATTTTTTGTTGCCTTATTCCCTGATACATCTGTAGCAGTAATACTAAGATCAAAAGTCCCCGCAAAAACAAAATCGACTGCTTTATCAAATGAATATGAAGCAGCATTGACCTCCACAGTCTCATTAAGACCAACTCCAACGATTTCGACGGTTGATATCTCTTTATTGTCACTAACCGTAAAAGACAGGTTGAATTCAGAACCAGAACCAAGAATATAAGTACCGCCATCACTAGGAGACGCCATAGCAATCTCAGGCAGCTGATTATCACCAGAAAGGACAATTTCAACTTGTGTTGAACTTTCTTTATCCCCGCCATTTGTGGATATTATATTAATGAGGTGAGTACTTCCTTCAGTTTCTGTATCAGGAATACTGAATGAAAACTCAAACGGGTATTGCGTAATACTCGGATCTACTTCTATTACTTTATCTAAACTCCAGGGAGCATATTCAAAACGAACACTTTTAATTCCTGCAGGATCCGACACAAGCCCTGTAATGGTGAATGATTCGCCAGGTAAACTTGTAATCACCTCTTGCAGATTGAATGAGGGCTCAGAAGAGACATCTACTGATTCTTCTGTACAAGATGAAAGACACACTAATAATATCCCGAAGGATAATAAGCTCCAACCGTGTTTTGTATATATGGACATATGATTCGTTATATTCCGAATTTGTCTATCCATAAAGACACGACATAATACATTAATCTTCATAACTTAGGGGAGTTTAAATGGATAAATATTTTAATTATCAATATAATTGAAGACCAAATTAGAAATATGGCAATAATCCTAGATGGAGATTATTACATTTAACATGGACAATTCATTTGTGAAAGAATTATGACAATGCAAAAAAATCACGAAAAAACTGAGTATCAACAGTTACTAAAACAAGGGTTCAAAGGAGAAAAAATGATAGTGGTACCCCGGAAATTGATCAAACAGGAAACCACGAAGGAATTGGTCTCAAATCTGTTTATCACTGATATCGGTTATTTTCCAAAAGCACTAAACCACTACCGCAGAAGACCAAGTGGATGCGCTGAATACATTCTCTTTTACTGTATAGAAGGTCACGGAAAAATTGAAACTGAAAAAGGTAAGATTGAGCTATCCCCCAATTCATTTTATATTATCGAAAAAAACAAATGGCACACTTACTATGCAAGCAGAGCCCTTCCCTGGAGCATATACTGGGTACACTTTGATGGCAAAAGTGCCAGGTATCTTCACCATAGGTTTTTGGAATTGAACTCAGGTAATGCTGTAGCCATCCCATACCAACAGAATAAAATTGCCGAATTTGATTACATACTCAATTTATACAACCTCGGATATACTGATCAGGTTTTCGAGTATTCCAGCATGCTATTACATAAGCTTATCGGATCGTTCATTTTCTACTCACTGAAATCGACTGAAGCAATAGAGGATATCACTAATGAGATTATTCAATACATGAACGATAATATCTATGGCTCATTAAGTATAAGTGATATTGAGCAAGAATTCGGTAAATCAGCTTCCGTTTTATTCAATATGTTTAAAAACAAAACTGGTTACTCAATGATGCAATTTTTTAGTCTGATTAAAATCCAAAAAGCCTGTGAATTGATAAACCTTACTTCTATGTCAATAAAGGAGATTAGTTTCAAACTAGACTTTCAGGATCCGTTATATTTTTCTAGAGTTTTTAAAAAACTGATGGGCATCCCTCCTTCTGAATATAAGAAAACAGTTTCGTGATGAAACCTACACAAGACAAGTCACCGACGCACAAAGCAAGACCGAGATTGGTTAAACCCAGAATGGGAAAAGAAAAAGCCTGCGACATACCATCGGCAATTAGAGATGGACTGATATCTCCTGCTGCAGCTATAGCCTCCATTGCTTCACGATAAGACTGAAAGTAATTACCCCTTTAGTTAAAAGAATTTAATCTTCCCAAAACCATCGTTTCCTTCTCCGATTCGTTTAATCACCTAACCAAACAACATCACCATGTTTCAAAATATATTAGTCGCGTTAGATTTGAATGAACCTACAGTTGAGCTTCTTCTATATGCTGAAGAAATAGCCAAAAGGTTTGATGCTAAGCTGTGGCTGGTACACATCGCCGCTCCTGATCCGGATTTTGTGGGTTACGAACCAGGACCACAATATGTACGGGACTATCGTGCTGAGGAACTGCGGAAAGAACATCAGCAATTACAAGATCTGGCGAGAACGTTTGAAAACAATGTGATCCAGGCTGAAGGATTATTAATAGAAGGAGCTACTACTGAAATGATCGTGGGGGAATGCAAAAAACTCAATATTGATCTGATCTGCATGTATCACCACCAGCATCCCTGGTGGCAGGAACTTCTTGGATCACACACTGATTTTCATGTGATCGAAAAAACCAAAGTACCCGTATTGACTGTACCGATCTAAAAAAATACAGGATAGTAAGGGTTTGTTTGTACTGAGATGTTTTACCGAATAGAGAGGCTACAAAAACAAAAACGGGGCCACCTCGTTTGGTAGTTCCCCGTTTCCAACCAGCTATATTATAACGTTAAAATAAAGTGATTCTTTTTTATTAAAAAGTAACTCACAATTGTTTTTGTTACTTTTTTGTTAAATATCTACAAGTTTTATTGAAACTGAAGAAAAATTCCTTCCAATTCGTGATGATATGTCCCTTTTCTGGAATTACATTCGCCAGTTTATTTTTCGAAAATGAAAGACTGGAAATTAACCAATGGAAGGTTGGCCACACTCTGGGGAACGGTAATCGCAGTAATTGTGATTGTTTCCCTGATCTTTTAAGGTCAATTCTAGTGTTGGTATGCATCCGGGATGTATGCCAACAACCCTTCATCACCTTCAATTTCAGTCACCCTCTTTTAAAAATCATGTAACCTTCTGCTGAAAACAAGGTATGTCTATGCAACCAGTGCGATGAAATCGCATCTTTTTACAAACCTTTCCTCTCTTTTCTATGCAGTACTATTTCAGGATTTTTTTTAGAAGCTTACTTCGTCACCGGGTATCGTCTCTGATAAATATTATTGGATTGACCACTGGTCTTTCATGTGCATTAATCATCTACTTATGGGTGAATGATGAGTTTTCGATCAATAAGTTTCACGAAAAAGATGATCGATTGTATCGGGTAATGGAATTCCAGACGTATTCCAATGAGACTTTCGCTACCAACTCCACCCCCGGCATCCTAGCCGAAAACCTTAAAAAAGACTTTCCGGACATCAAGTATGCTGCTGTTACCACCTGGATCAACCCTGCGCTGCTCGCTCATGAGCAAACTTATTTCCGTGAAAACGGATATCATGTAGGTCCTGATTTCTTTAATATTTTCAGCTATCCGCTGCTGGCAGGAGATCCCGATCAGGTCATGCAGGATAAGTCTTCAATATGCATTTCCAGAACAGTGGCTGAGAAATTTTTTGGCAGTGTCGAAAATGCAATGGGCAAACAATTGCGTTATGAAGATGCCAGGAATTTTATTGTTTCGGGAGTTTTCGAGACCATTCACCCAAAATCCACCTACAAATTTGATTTTACTCTTCCGTTTGAGGATTATGCGGATCAGAATGACTGGGTGAAACAATGGGGAAATAATGGACCACATACTTTCGTCATTTTGGAAAATGGTGCCGATCCCGATCAGGTCACGGCCAAAATCACTAATTATATAAAAGGAAAGGATGATGATAGCAATGTAGACTTGTTTCTGAAAAAATACTCAGACCAATACCTCTACGGGAATTATACCAATGGACAGCCAGATGGAGGTAGAATCGATTACGTAAGGCTGTTCTCCATCATTGCCATTTTTATATTGGTGATTGCATGCATCAACTTCATGAATTTATCCACTGCGCGAGCCACAAAGAGAGCACACGAAATTGGTGTTAAAAAAGCACTAGGAGCAAACCGTTCAAATCTCATTTCGCAGTTTATCAGTGAAGCCATCCTGATTTCTACTTTTTCTATGCTGTTTTCATTTTTGATTGTTTGGCTATTCCTACCACAGTTCAATGAAATCACCGAAAAAACCATAAGCATGGAATTCTCACCGGAGTTGATAGTAGCTTCTATCCTGACTGTGATCATTACCGGCGTGCTGGCAGGTAGTTACCCTGCGCTCTACCTCACCCATTTCAACCCGGTAACAGTACTGAAAGGTCATATCAAAAAAAGCGCTGGAGAAGTCTGGGCGAGAAAAGGACTTGTTGTTTTTCAATTCACCATCACTATTATTTTGATTGTGGGGGTTATTGTGATTTACAAACAAACGGAATTTGCATTCAATAAAAACCTGGGATACAGCCGAGAAAATGTGGTGATGTTTAGCCAGGATGGTGGCATTTATGAGAAAAGAGACGCGTTCTTCAATGAGCTCAGAAGAATTCCGGGAGTGGTCAATGCATGTGGGCTGAGTCATACTTTCACTTCTCAGATGAGCAATACCAGTGGGCTGGACTGGCGTGGTAAAACCGAAGGTGAAAGAATTCTTTTTGAAAATATCCGGGTAGACTACCATGTGCAGGAAACGATGGGAATGGAAATGGTCACCGGAAGATGGTTTAGCAGAGAATTTGGTGCAGACAGCAGCAAGATAGTTTTGAATGAAGCGGCTGCCAGGGTGATGGGTTTTACACCTGAAGAGGCAATTGGAGAAAATATCAAACTGTGGGATGAGTATGATTTGGAGATTGTCGGTATAGTGAAGGACTTTCATTATCAATCTATTCATACCACGGTAGACCCTGCTTTCTTCTGGCTGAGAGACACGTGGAACGTGGCTGTAAAACTAGAGCAAGGAAAAGAAGTAGCCACAATGGCCCAAATCCAAAACCTCTATGAACGGTTTAGTCCTGGATTCATATTTGAGTACGATTTTTTGGATAAAAACTACGAAAAGCTGTATCGATCAGAGCTTCGCATAGGTACACTATCTTCCTATTTTGCAGGATTTGCTATACTCATCTCATGCTTAGGGCTTTTCGGGTTGGCAGCATTTACTGCAGAGAGAAGAACCAAAGAAATCGGCATTAGAAAAGCTCTTGGGGCTACTACCAGTCAGATCGTGATGATGCTCAGCGGAGATTTCACCAAGCTGGTTTTGATCTCTGTAATATTAGCGCTTCCTATTTCGTACTACTTTATGAAAGACTGGCTGGATGGCTTTGCCTATAAAATCGATCTTAGTATCTGGATTTTCGTAGGAGCTGCTTTAGCCGCATTGGTAATCGCTTGGCTCACAGTGAGTTCACAAGCTATCCGTGCAGCCAATGTCAATCCGGCAAAGTGCCTGAAAGATGAGTGAGTTTTAACCCTGAAAATTCGGGAGTAAGTTATTGAGAAACAGTAACACTTTGATTTACAGAGTGATTGATTCGAAGTGCCAAAAATCAAATAGCCCAAATTTGAGTTATCAATTTTTTCAAAATCTTCTCATTCATCACTGAAAATCAATCACTTGAAGCAAACGATCTACATTTCTGATGAATAATGCAGGTTAATACTTCAGTGTTGCCCCTACTACAAATTGCCACTCATTATTGAATATCCAATCTGAGCTGGTTTGAATACTCACTGAAGAGTCAGAAGATTTGAGAAAGGCTGTTTTTCCAAAAAACTTATCCTCTGAAAAATAAAGTCCTTTATTCGGGAAAAAGGAGAAATTACGAGAAGCGCTTAAATAGAAGCTCCACCTTCTACTCTTTTCCACAGACAACTTCACTCCTGGCAAAATACTCAGTGATCTTTCAGCAAGGTAAACATCCACATTTTCAGATCTGAATTTTTTCGACTTGACCTCAAAAGTTTCTGAAGAATTGATTTTCTGCAGATGATTCATCCATTGCTGATAGCCAATACCCAGGTTTGGTTTCAAACGAACTGGTCTTTCATTAGGATTGAGGTTCCACTGATAGACTAAAGACAGCCATAGTCCACTAAAAGTAGATGCTACAAATGAAGCCCTGCTCGTGCCCTCAATCGCCCAATGATCATTGATCAATAAGCCTACTCCAATATTTTGAAAAAACACCTGACCAGACTCCTGCTCTGTTTTGATTTTTACCAAAGAGTGACTCACATCAGTACTGTGTATACCGAGAGACGTACCGCCAAAACTATAATTGGAATACAAACGCTTCAAAAAATCAAATATCCGTTCATGCTTAGTCTGGCTTCTTAACGTATCTCTAATCTGATGAATTTCCATCATATTTTGGAAATCCTGGCTGGGTAATAATGTATTTTGTCCATCCCAGAATGTAGAATCATAGGCCCCTACTTTATCTATGGTGATATCATGGAAGCCGATTGTTTCTACATAGGGAATATCCTGGATTACTGAATCGACTCTCGTAATGATCAATTGATCCTCCAGAGTGAGGTATGGTACTTTTTCTTTATCAAAACCCGTTTTGTAATCAATATCTAACAGTCTCCAGGCATCTTGATAATTAGCGTAATTGATGCTATAGCCGCTGTATTTTCTTTTGAAATTTCGCAAAGGTGACAACAGATCTTCAGTGAACCCTGCACATTCTTTTTCATCATAATCAATGACAAATCTGGTAATGGCATAAGAGCTATCCTGTATAAAAACAGAGCCTGAGCCGATCACGGAACTTTTCGGTATTGGCTCAAATCTCACTTCAAAAAGTCGTTTCCCGTCATAAACCAAAGTATCTGCTACATCCAGCCAGTAACCATCGATTTTCGAGAAACCAAGAGGGCCTAACCTTCTAGCCACCGCATCACCCCAAAAAGGCAAGTGAGCTCCTCCATAAAACCGAATCGCCAGCGAATCCATCCTCTGAAACTCCAACTTTCTGCTTTGAAGGATTTTGGCTGTTCCTTCTCTCTTTCCCGGTTGATTATACCCCTTTTTAATGATCCCCAGTGAAAGTTCAATTTCATAAAATGGAGATCTGTCTAAAGGAGATCTGGCGGACTGCCGCACAAATGCGGTCAACTGCTCAACCGTATCCGGGTAGTTTTTTGGAATGCTGTTAATCGCCGCTTTTAATAGCTTGAGGGCATGATTTTTAGGCTGGATCACCACCTCATTGAGGATCTTTTTTTCTGGTGACAACTTAATCACCACATGGTTTCGACCAGAGACTGGTACTAGCTTTTTTTGAAAACCAATGCACGAAACCTCCAGCCTTGGATTTTCAAATTTTGTAAAAATCACAAACCTTCCTTCAGCATTTGAAATGGTGCCCTCATAAGTACCCTGAATAACGATATGGGCAAATGGAACTGGAGAGTTGTGCTCATCCAGTATACTACCACGTATTGACTGAGCAGATAAGGACAACTGCGAAAACAAGATAATGTACAACAACAGATATTTGGTTTTCATTTGTTCAGTCTTGATACTACCACAATAGTAAGTAACGCATGATAACCAATTATTACATATCCTCATTGAAAAACTGACTTACATTCCATAATACCTCTGAAATGATTACATCAGAAAACCTTTTATGCTTGATTGTTACCAGCATCTGAGAAAGAATTTTCTAGATCCAAGAAATGGCCAAAAAACATCACTGGGCCTTAAAACCTTTTATGCTCTAAAAGGATGATCTTGGAAACTCACTTTTATGATGGGGACGATCCGCCGCTGCTGTAGTCTTGAAGCTTAAATAAAATCCTTTATCAGATACCATTAAAAGACAATTATCGGATAATAACTTTTTGAGTTCGTTTATTAGACTTCACCAGATATACACCACTTGGTAATCTTAATGGAATCGTTGTTTCCATGGTATTTGGCTGATAGAAAACACATTGCCCCATGAGATTATAAATCCTTAATTCACCTATAAAATCTTCCGGCAAATGGAGCTGATGATCGTGAACAAACATCTGATGATGCTGAGGAATAGTCAAAATAGATCGAATTCCTTTTACCAAAACAAAACGATCCCGAATCTTTCCTGCTGACGTCACCATGAATGAGTAATTCTCTGAGATTGACTGATACTGATCGGTGTGTCGGTCATACAGATACCAGTTTCCCAAAATCATATTTTCTATCATAAAATCAATCTGATAAACACCCGGTTGCTCAATAGTCAAGCCAATAGCTACTTGTTCATCCTCACGGTCTATACCCTGAATAGCCAGGTGTTCCTCTCCTTTTATAGTATAAATACTGGTATTCTCTTCATTGAAAACCCGTGCATCATATTGTGGATTTAGTGCCTCCGTGTCTGTATCATCTACCATTCCTAAAACCGCCTGCCTAAACAAACCATTCTGATCGGTCAAGTTGATTCTGATCAATTCTTTTTCGTTTTCCAGTTGCCTGAAGAAATGCTGATCCTCGTTATTGGAGTCATCTCGCATGCTTTCCGCAAAAGTGATTGTGGTGTTGTTTGCATTTTGTAATTGCACGAAGAAACCCTGACCAGAGCCCAAATATCCATTGTAGCGATTGCCATTTCCGGCAAGACTGTTTTGTGTAGCTGCCAGCGCATTTGCCACAATATAGTCGGCATTGCTTCCGCGCTCTACATCCGAACCATTGTCGTCCCAGAGATAAATCGCCCTGGTTGTATTGGAATTAGATGCCAAAAATTGCTCCACACTGATGGCAGCAGCGTATGGATTGGCTACTAGGTTCCATCCATCATTGTCATCGGATCTATCGGTGAAAGTACCAGTATAATTGATTGCACCAGAATTAGGGATTCCGGTAAAAGTTATTTCTTTCTGACCAGCCTGCGCGTAGCCTTTCCCTGTTTCCAATTGATTGGCACTGGCGTCTTTCCATCTTGCCAATCCATCAGCACCGTAGCTCACAGTCTCATCATACTCATACACCCAACTGCCCAAATCAGCACCGAGGATTTCCGTACTTTGCTCTACAGGCGAACCCACAAAACTGTACTTACCATCGGCGTATCGGGTATTTCTTCTGATCGTGACTTCATCCATTTGATTTCCTTCAAATGTGATCAACGATGCTCCAGAATTGATCACCAGCTCACCCTGAATGTCCATATCACCATGAATCGTGAGCGAATATCCAGCGTCAATGGTCAGCGTATTACCAGCATTCACTGTAAGGTTGTTGCAAATGATATTTCTACTGGCAGTTTCAGTCGCTCTGATCACAAGATTCTCTGGCTGATTATTGTGGAAATAAAAATTATCAATGTAAACAGTAGCTGAACCTGCCGGCTGACCAACCAGAATAATTTGAGCCATATTCTTGATGCTCTGTAAATTAGCAAACTCAGAAAGTGGAATATCCATACTGGCCCACTCATGAGTCACCAGCGGATCCATCGCCACATAATCTTCACTGTCATCTACCTGCGGTGAATACACTCCATCTGCTCCAAAATCCACCAACTTAAATCCAAACTCCTGTGCATCAGGTGTCCAGTAATCCAGGTGAACATGCGTCATATTGGTGAGATCAATTTGATTATTGATCATCTCTATTCCCGCGTAATCCAGATTGTAGTATTTTTTCGCATCATTTCCTGATAATGTAACTTCTTCCATATCTGCCACCGACCAGCTGGTGCGCCATGTATCCATAGGAACATTAGTGAAGCTATCACTGAAAAGTGAAATCATATTCTGATATTCAACAGGATCTGATGGACCAGCAGTGGGTACATCGGGAGGGGTAGTCTGATTGTAGAAATAGATATTGTCAACGAATATTTCCGAAGGTGTCGTTCCTGCCTGACCATCCAGTTTCAGCTGAAACACAGCATCCAATGGAACACCCTGATCGGAAAATGAGGTCAATGGAATATCATAGGAATTCCAGGCTTTCTGAGTCAAAGGTGCCAATCCTACCAGATATTCTTGTGTATCTCCATAATTACTAATGATGGTAACTTTCACAACATCAGCGTCTTTCGTCCACAGATCCAGATGCAAATGTGTTTTACTGGTAAGATCAAGATTCTGATTTAATTCTATTCCCTGGTAATTGAAATTCTTGTAGCGCAGCATCTCATTGTCCGATAGAGAAAATGTTTCAAAAGTGGTAGTCTGCTGCCAATTTGGATTGAAATTCACATTAGTCAGGTTCGCATAGCTGTCACTATAAACAGAAGTCACGTCAGACGCATCTACTGTAGGGTTAGCAGCTGTTTCCTCTGGAAAATTGACGTTATAATCACTTTTCTGATATACTCGCACATAGTCCACACTGAGCGTATCCTGGGTAAAAGATGTCTCTATTGAAGGTAATACAGCAAAATTGAGAAGTAGATATTGCTCTGCATCAAACGGCCAGGTAGAAGCATCTTTGACCGCCGGATTATAAGTGTAATGCTCCACATCATCTACGCTAAAGACCATTTTCTCAGGAGTCCATTCCAGCTGATAAACATGAAACTCTGTACTGACCGTGGGAATAGTCTGCCCACCTTTATTGATGGTAGATCCGGAGCTGGATGGAGTGTGCATAGCACTTTGCACAAAATTTTGATTGTGCCCCCAATGCTCCATAATGTCGATTTCTCCACATGCCGGCCAGTTGGTGGTTCCAAATTCTGAATCCCAATATCCACCATCTTCATTGATATTTTTACCCAGCATCCATATAGCGGGCCATGTGCCTACCCCGGTAGGAAGTTTAGCTCTGACCTCTACTCTACCATAAGTAAAAGCAAACTTTGAATTGAGCCTGGCCGTAGTATAATTCTTCGTAACATTCTGATCTGTAAAAGTCTCTTTGCGGGCAACGATGTGCAAAACTCCATCATCTACAATGGCATTATCTGTTCGATCAGTGTAATGTTGAATTTCTCCATTGTACCAGCTCCCTCCAGCTGGAAGTTGAGTCTGGTGATGCCAGTTTTCCGAACAAACAGGACCGTTGATTTCAAACTCATCCTGCCAAACCAATGTAAACTGTTCTCCGGGTTGATTGCCAGTAGCTCCGTTGGTGCACTGAGCAGAAAGATTGACACTAAAAACAATTGCAATAAAGAGCAGAGTGAATGATTTCATTTCTTGTTGGGATAAAGAGTCCTATTTCTGATTTTCAATTTAGAGATGAAATGGATGGTATTGAACCAATTCCTTAAGTATTGATAATTGCTACTATTCAAAAAGAATATTTTTGGTGATTACTCCCTAATTGGTGAACAGTTGAATAATCTTCACACCAGAACCTCTGAGTGCTATTTCCAATTCATTCACATCACTTGATTGGCCAATTTTCTCTATTCTCCCGGAGAGATCAAATACTCTATATGACCTAATCAATGTTTCGTTAAACAAAACAGTCAGCGTTCCTTCTGAGTATCGAAAAACTGGCTCCTCCAAGGATGACATTGAAGAAAGAATCCTGGTTGGTTGACAGATCAATTCAAATCTATTTTGATTGATCCCATATTTTCGGACTGATCCACAAATGATGGCTGCAAGCAGAGGATAAATCGGGCACCTATAAAAAGAAAATGGCCGCAGCACCCCTACTACGACCAGATTCAATAAACAACATTAACCCAAAAATGATGGCTGTAGGGGAAGGATTCGAACCTCCACGGAGCGGTTAGCCCCGGTTCCACGATAATTTGCCGAAGCAATTTATCGTGAAAGACCCAGGATTTATCCCTTATCTCCACCCCCGAGACAGGAGGGCATGTCTGCCAATTTCAACACCCTACAGTGTGGATCAGATCTGCTTCCTGATCGTTTTGATGATTCAAAAGTAATAGAACAGATAATACATTAAAAATATTTTAATAAATTTGGTGTATATTTAGATACGCTTTAAAATTGCAATACTATTATTGAATAAATAGAAAAGAGCATACGCACAATGAGCAAGAATTACGAAATTGACAATGTTGACCTGAAAATCCTCAATTTATTGACTGAGGACGCGAAAATCCCTTACACAGAAGTCGCCAAAAAGGTGTTTGTTTCTGGTGGTACTGTCCATGTAAGGATGAAAAAATTAGAAGAAATGGGTGTTGTGAGAGGCACTACTCTTCAGATGGATTACTCTAAGCTTGGGTACGACGTTACCTGCTTTTTGGGTATTTACTTACAAAAATCTTCTTTGTATGATGCGGTAGTAGAGCAGCTGAAAGAAATTCCTGAGATAGTGAAGGTCCATTATACTACTGGAAATTATAACATCTTCATCAAGATCCATTGCAGGGACACAAGACACCTAAAGGATGTTCTTCATGACAAAATTCAAAAAGTAGAGGGTATAGAAAGAACGGAAACTTTCATTTCATTAGAAGAAAGTCTAAACAGACACCTACAGTTTTAAGATCACTGGTTGATCACGTGCTTACACCCCACTCTTTTAAGAATTTATGGAATTACTCAATTCTTGTTAGAGCTTATTTAGAATTAATTTAAATAAGTGTTTAATTTGCAAAACTTCCAAGCGACTTGGGAGTTATGCTAATAAACGACAGGAATTGAGAAAATTCTATGAGTAAAGACGATCATATATTAGAAGAATTCACCTCGAAAGAATATGAACACGGCTGGTACGTGGATTTTGAGGCGGATGAAGCCCCTAAGGGTATTAATGAAGAAATCATCAGGTTTATTTCTGCTAAGAAAGAAGAGCCCGAATGGTTATTGGAATGGCGACTTAAAGCCTTTCGCAGATGGACCGAAATGACCGAGCCTGATTGGTCTAATGTAAATTATCCGGCCATCGATTATCAGGATATCAAGTACTATTCTGCACCCAAGCAAAAGGAAAAACCAAAAAGTCTTGATGAAATTGATCCTGAATTGCTCAAAACTTTTGAGAGATTAGGAATATCTCTTAATGAACAGAAAAGACTTACTGGAGTAGCCGTAGATGCTGTAATCGACTCAGTATCAGTTGCTACTACTTTCAAAGAAACGCTCTCTGAACTTGGAATCATATTTTGTTCTTTCAGCGAGGCTGTGCAGGATCACCCAGAATTGGTAAAAAAATATCTGGGATCTGTTGTTCCCGCAAATGACAATTATTTCTCGGCTTTAAACAGTGCGGTATTCTCAGATGGCTCATTCTGCTACATACCAAAGGGCGTGAGATGTCCGATGGAGCTTTCTACATACTTCCGAATCAATGCTGCTAACACAGGTCAGTTTGAGAGAACTCTGATCGTAGCAGATGAAGGATCATACGTTTCATACCTCGAAGGGTGTACTGCACCGATGAGAGATGAAAACCAGCTTCATGCCGCTGTGGTGGAGATTCATGCAGCCAAAGATGCTGAAGTAAAATACTCCACCGTACAGAATTGGTACCCTGGAAACAAAGAAGGAAAAGGTGGTATTTACAATTTCGTAACTAAGCGAGCAATCTGTGCAGGTGAGAATTCTAAAGTGAGCTGGACACAGGTAGAAACTGGCTCGGCAGTAACCTGGAAATATCCGTCATGCATTCTGAAAGGTGATAATTCACAAGGAGAATTCTATTCTGTAGCAGTAACGAACAACCACCAGCAAGCGGATACCGGTACCAAGATGATTCATATAGGGAAAAACACCCGATCAAGAATTGTCTCAAAAGGAATTTCTGCAGGAAAATCACAAAACAGCTACAGAGGTCAGGTACACGTGATGAAGCGGGCTTCAAACGCGCGGAACTTCTCACAATGTGACTCCTTGCTAATGGGTGATAAATGTGGTGCACACACTTTCCCTTACATAGATGTGGAAAATAATTCAGCTCAAGTTGAGCATGAAGCAACTACTTCAAAAATTGGTGAAGATCAGATTTTTTATTGTCAGCAGCGAGGAATAGATGAAGAAAGTGCCGTAGCACTGATTGTAAATGGATTTGCTAAAGAAGTAATGAACAAGCTTCCTATGGAGTTTGCAGTGGAAGCGCAGAAACTGCTCGCCCTCACGCTTGAGGGAAGTGTGGGGTAATGAACCATCCCTCATGCTCTCTTTTATATAGGGAGGCAGACGGCAAGTGATGCCACAAGCAGAGGGGGTCAAAAAATTGAATAATTCAGAGATAAGAAACATTGAACATAAAAGCAATGCTAAAAATAAATAACCTTCATGCCTCCATAGAAGGCAAAGACATTCTGAAAGGAATCAATCTTGAAATAAAACCTGGCGAAGTTCACGCCATTATGGGACCAAATGGTTCTGGGAAAAGCACGCTCGCATCTGTTTTAGCAGGTAGAGAAGAATATGAAGTGACCGCAGGGTCAGTGGATTACATCGATAAAGATCTTCTTGAGTTAGCTCCAGAAGAAAGAGCAAGAGAAGGTATTTTTCTTGCATTCCAATATCCGGTGGAGATTCCGGGAGTTTCTACGACAAACTTTCTGAAAACTGCCGTGAATCAGGTGCGAGAAGCACGTGGATTGGATGCTTTGGATGCAGTTTCTTTCCTGAAAGAAATGAAGGCCAAAATGAAGCTCGTTGACATTGATCAGGCTTTGCTCAGTAGAGCATTGAATGAGGGATTTTCTGGAGGAGAGAAAAAAAGAAACGAAATATTCCAAATGGCTATGTTAGAGCCGAAGCTTTCTATTCTGGATGAAACCGACTCTGGTTTGGATATTGACGCTTTGAGAATCGTAGCAGATGGAGTGAATAAACTAAAGTCTGATAGCAACGCAACTATAGTCGTTACTCACTATCAGAGGCTGCTGGATTATATCGTTCCTGATTTTGTACATGTATTGTACAAAGGAAAAATCGTAAAATCCGGCACCAAAGAACTTGCACTTGAGCTGGAGGAGAAAGGATACGACTGGATCAAAGAAGAATTGGCAACAGCTTAATTCAAAATGTATGAGCGACATTACAATTGAAAATAAACTGACAGAAATGTTTGACAACTGGAGTAAAGAATCTGTTCACTTAGACAGTGCGCTTACTCAGGTCAGAAAAAACGCAATAAAGTCTTTCAGCGATTTGGGCATACCAAAACTGAAGAGTGAAGCTTACAAATACACTCCTGTTCAGCGTCTGATTAACAAAAATTTCGATTTCTCGGTATCTAATCAAGCGGCGGGCTGGACGAAAGATGCTTGCAAAGAAGAGTTTTATCAAGATGATAAGGCCAACCACCTGGTGTTTATCAATGGTGAATATGTAAGCGACTATTCTGAAATCAGGAGTACCGATGATCTTGAGATCAAGACAATTGATGATGAAAGTTTTGACCAAAACGCAGAGATCAAAAATTTGATGGGAAAAACAAGAAGTATAGAAAAAGATGCTTTTGCAGCTCTGAATCTTGCCTTTTTCAACAACGGATTATTCATCAAAGTGAATAAAAACAAGGATGCTATCGATACGTTCGTATATCATTTTGTGGATAGTGAAAGTGGACAGACCATCAATTTCCCTCGAATTCTTATTATTGGCGAACAAGGTTCCAGAGCTAATATTTATGAAAAGACTTTCTCTAAAGGAAGTCAGAATGTACTGGCGCTGAGCATTTTAGAAGCATCCGTTGCGGCAAACGCGGAAGTTAGATTTACCAAGCTTCAGCAATTCGCTTCAAATGAATACACCATTGATGGCATTTATGCGAATCAAGATAAGGATTCAAGATTTTATACCAACACTTACTCAATTAGCGGTGCGGTCATCAGAAATAATATTCACATCAATATTGGCGGTGAAAATTCTGAAGCGCATATGAATGGGCTTTATCAGATCGCTGGAAAATCACATGTTGACAACAATACATCTGTTGATCATATGGTTCCTAATTGCTACAGCAATGAGTTGTACAAAGGCATCATGGACGAGAATTCCAGAGGTGTGTTTAATGGTAAGATATACGTAAGACCTGATGCTCAGAAAACCAATGCGTTTCAGTCCAATAATAACATTGTGCTCTCAGATACAGCGATTGTCAACACCAAACCTCAGCTGGAGATTTGGGCAGATGATGTAAAATGCTCACATGGATGTACCACGGGTCAGCTTGATGAAGAGGCAATTTTCTACCTGAGAGCAAGAGGAATTGACAAGAAAAGTGCAAAAGCCCTAATGCTTAATGCTTTCGCCAATGAGACATTGGAAGAAGTGAAAAATGAGCAAGTAAAAGAAGAAATCGAAGGAATCATTTTAAATAAACTCCATTACTAATATGAACGAAGTTGCTGGCATAATGTCAATTGCAGAAATCAGGAAGCAATTTCCGGTTTTGGATCAGAAGGTCAATGGCAAACCATTGATCTATTTTGACAATGCGGCTACTTCTCAGACTCCTTCCTCGGTTATTGAAGCGCTGACTAACTATTATCAAAAAGACAATGCCAATATTCATCGGGGAATCCATACGCTTGCAGAGCGTGCAACTGCGGGTTTCGAAGAGACAAGAAAAGCATTGCAGCGATTTCTGAATGCCCCGGAAGCCGAAGAAATCATTATAACCAAAGGAACCACAGAGAGTATCAACCTCGTTGCACAGTCATACGGAAGAAAATTCTTGAAAGCTGGAGATGAGATCCTGATATCAGGAATGGAGCACCATTCCAATATCGTTCCGTGGCAGATGGTTTGTGAGCAAACAGGAGCTAGATTAAAGGTAATTCCTGTTTTGGAGAATGGTGAACTGGATATGGTGGCATTTAGGTCCCTTCTTTCGGAAAAGACTAAGTTCGTTTCGGTAGTTTATATCAGTAATGCGCTGGGCACAATTAATCCGGTAAAAGACATTATTGATGATGCACATACCGTAGGAGCAAAAGTTTTAATTGATTCGGCTCAGGCAGCTCCGCATTATAATTTGGATGTTCAAGAGTTAGGCTGTGATTTTATGGCCTTGTCTGGTCACAAAATGTACGGTCCTACCGGAGTTGGTGCATTGTATGGAAAAAGAGAATTACTTGAATCTATGGATCCCTATCAAGGTGGTGGTGAAATGATCAGGGAAGTATCCTTTGAGAAGACTACCTACAATGATATCCCGTACAAATTTGAAGCTGGTACACCAAACATCGCTGATGTGGTGGCATGGAAGACAGCTATTGAATTTATGGAAACTATAGGCTTTGATTTGTTACATGATCAGGAAATGCTGCTTTTGGCCAAGGGCAAAGAATTACTATTCGATATAGATGGTTTTCAACCAATTGGAACGGCAGCAAATAAAACCAGTGTGATTTCTTTCCTGATTGATGGTATCCACCCTTTTGACTTGGGTATGTGGCTAGATGCGAAAGGCATTGCTGTGAGAACAGGCCATCATTGTACGCAACCTTTGATGGATCAATTTGGTATAGAAGGAACTGTTCGGGCTTCTTTTGCGGTTTACAATACCGTGGAAGAAATAGAAGTATTTGCAGAAGCACTAAAAAGTATAGTAGCGAAGTTTAGAAAATGAGTTCAATAGCTGAAAAAGAGCAAGAAATAATAGACGAATTTGCCATGTTGGAAGGAGACATGGAAATGGCCATAAACTACATCATGGAATTGGGAGATCAGCTCCCAATGATCTCAGAAGAGAAAAAAGATGATGAGCACATCGTAAAAGGATGTCAGAGTAAAGTTTGGCTGGATGCCAATCTGAATGATGGTCTGGTAATGTTCACCGCTGACAGCAATACAGCGATTACTAAAGGGCTTGTGAGCTTATTAGTCAGAACGTTTTCCGGAGAATCTCCAGAAACCATTTTGAAATCAGAAGTCAGTTTTCCTTCTAAAATCGGAATGAACCGATTCATCGGCACTCAACGCTCTAATGGATTTGCAGCAATGATCAAGCAAATGAAATTATACGCTCTAGCATTAAGTACTAAAACTGAATCGAATTAATAGGCATGGAAGAAATTCATAATATTCCCATCTCTGGTGGCGATGATGACTTGAGAGAAGACATCATTAGGGCAATCAAAGAAGTGTATGATCCGGAGATTCCTGTGGATGTATTTGAGCTAGGATTGATATATGAAATCAATATTTTCCCAGTGAATAATGTACACATCCTGATGACTCTGACCTCTCCCGCATGCCCTTCTGCAGAAGAAATTCCGGGAGACATTGAACGAATGGTAAAAGCCATTGAGGAAATTAATGATGTGACAGTAGAGGTTACTTTCGATCCTCCATACACTACAGAAATGATGTCTGAGTCTGCAAAACTGGAATTGGGCTTCATGTAAATGAAAGCATAAAGTCATAATATCGAAAAATTCTCCTCGTATAAGAAATAGAGGATAAACAATAAATAATTGTTATTTGAAATTTGATTTTTGAGATTTAAACAATAGAAATATGTATCCAGAACATCTAGTAGCCCCTATGAGAGCTGAGCTGTCTCAGCAAGGCTTTGAAGAACTAAAAACAGCTGATGCTGTAGATAATCACTTAAAAGATCATGAAGGAACCACCTTAATGGTAATCAACTCTGTATGTGGGTGTGCCGCCGGCACTGCAAGACCAGGTGTGATTGCCGCTGTAAACTACAGCGACAAAAAACCTGATCACCTTACCACGGTATTCGCCGGAGTAGATCAGGAAGCAACTGCCAAGGCAAGAGAATATACTCTTCCGTTTCCTCCTTCATCTCCATCAGTGGCATTGTTCAAGAACGGTGAATTGGTGCACTTTGTAGAAAGACACCACATAGAAGGAAGATCAGCCCAGATGATTGCTAATCACATGGTAGAAGTCTTCAAAGAATTCTGCTAATACTGGCGAATAAACCTAAATTCTAAGGCGCCAAAAGTAACTTAAGTAGATTGCTTTTCACTCTAAAATTTTAACTCCACGCATCCTTCGGTACGCCGAACCACCCTTATTAAGGGGGGGCTTCGATTTATCGTTGGGAGGAGGGGTCAACTTCAGAGCACAAAAAAAGTCAGGAAGATCACACTCCCTGACTTTTTAAATTAGTCAATATGGAAGGGTTATTTACCAGCTCTGAAAAGCTTAATTCCCGCAGCAACCTGGAAGGTTCTGTTTTTTGCTTCTGAACCTCCACCATCATTGATATCACTCAATCCAATCACATATCTGGCTGTAAGGTTTAGTCCGAAAGGAGCATCCCAACCAGCTCCCAAAGCAATACTGGTATCCGCATTTTTATAACTATCCTTTGAAATGGTAGTGGTACCACCTGCCCCATCAGAAATTTTTCCATCCACTGACATTAATACTCCAAACTGAGGACCAGCCTGAAGGTTTAATCCTGCAACGGTGTAGAGCTTCAGCATAATAGGAATATCCAGGTAAACAAAATCCTGCTTAAAATCCTGTTTGGCAGTACCGATAGTAGTCGATAGCTCAGTTCCTCTCACAGAATACAGAATCTCAGGTTGAATTCCGAAACTAGCTACCTTGGCTATCGCGTACAGTCCGGCATGATACCCGGTACGCGAGTTGTATGTCGCCATTGCGTTCTTGGTATCAATATTGGCAAGATTGAGTCCTCCTTTAATTCCAAGTTCTACTTTAGCCTGGCTGAATCCAACCATCACCAGTAAAGTCATTGAAAGGGTTAATAGTATTTTTTTCATTTCGATTTCATTTTTGATTTAAAGCTATCAACTAGAGTTGAATTAACCAATAAGCTCATATCTGTAAGAAGTTGAATCTGAGTCAAAGAAAAACATGTGCGAGTTGATTAACTGCGATCTGGTGAATAGCGAAACAATTTATAACCTCTATACAAACGACAAATTCAACAAGGTGTTGTTCGAAAAAATTGAGATTTCGCAACCCGACAATTAAAACTACGTTTAGGAATTTAATATTTTATTTACGAATAGGAAATATATCCATGAAAGACTTTCAGCTTGGCGAATTTGAAGAAATCGTACTACTCACTGTGGCAATCCTGAATGATGAAGCCTATGGGGTGAGCATCAAGCAGGAAATAGAAGAGCGTCTAAAGAGAAGTGTGAGTGTAGGTGCGCTGCAATCCGCCCTAAGGAGAATGGAAAGCAAGGGTTTCTTGATTTCAAACCTTGGAGAAGCTTCTTCAGTAAGAGGTGGAAAAAGAAAGCGATATTTTAACATCACTGATCTGGGAAAAAAGGCACTGGCATATGCGAGGGATACTCGAAACCAACTATGGGATGCTATCCCTGATTTTGTTTTGAAAATGATCTGATGATTGCTCCTCCGAAATTTGCCAATCGAATACTAGAGACATTCTGCAGAGAAGAATATCTGGAAGACATACAGGGCGACTTGGAAGAAGAATTTGCTATGAAGGCCCCAGCATCAACTCTAAAGGCTCGAATCTGGTATTTTCTCGAGGTTTTGAAACTGCTCAGACCTAATCTTATCAAACACTTCCAACCATTCATTCATCTTATACACGATACCACCATGTTTAGAAATTATTTAAAAATCGGATTTAGAAATCTCACCAAATACAAATCCAGCACACTCATCAATGTTTTAGGTCTCACTGTTGGAATCGCCGCATTCTTATTGATTGCTCTTTTTGTGAAAGATGAAATCTCCTATGACCAACACCACCTGCACGCAGAAGATGTTTATAGACTTACCGTCAAAAACTTTGATCAGGACGGCTCACTTTCCCGTCAATGGGCTTTTGCCTCAGCAGGTCATGCTCAGAGGTTCAAGTCAGACTATCCCGAAGTAACACATGCCGTAAGGTTTTTCCCCTGGGCATTTCCTGATTTGAGAATTGGTGAGAGGGTTTTTCCAGGTGAAATGGTCGTTTTCGCAGATGAGGATGTGTTTGATACTTTCACTTTTCCTTTTATCATTGGCAATCCAGAATCAGCATTTGATGAGGTGAAATCGCTTGTACTTACAGAGTCCAGTGCAGTAAGATTATTTGGTAGCGACTGGCAATCAAAGGATATTCTTGGAAAATCCATAGAATTATCCAGAGACGGTATGGAAGCCCCTTTTCAGGTTACAGGGGTGATGCATGACATGCCAGAGCAACAGCATTTTCATTTCGAATATCTGGCCCCTATCCAGTTCGTTGAGCAATTATTTGGTAAAAACGCCATGAACAATGTCACCGGAAACTACAACTGGCTGACTTACCTGAGATTGCAGCCTGGCACTAACCCTGAAATAATCGAAGACAGAAAAGATGAATTCTTCGATAAATATGTAGGAAAGACCAGCAATGGTCTGCCCGCCAAAGATGGTTATGATTTTGAGCTACAACCGCTTACAAGCATACATCTCCACAGCAATCTGGAAGGAGAAATAGAGAGCAATGGCAGTATTGAGCAGATCTATATTTTTAGCATAGTAGGAATATTATTGCTACTAGTTGCTTGTATTAATTATATGAATCTGGCCACTTCTCAGTTTTCCAGAAGAATGAAAGAAATTGGCGTTCGAAAAGTAGTTGGCGCAAGGAAAATATCACTCATCCATCAGTTTCTGACTGAATCCTTCATCATTAACTTTGTTGCTTTTCCACTGGCAATAATTCTTGCTTGGCTTGCCCTTCCCTATCTCAATGATTTCATGGACAAGACCCTTTCATTGGATTTCATACAAAATGTGGATCTATTTGCGGGTCTGATTATCCTGATGCTCGCTGTAACGCTGATGGCAGGTTTATATCCGGCCACATTTATGGCTAAAATTCATCTTCTTCAAGCTTTAAAAGGAGAATCAGCCATCAGAAGTAACAAATGGAATTTTCGATATTGGTTGGTGACTTTTCAGTACGCCGTAACTATTGGATTGATCTTCACTCTTGCTGTGATCAAAGGTCAGATGCAATTTATCAATAACTCTGATCCCGGTTACCAGAAAGATCAGATCGTTCACCTCTGGATGAGTAATAAAATCCAGAATCTGGAGGTATTCAAATACGAATTGCTTCAGCATCCAGACATCAATAAAGCCACATATGCCTCCAGAGTTCCTACAGGACGACTGGCAGATAGCTGGGGAGCTTCCTTTTTCAGAAATGACAGTGCAGAACAAGTCAACTTTCGACTACCTTTTATTCTGGCGGATGAAGACTTTCTCAGCACATTTGAGATCCCACTTATAGCTGGAGAAAATTTCTCAAAAAATATGAATATGTCTCAAGATTCGGTTGGCTATTACCTCATCAATAGAACTGCCGCTGAGGCTCTGGGTTTTAGTAATCCACGAGATATTGTTGGCAAAAAACTTAGCTATGGCAACTATAATGATCAGCAATTACGGGCAGGAAGGATCCTTGGCGTCACTGAAGATTTTCATTTCGAGTCATTACATAGTGAAATCACTCCAATGATCATTCTCAAAGATGATTGGAAAACAAGAAAAATATGTCTGCAGGTAGATACAAAAGATATTTCATCAGTATTGGAACATATCGAATCGACCTGGGCTCAATTCGATATGGAAAGTTCTCCGCAGTATAGATTTTTAGATGAAATATTTGCAGAGCAATACCAAGCTGAAGAAAGACTAAGCACCATGATAACTGCTTTTACTATGATGGCTATTTTTATTGGTTGCCTGGGTTTGATTGGCATGGTGGGATTCATCATCAGTACCAGATATAAAGAAATAGGGGTGCGAAAAGTACTGGGTGCATCTGCTGGAAGTATTGCCATGATCATCGCCGAACAATTTTTAATACTTGTGGGCATCGCTTTTGTGGCTTCTATACCTATCGCGTATTATTTCATGTCAGGCTGGCTAAATGACTTTGTTTACCATGTTAATATTTCAATCTGGTTCATATTATTGCCAGCCCTCGTAGCAATGACGATTACGGTTTTTACAATAGGATATCAAACCTTAAAAGCCTCCATGATCAATCCTGTAGAATGCCTTCAGGACGAATAAGTCATGTACGGAAATTAGTGCCTTTTCTTTCGAAAAGGCACTTCACCATTATTGAAAACCAAATCTAAATGATGATGACTACCAGTTTTGGTAGCTCAATCAAATTTTGGGAAAGTGACCATCTTATCGTCTATCTTTTTCGTTCAACCAAATCATTCTAACGACCAAAAGAGATTTCCGCTCGTGTGCGGAATTTTTCTGTCAAAATCTTTTTTTATCATACCTTAGGCACATAATAAAAGAATGATTTTATGCTGTGGGGAATTGACCTTGGAGGAACTAAAATAGAAGGTGTAGTTCTAAATAATCAACACATGGTGTTGGCTCGGGAACGTGTACCCACCGAAGCTCACATGGGTATCTCGCACATAGTTGGTCAAATTCGAAAAGTCATTAACATCTTATCCGAAGAAGTAGGTGAGCAACCTACGCAGATCGGCATTGGTACACCGGGTACTATCGACCCTCACACAGGACTGCTAAAAAATAGTAACACTCAGGCTATCAACAATCAGCCATTTCTAGAGGAATTAAAAAAAGCGATTAATATCCCTGTAAAAATCGCCAATGATGCCAATTGTTTTGCTCTCGCGGAAACTAAAATGGGTGCAGTGGCAGAAAAATATCCAGAGGCGAAAGTGGTTTTTGGAGTCATCATGGGCACAGGAGTTGGAGGAGGAATAGTCATCAATGGACAGATTCTGGAAGGACGACAAGGTATTGGAGGTGAATGGGGACATACTTTTCTGGACAGGGCTGGGGGTGTTTGCTATTGCGGGAAAAAAGGATGTGTAGAGAGAATTATCGCAGGCCCTTCTCTGGAGCGCTATTATTTTGAAAATACCGGATCTAAAAAGAATCTGAAGGAAATTTATTCTTTGTACAAAACCAAGAGCGATCGAAACGCGGTGCAAACCATTGAACGGATGATTCATTTTTTTGGGATTGGACTATCCAATGTGATCAATATTCTTGATCCGGATGTAATCGTATTGGGAGGTGGTGTCAGTAATCTGGATGTATTGTATACGGAGGGAAAAGAGTCTGTAAGAAGAAATGTTTTCAACCCAAGTTTCGACACACCAATCATCCCTCCTCTTCTGGGCGATAGTGCCGGAGTATTTGGAGCGGCATTTTTATAGATCAGATAAAATCATTCATGGTCATGTCCCTGATAAATCCACATAGGCTGACAACTTCCTGCTCTTTCGAAACCGCATTTCTGATAAAACTCAACAGATTCTCCATCTGCAACTAGTATCTGCTGATGAAACCCTGCGTATTTTTCCTGCAATTTCTGAACAATTCGCCTACCTATACCTTGTCCATGTAAATCGGGGTGAACTAATAAATGAGGATAATAAACGACCAGATACCCATCGGAAATTGCGTTACCCAAACCAACCAATTGACCCTCGGCCCTGGCTGTAACCAACGAGTGTGAATGCTTCAAAGCCTGGATGAGTTCGGTTGGTTTATCAGCAGAGGACCATTGATTCAATCGGTATAAATTCAAGATTTCACCGTCTTCAATATTTCCGTGATTCGATAATATAATTTCCAGAACCAATTCAATGTCATTTAGTTAAGAGTTTTCTTTACTACTCACCCTTACCCTCTCTTGAAATAGAGGTATAAGCGGTCTTAACTAAACGACATTGATATCCAATTTTTTATTCTCAGCACAATGATAGTATTTCTTGCGGCTTGCCTGCTTATCAGATATAGCATAAAACCAGAGATTCAACAATCGAAATTCCAATTTAGGATTTACTAGCTTAGCCAATATGAAAGCAGCCACAGCGACTGAAATCAAACGAGAACTAAAAGTATTAGAACCAGAAGAGCTTCAAAATCTTTGTCTGAGGCTTTCCAGATTCAAAAAGGAAAATAAAGAGCTCCTCACCTATTTGCTATTTGAAGCCGCCGATGAAGAAAGTTTTATCCAGAGTGTGAAAGATGAGGTGGAGGAGCTATTTGCCGAGATCAATACCACGAGCTATTATTTCATAAAAAAAAGTGTGCGGAAAATACTGAGGGTGATCAAAAAATACGCTCGCTACTCTCCTCATAAAACCACAGAAATTGAACTGTTGATTCACTTTTGTCATGAGTTAAAATCAATGAGACCATCGATGAAGAACAATCAGCAATTGATGAATATTTACTACCGACAAATCCAGCAAATCCGAAAACAACTAAAAACTTTGGATGAGGACCTGCAGTATGATTATGGTTTGGAATTGGAAAAACTAGTTTAATGAAGCGATTTTCTCAGTTTTATCTAATTAGAATCCAATACTTAGGATTCCGGTATCATGGATGGGCCAAACAGGGCAACCTGAAAACAGTTCATCTAATGATCGATCGTACGCTAAACTATGTCCTGGGTCATGACCAATTCAAAACACTGGGCTGTGGACGAACAGATGCCATGGTATCTGCTGAAGATTATGTATTCGAGCTTTTTGTGAATGATGAGATAGAATCTGAGCCTTTTCTGAAGGATTTCAATGAAAACCTACCAGCAGACATTAGGGCACTTTCCATCTCTGAGACTGATGAGCGTTTCAATGTGATTCAGTCAGCACGTACCAAAGAATACCACTATCACTTTAGTTTTGGTCCAAAAAGCCACCCATTTTCCGCTCCATACATTGCACATTTTAATGAAGAGCTGGACATTGAATCTATGAAAAAAGCAACGCAGTACTTTTTAGGTAATCATAACTTTAGGCGATTTGTCAGTAAGCCTTCTAATGATGCAGTATTAGAAAGGACAATGATTAAGTCGGAGCTTAAGATCAATAAAGACCTTAAAAGCTCATTTTTTCCTAATTCATCCTATGTGTTCAAAATTGCAGCAAGTGGATTTCTACGTTATCAGGTGCGATTGATGGTAGGAGCCTTGAGAGATGTCGGGCAAGGAATTATTGCCCCAGAATTTATCCAGGAAGCTTTGTCAAATCCTGATGGTGAACCTTTTGTAAGAAAAGCACCTGCCAGCGGATTGGTGTTACATCAAGTCAGTTTGGATCATTAGCATCCAGAATGGATTTGATTAAGGGATCAACTTGTCGATAGCCAAAGGAGAGCAGAAAACTATGCTCTCGATGAATTGCTTTTAAATGAAGAAATACCCTCTAGCACGTATTGACAAAATCCTGTTCTAGCGACATTTTTGATCTATGAAAGTAAAATTTACCATTCTCATCATCATTTGGTTGTTGGCCATTGACGCCAAGTCACAACTAGCCTTGATCGGGGAATACAATCAGCTTTATACCAATGTAGATGGTCTCAATAATTTCACGTCGAGCTTCAATGATTTTTGGGGAAATCGATTATCAGAACCATACGAATCTTACCAATCAGGTGATTTCACCATGCCCAATTTTGGGATTGGAGGAAGGATATCTGCGGCCAATATGCTGGGTTTTACCATGTCGCTCAATATGCTATATGGTAAGAGTCAACACTCTAAAACTGTGACCTGGAGTAATAATATTCAAAATGAGCTAGAGCACAATCTCCGAGACTTCCGATTCAATTTTAGCGGAGGTTTTATCTTGTTAAAAACCATATTTCTAGAAGGTTACCTGGGTAGTACATTCCGGAAAATGGGATTGAATCATTACACCATCTATCCTGATGGATCAAAGAGTCTCTCGCAGCTTTATGAACTCAATGGACAATACTCCGGCACTACTGTCGCTTTTGATTACGGTGTGCAAGCCGGTATTAGGGTTTGGCGATTATATGTCTATGGAAGATATACCTTCCCAACCAAAAACTTTCCACCAGCCAAAGGGCTTGTTACCATGTCTGATGACCCGAGAATCGGATCTGTTGGCACTCAGTTTCCTCAGGACTATGCGCTCTATGCTACAGATCCTGCAGCGCTGGCTCAGAAAGAAGTAGATACCAATGATGCCTATATCAAAACGGACGATTACGAAGGAAATCGCTTCAGTATAGGTGTTGAATTTTGGATAGGTAAAATGAGGGGTCTAAAAGAAAAATTATGAAAAAGTCGATTTTAAGTATCGCAATAATATCCGTTGGACTATCAATAGGATGTAAAACTGACGAGGAAAAGTACCATGTTAGACTAGAAGGCACTTGGAATATTGTCAGTTCACAACGTACCCTTATCTATAGCGATGGTTCGGTGGATTTGATAGAAGACCTGAACGATGCTGGCACTATTACAATTTCAGAAGATCAGCTTGCAGTGGGAGATGAATCAAAAAGCTATTCTATGAGCTATCAAAATGTAAATGGAAACAGTTTCTCTCCCAGTGGCCTCATGTCTGCAGACGAAAACCGAACTAGAATATTTTTTTACGCGGCTCTTTGCAGGGACATTTTCGGTTGTGATTTGATCTGGACAGTGGAAAAAGAAACCAAAAACAAACAAGTCTGGGCTACTTACTTTGATTCTGACCAGGTTGCATACAGCAGAGATTGGGATCCGTCAGATGACTCATACCATCAGCGATGGGTTATTGAACTGGAAAAAGAATGATTTGGTATTAGGTAATTAAATCCAATTATTTTTCAGACACCCACAGAATAGCCAATTCTTTTGATGAGAAAGGTTTTATACTTAATGAGGCAGTAAAAACTTCTCCAAGAGACGGAAACACCATTATCTCAGGCTGGTTTGTCACCACAGCAATTTTCAATCTGGAGATTAGGTGATTTTTTGAAAGGTAATCGATCAGGGTTTGAAAACTCGATACGTTCATATTGAGATTGCAATGAGTAAGATCATTGATAACACCTAAAGTATTACCATTGATTGTTTGATTGCGAATTAGCATTTCCCAAGATTCGATAATATCAAAGACTGACACTTCTCCATAAAATTCTCTCAAAATAATGGCATCATTGGAGAATGATAAGATATTATGTTCAATACTCATATAACTGGCGGTTTAGCAAAATGATAGTTTAAGTTAAATCCTCTGCCAGAAATTTGCAAACAACTACAGGAAAACCTGAACTTATTATTTATGAATTCAAAAGATTTGTACTAACCTGAGTTCGATTAAAAATATTGGTCAAGAATACTCTCAATATTATCGAAATAAAATGCAATAGAGTTGCATTTATAATATCTTTGCAACATGAAGTATAGTGAGCTCAAAAAAAGCCTGAAAAATCACAAATTGCGAATCACGGACTGTAGAATGGATGTCCTGGAATACTTTCAAGAGCATACAAAAGCAGTCTCCATCAAAGACCTTGAAGATAAATTTCAAGAATACGATAGAGTAACACTATATCGAACATTACATTCCTTCGAAGAAAATGGACTACTACACAAAATCCCCGGTGATAGCGGTTCGGCAGTGTATGGCTTATGCAAAGACTGTGATGTGGCTGCACATCATCATAATCATATGCATTTCAGGTGCACATCCTGTGGCTCTACAGAATGCATTGATACCCCAGTGGAAATAAAAGCAGCGACACTTCCTGACAACTATGAAATGGCGAGTATAGATGTGATTGTCAATGGAATTTGTAATCAATGTAGTTCCAATTGAAGAATGATTTTTCTCATTAAATCAATAAGCTACAGTCCATTCCTACCCTTTTTTAAAAATCCAAAATGACTCTATTGTCTAAAAACATATTGGTAGCGCTGATGCTTGTGTTCTCCTTCTCAGTTTGGGCTCAGTCTCAAAATTGTGATAATGCCGTAGAAGGTCATTTGTATGATTATTCTACTGGGGAACCATTACCATATGGAACAGTACAGGTAAAAGGAACTCAAAAGGGAACCACAGCTGATGAAAATGGATATTTCAAAATATCTAACATATGTAACAAGGAGTTTGACTTGATCTTTTCATTTATTGGATATAAAGAAAAAACTCACCACCACGACATCTACCATAAACTACCCAAAATCTACCTTGCACCGTCCAGCTTTACTTTGGAAAGTATTGTAGTAGAAGGTGAAAGCAATCACGGTGATCTGGAGTCAGCAACTGTGAGCAGTCTCTCAGCCACAGAATTGGAACAAAACAAAACGGGATCACTGGCAAGCCTGGCAGGAAATATCAGTGGCGTCTCTGTAATCAAGACGGGTCAAAACATCATGAAACCTGTGATTCATGGATTGTTCAGTAATCGGGTTTTGATTATTAATAATGGCGTACGACATGAATTCCAAAACTGGGGAGCAGATCATGCGCCAGAGATAGATCCATCACTGATAGAGAGTCTGGAAGTAATCAAAGGTGCTGCTACAGTGAGATATGGACCGGATGCGCTTGGTGGAGTAATCCTTATCAACCCTCCCAAAATGGACTTGTTTCAGCCATTGAAAGTTGAAACTGGTGTTACTGCACAATCAAACGGAAGATCTTTGGAAGGTAACGTTCAGCTGAATCAGGGTTTTCACCGAACTGCCTATATGGTGCAGAGCTCATGGCTAAAACAAGGCGACTTAAGTGCTCCGAATTACATACTTACCAATTCAGGGAAAAATGAATATAGTGCTGCTATGGGTGCCAGGTACGATTTAGCCAAAATGGATTTCGATATCTATTATTCACATTTTGAACAAGAATTAGGCATACTCAGAGCATCGGTCAATGGAAACTTTGAGGACTTGATCAATAGCATGGAAAGCATTGTTCCTCCAGACACCAAACCATTTGATTATGACATCAACAATCCAAAACAAACTGTTCAGCACGATTTTGTAAAACTCGGGGGAAAGCTAAATGGACATGATCAAACACTGGATTTTCAGTATGCGCTGCAGATCAACAAAAGGCAGGAATATGATTTAAGAAGAGGAACCAGTCCTTCCATCGATCTGGAGCTCTTTAGCCAGACTTTAGACATAGATTGGAAACACCCTCAAATCGGCAATTGGATGGGAAGCATAGGATTGCAAGGTCTATATCAAGACAACAACAATATACCAGGAACCAATACGGTGCCTTTCGTTCCGAATTATAATGTATCCAGATTAGGACTTTACTTGATAGAAAGCCGTCAGATTTCGAGCAAAGACTGGCTGGAAATCGGAACACGATTTGATTATCAATACAATTCTATCAGGGGGCGAGAGCCAAATAACGATGTGTATCGAAATGAGATAATCTATAAAAATGGCTCAGCGACCGTCGGTTATAGAAGAAAAATCGATAAAAACAGATCTTTCCGATCTAACATAGGTACAGCTTGGAGACCTCCGAACATTTCTGAATTATACAGCTACGGACGTCATCAATCTCGGATTTACTATGGCCTATGGAGATTTGAATATGATACTCAAAATGAAATAGAAACCAACAGTATTCTTACCGAAGATGACAAGGAAAGTTCATCCGAAATGGGTTTCAAATGGGTAAATAGCTACAACTGGAAAACTTCAAAAATTGACGCAGAAATCACCGGCTATATCAATTACATATCCAATTATATCTATTCTCGCCCAGGTGGAATCACCAATACGGTGAGGGGGGCATTTCCATATTTCCTATTCGAACAAACAGATGCACTTTTCTCGGGTATTGATTTTAGTGCCCATTTCAAACACAACAGGAATTGGATATCACAATTCCGAGCGAATTATTTATGGGCTGAAGATCTGAAAAATGACGGATACCTAGTCAATATTCCTCCTCCGAATATGGCCTATGACCTCCATTATTCTACGAAAAAAATTGGGCCATTTACCGGGATCAAATCTTCTTTGAAACTCAATTATTTTTTCAAACAATATCGCGCTCCAAGAGTAATAACAGCTCGTGAAATTCTCGAAGCACAAGAGAATGATGTGACCCTTTTTGCGGTGAATAACTCAAACTTTGATTTGATGGCAGCACCTAATGGTTATTTTCTTATTGATTTGGCTATTTCTGCTGATTACAAGTCATTCTCGTTGCTATTCAAAGTAAACAATCTCTTAAATAACTCTTATAGAAGTTACACCGATCAACTCAGATACTTTGCTGATGATATGGGAATAAACTTCAGTTTGGGTGTAAAATATAAACTTCAATTATAATTGCAACTTTATTGCATTTATTATATTATTGCATCATAATTACATATACATAAAGATTTATGAAAAAGCTTAATTACAAGATTGTGTTGGCGTGGGTTTTAATAAGCATACTCTCCTGGAGCTGTAGTGATGATGACATTCCTGAAGCAGAAAACGAAGAAGAAATCATCACAGATGTGACACTTACCTTCTCTCCTACGGCAGGAGGCAACGACATAACTGCACTGGCACAAGACCCTGATGGTGAAGGACCGAAAGAACTAGAGATTGCTAAAAACATAGAACTTATGGCCAACACGTCATATACACTTACACTAGCACTGGAAAATAGTATAGCAGGTGAATCTATTACTGAAGAAGTGGAAGCAGAGAGTGATGAACATATGTTCTTTTTTGGTTGGACTGATGGATTATTTTCTAACCCTACAGGTGATGGAAACATTGGTACAGACCAGCGAAATGATCCTGTGAACTATGATGATAGTGATGAGAATGCACAACCTGTGGGTCTAATTACATCATGGACTACCGGAGATGCAGGCTATGGTACATTTCAGGTGATCTTAAAACATCAGCCAGGTATCAAATCTGCAACTTCCACATCAGCAGATGGCGAAAGTGACGTAGATATCACATGGGATATTACGATTCAATGACGTTTTTAATTTAAAAAGAGACCGTCACATATGTGGCAGTCTCTTTTTCACAATTAAGTATGCCTCACTCCAATGCATGGCATTTTTAAAACTATATAGGAGATAATTACCCTCTATTTACAGATCTGATTACCAGATCTTTGGTTCTATTCAATTTGTCCAAATACCTATTGAGTGGATCTTCACCTAATTCACTGGAATAGGCAAAATTATCATCCTCCATAAGGGCTGCAATTGATTCGAAATTAAACTCCAAAAAGGTAGGCTCTAGTGCTCCACAGGCTTGCTGCAAGGCCAAAATATCTTCTCTGTCTATATTTTCCACTCCATTCTCATGTAGATAAGCCGACATGAAGCCACAGATAGAATTTTTAATCAATTCAATAACCGCTATCGGAACAAGGTCCCGCTTAGGCTTATTGAGTACTTCCATCAGAGAATTGTATTGTTCTATTGAGGTATGAAGGTGTTTGCTAGTTATTATTTCCATGATTGATATCAATTAATGCCACCAAGTTATGAATGAGCGTGGCTACATTGAATGACAAATCGCATCGAAGAAATAGATAAAAATCAATTTCAGATACAAAAAAGGAGCGAGCCACAAGACCCACTCCTCACTATCACCTACAAAAAATATTTTTATACCAATCCTGCAAAACCCATAAACGCCATGCTCAGAATACCAGCCATAATCAATGCGGCAGGCACTCCTTTCATAGCCGGAGGTAGATCAGCTCTGTCTATATGCTCTCTTAAACTAGAGAATAACACAATGGCCAGAGTAAAACCTATTGCATTAGCAATGGCGAAAACCACACTCTCCATCAGGTTATATTCATTCTGAACCACCAAAATAGCTACACCTAGAATAGCGCAATTGGTAGTGATCAAAGGGAGAAATACTCCAAGTGCCTGATACAAATCCGGGCTTACTTTCTTCAGTACAATCTCCACTACCTGTACCAAAAATGCAATCACCAATATATAGGCGACCGTTTGCAAATAAGCGATATTGAGAGGTAGTAAAAGGTAATTGTAAATCAGAAATGTAACTATGGTCGCGACTGTCATTACGAACAAAACAGCTCCTCCCATACCAACAGCAGTGGAAGTATTCTTACTCACACCGAGGAATGGACATACTCCCAAAAATCGTGACAACACGATGTTGTTGATGAATATGGCTGAGACTAATATGATTAAATAATGTTCCATGTCTAATTTGTTAGATGTTGGGTGTCAGAAGTTTGATGCACCTTATAACTAAGCTTTTTTAAGTTTTCTCCATTCGAAAAATCCAATGATGAATCCTAAAACCAAAAATGCTCCCGGGGCTAAGATGAACATCAGAATGCCATCAGCTTCCATGAATTTGAATCCGAAAATGGAATAATTACCAAGAATCTCTCTGATACCTCCCAAAAGCACTAGTGCGAACGTAAACCCTATACCCATTCCTAAACCATCAATTGCCGAATGTCCAATCGGGTTTTTGGAAGCAAAAGCTTCCGCTCTTCCCAGCACGATACAGTTCACAACGATCAGTGGGATAAACAAGCCCAATGCTTCGTGAAGGCCAGGCAGGTAAGCGGCCATCAGTAAATCCACTATGGTCACGAAAGAAGCTATGATAACAATGAATGAAGGAATCCGCACTTTCTTAGGAATCAGATTTCTAACCAGAGAAATCACCACATTGCTAAGTATCAATACGAACATGGTGGCAAGGCCCATTCCCAACCCATTGATCGCGGAGGTGGTAACTCCCAGAGTTGGACAAAGTCCCAAAAGCAGGACAAATACCGGATTTTCTCTAAAAAACCCTTTGGTCAAATTATCTTTTATGCTGATATCTTTACTCATTGTTCTGATTGGTTATATGCCTCTAACGCTAACTGCACAGCATCACTGAATGCTCTTGATGAAATGGTCGCTCCAGAAATGGCATCCACTTTTCCACCATCTTTTTTCACTTTGATAGGCTGGTCTTCCAGTTTCCAGCCAATGAATTGATCTTTGAATTTTGGAGAGCTCATTTTAGATCCTAAACCTGGAGTCTCAGCATGACTGACTACCTCAATGTTTTTGATCACTCCCTCCTGATCCACTCCTACTATGATTTCTATTCTGCCGCTATATCCCTTCTCAGAGTAAGTCTGGATTCCTGTTGCAGATAATTCAGATTGTATGGAGGCTGGGTAAAAAGTCAAACTGGTTTTATCTCCGGTCTCACATTTTTGGAATAACTCCCCTTCTTTACAAATGATAAATGATTCTGCCAATGGATCATTGTCATAATCGCCCACCACGCCCTGAATGGCTCGCATTTGCTTAGCGGCTTTCGCAGCGGCAATTGGCTCTTCGGTAAACTTGAAAACAAATCCAAGAGATAAGGCCGCCACCCCGGTAACCACTACCAGCGTAATCAGCATGCTTACAAATGATGAATCTTTCGCGCTCATAACTTCACTGGTTTAGTTCCGAATTTTACTGGTTTTGTATATTTATTAATGATAGGCACAAAGGCGTTCATGATCAAAATGGCGAATGAAACTCCTTCCGGATACCCTCCAAACAGTCGGATCAATACGGTAATCAAACCGATTCCTACTCCGAAAATGATCATTCCTTTGTGAGTAAATGGAGAGGTCACATAATCAGTAGCCATGAAGATCGCACCGAGAAGTACACCACCAGTCATCAGATGAAATATCGGTGAAGCGAATCTGTCTGGATTGATCAGGTAGAAAATTCCTGAAAATATGGCCACTGCCACGAGATTACTGATCGGAATGTGCCAGGTGATGATTTTTCTCCATAGCATATAGATCAGTCCGATGATCATTGCCAGGGCAGACATCTCACCTACGCTACCTCCTTGAAATCCAAAAAACATATCTGAATAAGAAGGCAGCTCAGGCATTATTTCAGGCACGGTTTTTCCAAGCAACAGTCCTTCTTTCAAAGCACCCAATGCGGTAGCACCTGTTACAGCATCCACTTTAGCGAATGTTGGCACTGGCCAGTTGGTCATTTGCACTGGAAAAGAGATCAGCATGAATACCCTGCCGACCAAAGCCGGATTGAAAGGGTTGTTACCCAATCCTCCAAAACTCATCTTACCAACTCCCACGGCTACAGCACTACCGATGATCACAATCCACCATGGTAGGTTGGCTGGAACATTAAATGCAAGCAACATCCCTGTGATGATGGCAGAGCCATCCATGAGATTGGGCTTAACCTTCAATAAGTACAGGGCAATCACATACTCAAACAAAGCTGCACTTACTACAGCGGTCAGTGTGACGATGATTGCAGATAATCCAAAATTGTAAACGGATATGGCCAATGCTGGAAGCATGGCAAAAATCACGGCACGCATGATCTGTGGTATCGTGAGCTGAGACGATACGTGCGGTGAAGGTGATACTGTTAATAATTGAGTGCTCATTTTGGTGCCTTTTTGAGGTTAGACTTACCATATCTGATATAATCGAGGATTGGCCTATTGGACGGACAAATGAATGAACATGATCCGCATTCTATACAGTCCATTATCCCATTGGCTTTCACACCCTCCAGATCTTTTCCTTTTGACAAGAGTGACAATTCCACGGGCTGCAGTCCCATTGGACATACATCCACACATTTACCGCACCTCACACAGTTGTATACTTCCTGTCTGTGTGCTTTTTCATCAGGAATTAGTAATAGTCCGGATGTAGCTTTCGCGATCGGAATATCCAATTCATTCAGGGCTTTTCCCATCATAGGGCCACCACTGATGATTTTTCCTGTATTCTCCGGTAAGCCACCTGCCGCATCAATCAAGTCAGAAATCGGTGTTCCGATTCTCACAGAAAAGTTAGAAGGTGTTTTCACATCCTTTCCCGTTACGGTCACCACTCGCTCTATCAATGGCCTGTTTTTCTGCACAGCCATATACATTGAATAGATCGTTCCAACATTATGAACCACGCACCCAGCATCAAACGGCAAACCTCCGGATGGAACTTCCCTGCCGAGTAGAGCTTCTATCAATTGCTTCTCACCACCTTGCGGATATTGTACCCTCAATCCCTGCACCTCAATGCCGGGATAGTCTTTAGCTACTTCTGCCAGTTTCTCAATGGCATCCCATTTATTGGCTTCTATGCCGATGATGGCTTTTGGCACACCAAGTGCTTTCATCAATATATGTGTCCCAACCATGATTTCATGTGGTTTCTCCAACATGATTCGGTGGTCAGCTGTGAGATAAGGCTCACATTCTACACCATTGATAATCAGATGATCTACTTTTTTGTCTGGGGGCACAGAAAGCTTCACATGGCTCGGAAAAGCGGCTCCACCCATACCAACTACACCGGCTTCCATAATCTTTTTGATGATTTCATCGGGAGCATAAGAAATATCCTTGATCAGATCTGGAGTACGATCTATCGATTCCTCCCATTCATCGCCCTTCACACGGATATTGATGGCCATTTTCTTGAATCCCGTACTGTCCATCACTTTATCAATCTTCCCTACTTTACCAGATACGGACGAATGTATATTGGATGAGACAAATCCCTCATGTGTGGCAATGATTTGCCCCACTTTTACGGTATCTCCTCTTTCCACCACTACTTTGGCTGGTGCTCCTATGTGCTGTGTAATCGGAATGGTCACACTTTTTGGCAAAGGCAGCTCAGTGATAGGGGCAGCTGCCGAAAATTTATTTTCTTCCGGATGAATACCTCCTTTATGGAAGCGCTTCAACTTTTTTGTAAGATTTAGTAACATTATCAACTAGAGTTGAATCTTTAAAACTTTATCAATTCTGGAATAAGTACACCTGAATCATTTCGTAAAAATCAAGACACTAATGGCTTATTCTGATTTATCTGACACTTCTTCCTTCGCTGCTTTTGCAGCCGCTGCTTCGGCTTTCGCTTTTTCGCGCTCCAGCCGTTTAGCTTCTTTCTCTTTTTCTAACCTTGCCTCACGCTTCTCTGCAAGCTTATCGATCATTTCTGGCTTGAATCCATCCGCCACGATATTCCTCACGTCGCAGGCCACTACGCATTTGCCGCAGAGCTTACAGAGGTCATAATCAATTTTGGCAAGATCATTCTCTACGGTGATGGCATCATATTTACATTCATCCGCACATTTTGCACATCCGGAGCAAGCCATGGAACATTCCTTTCGGGCCGTTCCTCCTTTTTCCTCATTGACACATGCTATATAGATTTTCTTATCTCTTTTGCCCTTAGGCCATAGATCGATGATGTTTTTTGGGCAAGTCGTCACACACGCATTACATGCAGTACATTTATCTTCTATGACTACCGGCAGACCAGTGGTTTCGTCCATATACATGGCATCAAAATCACACGCGTCCACGCATTCTCCTAATCCAACACAACCGTCTGAACAGCCACGTTCGCCACTGTACAGATCAGAAGCAATTGAACAATTAGCTGCTCCATCATAATTTGTAGTATGTACTCTCACGCCTATTGCACCGGCACATTTTACCACCGCCACAAACGGATCCTTCTCTTGTACTTCTTTTCCTAATATACTGGCAACCTCCTGCATCACTTCATTGCCCCCGACAGGGCAGTGATATGGGGAAAGGTCATCTGCATTGACCAAAGCACTTGCAAATCCGCTACATCCGGCAAACCCACAACCTCCACAGTTAGTGGCTGGCAGAGCATCCATTACTTCTTCAAGTTTGGGATTCTCCTGTACTTTAAACTTCTGCGATACCCAGTATAATATTATTGCTGCCAGCGCTCCTAATGCAACCAATAAAAGCACTGTATATAAAATTTCTTGACTCATAATTTCTTGACATGTAGGTGAATATGTCGTGTAAGGTATTTTTTGAAGGCTGATAGTAGGAGGTAATAGGGAATCAACAGTAATAAGGCGATTCCACCAAGTAAACCTTCATTGTAACCGTATGATGTACCTACCGCTATGACGGCAAACATCATGATAAATGGAAAAAGATAAGCCCAAAAAGTAGCTTTAAAACCACTGTTTGGGCTTACGTCTACATTGACGCGATCTCCAATCGCATAATGAGCGTTGGACACTTCAAATCTCGAACGGTCATCATCTTCCACTCCACAAAAGCCCTTGATGCTGCACGAATGGCAAGATCCGGGCTGAATCAACTGAATGATGGCCTTGTCACCAACCAGGTTGGTGACAATTCCTCGGTGCGCTATTTGATCTGAAGAGTCCATTGTTTTCGCTCCTTCCTTATACTATTAGATGTGCACTAAGCACCGAATCCTTCTTCTTTCAATTGCGCTACCCATGTAGCTACTCTTTCTTCGGTTTGGTCAGCCTGATTGTCTTCATCTATTACCAATCCTAAGAATTTATCATCTATGATAGCCTTTGATTCTTCAAAGTCATATCCGTCTGTAGGCCAGAACCCAACGAATTTGGCTCCAGAATCAGCGATACGCTCGTGAATTAGACCCGGGCCATCAACAAATGTATCTGGGTACCCGTCCGCATCACCAAGACCCAAATAAGTCACAGTTTTACCTTCGAAATCAACATCTTCCAATTCGTCAACGAAAGTATCCCAGTCTTCCTGCAACACTCCAATATCCCATGTAGAACAAGCCAACATCAGATAGTCATATTGCTCCATTTCTTCTGCTGAAGAAGAGTTTACATTGTGCAAAGCAGCTACATCTTCGCCACCTAGCGCTTCCTGAATCTGACCAACCACTCTCTCTGTGTTGCCTTCTGTAGATCCGTAGAAAATTCCAATTTTTGCCATAATTTTTATAGGTTATTAGTAAATATCTTCACCCGCTTTTGGGTGATATTGCATAAATATTTCTGATTTCATCAGGATATCAACATACTGTGCTCGCTTATATGCGAAAGGATCATTCATATTCACTTTTGCAAGTTTCCCTTTGAACTCATCCAATGTTTTATACCCGTGGATATCCATCCATTCTTCCATGTCCCGGAGCATTTTACCCACATGAGAAGTACCACGCTTGTAGATCGCACTCACAATCTGTGTGGCATCCGCACCGGCCATGATCATTTTCAAGGCGTCAGAGCCATTGAGAATACCTGTGTTGCTCACTATCGTACCATGAATCTGCTTATGAAGCAATCCCGCATATCTCAAAGCGATTCTGCTATCTACAGCAGAGCTGAAGTTGTATGGATAATGATGTTCTTCTTTTTCCAGATCGATATCTGGTTGGAATAAGCGATTGAACAAAACAAAACCATCTGCTCCTGATGCTTCCATTTTCTTTACAACTCTGAAAGCATTGGTATAGAATGGGCTAAGCTTCACTGAGATTGGAATTTCTACAGCCTCTTTCACTGCTTTCAATACTCTCAGTTGCTCGTCGATGATATCTTCCTCCGATTTCTCAGGATCGATCACATTGGCATAAAAATTAAGTTCCAAAGCATCTACACCTGTCTCAGCCATTTTCACCGCATATTCCACCCAGGTAGCTTCATTCACACAGTTCAAACTTCCGATCACCGGAATCTGCAAAGTGTCTTTCACAATTTTCAACTTGTGAAGATGCTCCATTGGGCCGGCATGTCCGAGCATTGGGAAGATGGACGCGTGCTCCGCGTCCCAATCTTCGTACAAGTTTTGCTCTTCTTCCATGGCGTAGCTTTCGAGCTGAATTTGCTCTTCGAACAGCGATTTGTAAACGATCGCAGCAGCTCCTTCTTCTTCCAACTTGATGAGATTACTAATATCAGTCACCAGGTTGCTGGCACCTACCACCAAAGGATTTTTAAGTGGAATGCCTAGATAAGTTGTGCTTAAATCACTCATGGACAGTTTCGTTTATTGGTTCTTCAGTTTCTACTTCTTTCTTCGGAGCGCTAGGCGTAGCAGCCAGATGCTTGATCTCTTCGAATCGGCGAGCGTTATCTTCCTTCGCCAGTTTGATCAATCTTTCTGCTTCCTTAGGATTTGCTCTCATCAATGTTCTGTATCGGATTTCTTCCTCCACATACTTATTGAAATCGGTATCGATCTCAGGAGTCTCCCAGATAAATGGATCCTTACCCTCGTTTCGCAATTCTGGGTTGAACCTGTAGATAGGCCAGTAACCAGACTTAGCTGCTCGCTCAGACTGACGCTTCGCCTGCTGTAGGTTATAACCATGAGCAATACACGGTGAGTATGCAATGATGATAGATGGCCCATCGTGAGCTTCAGCTTCTACGAATGCTTTGGCTACCTGATCTCTATCCTGCCCCATGTTGACAGATGCTACATAAGCATTGCTGTAAGAAGTCATCATTAAACCAAGGTTTTTCTTACTCAACTGCTTACCATTCGATGCGAATTTAGCAACTGCTCCCCGTGGAGTAGCTTTAGAAGACTGACCTCCGGTATTGGAATATACTTCAGTGTCCATTACCAGAATGTTCACATTTTTATCAGACGCCATCACGTGATCTACACCACTGAATCCGATATCATATGCCCAACCGTCTCCACCGAAAATCCAAACAGATTTTTCTACCAGATAATCCTGAAGCTCTTTGATTTTGTCCAGCACAGATTTCATAGAATCATCAGCGTGTGTTTCAGCTAATAGCTTCTTCACCTCAGTGGCATTCTCTTTTGCTTTGTTGTTTACCTCTTTCCACATAGCCAGCTGAGCTTTCATCGCTGTGGCCAATTTTGTAGATGGATATTTTTCAAGATATGCTTCGATATTTGTTTTCAGTTGTTTACGGTTGGCATCTATTGCCAATCTAAATCCAAAACCATACTCCGCATTATCTTCAAATAGTGAGTTGGCCCATGCAGGTCCGAATCCGTTGCTATCCTTAGTATATGGAGTACTTGGGAAAGTACCACCGTAGATAGAAGAACAACCTGTAGCATTGGCAATGACCATCCTGTCTCCATAAAGCTGAGTTACTAAGTGAACATATGGTACTTCACCACATCCTGAACATGATCCAGGATATTCGAAATATGTTTCTGTGGAATTGTGCTCTGGCACAAAGTCCAGCTTAGCAGCCCATTTCGCAGGGTTGCCAGGACGACCTTTGTTTTCCAACTTTTTAGTAGCTGTAGGAATCGTTCCATTGAGAGACATCATTGATACAGGCACATTATCACCCTTCAGTCTCAATACTGGATCCATCACTTTGTCTGCAAAATCTCCGAAACCTTCCGGAACTACATCTTGATGTTTTCCGCTTTTCTCTCCTTCTGCCGGAGCTGGTACTGGTACTTCCTCTACCGCATCTACTGCCGCATCGATCGCTTTCCAGTTCATCTCTACTATTTCCTGACCTTTTCTCGCAAACTGTTTTTCGACGTATTGCTTGATCAGGTCAATGGCTTCTTTCTCAGGAAGAACACCAGAAAGCTTGAAGAAAGCTGTCTGCATCACACTATTGATACGTCCACCAAGCCCAACACTCTTTGCAATCTTAGCCGCGTCTATAGTGTAAACTTTGATTTTCTTATCTCTGATCGTTTTTTGCATATCATCAGTAAAAAGACCAAAAACTCTTTCAGGTTTCTGGCTACTGTTGATCAGGAATGTACCTCCATCCGAGATGCCGTCCAGAATGTCAAACTTACCGATGTATTGTGATCTGTGTAAGGCAACAAATTCCACTTTATTAAGCAGGTATTCACTCTGAATCTGTTCTTTACCAAACCTCAGGTGAGAAACAGTCCATCCACCAGATTTATTAGAATCGTACTGGAAGTAACCTTGCACATATTGATCTGTACTCTGACCAATAATCTTGATAGAGTTTTTGTTGGCTGATACGGTACCATCAGAGCCATATCCCCAGAATTTACATCTGATGATTCCTTTTTGCTCTGTATCCAGTTCTTCATTCACAGGAATAGACAAGTTGGTCACATCGTCATTAATACCTACTGTAAATCCGTTCCATCCGTCATTGTCCACATGGTCAAATACCGCTTTCACCATACTCGGTGTGAATTCTTTGGATGACAATCCATATCTACCACCAATGATCTCTACATCAGATCGGCCTTTGAAGGCTGTCACTACATCCATGTAAAGAGGTTCGCCTGGAGATCCTGGCTCTTTTGTTCTATCCAAAACAGCAATTTTCTTCACTGTTTCAGGAATTTTATCCATAAATGCCTCCACAGAGAATGGTCTGTAAAGTCTTACCTTCAAGGCACCTACTTTTTCTCCCCTTGCAGTAAGGAAATTGATGGTCTCTTCTATGGTTTCATTAGAAGAACCCATTGAGATTACTATTTTCTCGGCTTTAGGGTCTCCTATATATTCGAATAATTCATATTTACGGCCAGTTTTTTCATAGAACAAGTCCATGTATTCCTGTACGATAGCAGGACATGCATCATAATACTTGTTCACTGTTTCACGTCCCTGGAAGTAAACATCAGGGTTTTGAGCACCTACCTTACAAGTAGGATCTTCAGGTTTCAATGCGCCGTTTCTGAATTCTTCTACATACTTCATATCCAGCATAGAGCGCAACACGTCGTAATCCAGGTCTTTGATTTTCTGAATTGAATGAGAAGTCCGGAACCCATCAAAGAAGTGTATGAAAGGAATTTTGGATTTTAGAGTTGCCAGGTGAGCAATGGCTGCCATATCCTGCGCTTCCTGCACATTATTAGAAGAGAGCATCGCGAAACCGGTACTTCGAGTACTGGTCACATCAGAGTGATCCCCAAAAATAGAAAGGGCCTGAGCTGCAATAGATCGGGCCGATACGTGGAACACAGTTGGGAGCATTTCCCCTGCTATTTTAAACATGTTTGGCACCATGAGGAGCAAACCTTGTGATGCTGTAAATGTGGTGGCTAAGGCTCCCCCAGAGAGGGCTCCGTGAATGGCTCCAGCCGCTCCTGCTTCCGATTGCATTTGGATTACGTCCACTTTTTCACCGAAGAGGTTCTTTTTACCCATCGCAGCCCATGCGTCTGCTTTTTCTCCCATATCAGAAGAAGGTGTAATTGGATAAATAGCCGCTACTTCGCTGAAGGCGTAAGCAATGTTGGAAGCCGCTGTGTTTCCATCGATGGTAACGAATCGCGAGTTTTCCATGAGTATTGACTTTTTAATTTTTGTCTTCATTTGAGAGCATGAAGTTGGCCAGAATGGGAATGGTATATTAGGGAATTGGTCAGGATTCACGATGATTTATATCAAGAGCCAAAAAAACGACCCTCAGACCTTTAAAAAGGCGTTTCTGATACCCTGAAATTTCTGTGTACATAATACACATTAATTATTTGTAACAATTGTTACCGAGAAAATACCGAAAATCATGAAGAACGATCCGTGATCTCCGTCTCAATCTTGCGCAGTAGTCCATGTTAATTTCACCACTAATTGTCGCTGTAGCCACACCTCAAAATTCACTACTACCAGAATGAATCCCACTTGGGGAATTATTCCTCAACCCTTTCGGTCGGGTGTCTTTATGCTTGTAAAGCAAACTCCATCTACTACCTCGAAGCAGAACCATCGAAAAAGTTTATCATCCATCTGAAATTTAACCAACTCAGATCATGGAAGTGTAAGGCGGCTATTTAGTCACAAAGACTTCTAGGAATAATGGAGGACACTCATTGAAATTCCATTAAATTCACCCGCTGATATTATGGGAGTAGTCATCAAACAAAGTTTCTGGGGAGCTTTATTCGCCTACATAGGTGTAGCACTTGGTTTTTTCAACACCATAGTATTGAGACCTGCTTATTTAGAATTGGATCAAATCGGTCTTTTTACCCTTGTTGTTTCAAACGCTTTACTAGTTACTCCATTTATTACCCTCGGCATGCCGGGTACTTATATCAGATATTTCCCTTTTCTCAAAGAGAACCAAGAGCTTGATACCAAGTTTTATAGTTTACAATTATTAGTAATCATCTTTGGTTGTGCTCTTACCGGAATAGTCGTCTATTTCACCGAGGATTACATAACTGGTTATTTCAGTGAAAACTCACCAAAATATTATCAGTTCATCTACGTCAGTTTGATTATTCTGATATTCCAAACACTCTATTCTCAATTACAATCATATAGTAGGGTTCATCTAAATGTCATAGTACCTACGGCACTCAAAGAGGTCTATTTAAGAATCGGAAATATCATCTTAATTCTCACTTTTTCAGCTGGGTTTATAGACTTTGATACGATGATTTATTCATTGATATTGGTATATGGTTCATCTTTGGCAATTCTAATAGTTTACCTTTTCACCAAATACCCCATTAAAATCACGTTCAGGGTTTTTGACATTCCGATGCTTTGGATCAGGAAAATGATCTATTTCGGCGGCTATAACTTATTACTGGTGGGTAGCAATTCTATCTATGGCAATATCAGTTTCATGATGATCCCTGCCATGATTGGTGATGATGCAAACGGCATTTACGCGACCTGTTTTTACATTGGAATAGTCATAGAAATGCCAAAAAGGTCTATGGTGCAGATCATTTCGCCTATTCTCTCCCGAGAGTTCAAGAACAACAATTTGGTGGAAGTTAATGCTCTTTATAAGAGAGCTGCAGAAAGTTTGAGCGTCATTGCCACCATTTTTCTTCTCGGTGTATTGGTCAATCTCTCAGATTTGTTCGAATTGATCCCAAAAGGAGGATCAATTTCACAAGGTTTCTATGTGGTATTATTTGTAGCTTTTGCCAAGTTGATCGATCTCACTTTTAGCTTCAATTCGGAGATTCTGATTTACTCAAAGTATTATAAGTGGAACCTATATATGTTCGTTGCTACAGCAGCATTAATGTTTGTACTAAACTATTGGTGGCTGCCAGTCTGGGGGATAAATGGAGCCGGCTTGGCGTTTCTGATTTCAACTACTTTATTCAACTTTGCCAAGTTCCTATTTTTATACTGGAAGTATAAGTTCTTTCCTTTCACTTTCGGACATCTTAAATTATTAGTTTTGGCTTTGGTACTGGGAATTGGAGCTTATTATGTCCCACTCACATTACCTCCTTTGTTTAATATGATTATCCGTTCAATTTTGATATCCATTCTTTATTTAGGAATGGTATACAAGTTGAAGATTTCTTCGGATGTAAACGGAATCATTAAGACAATTTCGAAGAAATATCTGGGAATCGAATTCTGAAATACAATTGCAAATGAAAACTAACTTGAAAAAGGCTCTTATTACCCATGGCTTAGCTATACTGGGTTTTGTCATCATTACTTTCATCGTCTACTTACCTTATTTCACACAGGGTGAGCAGGTGAGTCAGCATGATATTTTGCAATCTGTAGGAGCAAGTGAACAGATCAATAGCTTCACCGAAAAGACCGGAGAGGATGCTCTGTGGAATCCCTATATGTTTAGCGGGATGCCATCTTACCTCACGGGTCTGAACTATTCTGGAGATATTTTAAAAGTCATCTATCAAATCTATAAAGTTGGACTTCCTCATCCCGAGGGTATCACCTTTATGGCTTTAGTGAGTTTTTATATTTTACTCCTTGCTTTTGGTGTTAGGCCATGGATCGCCTTTATTGGTGCTATTGTATTCGGTTTAAATGGCTTTAATATCATCAGTATAACCGCCGGACATAACGCCAAAATAGCCGCAACGGCTCTGATGCCACTAGCATTGGCAGGAATTCATTTGGCATTTACTCGGAAGAAATGGTTAGGTTTTGGGCTTACGGCGATTGCAATGGGACTGCAAATCCGAACGAATCACCCTCAGATTACCTATTATTTATTACTGATCACCTTGGTTTACGGTATTTACCAGTTAATCCACCACCTGAAGAGTCAGCAATTGAACAAGTTCATCTTTTCAGTTCTGGGTTTGATAATTGCGGTCATTCTAGCAGTAGGAGCTAATGCCGGTAAACTTTGGACAACCTATGAATATAGTAAGTACACGATTCGTGGAAAATCCGAACTTACTGCCGATCAAAAAGAATCTTCAGGCCTTGATAGGGAATATGCATTCAGATACAGTAATGGCATCATGGAGCCGTTATTTTTGTTTGTCCCAAATGTGTTGGGTGGTTCTTCTCAGCAAGCACTGGATGACGATTCTGCCACTGCAAAAGCTCTGAGGCAAGCTGGCTATGATAGGAATCAGGTAAAACAGCAGATTCAGGCTATGCCTACCTACTGGGGTGATCAACCGCTTACTGCTCCATATTATCTGGGAGCTATTGCCTTTCTACTTTTTGTGATTGGACTAATTGTGCTCGACAAGGGAACAAAAACATGGCTTCTGGTGGTCATTATTTTAGGAATCATTATGAGCTGGGGAAGTAGTTTTTCATCAGTGAATGACCTCCTTTTCGATTACTTGCCAATGTACAATAAGTTCCGATCGGTGACTTTTACCATCATCATGAGTATGATCGGCATTTTGCTCATTGGATTTATTGGATTAGAAAAGGTATGGGAAAACAGAAATGAAAAAGAGTATCAAAAGAAACTATTTCTAGCAATTGGCATTGCTGGTGGTTTTGCATTACTCTTGATTATTGGAGCGGGTATGTTTGGATATAAGGGAGCAATAGATTCCCGTCTTCCAGAGTGGCTTACGGGTGCGCTTAGAGAAGATAGAAAGTCTTTACTGAGAGCTGATGCATTCAGAACCCTCGCCATTGTAGTTTTGAGTGGTGGCTTAGTTTGGGCATACATCAATGACAAATTGAAAGAGCGATATGTCTTAGTGCTCTTGATTGCAATTGCTTTCATCGACTCGTTTTCTTTATCAAGAAGGTTTCTAAATGAAGATTCGTTTAAGAAAAATCCAATTAGAGCAAGCTTCAAATCTACAGAGGCTGATCAGTTTATTCAAAAAAACAGCACTTCCGGTCAGCGTACACTAAATCTACAAAACCCATTCAATGATGCCATTACCTCCTATTATCATGAATCCATTGGAGGGTATCACGGTGCAAAAATCAGACGTTATCAAGATTTGATCTCCCACTGTTTAGATGGAGAATTGAATGATGTGATTACGAATATCCAGGCTGGAAAGAGGTCATTCAACACACCAGTACTCAACATGCTCAACACTACTTATTTCAAAGCTGGGCCATCAAGAAATGCTATCCTCAAGAATCCTAATGCGCTTGGGAATGCCTGGGTTGCCAATCAAATAATAAAAGTTCAAAGTGCTGATGAGGAGTTGCAGAAAACCTGCACTATTTCTTCGAAAGAGGCAATTGTGGATATTTCGAAGTTTGAGATAACAGATCTAACAGGCAGTGGAACTATTAATTTGAAATCACGAACACCTAATACCATAGTTTATGAAGCCAGCACAAACGGAAATGCTTTGGGAGTTTTTAGTGAAATCTATTATCCCGAAGGGTGGACTGCTTCAATTGATGGCAAAGAAGTAGATATCCTCAGAGCCAATTATGTTTTGAGAGCGCTCGTAATACCAAGCGGAAATCATGAAATCAAGTTCAGTTTTGAACCAAAGAGTTACACTTTGGGCAGTACCTTTTCTTTGATTTTTAGCCTATTGATCATTTTGGCTTTTGCAGGGTCAATTGTGGTCACACTCAAAAACCCTGATGAAGCTAATGGATAATCAGAGATTACAAGACGGCATTTCCGAACTCAAAGCACTAATAGCTAAAGACGAAGCGGATATTGGTAAGTGGAGCCTCAATTACTTTAATAATCATCAGAAGCGCTATCTATTTGACCTCAAACTCATTGAAAAAACCTATTCTCAGGGAAAGATACTGGAAATAGGATCAGCGCCTTATCACCTTACTTTTTTACTAAAAAAAGCTGGATATGATGTTGTAGGGGTAGATATAGATCCAGAACGACAAAAGAATTTTCTTGCAAATGCAGGTCTGGATATTTTTAAGAACAATATTGAAACCGAGGCATTACCCTTTCCTGACAACTCTGTTGAGTTAATTATTTTCAATGAGGTCTTTGAGCATTTAAGAATTAACCCTATTAAAACCTTGAAGGAAATCAATCGAGTTCTTAGTCCTTCTGGAAAACTAATTCTTTCCACTCCAAATCTATATTCATTACAGAATATTGTAAATCTCATTTTAGGAAAAGGATTTGACGATCCATATGATCAATTTGATCGGCTGGAAAAAATTGGTCACATGGGGCATGTAAGGGAATATACTATAAAACAAGTCAGAAAATTCCTGAAGAATACTGGCTTCATTCCTAAACAAGTTCTTCTAGTGAGTCATACCCCACTCAAGGGAATGTGGAAACTCATTAGCTGGAAAAGAAAGGTAATAAAAGGGTTAAATACTTTTCAAGTGCATGTAGCCGGCAAAGCACAAAATCAGTCCGCTTGAAACCCTCTGTATAAATTTACTAAGGCTTGTTTTTTGTATTTCCAGTCCCAAATTTCTTCCATCGATTTACGGGCTGATAAGCCTAAAGTTTCTGCTTTTTCAGGGTTCGCATATAGGTCATAAATCTTGTCTGCAAGATCTTGAGGAACTTTTGAGGTATGTATGAGTCCGGCATTGCATTCTTCGACCACATTTTCCTGTGCCGGACAATCGCTTACCACCTGTGGCAACCCAAGTGACATGTATTGAAAAACCTTATTGGCAAAAGTGGTATCATGGTGGATATTTCTCCATAGTGGTGATGTACCTACATTAGCAGCTTTGATGTAAGAAAACAATAAATCATGAGGTTGGAATCCCTCGAAATCAACAAAATCCTGAAGGTTTTTCTGATCTACCAATTGCTCGTAAGAAGGCCTTTCGGAAGAATCTCCAACCATTACCACTTTCAGTTCTGGTATTTGATCTTCTAATAAATCAGCAGCTTCAATCAATTCATAAATTCCTCTCCTACTCCCCAAGTCACCGATATACAGGACTACAAAATTATCCTTGTATCGATCCACCAAGGATTGATCAATCGGAATGGCATCAATAGTCGCTAACTCGGCTGTATTCGGCACTACACAATAATTAGAATTCGCCTTACCATAATATTCTGCTGCTTCCTTAGTAACGACTATTACCGCATCTGACTTTTTTATGTAACTCATCTCGGCCCGCTTCCACCGATCAAGATTGATTAAAATATTAGTGGGAAATCTCTTCAAATGAGGATAATAACGCATGATCTCAGGTCTGTTCTCATGAAGATCCAAAACCAATTTTTCACTCTTTTTGAGTTTCATTACCAATCCTGCAATAGTCATATCATGGACATGAATCACATCGAATTGATTCTTCAGAAAGGATTGCACGTGTTTTCTTAAAAGCAAATGATAGATTGGCCAGTCAATAGCCATAGCAGAAGCTTTATAAATCAGATTATTTCTATGAGCATAATGAACTTTGATCCCATTATACTCTTCAAATTTTTTCTTCGGATCTTTAGTAAATGCCCACAAATGCACTTCATGACCCTCTGCTATCAGAGCTAATGCTTCTCTCTCTACTCGGGCATCTGTCGGAAATAGTCCATCTAAAATCATCCCTACCTTCATATCATAATCTTGTTTGTGAGGTCCAAAAAACTAATATCTTCGTGCAGGCAAAAGTGACGTGTTAATGAATGTATTTGTACTTTGTACCGGCCGATCCGGCTCAGTAAGTTTTGCACATGCGTGCGAATTTATCAAAAACTATACGAGTGGTCATGAATCGCAAGCCAAAACTATTGGCCCAAATAGACTCAAATACCCAGAAAATCACATAGAAGCTGACAATCGCTTGTCATGGCTGTTAGGCGATCTTGACAAACGATATGGTGATGAGGCTTACTATATTCATCTCATACGGGACAAAGAAAAAACGGTTAAAAGCATAGCCAGAAGATGGTATGCCGAAAATAGTATCAATAAAGCCTTTGCGAGTGGCATATTAATGAACCCATTCTATAAATTATCCAAAGCCGAATCACTCAAGGTTTGCGAGCAATACTATGACACAGTAAATGCTAATATTGAATTGTTTCTAAAAGACAAGACCAAAACTCAGATCATACATCTTGAAAGTATCAAAGAAGATTTCAAAACATTTTGGAGCAGAGTTGGTGCAGAAGGAGATCTGGAAGCTGCCTTAAATTCATTCGATACGCCACACAATATTTCTGATAATAAATGGAGAAAACTCTTTTTGTATTTTCTTGAAACAGTGAAGACACCAATCCTGAAATGGCGTTTCTATTTAAGAAACCGGTCTTGATGTAATTAAATTGTATTAGAAAGCACTTTGGATACATACTTTACCTGCTCTTCCTTTAGCTCTGAAAACATAGGAATTGAAATGATTTCTTTAGATAGTTGATGAGCAACAGGAAAATCTGTCTTGTCATGGTCTTTATAAACAAAAGCATTAACGAAAGGCAAAGCAGTCGGGTAGTGAATTGCATGTCCAATTCCGGCATCATCCAATAAACGCAGAACCTCCTCCCTGTTTTTAGCCCTGATCACATACAAGTGATATACATGCTCATATTCCTCGGGAACCCTCGGCCTCTTGATTTCCTCCGGTAAGTATATGCCATACCACTCAGCTACCTGTTGCCTTTTCTTAGTCCAGTCTGTTAAATGAGGAAGTTTTACATTGAGAATAGCTGCCTGCATGGTATCCATTCTGCTATTTCGACCAATCATTTTATGAACATGCTTTTTCGGCTGACCATGATTACAAATCATTCTGCAGGTATTTGCCAGATTTTCATCATTGGTAACTATTCCTCCAGCATCTCCATAAGCCCCGAGATTTTTGCCAGGGTAAAAGCTGAATGTAGCTATGTCCCCAAAAGTACCTACCGTTTTTCCATCGATATTCGCACCATGTGCCTGAGCACAATCTTCTAAAACATACAAGTCATGTTTTCTGGCAATGGCCATAACTTCGGGCATTCTACATGGAAGTCCGTACAAATGAACAGGTATAATTGCTTTTGTTTGATCGGTGATTACATCCTCCAACAAATCTGGATTCATGGTAAACTCACGCTCTATCAAATCAACGAAAACAGGCTCTGCACCCACGTTTTTCACTGCTCCAGCAGTAGCAATCCATGTGATGGCAGGTACTATCACTTCATCTCCTTCACCAATACCCAAAGCTTGCAAAGCAATCTCAATAGCATCGGTACCATTAGCACAAGCCACACAATGATCTACTCCGATATATTCAGCAAATGCTTTTTCGAAATCCTTAATAATACCTCCTCCTATAAAGCTGGTATTTTCAATCACACCTGCTATTGCCGCATCAATTTCGGGTTTGATGGATTGATATTGTGGTTTGAGATCTACAAATGGAACTTTCATGATGAAATGATTTGCAGCAAAGATGTGAGAATTAAAAGGATAATGGAAGTGGTTGTTAGAAGTAATTAAAGTTCTTCAAAACAACCACTAAAAGAAAAAACCTTCAAATCAATTTATAACTTGTTCCATATTGAAAAGCGTTTGAACATCTTGAGAATCAATCGCCCTGTTGTATATTCTTATTTCATCAATATAACCGTTGAATCCATCATCATAGTCCGGTCCGGTACGAACACCAGAATCAAAACCGATTCTCATCACTTCATTCGTATTAACTAATGTTTTGTTTTCTCCTGACAGTTCAAAATCCAGCTCTCCATTGATATAGCAACTAGTGGTGCCATTTTCGAAAATAACCACGACATGATACCACTGATTCAACTGAAGTTCTGTATCGGAAAGATATACCCACGGGTTTACTGCCTGTAATCTAATTTTAGTACCTGTTTTAATAGGATCATAAGTATCCAAATTAAATCCCTGCCCCAAGCTACCAATAGCTTTATCTATGATTCTACTTCCCCAGTATTTTGCTGTTTGCATGTTGAACCATACTGAAATACTAAACTCATTCGTAAAATGTAAAGATGAATCATCTGCTACTTCTATATAATCATCAACACCGTCGAAAAAATAAGCACTATTTTCATTTCCAAACCTGTCTTCAGACAAAACTGCACCACTAACCAATCCATTGTTGTTATAGCCACTTAAATCTACAGCAGTTCCGCTAAAATCATAATGAGCCACTAAGCCTAACCTTAATCCAGCACTTGAATTAAAAACTATCTCCAAAGGCTTATTCTCAAACTGTAATAACTCCTCAAGAGTAAAGGTGAGTTCTTTCATACTTTCACCATCAATAGAGACATGAAACTTATACTCAGCATGCCCTAAGGGGACTACTAAGCCTTGAATTCCCGACTCTAATAATATAGTGTAAACAGAATCACCATCTACAAACAATGAAACTTCTGAAGGACTATAGGTCAATTCACTCAGTGAGTCATTTTCCACAAACACACTAATGAAAATTGTGGTGGTTTCTACCACAGAATAGTTCAAAGATGAATATGCTAAATCCTCCAGACTAGCGCTAGCTGTAGATACTACCTCAATGGTCTCATTGGTCACTTGCTCAGAACCAATCTCAAATTCATGTGGCAGTGGAGTTGATACCAAATTTTCAAACAAAGATCCAGACTTAGGGGTAGCATAAATAACTGAATCATCATCATCCAAAACCACAAATTCAGTGAGATAATAATTACCGATTTCCAACAGAATCGGATCCGAATTCTGACCATTTAGCAAGGAGATTTTTTTCTGATCTATAATCAAGCTACCAGATTCATCTTCTACAGAAATCACAATTGAATTTCCTTCCTCCAGAATCTGGCTTTCCATGTTTGCAGTGCTTAGTACTTGCAATTGCAACTCACCTTTTGATACTTCTTCATCTGTACTACAGGAATTGAAAAGAATCACGGCGAATAGGATAATCAATAATTTAGTTTTCATTATAGTTTTCATTTAATGAATAATTGGCAAACTGCAAGTGAAGTCACTGCAGCCCTCTGATAAAATTTAAAACTAAAAACCACATATAGGTAATCGCAATATTTATAAAAAATATTGCACAACTTTCTGGTGAAAGTTGTGCAATAAACAAGCATTCAATTCATCAGAATATCAGCGGTAAAATCAATTTGAAAACCATAGCAAAAAGCTGATTCTTAATAGCCCATATTCATTAAGCTAAGCAGGCCTATTAAAATCAGAAAAAGTATCATTGCTTTGATTGAACTTGCTCTCATTATCTGACGATTGAGCTCCAAATTTCTGAATGTTTGTGATAAGAAAACCTAAAGTGGTTACTTATCTATCCTAAGGGCACTTTCGCAGGACGAAGTGGTCGGTTGAGAGGATTAAGTGGATTTCACCTACCACTCATTTTACTCATTATTTCCAGTACTACATTCTTTTTATTTCTAGATATCTCAATCATTTCACCATTTGTCAGAATAATTTGGCCACCTCTGCCTTTTCTATAAATCTCCACAAAGTCAAAATTGATTATGTAAGATTTATGAACTCTCAAAAACTTTGAATCATCCAATCGACTCTCTAATTGTGCAAGGTTTTGGGTAGACATGATTTTAGCACCTGATTCTAAAACTATTTCGCAATAATTTCGATCTGCTTTAATGCAAATCACTTCTGCTGCATCAACCAGGCGCACCTCTTCTGCAGTTGAAACCATTATTTTCTCTCTCTTTGGAGATTTTACAAGCCTCACCAAATCTGATAAACTAGTACTTTCCTGTCTTTCTTCGACTTTGCGAATGGCCTGTTTCAAACCGTTGAGATTAACTGGTTTTAGCAAATAATCAATAGCAGAGACTTTAAATGCATGGTGTGCGTACTTTTCGTGTGCAGTAGTAAAAATTACATTTAAGTTAATGTCATCAATCCTCTCCAATAAGTCAAAACCAGTGCCATCAGGCATATCAATATCTAAAAAAATGAGTTCGGGTTTTTCTTCAACAATAGCTACCACACCTTCTTCCAGACAGCCTGCGGATTTCACCACATTAATTTTAGGCAGATGATTTTGAATAAGATCGAGAAGGCTTTTTCTTGCTGCTGATTCATCATCAATTATTACAGCTCTCATCATATTACTTTACTAGTTTTTCAAATGAAATAGTTACCTCGGTACCTTGCCCGCTACATGATTTAATATCATAATCAATCTTCATATTGTAGGTTTGACGCATCAAATCTACCTTATCCTTCAATATATCTGTGGCATGCAAATCAGTCCTATTATCCGCTTTTTCAAACCCATTACCATTGTCTCCCACGATCAAGCGGATATACTCTTCATTTTCCTCCACTTCTAATTTTATCAATCCTCCATTTGGAATACTTCGTACTCCATGCATCACAGCGTTTTCCACAAACGGCTGTAAAATCATAGATGGGCATAGTAGTATTATGTTCGAGTTTACCTTTTTAACTATTTCAAATTTAAATGAATGATGAAAACGTAACTGCTCAAGTTCCAGGTACATCGAAATGATCGACAATTCTTCCTCAATTGGTTGAAACATTTTATTGGATGCGTTCAAGACTTTTCTCATCAGAGACGCATACAGAGTAAGATATTTATCGGAAAGCTCTGCGTTATTTTCCAGTACATATGATCGAATTGCATTCAGTGCATTAAAAACGAAATGAGGCTTTAGCTGTGCATTTTTGGCCATCAGTTCGGCGGATAGTTTTTCATTCTTCAGTCGGTTTCGGGACATCACAAATTCTCTACCCAAGATAAAAAGGTATCCCATGATAGCAGATCCTATCAAAGATATTACTGCCCAGAACCAAAGAGTCTCAGTTATTTTGGGAACAACTTCAATATTGAAAACCACCCCGCTCTTCCAATCAGAATTACTGACTTTGTATTCAATGACCAGTTGATACTGATCAGGTCTGACATTGCTAAACACCACACTATTCTGCTCAGTTTCAATCCATGGTGCTTTAGGTGATTCTCCACTTTGAATCAGGGAATACCGATAACGAACGTTATTATCCGGTTCAAAATTCAAAACTGCATAATTTGCTCCAAACTCACGTTGGTATGGATAAATGCTGTAATGATCTTCGACCTCAACTTCTTCTTTCGCTATTTCAAAAGACTCCACTATGAATTTAGAATTGGATTCAGCGAATTCCAGATACTTAGAGAAAGCAAACAACCCATTATCAGAGGCTACCAAAACTTCATCATTGAATAATTCAATATCATTGATCTGGCTGGTGAAAGTTGGAACATTTTTGATGACAATAGAGTCAAGATTACCAATATCCAAAATATCAATTCCTGCTGAGGTCAATACCCAGAGCTTATCATCATCTTCAATGATACGCTGGATATAATCAGAAGACAATCCTTCATTTGTTGTCATGAACTTTTCACTTTTCGCACTTATCAGTTGAATTCCCTTACCATAAGTTCCGTACCAAATTTCCTCATTGTTTGTTACCAAGGCATCACCAGAAAGAGCTACATTCGAAACCTGCAACACTTGATGTGAAGGACTGATCAAAAATTCGTACAACCCCTGCTTATTAAAAAACAGTATAGACGAATCTGATAAATGGACTATTTTTTGAACCTGGCCAAATTCTACGTTTACCCAACTTGATTTTTCCTTTAACCCATCAAAATGCAAATTATAAATACGAATACTCTCCTTGCCACCGGCAATAAGGACAGAATCAGTTTTATAAAAAGAATTGGCGTATAGATTTTTGCCACTCTCAATCCATTGATTAGTGGCATAAATGGGCTTATAATTGGGTAATAATTCGATATCATTAACCTGAACAATAAACTTGTCGATTTCTCTTATTTCATTCAAATCTCCGGTTGAGACTACAAACCCCTTCTTAGAAATAAAAAAAAGAGAATCTTCCGCAATAATTATGTTTTCAACTCCAATATCCTCGATTAATTCTATTGGCTCAAAATGAGAAGAACGCATATGCACGACCCCATTGCCATAGGAAGAGACCCACTTATTAAAATCAGTGTCTTTATGTATCGAAGTGGCATTGTCCACCAAAATATAATCTTTCAAAGCTGGTATCTCAGGATAAAATTTTAATATCCCTCCTGTAGTAACTACCAAAATCTCGTCATCAATGATCTGAATATTGTTTATTGAATAAGGACATGGGTATTCTCTCGATGTGCCTGTTTGGATATCAAAATACTTTATATAAGACTCAAAATATTGGAATGGATATGAAACCAAATGATTATGATAACTAATACCATAAGCGTATCGAAAATTAGCAAACTTAGTTTCAAACAACACTTCGAATTGTTTTTCAGAATCATCATAATAATATAACAGCGTATCAAAAGAAGTGGCAAATAACTTATCCCTATTTGAAATTAAATGAGGGTATCTCACGCTCTTTGTTATGGTTGTAAAACCAAGAGTATCTAAGTTTCCTATTTGATTTGTAGTAGAAACAAAAATCTCACTTTTGTATTCAACTATATCCGTAATCTGATCATCTAAGTTAGGCAACACTCTACCTAGATTATCTCTATCCAATAGAATCTTCCCATCCCAAATCACGCCTATTTTACCACTAAGGGTATAGCACCATAGCTGACCTATACTGTCCTTATAAAATTTTAGAATTTCACTATCAGGTGCCCCATTAGCTATTGAATAATTGACAAAATTCTGACCATCAAATCTACTTAGCCCATGATCTGTCCCAAACCAAATGAAACCCAGATTATCCTGTGCTACTGCATAAACCTGGTTAGAAGGTAGTCCGTCTTCCTCCGTATAATTGGTAGTAATTGAATATGATTCTTGTCCCGAAGCAGCAAGGCTGAGAATAAGCGTAAATACCTGGGCAAGTTTTCTAATCATGTTTAAAAATACATCTCTACCATTCTAAAAATGATTAACGCAATTTTCTCGCCGGATTACCTACATAGACTCCTGGTTCCGAAATATTCTTGGTTACCACACTTCCAGCTCCTATAACTACATGATCACAAATGTTGACTGGAAGAATCGTGGCATTTGAACCTATGGATACATGATTACCAATTGTAGTAGATTTCCACTTTGAGACATCTCCGCCGGCCGGGCCTCCATCCTGAAAAAGATCGTTGACAAACATCACCCCATGACCAATAAAGCAATCTGCACCGATGGTTACCAGTTCACAGATAAAAGCATGAGATTGGACCTTAGTACGACGACCGATCCTAACGCTTTTTTGTATCTCAACGAAGGGACCAATGAAGCATCCTTCGCCAATATCACATCCATACAGATTGACAGGTTCGACAATAGTCACCTGATCTCCAAAGTTGACATTCCTTATCCCTACCTGTAATTTTCTTGGCTCGGTCATTGGGCTGCCCTGTAGATTTTATCGATGATCTCTACTGTTTTCAATCCCTCAAATCCATTCGTAGCAATAACTCCCTGATTGGTCAAAACGTCAATCACATTCTCGTAAACCTTATCATGATTGGACATGGATCCTTGATATTCCCCGTACTCATTAGCTGGATTACCTGGAGCCAATTCCCCGATTTCGAAATCTTCGATATTCTGATAATCAAGATTATTTAGGTATTGTCCACCCACTTTGACAGTTCCTTTTTCTCCGAAAATAGTCAGAGAACCTTCCATATTCTTTCCATAGCTATTCACCGTGTAGTTGATTGTGCCGATGGCTCCATTATAAAATTTCAATGCAATTACTCCAGTATCTTCAAAGTCGATAATTTCTTCGTGAGTATAATTTCCTATTAAAGCCTTTACTTCGCTCACATCTCCTACTATCCAATACAATAAATCAACAAAATGGCTAAACTGAGTATACAAAGTTCCCCCATCCATGTCGATACTTCCTTTCCAATCAGAATTCAAGTAATAATTGAAATTCCGGTTCCAAAAGCAACTCAACTGTACGGAAAGAATCTTCCCTAATCTTCCTTCATCTACTACCTTTTTTAGTTCTGCAATTGCCGGGTTAAAGCGGTTTTGCTTTACAATAAACAACCTTTTGTTGGCCTTTTCAGCTTCCTGTATCATCTGCCCGCAATCGTATACATTGATGGCCATTGGTTTCTCACACAAAACATGGAAACCAGCCTGTAATGAAGCTATAGTGTGCTCTGCATGTAAGCCATTAGGTGAGCAAACCGATATCACATCAATTTCAGGATGTTTTGCAAGCATCTTACTAACTTCAGTATAAGCCTGACTATCATGTTCTTTTGCGAGATCCCTGGCTTTATCTTCTTTTATATCACACACAGCAACCAGTTCTCCTAGCCGGCTAATATGTCCTGCATGTCTGCCTGCTATCCTTCCACAACCAATAATCCCAAATTTTATCTTTTCACTCATAGTGTTTCCAATACCTTAATTAATTCCTTTGTTTGATTTGATCTCGAATACAGTTTTAGCAAGCGCTGGAAGTGTTCGAGGTTTAGATCGTAAGTCTCTTCAAAAATAGATAAAACGAACTGTGATATTGCTGAATGATGATCAAAGTCAATCATTTCGCCAACTGAAAAACCTTCAAACATCTTCGCCAGATCACTATCCTCGGGCCCAAGACTCAGAATCGGTTTAGTTGCAGATAAGTATTCAAAGAATTTCATTGGTAAAATCCACTTTGCATTATCTGATTTATTGAGAAGCAATAGTAGTAAATCACATTTTTGATATTCGTCAAATACTTGTTCATGATTTAAATACCCCAGAGACACCACTTTCCCCGATAACCATTTGCTTTTATTCAATCTATCCAAAATCGAGTTAGCTACTATACCGCCAAGTCTAATTTCGAGATTATGATTAAATACTTCATTTTGCTCGCATATTTCTTCCAATACACCCCAAAGGGTTTCAGGGTCTCTAATCTCATTGAGCATACCATAGTAGCCAACTACAAATTTACCAGAAGTCCTCTCAGTCTGTGCCTCATATATTTTTGTTTTATCATCAGAGATTCCATTAGTTACGAGGCTTACCTGCCCTTCGGGGAATTTGGACTTCAAAGATTCCAATAAGCTATTGCTGACAGTGAGAATATGATCCGATTTCTTTAATACTTTTAATTCTAAGGATCTGTGTTGTTTCAGCGTTCTCTTTGTAGCCATGAGTTTAGGTAAAACATCCCACTCTGACCAGGGATCACGAAAATCCGCCACCCATTTAATTTCAGGAAATTCCTTTTTTAGCCCTAGTCCTATGAGATGCATAGAATGTGGAGGTCCAGTAGTTATTACGGTTTCGATCTTTCTTTCCTTTATAATGCCTGATAGAAATTTCACCGATGGTTTCACCCAAAACATCCGGGGATCAGGAATAAAAAGATTTCCTCTGATCCATACGATCAGATCATCTTTCCAGGTTTTTTTAGGCTTCTCCAAAACCAGACCTTGCTTCACTTCATTCTTGTTTTTATTGCCAGTGAGCTGATGAAATAACCCAAAAGGTTCCCAAATTGATGACTTGATGACTTCAATTCCCTCTGTAAATTTTTGTAAACTATCATCTGTGATATCGAATTGAGGGTTTTCTGGAGTATAAATTATTGGATCCCAACCTTCTTTCTTTAAGTTTTTCGTAAAGTGTAACCATCGCTGTACTCCTACTCCCCCGCTTGGTGGCCAATAATATGTAATGATCAATATTTTCTTGTTGCCCATCTCTTTTTCAAAATATCTCAAACTCCTCATTAAAAAATTAACAATCTTCTGCAATCGATTGAATTTCAATCAATTCAGGATTTTCAGCAGATTCCACCAGAGAACTCTTTATCTATACAGATTGAATCCTTCTGATTCATTTCTAAATCATTTTTTACCAATCCTAATTTGGTTAATATTGAGTGCTGAAAGAGCAAATAAAACAACATAGCCCCGATTTATATCAGATAATTAGAATCAAGTGTGACTTGAATTCACAAAACGATCAAAAAGTGCATGATTAACATTCATGCCAAACGTCAAACAGAACACAAAAATTAAGCATATGAAGAGTATTGGTGTTTTTACATCAGGAGGTGATGCACCAGGTATGAATGCCTGCATCCGTTCGGTAGTTAGAACCGGACTGTATCTTGGACTTGATGTATATGGGATCAAGTACGGGTACAATGGAATGATCGAAGGGGATATTTACAAAATGAAATCCTATTCGGTAAGTAATATCGTTCAGCGCGGTGGTACGATTTTGAAATCTGCAAGATCCAAGGATTTCCAAACCAAAGAAGGAAGAGCCAAAGCTTATGAGCAGCTCAAGAAAAGAGGAATAGAAGGATTGGTGGCCGTAGGTGGTGATGGTACTTTCACAGGGGCAAATATCTTTTTTGAAGAATACGGAATTCCTATTGTAGGTGCACCAGGTACAATTGATAATGACTTATATGGCTCAGACCATACAATTGGATTTGATACAGCAGTAAATACTGCACTGGATGCTATTGATAAAATTCGTGACACGGCCAACTCACATGATAGAGTTTTCTTTATCGAAGTAATGGGTCGTCACTCTGGCTACATTGCCATTCAGAGTGGTATTGGGGGTGGTGCTGAGTATGTAATGGTACCAGAAACTTCCACTACTATCCAGGAAGTGATCGACACCTTGAAAAGTGGAAGAGAACATCAGAAAACTTCATCTATCGTGGTGGTAGCAGAAGGTGGCGAACAAGGTGATGCTCACCAGATTGCCAGTGAAGTATCAAAAGTTCTTCCAGAATTAGATATCCGTGTATCGAACCTTGGTCACATTCAGCGTGGTGGTTCTCCTACATCCTATGACAGAATCTTGTCCTCAAGACTGGGAATGGCAGCCGTGGAAGGATTACTGAATGGGGAGAAAAACGTTATGGTTGGTATTATCAATGATAAAGTGACCTATACCAGTTTCAAACTGGCCATTTCAAAAGCTAAACCGATCAACTCTGATTTGATGAGATTGGTTGAAATATTAAGTATTTAATTGATTTTCAATGAGCCGAATCACCTCTTCCAGTTGGTTCGGTTCATACCATTTTACTTCTTCGTCTTTTTTAAACCAGGTAATCTGCCGCTTGGCGTATCTTCGTGAATTTCTTTTTAGAAGGCGAACCGCCTCCTCCCAATCATATTCTCCATCCAGGTAACTGAATATTTCGGTATATCCTACAGTTTTTAAAGCAGAGTGTTCGCGGTACTTCATCAATGATTTAGCTTCTTTCAATAAGCCATTTTCAATCATAATATCCATTCTTCGATTGATTCGATCAAAAAGCATTGCTCGTTCCTGATTCAAACCAACTTTGATGTTTTCGAAGTTTCTGCTCGCCGTTTGGTGACCTTTTCGATGTTCGCTGTATGTTTTCCCAGATGACCTTATTACTTCCAGTGCACGTAGCACACGTTGATAATTCTTATGGTCTACCTGTTCGAAATAAGCTGGATCTCGCTCCTTCAATTCATTCAATAAATTCACTATCCCTTCACTTTTTAACGTGCTCTTGAGTTCATCACGAATCTCATCAGAAACATCCGGCATATCATCAAAACCTTCCCAAAGTGCTTTGAAAAACAAGCCTGACCCACCTACAGCAATGACAACTTCGTGACTTTCGAAAAGTGAATCCAATAAAGCTACCGCTTCGCGCTCAAACATACCCGCACTGTAGTAGTCCTCTATGCTATGACTATCGATGAAATGATGTAGGGCTGCGGCTAGTTCTTCCGCATCAGGTTTGGCTGTGCCAATCTCCATCTCCCGGTAAAACTGCCTGGAATCTGCAGAAATAATTTCCGTATTGAAATGACGAGCAAGCTCAATCGCAAAACGGGTTTTCCCAACAGCCGTGGGCCCCACCACAGAAACCAATATTCTCTTTTTCCCTCTCATTTGTCATCCGAAAGTAGCATGTTTTGGCTAATTTTAGGAGATATGGATCTGGCGAATCAAGACATTACTTCATTACAAAAGGAAAATCAGCTCCTGCGGGAAAAGCTTGAGAAAGCCAATGAAGCTTATTTTACACTGGCAGATAAAACTAATTATCACCTAAAAGAACTCTTTGACTCCAGTAATGACCTGATCCAGATTTTCAAGCCTAATGGAGAATTTCGTTTTGTCAACGAAGCCTGGCGAAATAAACTTGGCTACCGCGAAAATGAAATCTATGATTTGAAATTCGTGGAAGTCATTCATCCCGAGCATAGAAAACAAACTCTCGAAAATCTACTAAAAATTACCGCCGGCAGCAGACTTGAGCGTTTTGAAACTGTATTAAAAACCAAGTATGGCAAGAACATCTATGTAATCGGCAAACTTACTTGCGTGTTCGAAGATGATGAACCTTCAGAATTTCGTTGTGTCTTTTTTGATATTACTGAACGATTCAGAGCAGAACGCGCACAAAGCCTTTACTACAAGATTGCCAGTATTACCATCTCCAGAAACAATCCTGAGGATTTTTATGGTCAGATTTTTCAGGAATTAAATGAGATTCTAAAAGTTCGAAGTTTTGCGGTGGCTTTAAAAACAGAAGACGGGTACAATCACGCGTTTTGGACCAATGAACTGGAATCATCCCAGCAGAAACGATTGAACAGAGACGTGGAGACACTGCTGTATGATTATATCTATGAGCGAGGAAAGCCCATGATCATTTATAATGAGGGCATTGAGAAAATCGCTCAGCAGAAGAAAATCAAGCTAACTGATGAGCTGCCTACAATCTGGCTCGGAGTACTGATATATATGGATAGCAAGGCGATAGGCGTGCTTTCTGTCTTTTCATATCAAGATCAAAGTGCTTACAACCACAAGGATTTGGAACTTCTGGATTTCATCTCCGGACAGGTGACGCTCTCCATGGAGCGGCAGCAAAACACTGAAAAAATTCAAAACCAGGCTGCACGAATCAATGCGATTTTCGAAAGCAGTACCCACCAGATTTGGTCCGTAGATCGAAATTTTAAATTCACTTCGTTCAACCAAAACTACGCCGAAGCATTCGAATCCTATTACGGCATCACTCCTACGCTGGGCTTGAAGCTGACAGGAATTCAGAATAAAATGCTTAGAAAGAAAGCAATCAGTTTCTGGGAAGGCAAATACAACAAAGTATTCTCTGGCAACCCTCTCAATTTTCAGACCAGCCAAAAAAAGCTTAATGGTGAAAAAGTGTGGAGAGATGTTTTTCTCAACCCCATTTACAGAGCTGATGGTAGCATCAAAGAGATATCAGCTATCGCCAATGACATCACCGAGAAAAAACTTTCAGAAACTGCACTGAAGGAAAGCGAAGAAAAGTTCAGAAATATTTTTGAATCGTTCCAGGATATCTATTTCCGATGCAATATGGATGGCGTAATCTCAATGGTCAGTCCATCAGTAAAAAAGGTAATTGGCTATGACCAAAAAGACCTGATAGGGAAAAATATTACGGATTTCTTTTTCTCAAAATCTAGTATGGCTACTCTCTTTAAGAAATTGTACCGAGACAAACAGGTTCAGAATTTCGAAGGAGAGGTACATACAAGAGATGGGCAAACGATTGAGTTTCTGAGTAATGTTCGCCTTATAAAACGCCAAAAGAACACGTTTGAAGTTGAAGGCGTAGCTCGTGATTTTACTCGATTGAAAGAGACCAACCGACAACTTGTTGAAGCGAAGGAACTTGCCGAGCGCTCATTACAGATTAAAGAGCGGTTCCTGGCCAATATGAGTCATGAAATTCGTACCCCGATGAACGGGATCATCGGTATGATAGATCTACTGGGAACTACAGCACTAGATAGAGAACAATCAGAATACATCAAGACCATTAAAAAATCATCTGACAGTCTACTGATGATTTTGAATGACATTTTGGATTTATCCAAGATTGAGGCTGGTAAAATGCAACTTCGCCTCCAACCAACCAATCTGATTGAGACTTTCGAAAAAGTTTATGCACTTTACTCTCAGCAAGCACATCTCAGCAATAACACGCTATACTATCACCTCGATGAGAAGCTACCAAAATTTGTACTGGCGGATGAAACCAGACTTGCTCAAGTACTCTCCAACCTAACTTCAAACGCCATTAAATTTTCTCCAAACAAAGGAAATATCAACCTGAGTATTCGGGTAATGGAGGTAGACGAACCTAAATACAAATTCAAAGTTTCAATCAAAGATTCCGGTATAGGCATATTGCCTGCTGATATTGATAAGCTTTTCCAAACATTTAGTCAGATAGACAGCTCGCGGACCAAGAACTATTCCGGTACAGGTCTTGGCCTGGCCATCTCAAAAGAATTGGTGAAATCAATGGGTGGAGAGATTGGTGTGGCATCTACTCCAGGTCTTGGAAGTACCTTCTGGTTCACATTTGTGGCAGAAGAAGTGTCGGCAGAAACATCGAGCAAGGTATTGGAAGAAGCCAATTTCGTAAGACAATTCACTGAATCGAATCCGAAAATCCTTTTAGTAGACGATAATCATATCAATAGGACGGTAGCAAGTAGTATTCTGAAGAAATCTGGTTGCCTCGTTACGGAAGCCTCTAGTGGCAAAATGGCCATTGAGCAAGTAGAGGAAAACACGTACGATCTGATCTTTATGGACATTCAGATGCCTGAAATGGATGGCGTGGAAACAACGCACAGAATCAAGAACTTGGGCTTAGAGAAGGTTCCGCCTTTAGTGGCTATGACGGCCTATAGCATGGAAGAGGACCGGGCGATTTTCCTTAGCAAAGGACTGGACGACTACATTGCCAAGCCAATAAAAGCCACAGCGCTGATAGAAAAAGTAAAAACATGGTTACATTTCGAACCGAAATCTGTTAGTTCGGAAGTATTCGAAGAGAATACAGAAGAGTTGATCATTAATCAAAACACCCTCAATCATCTATTCAAATATGGAGGAAAGGAATTGATCGAAAGTGTACTCGAAGATTTTGATCTGGAAGCTACTGAACAAGTAGAAAATGCCCTGAATTATGCCAAAAATGGAGAATTGGAGAAAACCAGACAGGAACTCCATACCCTAAAAGGTAACGCCGGAACACTAGGTATAGAGCGAATGGCCACAGCCTCCAGGATCATAGAGCAACAACTGAAGCAAAACGACACAACAGAATTAACAGAAAAACTCAACCATCTGGCTGATTGCCTGGGAGAGTTTAAAGAAAGCTATAAGAATTTTATAACCACCTAAACTAAATTTGAACCATGAGCAAAAAAATAATCGTAGCTGAAGACAGCTCTGTCATACAAAACCTGACCAAAAAAATCCTGACTTTGCAGAACTACAGTATTCATACTGTGAAAAATGGAAAAAAGGTCATCGACTTGTTGGAAGGTGATGATTACGACCTGGTATTGATGGATATCCATATGCCCGTGATGGATGGAATGGAGTGCGCCAGAGAGATCCGAAAAATGGAAAATGATAATGCCAAAATACCTATCATTGCAATCACAGGAAATGCTAATAATTACAGCATGGATGATTTCAAAGCTGCTGGAATCAACGGATACTTACCAAAACCGCTTAATTATGACACTTTGGTAGAAACAGTAAATAGTTATCTGACGAATGGAAATTAAGTACACCAAACACTTTCTCAATAGGCTCGAGGATATTTTTTCAGAGACGGATTACAATCTAAGGTATGAAAAAGGAAGGTTTCAATCGGGTTATTGTATTCTGAAAGACAATAAAATCGCGATAGTGAACAAGTACTATTCTCTAGACGGAAAAATTAACAGCCTGTTGGAAATCCTCAAACAAATAGACCTTGACACTAGTAAACTGAGTGAAAAAAATCAAAAACTTTTTCACGATATAAACCAAACACAACTTTCGTTTTGAAAATTATTTTTTTAGGTACCGGTACCTCCCAGGGAATTCCGGTCATTGCTTGTGACTGTGAAGTATGTAACTCGATAGACTATCGAGATAAGCGCAACCGCACTTCCGTCTTTATCGAGATTGAAGGAAAACATTTTGTCATAGATACGGGACCTGATTTTCGAACTCAGATGCTGAGAGAACGAATCCAGCGGCTGGATGCGGTGATCATCACGCATGGTCACAAAGATCATGTGGGTGGTTTGGACGATATCCGTAGCTTCAATTTCAAGCAAAAAATGGACATGCCGCTTTATGCTCGGCAGGAGGTAATAGACCAGCTCAAACAAGAGTTTGCTTACTGTTTTGCTGAAAAGAAATATCCCGGTGTGCCTCAGGTGGTGACGAACCCTATTTCTCTATCACCTTTCAAAATCAAAGATGTTACAATCACCCCAATAGAAGTGATGCATTACAAATTACCAGTTTTAGGGTACAGAATTGGGGACTTCACTTACATCACGGACGCTAATTTCATCTCTGAAGAGGAAAAAGAAAAAATCAAAGGCAGCAAAGTATTAGTCTTAAATGCCTTACAAAAGGAAGATCACATCAGTCACTTTACATTGGATCAGGCAGTTGCCCTGGCTCAGGAAATAGGTGCAGAACAAACTTATCTCACTCATCTCAGTCACAACATGGGTAAGCATCGAGATGTAGAAAAGGAACTACCAGAAGGCATTCAGATTGCTCATGATGGACTTATTGTGGAGCTTTGAGGGATGTTTGTGAAAAGTGTGGTAACGACTACCACCACACTTGATCACCGTTTTCATCAATGGTAAAGATCCGCTCTTCTTTTCCTTTGGTAAGATTATGTAATAGATATAACCCACCGGAAGGCACATTATCATATACCAATGAGTCGGTCGTTGCTGTGATCTTACCTAAACTTTTCCATTCCCGGTCCCAATAGACCAGTTCGTATTCATCACCAACCTCTACCATATTACCATCATTTCTGGCAGCAAATCTGATTTTATGTATTACTGTTGGCTGATCCAGTTTTAAGCCTACCCAGCCTTCATCTCCAGATTGTGCATCGAAGTAAGTTAATACATTACCGTCAAAAGCTTTTTCCTTTGTTCTATCATCTCTACCATCAGTCCTGATGATTTCACCTTGAATGGAATCCCCTTCAGGATCGAATAACACTAACTCACTAATGTTACAATATCCTCCTTTCGGCCCAAGATACCTGAAGTATTTATATTTCTGAATTGAGTCTACTTTCACTGTATGAAATAGTGGATCTAACATAGTGGAGTCAATCATACCGATAGTCACCGAGTCAGCAAAATATGGTTGATTAGCTCCTTGAAATTTACCACCCAGAATTCTGGCATGATGCCATTCACTCACAACTCTGTTAGGGTATTTTCTTTTAATTACAACGTGTCGCCTGTCATTTGTATCTGCTGTGAAATGATGAACTAAGCCGAGAGAGTCCAGATAAAAAGGATCATTTATTGGTTCGTATCTACGATTGACAAAAGTAGTTGGAAGGAATGCTACCTGTTTTTCGATATTACTGAATTTAAAAGTTTCTCCATTCTTAATACCCCAACCAATAGTAGTCCAATTTTGATTATCAAACACCTGAACATACCCGAAATCCATGTCATTCTCTTTAAATCTTTCACAAAATATTTCGGCGTGAGAAACATCCGCGTATTCCATAGTTACATCCTTAATGTAGGGATTGTTAAAGACATCTGGAATGGTTCGATAGTTATTATTCTGTATAAATAAACTTTCTTCATTTATTGAATTTACATTGCGGTATACTTTCCCTTTCTTGGATCCTTCAATCCACCATAACAATTCTCCAACTTTAGATAATCGATTGCTTTGAATTGTATTTCCCTCATTATCAAAAACTACACACCAACTATGCCCTGAAGCCCTATCTGCCCAGTTTATAACGAAATCAGTAGCCGAAGCAACTCCAAGAGATCGTAAAACCATAACTTGATGTTGGGTTCCTTCTTTACAAGTGCCATATGGGTAGTCAAGTAAATTGATAAGATTGAGTCCATCCATATTTCCTTTGGGTCCATACCAATGAAAATCCTTATCTGTAATAGGATTTAAAATATGTGCAACTCTAATAGCATCATCCAAGGTAACCTCAAATTGGTCAACTGAATCCTTTAATTGAACTAATGACCAAAAGAAAGATTCGTTAATTGAATCAATGGGATACTGAACCAATGAACTATCATCAGCTGACATAGCCAAATACTTAGCCGTATGCCTATTTCTTATTTGAAGACCATCATCAGTTTGAAGGAACGCCCATTGTTGATTAGATGCATTGAAATTATCATAAGTTAGCACCCAAGAGCTGTCCGAATTTGTATAAGCATCCAATACTTTTTGAGTCCCTGAATCTGAAATAAACGAAATCTGATGAAATCCCACGAAAGAGTCTGATATTCTTATCCTGAATGCATTTATTGAATCTGATACAACTTTTATACTTCCTCGATTTATCAGAGGGTCATTAATTGGCGTTAGAAATCCTATTGAATTTTTTACTAAAAATTCACCTTCTGGAATGGACACATTTTGTTCTACCCTTTTTACCCTCTCAGAAACTTTCAAATAATCCACAAAAAGCAAACGATTTTTAGAAATCAGCTTTAGAGAGTGATACCCAGTATCAAGGTCAAATTCTAACTCCTGTGGTAAACGATTTACATCCCATCCCCACCAATTCCCATCACTTGGTAAAAGGATGTTGTCAGTTGGTTGCCCATCTATAAAAACTAACACTTCTACTGCTCCAATATGGCCATTCATATAGCCGATTTGCAATTTCTGTTTATCTAAAGAACTTGTATAAAATTGAAATTCTAATGCGAGTGAGTCTCCGGGAAATAATTTAGCAACTTTCCCTCCAGATGCTCTTCCCACAGACCTAGTAAGTGTATCTTCATGAACAAATAACTCAGCTTCAAAAATTTCTCCGCTTTCAAATTCAAGAAACTCTAGTTCAGAATTATATTGTGCCATGGCCTTCTCCCTCCAATTAATGATAGAAGAATTACCAATTTTAAATGGCAATATATATTCACAAAATTGATTAAATGTATAATAACTTTGACACCAAGGAAATCTATTGTATGTGATAAAAGCAAATTCTATTTGATCAATTAACATTTGAGAGTCTACATGAAAAACATCATAATTTGCTCTCAAATTACCATTCATTTTTGCAAGTGTTGTGTCATTGTTAAACACTTCATGTCTAAGATCTTTGGGTACTTCAAATATTTTTTTATATAGCTTATTCAAATTATCAATTTTGGCACCCGATAACGAATATTGATAAAGCATATTGGATATTATATATTCAGCAGCCTTAAGTTTCAATTCATCCGGATCCACTTCCTTATAATGTAAAAGAACTTTTTCCAATTCAGCTCGATTTTCTCCGGCTAATTCTAATGTGTGGTCAGTCTCTGATGTCCAGGGACTGCATGCACTTAGCAATCCGACAAAAATCAACAAGGCACTCTTTAAGGAAAAAATGGTCATAGCTTTAACTAATTGATATTTTTAAATACTCTTCCCCACTGAAATCCTTCTTTGTTATTGGAAAACAAAATCGTGTTGGCAACCCCTATGATCATATCTTCCTGAATTGGACCCCAATAACGAGAGTCGTTAGAATCATGACGATTATCTCCCATCATGAAATAATAGTCTTTCTTAAATTCATAGGTAGTCGCAATAGTATCACCGAAATACAACACACCATCTCTCACATTTAAACTTTCAGTATTGCCTTCCCGGTATTTGATCATGAACCAATAATGATTATCTGTGATCGCATTGAGATCAATTTTCATTCCTTGATACGGCACCACATATGGGCCATAGTTATCTATTGACCATTTGGAATGGTGGTAGTAACTTCTTCCCGGGAAGACTTCATGATTAGGATCATAAGGAAGTGACTTGGGTTCAATGAAATCCACCACATCATAAGTGGCATACTCCTGCATCTGATCTTCCGTTAGAGAAATCTCCACAACATTGTGCTTCTCCCATTTACCCCAAACTTTATCCTCGCGCATGATCTGTCTGAACCGATTGGGATCATTCACCTGAATTCTCCATGGTCTCCTGATTTTATCCTCATCTTTATACCGATTGCCATTAATATATACCAGGCCATCTCTGATTTCCAGCGTATCGCCAGGCAGTGCCACACATCTCTTGATGAACACCTGATTCCACCTCGGGTGATCGAACACGAGTACATCACCACGTTTGATTTGACCAAAACCTTCCAACCTTTGATAGTCCCAAAACACTGAGTCTTCTGTACCCGCATAAGCCTCATTGAAGTAAAAAAGTAAATTGACCCACGGAATTTCAAAAGGAGATCTCGGTAGTGAAGGACCATGCTTGAGCTTGCTCACTAAAACTTTATCTCCGACCAATATTGTTTTTTCCATTGATGGAGTAGGAATGGCATAAACTTCAAATCCATAGACTCTTACAGCCACAGAAATAATTACAATTCCAAAGATCAAGAATACTGATCTTATAACTTTTATTCCTCCAAACCGGACTTTTGACAACCCAAATAATATTAAACCATAAGATATCAGTCCAATCAATAAACCCGAAAGCCAGATCAGATTAAAAAAGGTTGGCAACAGAATTAGTATAAATGCTGCGATAAATATGATTACCCTAGTCCCCATGATGACTTGATTTTTGATAAATCGCCCTATAAGCAATTGGGATAAAGTACAAACTCACAAATGTGCCTATCAACATCCCTCCTATTATTGCTACTGCAAATGGTCGCTGAAGCACTGATCCCATATCACTCCCCCATAGGAAAGGTACCATCGCCAGGATAGTCGTAGCACTAGTCATAATGATAGGTTTGAGCCTACGCTTCCCTCCTTTTCGGATTGCATCATCGATGGAAAGGCCAGTTTTCCTCAGGCGATTGATGGTATCTATTTTAAGGATGGAGTCATTGATAATAATCCCGGACATTACGATCATCCCTATCAGCGCCAGCAGATTGAAACTCTGCCCAAAAAGCCATAGAAATAACAGTGCCCCAGCGATATCTATCGGAATCTCAATAAAGACGATCAATGGCTGCAACAAAGATTCAAACTGGGAAGCCAGAATAAAATACAGCAGCAAAACGGCCACCAGGAATATGATCCACAGCTCTGAAAGCAGTTGCCTTGTTTGGTATATGCTTCCACTAAAATCAACCATTATATTCGGGAATTTGTCCATCACAGCTTCTACTTCCCGGATCACACTTTCTACTTCTGAGTCTTTCACTGCATACGGCAGCCGGACAAATGGATGGTTGGCATCTCCGGAAAGTGACTTATACCCCAAAATCTTTCTGGCTATTAATAGTTGATTCACAGGTATCAAAGCCTCCTGACCGGATCTTACCTGAGTCGTTTGTAAGATATGGTCAATGTCTTTGGACTCTTTTTCTGAAATGACCACCGGTACCTCAGTCTGACCTTGTCGAAGCGTGAAAACTGACAGTTGGTTCATTGATGCCCTGAGCGTCTGAATGAGGATATTAGGATCCACCTCATACAGCAGTAGCTTTTCGAACTGAGGTTTTAGCTCATACACTTCCTGCATGGCAGGCTTTACTGTAGGCTTCAAACCGGTACGTTCTTGAATTGAAGAGATGATTTCATTTAATATTTCCGCATCAGGGTAAGGTTTTGCTCCATTCGCAGATAGCCTTACTTCCAATGGCGATTGAGAGGTGTTAAAAACCCTCTCAAAGAGGTTCTCTGGAGGATGCAGTTCATAATTGGCACGAGGAAAATGATCCTTCATCCACCCTTCCAGCTCTGAAACAAAAAGTTTTAATGAATCCTCACTATGACTCTTGAAATATACCTGAGCCTGTGTATTGGTAAGGTTATTGGTCCAGTCCATCAAAAACCATTGGTCACCCACTGAAGCTGAAACGGTAGCGGTATAATCACTGAAATCGCTTATCAGAGATTCAATCCTTTTTCGATTTTCATCAATATGTATATTCTGATTCCAATCTATAGTTGCCACCACTTCCTGCTGCTCCATTGCCGGCAGGCGCTCTTTATCCAGCACAAAATAAACGACTGCCCCTCCAACCAAAAGGACAAAGGTTCCGAAGGTGAAAAGAGATTTATGATTGACCACCCAATGACACCCTATTTCATAGGCATTTTCCAGATATGCCTTGCTCCCGGGTAGTTTGATCGATTTCCACCTTGACTTTGAAAACAAAACGAATAAGACGGGAATAATGGTGACTGAAACAATCAGAGAAGAGGCAAGACCAATGGAAATGGATATGGCCTGATCATAAAACAATGCTCCCGCGATACCTCCAAGGAAAATAAGTGGCACAAACACCGCACACGTGGTTAAGGCCGAACTAATCAGAGGTGTAATGACTTCTACAACTCCAGTCGCACTATCTTCCACTAAATCTCCTTTTCCACTTTTAATACTTTGATTGATGTTATCTATTACGATAATTGAATTGTCAATCATCAATCCAACACCTACTACCAATCCTGACAGGGAGATGATGTTGATAGAAACATCCAGAAGATAAAATGCCAGTAAACTCACAATCAAACTGACCGGTATAGAGATACCAATCAGAAGTGGTGAGCGTAAATCCTTCATAAATAGGAAGAGCACCAAAAAGGCTAAAATCGCCCCAATTGCCAGGCTACTTTTCAGGTTGGCGATGCTGTAATCCAAAAGCTCTGTCTGATTTCTGGTGACTTCAAATCTCAGCCTGGGATAATCCTTCCTAATGGCATCTAAAAGTTCATTTGTTTTCTGTTTTAATTCCTCCATGCGTGCGGTAGATTTTTTGATCACCGCCATGGTTATGACCTTATTCGTTTTGTCCAGAGTATATCCCTTTCCACTTCTCGGCTTCACCATCACATTGGCTACATCAGACAGTTTAAAAATTCGATTCCCAGTGAGTAAGGTAAGATTCTCGATATCCTGCCGGTTTTTCAAAAGACTGGAGTACTTTACATTAAACTCATACAATCCATTTCTCACCTTAATATTGCTGGCAGAAAGATTATTCTGTTCCAATACTGACTGTAGTGATTGTGGATTCAATCCCAGGATTTCCAGTTTTCCTAAATCAATCTGGATGTGAATCTCCGGATACTCCATTCCACTAATATCCACCATCGCTACTTCAGACAACTGCTCAATTCTACGTTTGATGACTTGTTCAGAAAATGCACTTAACTCCATGAACCGGTTGCCCAAACCATCTTCCAATCCTTCCTTAAGTCCAACAGACAAATAAAACACGGGAATATCCGTAGAAGATGCTTTGATGACGCGTGGACGTTCAAATTCATCCGGCATATTCTGCATGAGCGCATCTATCTTTTCATTCACTTCAATAAATGCGTATTGTAAATCCGTACCAAAATCAAACACCAGACGAATACGACTAGATCCATTAGTTGCAAAGGTTTCTACATCTTCCAGATGAGCTACCTGCTGCATGCTTCTCCGAATTCTAGCTATGTAATTTTCCTCCATCTGAACAGCGGATTTGTCAGGTGCACTGACCTGAATCGTAATCTCTGGTATAGCTACATCAGGTAAAAGAGAAACAGGAATTTTAAAAAATGAAACTATACCTAGCAACACTATGGCGAGATAAACCATGAGTACTGAAACTGGTCTTTCTATGAGGAACCGGATCATAGTTGTTGGTTGTTAGTTGTTGGGGAGGTGCACACGAATAACTGAATAACAATCCTACACAAAGACTCCAACTCCGTAATCATTTCCGAATATCTTATTTCCTTCAAAGATTTTATATCCATTACTATCATCTTAATAAAAACAGCAATCGTTTTTAATCCAATTCGTACAAGGAATTATTCCAAGTACATTAAAGTTGTATCATTTCACTAAAAACCAACTATTAACCCCTCCCGGCCTCCCCTTAATAAGGGGAGGTTTGGTGGGGTTTAAAAGTTCACTAATAACCAATCATTAAATCCAAGCCTTGTTCGAAATCATACAAACAAAGTTTTCTGATTCCGTAATACTGAATCCAATAGCTTTTCAACTGTTGCAAGTAACTTAATCGTGCATTTTGCCTCCGCTCTTCAGCATTGATCATATCTATGATACTTGCCTTTCCCAAAATGAATCGTTCTTTGACTGCCTGATACACTATAGCTCCCAGAGTGTCAGATTTCGCATATGCCTTCAATTGATTCCCTGTAATATTGAAATTGGTTACCTGCTGGGTGATTTGCTGACTTAGCTCAATCTTATTCTGCTCTGCTTCTTTCTGCTGATACTCCAGTGCCATTTTTGAGCGCTGCAAGGATCGGGCATTTCTACCCCCATCATAAATCGGCACACTCAATGTTAGCCCTACACCCTGCTGATCCAATAAATCAGAATAAGCATCCACTATATTTCCTTTATTCTGATTCAATCCTAGTGATCCACTTATACTCAAACTGTAAGACTGACGTCTCGCTTCTAACACAGATCTTTCTGCCTCTTGTAACTTTCGGCTAATTGCCAGAATATCAGAATTGTTCTCAAAGGACTTTGACAGGGCTAATTCATTAATAATTACAATAGGCATGGTCACAGTTTGAGTTATACACTCAATCGTTGTTTCCATCTCCAATCCAAGAAAAATATTGAACGAAACCTGCTGCATTTCCAGATCATTTTGCGCTTTTTCCAATTGGATTTTTGCGTTAGTTTGCTGAAGCTCCAGATTTAAAAAATCAGACCGTGTAATAGCGAAAATTTCTTTTTTCTGCTGAGCCATCCACATCAGCGAATCTGCATTGGAGGCGTTCAGGCTTGCAATTTCCAGTTGATTCTGTGCAATCAACAAATCATAAAATGCAGTAATTGCCCTTATAGCTACTTGTTCTCGGTTCTCCAATCTCTGGCTATTCGCCTCCAGAAATCTCAGCTCTCCAATTTTTCTATTCCATTTAAAAGAATTGGGCTTGCTAAAATCCTGACTGTATGAAAAGCGAACAGGAGTGGAAACATAATTCAAAACATTGCCTGTTTCTGCAAAATTTTGATTTCTCCGAAGACCAGAATAAACACTAACCGATCCACCGGTGAAGGGAACGGGTTGGTATAAATTCAAACTTGCAGAGTTGACCAACCACTGAACTTCGTAAGGCAGCATCTTCTGCTCTTCTGAATCCCACTGCTCCTGAATAGAGCGTGTATAATCCGAAATGGTAGAACCAAGGCTAATGGTGGGTCGGTATCCATATTTCTGATCCATCCAGTTCAACCTACTCAACTCATAGCTATAATTATTGCTGTAAGCATCGAACGAATTTTCCCAGGCTAGAGCTATCGCTTCATCCATAGTTATTTGACGGACTGCTTGGGAGTGTCCGGAGATGGATATATTAACAATCAACGATATTAAGAATATTCTCTTCATTTTATTTCATTCTTTAGTTGATGGTTGTTTGTTGATGGGATATATGTAAAATTTAAATATTTCACGTTTTTTCGATTTGACTTATAATTTCATCTGCCTGAATTCCAGTTGAACTTGTCTTGATAAAAATTTCCTTTAAGTATAAAATCCTTGACACCTTCAATTAATTACTTCTAAATTTTCCTACTATTCATCCAGCAACCAGAAACAAACAACTATCAACTATCAATTACCCCTTCCCCACTAGTCGTGCACCTAAAGAGGTCCCATCCAAAATCTTTTATTTTACAATCAAACCTATCCCTAACAACCATCACCCAACAACCAACTAGTCTATCACCTCCACCACTGCCAAATGAGCTAAATTGAAATTTCCTTCAACCACAACTTCATCACCAGACCGGATACCCTCTTCAATCACCGTGTATTTTGAATTAGTGGGGCCGACTCTCACATAGTTCCAAAAAGCTGTATCATTTCTGTGGGTAAACACCACATCTCGCTCTTGCCTGAGTGTAATAGCTTCTTTTGGAACAAATACCCTTTTCCCTATGAGTTTCTTCACTAAAATTTTCACATTCATGCCCTCTGCGAGTTTTCCATCCATATTCTTCACAATTGCCCTGACTTTCACCATACCACTCTCTTCTACTTTGGGATTAACAGTATGTATCTCTCCCGAGCATGAATATTCTGGATAGGCAAAAGGACTCACTTCTACAGTCATTCCCGGCTCCATATCTTCCAACTCAGACTCCAATACTAGAAATTCTACTTCAAATGCTGCATTGTTGATCAATTGACAAAACTGTTTGTACTGTGAAGTCTGGTTATTGGCTTTAGCCTCCAGATCAGCTATTACTCCATTAAAAGGTGCTACTAATCGTGTATGTGCCAACTTGATTGATGCTAGCTCCTGATCATTGATTGCATCATAATAACCTGATTTTACTTTAGCACGCTCATAAACTTCATTTGGAATATTGTTAGAATCGGCAAGCTTATATCCCTGCTCTATCAGCATGGTAGCCATCTCCAATCGTGCTTTTTCTAGATTGCGTACTGACCTGTCATAATTATATTGCTGTTGCTGATCCTCAACCCTTCCTAACAGTTGACCTTTTTTCACATAATCACCATTAGCAACCAAAACCTTCTCGATATTTCCTTGTTCTTCAAATAAAATTTGTGCGCTTTGACTGGCCTGCAATACCCCATTATTCACATATTCCTTAAAAAAATCTCCTTCCTCTGCCTTGTTGACTACTACAACATTTCGCTCTTCCTTGTACTCTGAGCGCGTCATGGCGAGGGAGTTTTTTGTGTCTGATGAAGTGCATGAAGCAAACAGCATCAATAGGCTGAGGACGATGCACATGGCCAACAGGTTGTTGGTTGTTGGTTGTTGGGCGGTGGGAGCGGAGTTGTTGGTTGTTGGTTGTCTGGTGGGGTTATCAAGTTGATAGGTGATAGGTGATGGTTGTAGGGAGAGACTGCACAGAAACCCGTTTACAATCCAATTTTTCAATTCTTTGAATTTTTTCATTTCGATAAATACTCTTAAATTCATTTCTATAATACTCTTAAAATTCAACAATCACTCATACTAACACCAAACAATTAACAACCAAAAACCATCAACAATCAACCATCAACAATCAACCATAAACTAACAACCAACAACTAACAACCAAAAACCATCAACTAACAACTAAAAACCCTCTTCCATTTCATTACAGAGGGTAAACCATCAACCATCAACTAACAACCCTGCCTTGCCGACAGGCAGGCAACACCTAACAACCAACACCTAACCCCCATCAACCAAATCCTCTCTTCACAAACACCGGCAAAATAATCATTATCCCTAAAATTGAGAACAACAAGCCACCTATCGTTCCAGCCGAAAGGGACATCCAGAAAGTATTTCCTTCACCACCAAACAGAAATGGAACTAATCCCAATACAGTAGAAACAATAGTCAATAAAATTGGTATAATTTTCTGATTAAAAGCTTTAAGGTATAACCTGTTTTGTGACAATCCCAGACGGTCTTTTCTCAATTGATTCAAATCATTCAGGATGTAAATAACCGAGTTGACAGTCAACCCACTCAGCAATACCAGCGCAGCAAAACCACCTTCATTAAAAGGGATATCAAACAAATGAAATGTGAGGAATGCACCAATAAAAGATACTGGGATCAACAAGATCACCATCAAAGGCTGCAAAAGCGATCCGAATACAACTGAACTCACAAAAAAGATTATACCAACAACAAGCAATACTAACCATAGCTTTTTATGTCCTTCTTCTTCCTCTCCCCATCTTCCTCCAAAGTTCTGCATTGGTTTCACATAATAGCCTATGGGCAATTGCTGATTAAGCCTGTCCTGCACCTGGCCCAGAAAATACTGCTGCTGTCCCCAGCTACCGATAAAATCAAACTCTACCACCATGGTGTATTGCATGTCTTCTTTATTGATGAGGTCTTGCTGACGTATTTTAGTAAAGTTTCCATATTCCTGAAACTTTGTATATCGATCATTACCAAGCTCTAAAGGTAGATTGGTAAACTCCCAGATATCAGGGACTGAAGCTTCATCAGCTTTCATAAATACATTTTCGTATTGTCCCTGGTTGAATGCAGTCATTACATAATTCCTGTCTGTTGACAAATCCCGAAGATTACCCAACAATGAGCCGCGAGAAATCCCCGAACGCATCATTTTGTCATTATCAAAGGCAAGTTCATATTCCCGGTGAATCTTAGAATTGTAAGTAGCCCGGCCATTGATAAAAATGGACTCATCGTCAACACGCTGGATTTCGAGCAGGTAATTTTTTAGTTTATCGGCATAGCCTTTCAGATCATCCAGGTTATAACCATAAAGCGTCATCCGGTTATTCCTACGTCCTTCATGCAGGCTGTTATCAAATCCTCGTCCTACACCACTGATCTGCCAATCGGCACCACCCAGATCTATACAGAAACGCTCCAATTCACTTTTCAGCTGGTGAGGAAAACCTCCATGTTCTTCCTCCGGTCTGAATATAATGCTCAATCGCGAAGAGGATGGACTATAGATAGAAGTCTGGAACTGCTCTATCTCCTCATACTGAGCAAGAAAATTCTCAATTCGCTGGAAAACTTCATTCGTCTTTTCGAGCGTAGTGCCATCATCCATAGTTCCCGACACATTCAGCACTGTGCGTTCATCAGACCGGTTGAAACGCTGGCCTTGATTACCTTGTACAAAAAGTCTTAACACTCCACCCAAGGCCACATCACTGACAGGTTTAATGGTTTCGACATAAAAGCGACTTCCAAAAACGTTATTGTACCAACGAGTGTAAAACTGATCTCCTTTGATATGACCTGGTAGCATAAATATAGGCAGCCCAAAACCCAAAATCAGGATTAGCCACACCAGCCAACGCTTACCATTAAGCCAGAAGACTGGCCGGCCATAGAATCTTGTAAACCTGACGATCCGACGTGTTTTCTTCATTCTTCGCGATAAATCCCGCTTTCTGAGTGGTAGCTTATCCATCAGCGCCGGCACAAAGAAGAATGAAACCAACAACGACAATGACAGGTTGATGATCATTACCCATGTAAAATCTATCAATTTCAACTGAGTTTCAGGATCCAGGAACCAAACGATAATTAAACTACCTATAGTCGTCAATGTAGCCGCCACCACTGCACGGATTACATTCAGTCCTTTGCCATGACGAAGCTGATCTACCACCACTATGGTATTGTCAATGATAATTCCTAAAGAAATGGCAATGCCTGCCAGTGAATACAAATGGATGGAAATATCCAGAAAATAATAGACCGCAAAAGCAATGATGACATTCACTAAAATGGACAAGGTGACAATAGCAAAATAGCGCAAGCTTCTACTCACTGCATACACAAAAAGCAGTAGCACCAACAATGAAGCAGAAACCCTGAGAATGATCGTTTGCAGTTCATCTTTGATAAACTCAGAAGCATCATAATTTACTTGTAGTGAATAACCTTCTGGAAGCTTAGTCGTCAGTTCTTCGGCCACCTTTCTTAGGGCATCCGCACTGACGATGAAATTCGCCGACCCACGAGCAGTCACCAATATATTCACCGCATCCAATCCATTGATGCGCTCATAGCGACGAGGCACTTCAGTTACTTTCCTCACTTTTACCAGGTCGGAGAGATTGAAAAGTCTGCCTTGGTGGCGGATAGTGAATGGTTGCCTCGTGTCTCTCTTCGGCAGGCTCAGTGTGACACGTTTGTCATGCTGAGACTGTCGAAGCATGACATGCTCTTCAAACTCATCAGCCAGTAGCCCCTGATACACTACCGGAATAGCCAGCTGCTGCCCGGAAAAAGTTTGTTCCTTCACATTTCCCAAATCAGCTCGATGAAAGTAATTCCTCATCTGATTGGCAATTTCCCATGGCCTGATCCCCAAATCCTTTAACCTCTCCTGATCATACACCAATTCCCATTCATAAGGATAAGCGCCAAAGACATAGACATCTTCCACATCGATCACTTCTGAGAAGGCAGGCACCAAATACTGTTCTGCCCAAGCGCCTATTTCCGTATTACTCCCTTGCCCGGAAAGTGTGAAACCCATCAACCGCTCCGGACGATCCTGATCTTCTGCCCCAGCCATGCTCACACTGGGATAGCTCACCCCTTCCGGTAGATCAGGATACAACTGCCTGACCAATGCGGCCACTTCAAAACGCACAGCATCAATATCAGCATCTTCATCTAATTTAAGGGTAATATTTCCTCCCCCACCCCAAGTTCTGGACTCCAGCTTCTCCAGATCCTGCAACCTTGAAAATGCTCCTTCCAGCTTACTGGTCACTTCATTATCCACTACTATCGCATTGGCACCCCACATGGAGTAGGAAATATAGATCCTTGGCTCGTAGCGATTGGGTAGAAGCCTTGTTTGCACCCTAGGAGTCAAGGCAATTCCGATTAGTACCAGAACAGTAAATGTGGTTAAGATGGAAAAAGAAGAATTGTTTTGTATCATCAAATCATTCTAAAAACAATTAAGCTAATTATACAATCTCTTTATGATAAAATAAACCATAAAAATACCAATAGTAGCTCTAATTAGCCCTGAACCTCTACCTGTGTCATGCTCATAGTTTAGCATACATCTCTTTCACATATCTCAGCATATAACTGCCTAATGAGTGCGGCACCCCAAAACGCACAGCCTCAAGATCAACATCTTGAGTTAATATCAGAGAGTACATTACCTCATCCATCCCATGTTCTGGATTCCAGTTTTTCGATGTTACGCAAGCGTGACAATGCTCCTTCGAGCTTATTGGTCACTTCATTATGTACTCCGAAGCAATTGCTCCCCACATGGAATAGGAAATGTAGATCTTTGGTTCGCAGCGACTGGGCAAAAGCCATGTTTGAACCTTATGAATCAAGGCGATTATCTAGACAGTTTCATATATATCGTAAATGAGGGAGAAATATTAAAGCAATTGAAGTAAATATTTAGTAAACTCTATCTTCATTAGCCTAAAGCTAAATAAACAAGTATTCCAATGGGGCAAAATTACATGAGCCTAAGCATATTCGGAGACAATCTCTCTTAACATCTGCACTTTCATACTATTTGGATTCCGCCTCTAGCAAAAATTTAGATATCATAGCCACAATATATTGTTTGGTTCTTTCTGGCTCATCCGTTAAATGTATTAACACATTGTTAATTTTACTGTCATTATCAATAACAAAAATATATGGGGCGTTATAAAAATCAGACTTTAACACAGCTTTTGTTCTCTTCATATTTCTAAATGCAAAAGGAATGTCCGGATTCTCTTCTACAAATTTTTTAGCATAAAAGTATCTGGAAAAGTCAGTAAGAATCACAACTCTTTTTTCTAAAGCCTGAGGAATTTTCTCTTGAAGTATATTTAGTAAATTTCGCACGCAATCGGAGCACTGTCCTTCACTAAGCCTAACTACCAAAAGAGGTAGTGAGCACAATGGCTTGTTATAATTAGATAATTTTTCATATTCTAAAGATGATAGCTCATTAATATTTAGTCTTTTATTCTCATCTTTAGCCGTTGTTAGAATAAAGGAGTTCACTTTATCAATGATTTCATTTTTCAAACTTAAAGTCTCTTCCAGGGACTGAATATATGTTTCATAATGACGTATCTTCTGGATATAGATAAAAAAATAAATCGCTACAAAAAATGTAGTTATCGAAGCTAATACAATGCTTGTCTTTTTCATAAGCTTATACTTTCAATCAAAACTGAAAAAAAAGTAATAGTAAATAACTAATTCAGCTTCATCAAAATCAAAACTGGATTATCGGCTACATCTATCTTAAGATTTATTACCTCCTGTATAAGCGGTGAAATTTCATCTTCAGATAAAGCATCATTATATGCAGTTTGATACTTAACAATCACATCTGCAGGAACTGCCGCTACAAATAATTGATCAGATAGCTGATGTAAAAAAACTTCAAGTCCTAATTCTACGATAAAATAGGAATAGATGGAATTACCAAGACACTTCTCATTTTCCTTATCATACAAAGCATATCTCCTAAATCTTACACTTTGTCCTTTCAGCGCCTCTGAAAACTCTAAAAACAAAAACTTTTCTGTTTCCATCACCTTACCCAAATATTGTCGATTTAAATCTTGCGATCCATTTAGCAAATTTTTAACCTTCTCCTGAGTAGAAATTTCCTCGGTTAATTCATATTTTATTTCATATTTTACTTCAATACCATCTTCATTAAGCAAGTAAACCAACGAATTAAATGGTTCAAAAAAATGAGTGTTTCCTTGATAGCTATAAATACTATGCCTTGTACGATGAGGGTGAATTTTCTTTTCTAGATTAAATTCATAAGGCAAACCCTGGTAAATAGTAATGTCATTATTCAAATATCTCAAACGGTAAAGTGTATCCTGAGGCTTAGACATATCTAACCTGAAGTTATTATATACAATAAATTTATTATTGTCAATTGCAAAATATTCATCAACCGTAAAGTTATCAAAATCTAATTTTCGCTCATGCAATGCCTTACCAGTTGAAACATCATATTTAATTAGCCTTTTGCTGACATCTAATATATCCAAAGTACCTTCCGATTTATTTAATGACAAAGTTTTAATCATTGTATATTCCAATGCACCTTTCCCTTCTTCTCCAATTTTTCTAATATATCCTCCTTTTTTATTGAATTGGTATACACTTTCCAATTGAGCATCAAAAATAACATAGGATGAATCCGTTAAAAATATTTTACTTACAGATCCAAAAGAAGAATTAGTGGTAGTCTCTAAAGGAATGAAATTTATTGATCCTGGCACGATAAGAGAATCTATGGAAATCATTTTTTTAGATACCTTATCTATTTTAATAACATTTAATTCTTCATAATTAACACTTTGAGATTGCTCTGATTTGTATTCTGAGCATGATATACTTGCAAATAATAAACAGAATACTAAATATATATTAGGACATTTAAGGGATTTTATCATCTATAGGTAACTTGAATTTGATTGAAATAAATACTGGCAAACAAGAGTTTACCAGTATTTATGGTTAATTATAATTGACCACATGGACTTTTTACACATGTGCCATTACCTGGTCCACACTTAACATCAGTGGTTGCCATACGTCCACTCACAGTTCCAGAAGCGGTAATAGAACCATCAACTTCAGTGGTATAACTAATGTCCAAAGCCCCAAGCAACTTTTTCAAAACTGTCAGTCCTACTGTAGCACCAGCACCCGTGGTAGCGCTTGCAGTTGCACCTACCTGTAGGTCGTATACTATATCATAGTTAGAAGAACAATCTGTTTCGCTCACAAGGTATTTAGAGCCAGAACCAGAACCAGAACCAGAACCAGAACCAGAACCAGAGCCAGAGCCAGAGCCAGACTGTGCCATTGCTGGTGTAATAAACGAAGCTGAAATCAACGACTCCTGCTCTGAGACTGGTTTGGTATCATCCATGACCACCTCCACATTTAGGTATGCTATTGTGAATACAGCACATAGCATCCCTACTTTAAAAAAGTTACTTTTCATAAGAAATTAAATTTAAACGATGAGTACTTGAAGGGGTACTCTTTTCCCTTTTACTTTTATTGAAATAAAATAGATTCGATAGGTGAATAAATAGTGGTAATGGCAACAACCATACAAGTCTGTTTTGGTATCTAAAAAAAGCACCTGAAACCGTTCCACATATAAAGGCATTGACCAATAAAGCAATCAAAATATAAAGACATAGCAAGCGAATTTCATTTGTGGTTTTATATCCCTGGACTAAGACTATAAATATGAAAAGGAAAGAAACGCCTACTATAACATTCTGGGTATAATTGATGAATTGAAAGTCCGAGGTATCTTGATGTTGCTTGGAGCTCATGTAGCTTGAAAAATCATCTGGAAAGAATCTTCGAACTGTTTCATCAATCCTTTCTGACGGAATAAATACTCCACCAATATCATACATAAAGAATTGTTTCCCAGTAAGCAGAATTGACTTGTAAGCTAATTCAAATAGGTACTTTGGGTGCTTCAAAATATCTATTAATATCTCTTTATACTCCTGTTCATTGGCCACCCAACCTCCTGTTTTATTCATCGGGCTATTATCTGCCCATAAAAAATTATTAGGTATATCCTTCTTGTATTCACAGATCTTGTAATCGTTTTTTTCACAATGCTCCTTTAAATACTGATCAACAATACCCATTTCAACCATATTCGCAAACAAGAAAACCGCACCTCCTCTGGGAGTTTTGAACTCCTGCCAATTCAAATAATGAATCGTAACTGAGAATAATAAGCCATTGAATACTATTGTCAGAGTAAGAGTGAATTTTTTAAAAGGCACCAACCTATTAGTAATTGAACTATACTCATTGATCAACCAAACAATGAATATACTCCCAATGCACACATACATGTTCGTGTTGTGCATGGATACACCAATAAGGGTGAATAGTATCAATAAAATTCTATCAATGAGCTTTACATTTCGGCCAAAAAGTAGTATTCCCACAGAAATTACACAAACAGGTGTAAACACATCAGCCATTAACCTGGATACATTAAATGACGCACCCATACCCAAAGAAACAATCAAAATAAAAGTTAGAAAATACCATCTAAATTCCTGTACTTTCCTAGAGCCCAGGTGCTTAAAAGCCAAAAATATTATGATTGTTATCATCATAGCTTGTGTCAGTATAACTAGCCATAAAGAATAATCAAGGCTGAAAATTTGCAAGAATAGCCCATAGATAGCGGGTCTTTCTGGATGTAATACCTTGTAATAAGCTTCCTCGAGGTACACTGCCGTGTCACTATTAAAAACAAATGGAAATCCATTATAAATACCCAATGAACATAAAGTGATAATACAAAGAATAAATATCAAAATGTTGAACAAAACAGGCTTCATACTATACTCCGGTTAACATGAATGACTTTGTTTATCACAGGTATGAACTTGATATAAATTGGTAGCAGCATTATCCAAATAACACTCCCTATTGAGATCGTTGGGCTAAGTTTGAAAATAGCTGAACAAAAAGGGTGACACACTAAAAAGATTGGTAGAAGTATGAATAAGAAGTGAGTCATTTCAATATTTTCTCTATTTCTGATAACCAAATAACCTAGCACTCCAACTACCACAAGGATTAGCGTACTGTAATTCAGAATTGTTATAGAAAGCTCCCCCCAAGACTGAGAAGATATCACATATTCCCTAAATTGATCATGATACCATTTATATATAGCTGACTTAGGAGTAACTTCATGATCTGATTTAAACCCCACCGTCTGCAATCGACCAAATGAATCAAATAATTTGGTCTGATAGTCACTGAAAGAATCTACCATGATTAATTGATCTTGATGACTATTGTTGGTGAACTCAATCAAATAATTTGCAGAATATGTAATTATCCAAACTACTACCAACGAAACCACCAGCCCCCTTAGGGTATTAGGTGTTATCTGTACCTTACTCTTTCTTAACCCCTTAAGACAAAAAACGGTTATTATAAATACAGTGGCTTCTATCAATAGTACAATATCAATGCACATGCCTAAAATCAATAAGAAAAAGATGAAATATTGTTGGTATGAAAGCAACCGTATAGGCAAGTAAAGTATAGATAAACTTAGCAATCCAGTAATAATGAAAATCGCAGGAGATACTGTGGAAATGGTGTAAGAAGCAGTTGTTGCAAAGACCAAAAACAACACAAATCCAATAAAATAAACTCTCCAATTGCTGTTATCAAAGTAAAATTTGAAAAGTATTGACAAGAGAAATGCTACAAAAAATCCTTGAGTCAATATTGGAAGCCATAAAGTAAGATGCCAGCTCGAATGAGCTAGAAACAATCCATATATGAATGAATGGCCTTGATGAACATTCTTTGAAAACCCCATGTCCATGTACAAGCCAGAATCTCCTGTAACAATTGGAAACTTATTATTAAAAGCCGCAAAACATAAAAATATGGTAGCTAATCCCACAGAAACAATATCTCTCAAATCGTATTTCATTGCTTCACCAGTCCTGTATTAGTGACCACATAAGATTCCTGATATGATTCATAGTCAGAGTTGACATCTTCCAGTCGATGATCGGCCTGTCCCATGATGTTCTCAGCAGCCATAATCCCCATCAATATGCTGTGATCTTGATTATTGTATTTAAATGCTCCATACCTTCCAATGGCAGAAAGTCCCTTCACTGAGGTAACGCATTCCTCAATGGGCTTAAGTATTTGCTTATAGCCCCGACTATAAACCGGGTAACATTTATTGATTCTATGGACATAACCATCTTCAATTTGATCCTTTTTCGCGAGCCCAGTCTGCTCAAGCTCTGAACGAGCCATTTGAATTAGTTCCTCGTCCCTGGCTGTCCACATGTCCTCATCCGCATTACACCAGTATTCAAGAGCAAGAATTGTTTTCTCTTCAGTTCCGTAAAGTGTCGGCACCCAATTTCTGAAATTGGTAATCCTTCCCGTTTTCAGTTCTGGTGAGTGAACATACAGCCAATTGTCTTTGAATAGATCTGTAGCATTGACTTTCAAATAAACAATGACTGTATTTCTGTAAGTCAGTTTTCTGGAGCTTTTGACTATTGGCTCAGGCGCCTCTGGTAACCTTTGAACCATAGCTGTATAAGGCATCGAACTAATCACATGGTCATACGCTATGTAATCACCATTGATTAACTCTAAGCCTTTTACTTGGTTAACCTTAGTATCAATTCTGTAAACAGGTGATTTCAAGTGTATCTTTCCTCCATGGGCAGAGATATAATCCGACATTTTCTGGTACACCTGACCGGTACCTAATCTAGGGTAGGCAAATTGATCAACAAGGGTTTTATGCTTATTTCCTTTACCACTCAAAAAAGCATTCTTCACAGCCTCGAAAAGAGAAAGTTTCTTGATCCGCTGTGCTGCAAAATCAGCATCAAGCTTATCGCATGTTATGCCCCAAAGTTTCTCCGTATAGGTCTTAAAAAACATGTTGTATAGGCGCTTTCCAAATCGATTGGTCACCCAGGCTTCGAACGAAGAATTGACATCATCTTCTTTTTTCAAGCGCTGGAACATATAGCTGAGTACACACATGGCTGCCTCAACTAATCCAATATTTCTTAAGACATTTCCTAATTTCAGTGGATAATAGAAGAATTTATTCTTGTAGTAGATCCTGGTGAGTCTATTGACCATCTGGTAATCTTCACCAATGACTTCTAACCACAGTTCATTGACCTTTTTATCATTACTAAAAAACCGATGGGGCCCAATATCCACTATTTGATCCCACAACACAATTGAACGACACATTCCTCCTACTGAATCGCTTGCCTCATACACGTCAACCTTTATATTATTCTTGCTTAATAAATAAGCTGCACTGAGACCTGCAGGCCCCGCTCCTATTACTGCCACTTTCATATAGTTCGCTCAATGTTTGATGGGTGACAGATACTTTTATCTTGAAATCTAAATTCATGATGAGACCAGCTGACAAAGCTCGGGTTTGTATTTGTATTAATTTCAGACTTTCTACGGATCAAAGTATTTCCAAATACCAATAGACTCGACCCTGTGTAGTTAATTGAAAACGTTACGATTAGCAAAATGGATTTGGCCCAAATCCACTCGAAGCCCAATTCCCCAATAAAAATATTCAATAGGAGGATTGCTACCAATAAAGTAAAAAGATGGATTATGATGAACAAAAAGAATTGAACTCTTCTATTTATATAGGGATTCATCCTTTTGAAAGTCAAATAATAATTCAGGAAATAACCACTCGTCATTCCACACAAATAACCGAACACCTGAGAAATATCAACTGAATTACTCAATACCTCATATAGAATAAAAAATACCCCAAAATCCAATAAAGTATTGAACGTACTAATTGATCCAAATTTTAAAACACGCCGAATCCGAAAAAACTCTTTTGACATAAGGTAAATGTTTTATACACAACTACTCAAATTAAAAACTATTCCTGAGGCAAGCTAAATAACATTATATCTAATTCATCAAAATACAGGCATAAACGATTAATTCATATTTTCTAGCCGATATACCCTGTATTCTAGCTGATATTGAAAGAATTCCAGATTTGATAAAAAATGCTATTGAAAAAAATCAAATTACGCCTTATTCAGGTTAAAATAACCTTCAACCATTCCAATCAGTTGTTTTAAATTTAAAGTGTAAGGTATTCTGTACCCACACTTTAGAATAACTTCCCTTGTCTTTTTATCCAAGGACTGTATATATTCAATATTGACCAAATATGATTGGCATACTTTGATAAATCCAAAATCACCAATCAATTCATGTACTTCGCTTAAAGTTTTAGTTTGGACATAAACACTTTGATCATTAAGATGAATGTGAGAATAACCTTCATCTGCCTTCACAAAAGTGATTTGAGATACATCAATGAAATCAACCTTGTATTTACAATTAATTAAAAGTCTATTTTCCATTTTGTTAGATTAATTGAATCCGAGAAAATTCTGAAAATGGTTGTCTGAATATGAAAAATAACATACATATTCCGATACGAATACAAATTGAACAAGGCATGTTATCATTCTCCAGAAAGTAATACTCTTTCCTGATATCATCCAGATAATCATCTCCAATGTAGAATACATTGAATAAAGCCCCTGCAATAAAAATTGCAAGTAGAGTAGAGAGGGTATAGGTCACCCGTCTCCATATTGCATGTAGATAAGTAGAATTCATTATTTTCAATAGCCACCATAACGTTACATAGTTTTTTTTTTTTAAAAAAAAAGTTTTAAGTGTAAATTTCACACAATCGTTTGGTGTTTATTAGAAATATCCTAAATAATGTTGATTAAACATCACAGTTATTGATGATTGAGTAATAGATCTGGCTATGAAAATATTTTCTCATACATCTTCATGACTGAATTGAATATGCCCGAAAATTGAAAGCCATATATTAGTATCCATGGAAAATTAATCTAATCAGCTTTTCAATTAATCATGCAGAAGGGTGGGGAAGAAAATTTGGAGCGGTGGGGAAGGCCAAGGAGTAAATTCTTGATTTTTTTGTTACTTTTTTCATCAAGGAAAAAAGTAAGGAGAAAACCGATCAAAGATTATCTGTAAGCTTTGTAGGGGGTGTTTTTGAGAAATGAAAAAAATAAGCCTTTATGTGCCTCAAGTGATATTTTTTATGAAAATCAAATTTTAGTCGGACATCAGTAAAATCCATATTATTCATTCTCACAACTTTTCTCGATTTAGATTTGAGGGATGTTTCACAACTACTTTTTCCTGAAGCCTCTTTCTGAATCTCTCAACAATGAACTAAGAGGACTTAAGCTGCTAGAGTGCTTTTCACAGAATCGTGATGAAATTATTCTAGGTTTTGCATCGGCTGAGAAACAGCGCTACATCAGAGCTGATCTGAGTTCACAGATTGGACTATTCACTGTAATTGATGATTTCAAAAGAGCTAAAAGAAACAGTATTGATCTTTTTCAGGATTTGATTGATCTTGAGGTAATCAGTGTAAGTGTTTTCGAATATGAGCGATCATTCCAAATCATATTTGAAAAAGACTATCAGCTCATCTTCAAAATGCACGCCAGCCGATCCAATTTACTACTGGCACAAAATGATCAGGTACAAACCATTTTTAGAAATAATCTTCCTGCCGATCTGGACATTATCCCGTCAGAATTGAATAAAAAACTCGACGTATCAGAAATCCATTTTCGAGAGATCGATGGAAATCCAAAACAGTTTATACCTGCACTTGGAAAAGAGGTCAATCAGTACCTGAAAGATGAAGGCTACGACAACCTTTCTCTTAGTCACAAATGGAGCCTGATGCAAACCATTCTCATGCATTTAGAAAAAAGCGAAATAGCCATTTGCCCGGGAGAACCTCCTACCCTATCCCTATTACCCACAGACAAAGAGGGTTGCAACACTTTCAACAATCCATTGAGGGCTTGTAAGGAATTCTTTGATCAATTCAGTAGGTGGAAATACGTTTCGCAGGAAAAGAATCGCGTTCTGAAACCTATTCTAAGCGAAATCAATAAAACCGAAAGCTATCTCGCCAAAACCTATCAGAAGCTAGAGCAAATAGAAACTCGGAGAAAATATGATGAAATAGCCAATATCATCATGGCCAATCTTCACCAAATTCCGAAAGGTGCCAAATCCATAACTCTCGACGATTTTTATAGTGAGGAACCAATTACCATCAAACTAAATCCTGATCACTCTCCACAGAAAAACGCAGAGACATTGTATCGAAAAGCCAAAAATCAACAGCTTGAAATCAACAATCTGGAAGACAACCTGGCAGCCCGGGAACGAGAACTGGATAAGCTCAAAAAGAAACTGAAAGAGCTGGAACAGGCTACAGACATCAAAAGCATCAGATCCCTCGGCCCTACTCCAAAAAAAGCCACAAAAAACCCTATGATCACTCCCTATCATGAATATGAAAAAATGGGATTCAAAGTATTGGTAGGGAAAAATGCCCGTCACAATGACGAGCTCACACTCAAGATTGCTAAAAAGGATGATCTCTGGCTACATGCCAAAGATGTTGCTGGGTCTCATGTAGTGATTAAGCATCAGGCTGGGAAAAATTATCCAAAACCAGTCATTGAATTTGCAGCTCAGCTCGCGGCAGCATTTAGCAAACGAAGTAATGATAGCCTTTGCCCGGTCATATACACACCCAAGAAATTTATCAGAAAACGCAAAGGAGATCCTCCGGGAGCTGTGGTGGTAGAAAAAGAAGAAGTAGTGATGGTCACACCCTATAAGTATGAGAAATAACCCCTCTCTGACTTATCTTTGATGAAGAACTTCATTGACCATGTTCAGAATAATCGCCCTTTTATTGCTCCTTGTATTTTCAAACCTTGTGTTTGCTCAGAAACAATCTGCATTTTGCTCCAAAACAACTGCACGATTGACGCTTACCAATGAGGATATAATTCCTGAATCATACAATGATTTTGATATGAAATATGTTTTTCTGGATCTAAAAGCTACGAACCAAAATACCTACATCGAGGGAACAGCAACACTCATTGTAGAAATTATCACAGACGAAACGTCAATCATCGAATTGGAATTGGTGAATGAATTGACAGTAAGTCAAGTCCTGATTGATGAAACCGTGGTGAATTTTGAGCATGCCAATGACCTGCTGACAATCAACTCATCAGAAATCATGAATGCTGGTGACGTCAAAACCCTGAAAATCGATTACTCTGGTGAACCAAACCCTGCATCTTCAGGAATCTTTACCGGCATCAATACCAAGGCTGACAATACCTGGAAAAATCAGGTTACCTGGACGCTCGCTGAGCCTTTTAATGCGAAGTACTTCTGGCCAGCCAAACAAGAATTGACGGACAAAATAGATTCAAGCAGCGTTCACATTACCACGGATCAGTCACTAAAAGCAGGTTCGAATGGACTACTGAAAAATGTAGTTTCTATAAACGAAAACATAGTCCGCTACGAGTGGGAGTCCACTTATGACATTGCCTATTATTTGATTGCTTTTTCGGTGAGTGATTATGTGGAGTATAACAACTATGCTCACCCTGATTATCTCAATGGAGACTCAATATTCATCCTGAATTACATCTACAGCAATCCCGAAACCCTTCCACATTACAAGGAACGATTAGACGAAATGCCGAGGTTGATAGAAGTGTTCTCTGATTACTTTGGTCCATATCCATTTGATCGAGAAAAGTATGGACACATGATGGCTCCCATAGGTGGCGGCATGGAGCACCAGACCATGTCTACCATGCACCTTTTCGCTTTTTCACTAGATGCTCATGAACTGGCCCACCAGTGGTTTGGCGATCAGGTCACCTGTGGCACCTGGAGAGACATTTGGATCAATGAAGGGTTTGCTCGATTCGGTGAGTACCTGGCCACAGAAAAGATTTTGTCCGAAACAAATGCAAGAACTTATATCCAATCCGACATAAATGATGTGCTCAGATCTGAGGATGGTTCGGTTTATATAGGAGAAGAAGAGGAACTGGAGAACTCAAGAATTTTTAACTACAAGCTCACCTATCAGAAAGGCGGCCTCATCATCAACATGATCCGTCATATTCTCTATGATGATGAAGAGTTTTTCACAATATTAAGAGCTTTTCAAAACAGATTCGCACATAGTACTGCAACTGGTGAGGACTTCAAAATGGTGCTGGAAGAAATCTCTGGAAAAGACTTTGAAAGCTTTTTTGAAGAGTGGTACTATGGAGAAGGTTACCCCACTTTCGACATAAGGTGGTCAAAGTTCCCGGCTGATAGCCTGACCATCACCATCAATCAAACCACTTCAGCTTCTACTCCTTTGTTCACTACACCTTTGGAATTATACCTTACCTATGAAAGTGGAATCATCAAGAGAATAGTACTGCAGCAATCTCAAAACGAGGAAACATTCGTTCTACCTGCCAACGGCAAAATCCAGAAACTGGAATTTGATAAAGATAACTGGCTGATCAAAAAAGTAGCGGCCTTTAGAGAAGTAGATGCAGAAGGCAAAGTCATCACCAAGGCAAATAACCTCGAAATGCCACTGCTTTATCCCAATCCGGCGAGAGATCAGATCCAGTTTAACCAGTCCGTGAAACACCTAGCGATTTACAATACTTCCGGTCAATTGGTGCTACAAAAAGGACAAATTACTGCAGGTCAGATTATTGAAATAGGTTCATTAAATCCCGGGCTGTATTTTGTAAAAGTGGACGGTGAAAAGGCCTTGAAATTGATAGTGAGGTGAGGAGAATGAACGATTACTATCCCTTTGGGCTAACTTTTAACCACTACGAAAGCCCAACTGGAACACCGAATTACTACAAATACAATTCATTCGAAGAGCAACAAGAAACTGGGTGGTATGATTATCAAGCCAGATATTATGACCCTGCATTAGGAAGGTTTTTGCAGATTGATCCAATGGCAGAAATATCAAGAAAATTTAGCCCTTATACGTATGCGATGAATAATCCAATTAGATATGTTGATCCGGATGGCATGATGACTCAAGTTGGAGATCAAGACACAGACGAAAAGGAAAAGAATCAAGCAGAACAAAAACAAAACCAAGAGGAACCAGAGTTGCCTTGGTATAAAAAAGGGTATACTAATGATGATATAGATAAAGCTATGGATGATGCAGGTCAATCGGTAGTTGACTTAGTTAAAAGTTTTGGGAGAGGGCTACATGATGGTTTGAAAAATCTTGATAAAAAACTCCAAGACAAACAAGTTCCTCAAAAGCATGCGCCGCCTGAAAAAACAAAATATGTAGGTGAGCAGTTGACTGGAAACAATGGCGCAAACGGCCCATCCCTTGTTGGGGAAAATACGACAGGGCAAATTGATGTTAAAATACTTCAAGACGCATGGTCACCTGGTTTCGCTCCAGGTGGTGGTACGAATGGGACTGCAGATATTGTTAAAACAGCAGTCAGTGAAGCAGTGAACATTGCGACGAACGCCAAAAATACTGTAAACGAGATTGGGAAAAGCTCATCCAAGCCAACTCTAATACCAAAAGACTCAACTGTAGATTTACTTCAATTGGATACACTAACAGGGAAAACATTCACAAGTACGGTTTATTACTATGAATAGAATAATTATTTTAATAGGCAGCTTGATGTTATTAAGTTGTAGTAACCCTAAAAGGGATAAGGACGAGATTAAAGAAGAGAAGTCTTTGAAGATAACTTTTTACTTTGAAAATAATTCTGATACCGTAAGTTATGGAGATGAGACTGATTTGGCAATTAAGGTAAAAGATAATGAATTTGATAGTTTAGGATTGATTTTGGGAGAAGTAACCGATAATAGACTTGTTGATACTTTAGGTGTGTTTCCATTTCAATCTAATGGAATTGTTTTTTTTGCATTCGTGCCCAATCAATTAGGGCTGAATAGACTAGAAGGAATTGTTCAAGATATTAAAACATCAAATGGTGATACCATTGTCAAATCTGTGCCATTTGAAATTACTTATTTTGTAAAGTAAGTGTTTAAGTTGAGTAACTTCCCAAACAAGCAGTTTTGGGAGAGAATAAGGAAGAGCCCTTGCAGAGATATGAGGGCTTTTTCTATGAATAAGCCGCCCTGGCTTTAGCATCCCGGAGCAGGGCATCTACAGTTTTAAGGATGTGGTCTTTGTCCTGATCTTTCAGGGACATAATGTCATTGATACGTTTTAAGACGCTTTTATCCTTTAGGTAATCCTCAGCGTTCCCAATCAGGAAATCCCTTGCCTCCGTTGGTGTTTTTCACCATCGGACGATATGAGCTAATCTGCCAGTCACAACACTGACAGAGGCAAAGAATTGATCAAACGATCATTATCCTTGCCTCCGTTGGTGTTTTTCACCAACGGACGAGATGCCGTGAACGAGTTATTCAATCCTCCAGAATGATCCAATTGATAAAATGAATAGATAACTAATGGAAAAATCTTTCTTTTTGTAGCAAGCGTGTTGGTCAGGAGACACAACACGGGCACAATCATCCAAACTCACTGCTGCAATCACTTGGAGTAGAGTATCCCCCTTTGCCTCCGTTGGTGTTTTTCACCAACGGACGAGATGCCGTGAACGAGTTATGCTATCCTCCAGAGTGATCCAATTGATAAAATGAATAGATAACTAATGGAAAAATCTCTCTGTAGCAAGCGTGTTGGTCAGGAGACACAACACGGGCACAATCATCCAAACTCACTGCTGCAATCACTTGGAGTAGAGAATCCCCCTTTGCCTCCGTTGGTGTTTTTCACCAACGGACGAGATGCCGTGAACAAGTTATTCTACTCTCCTGAGTGATCCAATTAATAAAATGAATAGATAACTAATGGAAAAATCTCACCTAGCTGGCGCGAGCGTGTCGCTCGTGTTCAAGAAAAAATAGAGAAAGTCGTTTCCTTTTTTGGCTCTTGCCTCCGGTCGTGCCTTTCACCATCCGGAGATATGAGACAATCTGCCAGTCACAATACTAACAGAGGCAAAGAATTGCTCAAACGATGATTATCTTTAAATTCAACTTAACAAAACCTCATGAAAAATCATTTTCTTTCAGTTTTTACAGCGCTTATAATTTTATCCGTTGGTAGCTCTTCTCTGTCCGCCCAGAGTCTTAAACCTGTAGAAACTCCTGTAGTCAGATTTCTAATCATGCTAGATCCGGATATGAGTAACCTCATGGAGTTGGATTCAAAGACGACCTATGCGCTGGCCATGCAGCTTAAAAATGAAAAAGCTACTCAGATCTACAAAGAGTCCTTTCAGATGGTCCAGCAAATGATTAACGATTCTACCATTTTAACTATTCCCGATGCTGATCGACTGGAAGGAATCGTACAATATTCCCTCATGGGTTTTCCAATCAATTCGATTAAAAAAGCAGCCAAAAAAGGCAACAGTGAGCAATATGTGGATATTAGTATCCATATTGAAAATCCTACGGGCTCTGTTGTTTCTAGTACTAAAGGTGAGAATGAAGGGATTACGACAGGAACTGAGAGAATTAGAATTCGTCCGCAAGTTAGAGTTGAAATAAAAATCGGAGATAGTGAAGGGAAAAAAATCGCTCGCTATGTGGGCAAATACAAGCATGATGAGAAATTCGAAATCAATAATGCAACTATAGGCATTGCTGGTTTTCAGCTTGCAACAAACATTGCCGTGGAACCGATTCCCTATCACTTTATATTGGCGAAAGCTATAGAAGATTTAGTCAAACAGCTTCCAAAGTAAACTTCAGACAGGTAAGCAGATTACTTGAACCAAAACGATTGATTCCCCCGTTCCCGCCATGCTCTGCATGGTGGTATTCAAAAAAATAGATCAAACGAAATGATCAGAGCATAGAAGTGTAGCAGATTCTCCACTTAGCCGGTGCATCAATGCATCCTAGAATCCCTCCTGCAACTTGCAGCGGCTCATCACATTTTCAAGAAATCCTCCTGCAATCTTCAGGAAGAAAAACATGCTTCCAGAAACCCTCCTGCAATCTTGCGGAACAATTCTTGAGATCAAGAAACGCTCCTGCAACCTTCAGCGAATTGTCAAACCTTCAAGAAAACCTGCTGCAAGTCTGGGCAAGGAATCTTGTAATCCCGAAAGCTTGTTGCAATCATGCAGCAGTCATTTAACATCTATCTACTAACATGTAGATCATTTAATGAATCAGTTCAGTACACTTTCATTGACTATAACAAACATGTTTATTGGTTTGCACATTGTAACATTCATTACTGACCTATGTGAGTCTGTCTCGTACATTAGCTAAAAAAACAATAATATGGAAGCGCACGAATATAATGTACAGATCAATTGGAATCAGGAGCGCAAAGGATTGATGTGCTCACCAGAACTCAGAGAGGCTGCCCCAACAGGTCAGACCTGCATTGAGGTAGCCACTCCCCCACAATTTGAGAAAGGACATCCTGGCATCTGGTCACCTGAGCACTTGTTTACGGCTTCAGTGAGTAGCTGTTTGATGACAACATTCCTGGCCATTGCAGAGTACTCTAAATTGGAGTTCTCCAATTTCTCTTGTAATTCGAAAGGTATTCTGGACAAAGAGGATAAGCGGTTTGTAGTCTCTGAAGTTATACTGGAGCCCGTCATCACTATCAAAAATGAAAAGGATCGTGATAAGGCCATGCGAGTATTGGAGAAATCTGAAAAAGCTTGCTTGATCTCTAACTCCATCAAGTCTAAAATCACCATGAACTCTGAAGTATTGGTGAAAGAACTAGTCGGGTAATATTACTTTCGATTATTAGGTTAAAATCCATCAAAAAAGGCCAACCTGCTAACAGATTGGCCTTTCGTTTTCTACTTAAAATCTCTTACTCAACTACGCTCACCCTAAGCATATTGGTATGTCCTTCCCAGTGCATTGGCATACTGGCTGTATTGATGAAAACATCACCTTTTTCCAGCAATCCACTGTCTACCAGATCCTCTTCTATATGCTTGAGCGTATCATCTATTCCTTCAGTCTTATCATAATAGAAGCCTGTCACTCCCCAAACAAGGTTCATTTGTCTTAGCAAATGCTTCTGATTAGTAAATAAATAAATATTGGCTTTTGGTCGGTGCATGGCCAACCTGTAGCCTGTATACCCGGTCTTAGTCATCCCGATCAGTGCCTTTGCTCCTACCTGATCACTCATCCGGCAAGCAGATCTTACTAAGATATCGTTCATTCGTGTAGATGACCCAACTAATTCATCCTGATATTTTGAATAGATCCTGGTAGAATCTTTTTCTATTGCCACAATGGTATTGGCCATCTGTTTCACAGCTTGAACAGGAAATTTACCAGCAGCAGATTCAGCTGAGAGCATGAGAGCATCTGCTCCGTCAAACACGGCATTGGCTACATCATTCGTTTCTGCTCGTGTAGGTCGTGGGTTTTCGATCATGCTTTCCATCATCTGTGTGGCAATGATTACCGGCTTACCCATTCTATTACACATTTTCACCATTCTTTTCTGCAGCAAAGGCACTATTTCCGAAGGAACTTCTACACCCAGGTCACCACGAGCTACCATCACTCCGTCAGTTTCAGAGATGATCTCAAAAAGATTATCAATCGCTTCTGGCTTTTCTACTTTGGCGATGACTTTGGTGCTCACCCCTGCTTTTTCTATTCGTTCCTTGATATCACGAATATCACTGGCTCTTCTTACAAAAGATAGTGCTACCCATTCCAGGTCAAACTGAAAAGCAAACTCCAGATCTGCAATATCTTTTTCGGTCATCGAAGGGGCAGAAACGTTGGAGTTTGGCAAGTTGATTCCCTTTCTCGATTTCAGCAATTCACCATGAATCACTTCTGTGTAAACATCATTACCTTCTACTTTGATGGTTTTTAGCTCTATGTTGCCATCATCTACCAAAATGGTATCACCAGGTTTCACATCCTGAGCTAGTCCCTGATATACAGTACTTACCTTCTCACTGGTACCGAGCATTTCTTCAGTGGTAATGATCAATTCTTGCCCCGGTGAAATCGGAACTCCATCATTTTCTACCTTACCCACTCTGATTTTTGGTCCCTGAAGATCCTGAAGCAAGGCTATGTTTGTGCCCAGTTCTTCGTTCAGTTCCCTTACCATTTCTATTGTTTTCTGGTGATCATCATGAGTACCATGAGAAAAATTCAGCCTGAATACGTTGGCTCCAGCTTTGATCAACTCTCTCAAAGTTTCTTTATTCCTACTTGCAGGACCAATCGTCGCTACTATTTTGGTCTTTTTAAATGGCTTTTGCTTCATTATTGTAATTGTGTATTAATTCTATGTATCTGAGGAAAATCTAAAATATTCATCTCTATTTCAATAAAGTTTCGAAATAGACTTAGAATACCAAATTATCTTTCATTTTAAGTTTGGCTACTTCTAGCTGCACACAGTAGTCTATGACTGCCACATCTTTAAGCCGCAAAAATAATTCCTTCGCCCAATTTTCTTCCGTTTCCGATGATAACTTCAATAAATAATCGAATTGTTGTAAATCTGGAAGCAAATATTGAGTGGAAGTAATGTTGGATGCTATAAGTTTATTTTTAAGTAAGTAGATGTATCTGTATTTTCCCACCTCGGCCAGGGAGGATACTCTAATCTGCTTGTTCTTCGCAAAATCAATTTTAATATCGTCGATTTTTACCAGATGAAAATCTTGCAATTGGTTCAGATGCCAGGCCAGTTTATACTCTTTGGCTGGAGAAATAATCCCAAATAGATCGAAATCCATGGGATAATAAGTAGATATTTCCTCGAGTTTTTTCTTCATTGAACCAAAGTGGCAAAAGTACAAAATCGTCACATGGATGTAAGAATATTAGCCTTATAAATAGTTTTGATTTTAAAAGTTAGAATGTATTTCTTTGCACTGGATTTTTAACTAAATATTACGGAAATGTCAGAAATAGCACAAAAAGTAACGTCAATCATCATTGACAAATTAGGTGTTGAAGAATCAGAAGTTACTCCTGAAGCTAGTTTTACTAACGACCTTGGAGCTGACTCGTTGGATACAGTAGAGTTGATCATGGAGTTTGAGAAGGAATTCAACATCTCTATCCCTGACGATCAAGCTGAAAACATCGCTACAGTTGGTCAGGCAATCTCATACCTGGAAGAAAACGTAAAATAATCTTAGATTAATATTATTTATTTAGATCCCATTTTATGGAATTGAAAAGAGTCGTAGTTACAGGAATCGGTGCAGTAACACCTTTAGGAAACAACAAAAATGATTTTTGGAAAGCACTTGCTGAAGGCGTTAGTGGTGCCGCTCCTATAACTCGATTCGATGCGGAAAAATTCCGCACCAGGTTCGCCTGTGAAGTCAAAGATTTCAATGCCCTTGACTACATAGACCGAAAAGAAGCCAGAAAAATGGATCCGAATAGTCACTATGGCATAGTGGCAACAGACGAGGCAGTTCAGGATGCTGGATTGCTTCATGATGGATTAAACAAAGATAGAATAGGTGTAATCTGGGGTAGTGGAATCGGTGGATTTACTACTTTCCAAAATGAAGTCATGGGTTTTGCTCAAGGCGATGGTACACCTAGATTCAATCCATTTTTTGTTCCTAAAATGATCCTGGACATTACTCCAGGTCTCATTTCGATAAAATACGGATTCAGAGGTCCGAATTTCGCTACTGTATCTGCATGCGCCTCCTCTAACAATGCGCTCACAGATGCTTTCAATTACATCAGGCTAGGAAAAGCCAATGCAATCATAGCTGGTGGTTCTGAGGCTGCCGTGAATGAATCAGGTATCGGTGGCTTCAATGCACTGAAAGCCCTCTCAGAAAGAAATGATGATCCAGCAACAGCTTCCAGACCGTTTGATAAAGATCGTGATGGTTTTGTACTTGGTGAAGGATCTGCAGCTCTTGTACTCGAAGACCTGGAACATGCTAAAGCACGAGGCGCTAAAATATATGCTGAAGTGCTGGGCGCAGGAATGTCAGCAGACGCATACCACATTACTGCTCCTCACCCAGAAGGTGAAGGTGTAGTGTTGGTTATGAATGAAGCGCTTTCAGACGCCAATCTAAATCTGAGTGATGTTGATTACATCAACACTCACGGCACATCTACACCACTGGGTGACTCTGGTGAGATCAAGGCCATTCAGAAGGTTTTTGGTGAGCATACATACAAGATGAATATCAGCAGCACCAAGTCGATGACTGGACATTTACTAGGAGCAGCAGGTGCTGTGGAAAGTGTTGCCACTTTGATGGCAGTTTATAAAGGTATTGTGCCTCCTACGATCAATCATTTCACTGATGATCCGGATATTGACCCAAAACTCAATCTGACCTTCAACAAGGCTCAGGAAAGAGAAGTGAATGTCGCTATCAGTAATACTTTTGGTTTTGGTGGGCACAACGCATCAATAGTTTTTGGCAAATACAACGGGTAGTGCCGTCCATATTCAGAAAAACACACGGATATCTTCTTTACCTCCTTTCTCACAAAGACAGAGAGCTTTACAAAAAATATAAAATTGTAACGGGCAAAAGACCGCACAATCTTAACCTATACGAACGTGCTACAAGGCATGTAAGTGCTGCGGAACTGAACCCGAATGGAATCAGGGATTCTTATGAGAGATTAGAATACCTGGGAGACTCTATTCTGGGAATGATTGTAGCAGAAATGCTCTTTAAAAGATTTCCATTTAAAGAAGAAGGTTTTCTTACTGAGCTACGAAGCAAAATTGTGAATCGAGAATCACTAAATAATCTCTCTAAAAAAATTGGCCTGAGTGCCCTGGTCAAATACCATAAAACCAAAGGATCCCCGGTTTCTCATAAATCAGTTTATGGTGACTCGCTCGAAGCACTTATTGGAGCAATCTATCTGGATCAGGGATTTCGATTTACAAAAAAATTTATTGAAAACCGGCTGATCTCTCCTCATTTTGACTTTGAAGAATTGTCTCAGACCACTACAAATTATAAAAGTAAAATTATTGAATGGTCACAGCGAGAAAATAAAAACATCCGTTTTGAGATTATCCAGTCTAATGATGATGCTCGCGATAAGCAGTTTGTAGCACAGGTATTCATTGATGAAGATGGAATGAGCAAAGGCTTTGGATTCAGCAAGAAAAAAGCAGAACAAGCGGCAGCTCAAAAAACGCTCGAAGAATTAAAAATTGAATAAGTGAGCAGAATACTCAAAATAGGTGGTGCTTGTCTCAACCAGATTCCGATGGATTGGGCCAACAATCTCAGCAATATAGATCGGGCAATTGAAGAGGCCCGAAATGAGGGTGTGAGTATCTTGTGTCTGCCCGAACTGAGTATTACTGGTTATGGTTGTGAAGACATGTTTCTAAGCAATTGGCTTCCAAAAAAATCATTTGAAAAGTTTTTAGAAATCATTCCCCTAACGAAAAACATAGCTGTTACCATTGGTTTTCCCTTCATATATGAGGAGCATGTATATAATGTATCGGCTTTTGTATTTGATCTGGAAGTAATTGGGATTTATGCCAAGCAGAAGCTGGCCAATGATGGTGTTCATTATGAGCCAAGATGGTTTTCGCCATGGGAAAGTGGACGAGTGGAACATCTTGAAATTCATGGAAAACAAGTTCCTTTTGGACACATTACTGTAAATCATCAAGGTCTTAAAATTGGATTTGAGATTTGTGAAGATGCCTGGAGAGCAGATAGACCGGCCTGCCACCTGATCAATAGCAATGTAGATCTGATCATGAATCCATCAGCCAGTCATTTTGCCTTTCACAAGGCTGACTTCCGGGAAGAATTGGTGGTCAAAAGTTCGGAAACATTCTCTTGCACTTATCTCTATGCCAATTTACTTGGTAATGAATCAGGCAGAATGATCTATGATGGCGATGTATTGATCGCTCAAAATGGAGTTTTGAGAGGTAAAAACAAGCGTTTGAGTTTCCAGGATTACAAAGTGTTGGCAACAGCAATAGATTTTGATAACCCTGAAAATTCTATAAGTGAAATCAGAGACGACAGTCATAAACCCATTCAGGAATTCTCTAAAGCTGCTTCTCTGGCACTTTTTGATTATATGCGCAAAAGCAGAAGCAAAGGATTTGTACTTTCTTTAAGCGGTGGCGCTGATTCCAGTAGTATAGCTGTTCTGGTAGCTGAAGTGGTTAGAAACGGAATTGAGGAATTAGGATTTGAGGAATTCCGAAGAAAATCGGGAATAGAATTGAATGAAGGGACTGTCCAGCAAATTGTAGGACAAATTCTTTTTACAGCCTATCAGGGAACAAAAAACTCATCCAAAGCTACTTTCACTTCAGCAAAAAACTTAGCGGAAAGCATTGGTGCTCATTTTTACCATTGGACTATCGACGAGGAAGTACAACAGTACACTCGGTCTATTGAAAAGGTACTTGAGCGCGAGCTTTCATGGGAAACAGATGATATCGCTTTGCAGAATATACAAGCCAGGGCTCGATCACCGATCATTTGGATGCTGACGAACATCAAAAAATGCCTGCTGCTTTCTACCAGCAACCGAAGCGAAGGAGATGTAGGTTATGCGACAATGGATGGAGACACAAGCGGAAGTATCTCCCCGATTGCTGCAGTGGATAAGCATTTTGTACTACAGTGGCTTCAATATGCCGAAAAAGAGCTGGGGTACTCTGGACTCAAATACGTTAATAGCTTATCACCTACTGCCGAGCTCAGGCCGCAGGACCAACATCAAACTGACGAAGATGACCTGATGCCTTATGAAGTGCTTTTTGATATTGAAGTGGAAGCAATCAGAAATAAAAAATCACCTCTTGAGGTCTTTGATTTTCTCAAAGAAAAATGGACTGATACTGAACTACTGAAACAATGGATCAATAAGTTTTTCAGACTGTGGTCAATCAATCAATGGAAAAGAGAGAGAATCGCTCCTAGTTTTCATTTAGATGATTTTAATGTGGATCCTCGCACATGGTGCAGATTCCCAATTTTGTCCAGTGGCTTTCAGGAAGAGTTGAATGAGTTATTGAGGAAATAGGTTATTGGGTTATTTAAAAAATAATTTATTAGTCACAACTCAACCAGCACTCAGCATCTACTCAACCAAGAATGATAACATCACTTCAGGAGTATAAACTGGTAACTCACCCATATTAATAAAATCTTTTACATTTCTGGTGATTAAAGCATCGCAATTTTCAGACACAGCTGAAAAATAAAGAATTGCATCTTCCAAATCATTAAATAAGGAATATGAAGCTGAGGCAAGATTCTCATTCTTTGTATTGATAAGCGTGAATGCCTGAGAAATATCAAGCAATGTTCTTTTTTGTATTTCTAAACCAACCTTTGCTCTATCTAATAAATACATTAAAGTACAAACGCTTGAAACTGAAATGTTCAATTCTATTCTATTTAAAATACATTGCTTAATCATTTTGATCGATTGCGCACTTTCCTTTCTGTCGATGACATAATCAATAAGGATATTAGTATCTAGAAAAACTCGATCAAAGTCCATGTTTTTCTTTTAGCGCTTGATACCGGATATCATCCAGCGTTTTTTTATCCCACTCTGTAGGAAGTGTTATAGAACCTGCTAATCTATCATGAGCATCGATTATTGTTTTTTTATTCGCGTCATGATCCATTCTTTCGCGTAACATTTCGCTAACTAATGCCGAAAGACTCTTTTTCTGATTTTTCGCAAATTTCTTCGCCCTTCTTAAGATGTTCTCTTCAAGACTCAATGTCAATTTTGTCTTCATACGTCTATTTTCTATTTCATACGTATAAAATTAGAAAATTTCATCAAATAATACTTGAATTATTGTGGATTCATGCTGTTACTTTTCTGTTTTATCCCGTGGCTTTCAGGAAGAGTTGAATGAGTTATTGAGGGGTTAGGTTATTGGGTTATTTAAAAAACAATTAATTGATAACGAAAGGGCAACAAATAACCAATTATTAAATCAGGGAACAGGATCGTACCCACTTCCTCCCCAGGGATGACAGCTCCCAATTCTTTTAATTGCCAACCATCCTCCTTTGAAAATCCCGTGCTTTATAATTGCTTCTTTAGTGTATTGAGAACATGTGGGAGTATATCTGCAGGTACTCGGAAAGAGAGGAGAAATGGCATACTGATAGAATAACACCGGTAAAATAAATATCCGTCGGATTACGTTTTTCACGGACCAAAAGTACAGTTCATATTTGGAGCAAACAATAAAATTGACTCTGTTTGCGCTTGATTCACGAATCGGTAGGACAGGATTGGGAGACTTAATGAATAGAGCATACGTTTCAAATATTAAAATTGGTTGGAGAATTGCTACAATACTTCTGTTGTTTTCATTTCATGTTTCTTTTTCACAGCGAAAATCCAGTCCCGACAGCACCTCCTCAGAATTGATTCAGATTAAAAAGGTATTTATTCTGGGAAATGAAAAAACCAAGCGATATATCATCACACGTGAGTTAAAATTTGAAGAAGGGGAATATGTTCCCAGAGATGATCTGGATGAAATACTGGAACTATCCCAAAACAACGTTTACAATACCAACCTTTTTCATACAGTAGAAATCCAAAAACTTCAATTGGACTCGGCTCAAACGGATATTCTGATTAAAGTCGAAGAACGCTGGTATGTTTGGCCTTCACCGGTTTTTAGACTGGCAGATCGCAGCTTTAATGATTGGTGGTATAATCGGGGTCATGATCTTAGCCGAGTCAATTATGGCTTGAAATTAGACGTTTATAATTTTCGGGGACAAAAAGAAAATCTCCGTTTCATTGGACTAGCTGGCTTTGAAAAAAGGTTGATTTTTCAATATGCAATACCTTACATCGACAAAAATCAAGTTCATGGCTTGACATTTGGTGGGGGGTTTCTTTCTAATAAAAAGCTGCAATACGGCACATTCGATCACCTCACCTATTTTACGGATACTGCCACAGCCGAAAGCACTAACAGAGAAGTAACGACTGGATATATTATCTATACTTACAGACCTTCATTTTATGATTATCATGATTTCATGGTACAGTTTTTTGATCGAAAGATCTCTGATACCATTGTAAAGTATAATCCGAACTACTACCAAGATGGTGCAAATACACAAAAAATGATTCTGCTTTCATATACCTACAGAAGGGACAAAAGGAACAATAAAAACTATCCGCTTACAGGATACCGAACCTTAGCTATGTTGGAAAAGGAAGGCATAGGCATCTTCGGAGATGTAGACAATTGGCGACTCACAGCTAGCCATTATCAGTATTTTGATTTGGGTAAGAAGTTCTATGCTAACACCAGCCTTGGTTTCCAGCTATCTACTTTTAATGATGTTGCCTATTTCAATTACACCCAATTCGGCCTTCAGAATTATTTTGTGAGAGGATTTGAACTGACAGTCATAGAAGGGCCACTCAACCTGCTGACTAAAAATTCTCTGAAATATCAGTTATTCAAAACTCAGGTTGATCTCGGCAACTATATGCCACTAACGAAATTTAAAAAAGTACCTTTCGCATTTTACCCCAAGATAATTTTGGATGCTGGATATGTTCAGAATTATCCATATTACGAAGATAGGAGTCAAAACACACGATTGACCAATTCTCTGCTTTATAGTTTTGGCTTAGGAATAGATGTAGTAATGATCTATGACCTGACCTTCAGCTATGAAATGACCTATAACAGTGAAGGACAGTTGAATTTCTTCCCGAATTTTACAATGGAGTTTTAATCAAAACTTCTTCCACTTTTTCTTCTTCCCATTTCGCTTGAAAAAGTACCACTGTCCCGTCTGCTCCCCCTCTTCATAATGTCCTTCATAGGTTGGTTTACCATGATCATTATAGAACTTCCATAGCCCTGATTCTAATCCTTCTTTATAGAAACCTTCATCCTGGACTTGGCCATTTTCATAATAGCTCAGCCAAAATCCATGTGGCACACCATCTTGATAGCTTCCTTCCTGTTGCAGGTTTCCGTTTTGATAATAAAACTCCCAAAAACCTTCATGCAGTCCATCTTTGAAAACTCCTCTCCTCTCCAAACTCCCATCGGGATAATACTGCCACGCAGAGTCTTTTGGTATGTCATCTACCCAGTACTCTTTCCCTTTTATCTCACCATTTGGATGATAATAAAGTTGTTCTCCTTCTAACCCTCCGTCCTCAAAATTCAACTTTGCATTTAGTGATCCATTTGGAAAAAAGTAAATCCAAAGACCATTTTTTAATCCATTTTTTTTGATTCCAACAGACTTTAACTCTCCAGTTTGGTAATACAAGCTATCAACCGACTGAGCTGCCAAAGCCCCGGCATTGATCAAAACCAAAAAAACGATATATTTCATAATCACCATTTAATATAGCAATATTGAATTAATTGAAGGAAATTAATACTTTGCGGTATGCGTCGCCTTCTCTGCCTCATTTTATTAGCTCCTTTACTCGCACTTGCTCAAGATGGAATCTATGATCTTGGAGCCAGAAATAAAGCATTATCTGGTGCCTCAATCACTCTAAACGATCACTGGTCATCGTTCAACAACCCCGGCGCTCTGGGTTCGGTTCAGAATTCGGGAGCATTTGTAAGCTTTCAAAACCGTTATAATCTTCAAGGTTTTCACGTGATCGGTGGCGGTGCAGTTTATTCAAATCGCCTTGTGAACACCGGGGTGAAATACTATAAATTCGGTGATGATCATTTCAACCAGCAATTAGCAGGAATCGTGCTAGCCAACAGGTTTCAGATGGTCAGTTTAGGAATAGGAGTCAATGTCATTCAGACGCATATAGAGGGTCAGCAAACCGATCGGATCATCGCCGTTGAGATGGGCGGTACGGCAGAGATCACTAAGAGCATCATTCTAGGTGCACATATTTTCAACCTGCAGCACAGCCGGGATAATCCGACCACTATGAAAGCTGGTATTTCATTCAGACCGACAGACAATTTAATGTTAAATACAGAGGTAGAGAAACAAATAGAAGCAAATGAGCGAATCAAAACTGGACTGGAATATGAAGTAATCAGTAACGTTTTTGTTCGTTCGGGGGTCAATATTCAGGGCAATGATGTCCATAAGGCTCAGGTCAACGGAACGTTTGGCTTAGGATTTAGATTGAAAAAATTTGATTTCGATTATGCATTCACTAGTGAAACCCTCGGCGCGATACATGAAATCTCATTGGTTTATCTTTTGAATAAAAAATTGTGAAAAACAAGATCTTATTCATCGGCCTGATCTTCGTTTCGTTTTTCGGGAGTGCACAGCTAACAGAAGAAATTGACCTGGAAGAATTCGCAGAAAGAAGATTTCAGCTGCAAGATGAAGACATCAACTATGAGGACCTTTATGAGTCACTTTTACTTTTTTATACAAACCCCGTCAATCTCAACAGAACGGACCGTGAAGAATTGGCTTCACTTTATATATTAAGCCCCAGCCAATTAAACTCCTATTTCAACTATCGCGAGAAGAGAGGAAAGCTGCTGTCATTATATGAACTTCAAGCTGTCCCGGAATTTGACATGGGGACTATTCGTGACTTATTGCCCTTTGTCACACTGATTGAGACGGCAGATGGTCGTCCTCTATTGCAGCGAGTTTTCAATGAGCCTAACAACTATTTTTTATTGAGATATACCAGCACCCTAGAATCAGAAGAAGGCTATCAAAGAGAAGATGGCAGTGGATATCAGGGCCGGCCTGGCACCATTTACGGCCGGTTTAAGGTGAGCCACAGTAAAGACTTTAGTTTGGGATTTACATTCGAAAAAGATGCTGGAGAGCAGCTTCTTTTCGACCCAAAAAATCAGCAATACGGAATGGACTTTTACAGTGCGCATTTGCTGATACAGAATAAAGGAAAGCTGAAATCATTGGCTATCGGTGATTACCAACTTCAGCAGGGTCAGGGATTAGTTTTAGGATCAGGGTTTGCAGCTGGGAAAGGCTCTGAAACGGTAAATACGGTTAAAAGAAATACAGTTGGCCTTAGGCCTTACAGCTCAGTTTTGGAATCAGGTTTTTTTCGTGGTGCAGCAGCTACCGTTTCATTTGGAAAACTGGAAGCCACTGCATTCGGATCCACGCTTCTCCAAGATGCCAATCTAGTTAATGATACAACATATTCTGATTTTGAGGAATTTGTCAATAGCATTCAAGCAACTGGTATGCACCGAACCAGCTCTGAGCTTGATTTTAAAAATTCCATACGAGAAAATAGCGCTGGATTTGCATTGGACTATAAAGTGAACCCAAGGTTCAAAGTTGGCTCAACAGGAATATATTCTGGTTTCAGCAAACCATTACAGAAAAAACCTAACAACTATAACCAGTTTGAGTTTAGAGGTGATCAAAATTTTACAACGAGTATTTATGCCAATTACAACTGGCAAAATTTCATCTTTTTTGGAGAAGCTGCCAGATCTTCGTCCGGTGGGATTGGAGCAATAGGAGGACTAATGACAAGTCTCACACCTACACTTGACTTTTCATGGACTTACCGTCAATATGACAAGGACTTCCACTCCTTCTATGGAAATGGGTTTGGGGAAAGTTCCCGAAATATCAATGAACAAGGCATGTATTGGGGTATCTCCTACAAACCAAACCGCAGATTTAGATGGGTAGCCTATTTTGATAAATTCACTTTCCCGTGGCTGAGATACAGAGTGAATGCTCCATCGGAAGGTTTTGAGTATTTGTCACGGTTTACCTTTAGTCCGAGCAGGCATGTGCACCTATATGCCCAATACAGACAAGAGAATAAAGAACAGTCTTACACACCGCAAAACAGTAACTTGAGCCAGCTAATACCTACAAGTAAGAAAAACTACATTTTCAATGTGGACTATGCTGTTGGCCGAACTTTCAGCTTCAAAACCAGAGTTCAGGGGTCTAGTTATAGAGTTCAGGGGTCTAGTTATAATGAACAACAAAAGACAACAAATGGAATTGCTGTGATTCAAGACGTGAATCTCACTTTCTGGAAAATGAAACTATCTACACGTTTTGCCATTTTTGAAACAGACGACTATCAAAATAGACAATACGTCTATGAACGCAATGTACTCTACGCTTTTAGTATACCTGCGTACTCTGGTGCAGGCATTCGTTCCTATGCCATGGTGCAATACACTGCAAGCCGATCACTGACTTTTTGGCTGAGGTATGCTCGTTTCCACTATGAAAATCAAGATAATGTAGGTTCTGGCTTGAGCCAAATCAATGATAATACCAAATCAGAAGTACGTCTGATGCTTCGATACAAATTCAGAAAATAAGCCTCTAAACCACTATTTTTCAATCAATTAGTAAATAAATTCAAATTATTGATTTTATATGTAACTACATTTAATGTACTTGCGTATATTTGAAAAAGATTAATAAAACATGGTACTCGATAGAAAAACGGCAATTACTACACATAAAATACTGGACACTATTAAAAATCGATGGAGTCCACGTGCTTTTGATAATCGCCCAATCAGTGACGAGGAGTTGAACCAGTTATTTGAGGCGATGCGCTGGGCACCGAGTAGTATGAATGAACAACCATGGAGGATCATATATGCACGCAAGGGAGAAGCTGCTTATGATGAAATTGTGAAAGCCTTGATGCCCGGCAACCAGGTTTGGGCAAAAGACGCCCCTGTACTAATGGTCACGCTCGTGAGTAAATATTTTTCGAGAAACATGACCATAAACAAAAGTGCGCAGCATGATCTTGGTCTGGCAATTGGGAATCTGGGAATTCAGGCAACTGCATTGGATATTGGACTTCACCAAATGGGAGGTTTCAACCCGGCACACATCAAAAATACCTTCAATATCAATGATGATTTTGACATTGTGACTTGTATTGCTTTGGGATACTTCGGTGATCCTGATTCGCTCGACGAGCATTTAAAACAGCGAGAATTAGCAGAGCGCAACAGAAAACCAATTGAAAACTTTGTGAATCATGGAGAGTTTAGCAATCAATAAAAAAGGAGCAAAAGTGAAAACAATAAAACATACAGCTGACAGCAGAGGTACTGCATTTTTTGGGTGGCTACATAGTCGTCATACCTTCAGTTTTGGGAGATACTATGATCCTGAGCGTATCAATTTTGGTGCGCTGAGAGTGATCAACGACGATATAGTGGAGCCGGGAATGGGATTTGGCACACACCCTCATGACAACATGGAGATCATCTCTATCCCATTAAAAGGAGCCTTGGAACACAAAGACAGCACTGGTAGTATCGAAGTAATCAATACAGGTGATGTGCAAATCATGAGCGCGGGTTATGGACTTACTCATTCAGAATACAATCATTCTAAAGCTGAAAAAGTCAATTTCTTACAAATTTGGGTATTACCCAAACAAAAAGATATTGAACCTAGATATGAGCAAATCACCTTTGACCCGGCTGATAGAAAAAACCAACTGCAAACCGTAGTTGCCCCGGATGACGATCAGGCATTGTGGATCAATCAGGATGCTTGGTTTACGCTAAGTGATTTAGACGCAGGTAAGTCTATCAATTATAATGCTCATAAAAACGGCAATGGAATTTATACTTTCCTCATCGAAGGTGAAGCGAACGTCAATGGAGAGCACTTGAATAAACGAGATGCAATTGGCATCACCGAAGCAGAGTCATTGAGTATCGAAGCATCAAAAAATGCGCAATTGCTCATCATAGAAGTACCGATGATCAATAGCCCGTTTTAGAAATAATGCGTCCCGAAAATATTTCGTGATTTTTTTAGAACATTATATATGTATGTACAGTTAATGTACTAACACTTTAAAAAAGACAATCATTTAAAAATTAATATCATGGAAACTTTAGTAGAAAAACAAACCAAATGGGGCATAGACCCAACACACAGTGAAGTACAGTTTAAAGTAAAACACCTGGTAATCAGTACGGTGACGGGAGCATTCAAATCTTTTTCGGGATCAGTAGAATCAGAAACTGAGGATTTTGATGGTGCAAAAGTGACTTTCAGCGCTGAAACTGCAAGTATCGACACCAACGTGGCTGACAGAGATGCACACCTCAAAAGCCCTGAATTCTTCGATTCAGAAAAATATCCACATCTTACTTTCGAGGGTAACCTGAAGAAAAATGGTTTGGAAGGTTACAAGCTTAGTGGTGAAATGACTATCAAAGGCGTTACCAAATCAATCGAACTGGACGCTGAGCTTGGTGGTGTGATGGTAGATGGATATGGTCAGACTAAGGCTGGTTTTGAGATCATCGGCAAAATCAACAGAAAAGAATTTGGCTTGAACTGGAGTATGGTAACAGAAGCTGGTGGAGTTGTAGTAAGCGACGAAGTGAAGCTTTTATTGAATATCCAGGTAGTGAAGCAATAATCATAGTTAGTTAGGTGAATATAGATCAAGGGCGTTTCCATTCGGAAGCGCTTTTTTTGTGCTTAAGCTTTATATTTGACTTATATTCAAGTCAATCATTGCATTTTTTGACCTGAATTCAGGTCAAAACTGGATTCTAAGTGGCATAGAAAAGTCAACCTCGATAGCCAAAGTATCCACAACGAGCAATTCATTATCTATAAACTGAAAGCCTAGAACACTTTTTCTCGATTGTGTAGGTAAATACAGAGTTTGGATATTATCCACTTTTCGCAAAATGGACAAATCCAGGTTTCGACTTCCAATGGCATGATTGCTTACTCCGGAATATTGATCCAGCACGGTAAGCTTACCCTCAGCTATTCGCGCTACCTTCAAAACCCCACCAATATGTGGTGTCTGTACCCAGGCAATTTCAATTTGTTTGTCACCGTCCATATCTGTGATTGCCGCAATATTGAGCCATCGGTATTTGGTTCCTATCTCGCTTACCCATGCGTATTCAATTATCGCATCATCATGAATTTTGTAGATCACTATTCCTGCTCCTTTATTGACATTGGTGCGGATACAGATGATTTCAGGAATAGAATCTTTATCCAGATCAACTACTCGGGGAACTAAATCTTCAAACACGTATTGGTTGTCTAAATTAAATTCCAAAACAGTATCCTTCTGTTGATGATAAAGTGCAACTCCTTTTGCCTCAATATCATCTCCCAGGATTCCATGATTGTACTCTTTTGTCGGTTTGAAATAAAAAGCCACCAAACTAGAATCTTCGCTGTATGCGAACTGCCTCTCAGGCAAGAATTCATAGTCTAAATGTGATAGTGACCAGGCCGCTGAATCATCAATTATAAAGCCTTGTTTGGGCATTTCATCTGAAGTCTTTTCACATGAAAAACAGGTTAGTGATCCTGTGATCAGTAAAAGAACTGAAAACTTAAAAATTGATTCAACCATTATTTTGAATAAATTCGAATTAATTTTTAATATCATCATAGAATTCCTTAACATGAAATTCTCCTATTTTCTTATTTTGGCAGCAATTGTGCTTGTTAGCTTATATTCTCCGATTGACTTATATGTTTCTTCACAATCAACAAATGGAGATGTCAATATAAAACACAAAACTTATAATTCGGAAGCATCTCTCTCCGACTTAATCACTATTAATGATTCCATTGGAACGGAATTAACCTATACGGAAATCGATGATTTAGATCACTTTCCAATCAAAATATTGCCGTTTGGACAAGAAGATCAAGGCAATTCAATCACGGTATATTATTCAAAAAAAGAATACATTGATCAATCTATTTGGCTAGTTTTTTACCAATCATATGATATTACACGGGAATATGAAATTAAGCTTCACCCCATCAATCTTGCATATAAAAACGAATATTTCACCCTTGAATCTGAAGGCAGCATCAACTCAAGTCTATCTCTCACCATTAAAGGCTTATGTCCCAAATCGAAAACTGATGAAATGATCTCAGCGGCTCTGGATTCTGCGTTTTTTCAAAAAATCGAAGAAGAAATCAGAAAACAGCTTTTGAAGCATTCTTAAATTTCCACGAAACCATCCAGTGGATTGTACATACTGAACTCTGCCAGATTGATCATTCCCTGCTCCTGCACATTACAGGCTACCACACAGCTGACCTCCTGATTGAATAAAGGAGCTACTTTTCTGAAATTGAGCTTCTTCTTTTCTGGTCGTTCATGACTTTTTACCTCCAGTAAGATTGGCTCTCCATTTTTTTCCAGTATAAAATCAACTTCCACACCATTTTGATCACGGTAATAAAACAAATCCTGATTGGGCAGAAAACCTTGTTTCAGAAGCTCTGTCAACACAAAGTTCTCCCACAGATTTCCCAATAAAGGTGATTTATCAAAATCTTCTCCTGATCGAATGTTGAGTAGTGAAGCTACTAAGCCATTGTCGCAGAAATAGACTTTGGGGGATTTGATCAAGCGCTTTCCAAGATTCTGATAATATGGAGGTACTAATATGATTACACCTGTGGTCTCCAGTGAGCTCACCCAGGATTTGATTGTATTTACAGCTACGCCCACATCTTTTGCCAGTTCAGAATAATTGAGCAGTTGACCTGTCCTGAGGGCAAGCAATGCGAAAAACCTCCTAAAATCCCTTATATTATTGACTTTCAGGATTTCGTTGAGGTCTCGTTCTAAATAGGTACGCAAGTAATCATCAAAAAATTCATCCACCTCAAGACTCTGTGACCAAACCTCAGGAAACCCACCTTTCCAAAGTAAGTCTTTTCTTTCCTTCAGCAGCCCGCTCTCCCTCAACTCAAAGGCGCTCAAAGGATACAGGTTAATAATTCGTATTCTTCCAGCAAGAGATTCACTCACTTGCTTCATCAAGTGAAACTGCTGACTACCAGTGAGGATCCATTTGCCATTTGTCTGTCGGTCATCATCTACCCGTACTTTCAAATCCCTGAAAATACCAGGTGCATGCTGCACCTCATCTATGATGATTGGAGTTTCAAATTTATTCAGAAATGATTCCGGATTCTGCTGGGCTTCTTCAGCCAGTAGCACCCTATCCAATGTCACGTAAGTAGCCTCAGGGTATAACTTACGAAGCAAAGAGCTCTTACCCGACTGTCTGATTCCTGTCAGCAACAGCACAGGTCTGGTTTTTACAGCCCTTTCGATCTTCTGAATAGTATGTTTTCTGGTGATCCACACCTTTCAAAATTAGTCAACCCAGATAGTAAATTGCAAATTATCTTAATTTAGATTGCAAATTATCTTAATTTAGATTGCAAATTATCTTAATTTAGATTGCAAATTATCTTAATTTAATAGATACCAAGTTTATAATGATCAAATGCACAATTGCAGCGAAAAGCGTACGGCGGTCAGCGTATGACGTTTAGCGATCAACGAGCCCCCTCCCACTCTGCATAAAACTGATCCAGAAACTGCTCCATGAATTGATGACGCTGCTCAGCCATTTTCTTTCCACTCTCTGTGTTCATTCGGTCTTTTAGTAAAAGCAACTTTTCGTAAAAATGATTGATCGTTGGGGCTGTGCTTTTTTTATACTCTTCCTTGGTCATTTGAAGATTTGGAGGAATATCAGGATTATATAATTCACGGTTTTTGAAACCACCATAATTAAAAGTTCGGGCAATCCCAATAGCACCTATGGCATCCAGCCGATCCGCATCCTGAATCACATCCAGCTCTGGTGATCTGAATTTCTGCGTTTGATTTCCTCCACCGAAAGAAATATTTTGGATGATAGTGATTATATGATCAACGGACGAAGGATTTACTTCCTGATCTTCCAGAAATGCTTTTGCCAATTGTGGCCCAACCGTTTCATCTCCATCGTGGAATTTGGAATCGGCAATATCATGTAGTAATGCACCTAGTTCTACTACAAAAACATCAACTTGCTCGGTTTTAGAGAGGCTCTTAGCCGTATTCCAAACCCGCTCTATATGAAACCAATCATGTCCACCTTCTGCTCCTTTCAGGGTTTGTTTTACAAATGTCACAGTGTTGTCGATGATATTTTGCTGCTCTGCTGTCATCTTACAAAAATCAACAAAAAACCCTGACCATTGGCCAGGGTTTCTGTTTTCGTTTGGTTCAATGATTAATCAACCACCATTCCCATTTCAACCTTCATTCCCATTTCCTCCGTTTTCCATATCGGAGTTTACGATGGAATAAAAATACTCCTCTCCCAACACCTGTGGCTCATAGGTCACTCCTTGGTTTTGAAGATTAGAATAGAAGCTTCTCAAATGATTTCTGCTTCCTTTCGTTAGGTTTTCATAAACAGTGATGACATCAGCATTTTCAATCTCACCCACAGCAATATCCAGATCATTAATATCAACTTCTTCTATCAACGCTCCCACATGCAAAGCCTCTGCAAGGCTTCCAGAACCAAGTTCCGTCAGAGAATCATACAAGTATTGTAGCAACTCATCTTCAAACTGACCCGCAACATCATTCGTCATAGGATCTTGTATTCCAAACTGCACTAATAAGTTTTTCACCGCATCTGTATGCTTTTGCTCACTGGCGGCAATATTTTCGAAAATACTTAGCTCCCATGTGTCGAATAAAAACAGATAAACATCCCGTGCCAGTTTTTCCTCTTCTCTCATAAAAACCAGACTCTGTGAGGCATATTCTGAAAGAATAGTATCTGTTACGATCAGCGTATCAATAACTGATACAGTATCTACAACCGTGACGGTATCAATAACAACTACAGTATCCATAATCGTAACTGTATCTGACTTCACATCCAGGTTATCAACGAGTAATTCATCCAAGTCAGAGGATTCACTACATGAAATCATTGCAATCAATCCGGCAATTAAAAAAATCTTCTTCATTCTATTATTTGTTTTTGAAAGCTAAGACCGCTCTCACTTGTGAAGGTTTAAAATTGAATTTTAAAGCGGCCTAAGTAGGTAACAATGGTTACACAAACGGCGCTATCCTTTTTGGTTTTTAGGGATGAATCATAAATCCCCGACTCAAAAAAGCCGGGGACTATCAAAAAACATCTACCTATATCCATTACCATTAGCCATTATTACAAGAACCATCTTTAGGCTGGCTACCATCACCTTCTCTGTTATTTCCTTTTCCCATTCCATACCCATGCTGACTACCATTTCCCAAGCCATCACCACTCATCATTCCTCCAGTTTCCATCTCCGAATTCACAATATCTGTGAAGTATTCGTCATCCAAAATTTGTGCATAGTAAGTTTCTCCAAGCAATTCTAACTGACCTGCAAAAGCTCTGAGGTGGTTTCTACTACCTTTCAACAAGTTGTTATAAACCAACAAGACTTCATCATCCGTGATATATACTTCGGCATCATTCAAATCTTTGATATCTACTTCTTCTATCAGCGCACCTACTTCCAATGCATCTACCAGACTACCTGATCCTTGTTCGATCAGGAGGTCATACAATTCCTGCAAATCCTTGTTTTGGAATACTCCTCTGACATCTTCCGTTACTGGGTCGGTGAATCCATAAAGAGTTATCAACTGCTGTATGGCATCAGTATGCTTTTGCTCACTAGCTGCGATATTTTCAAAAATCTCAGCTTCGAACAGCTCATAAAAAGTCAAATAAACGTCCCTCGCCAGTTTTTCCTCTTCTCTCATAAAAATCAAACTTGTGGACAACTCCTCTCCTTCCACAATAGCATCTTCACTTACCACTGTACCGATCGGTTCATTGGCAACAACACTTTGATTTTCAACATTCAGCTCATCTATTGCCGATGTGTCATTACATGCAAATGCGAGAGCCGCTACGAGTATAAAAAATAACTTTTTCATAATTCTAATTTTTAATTGTTTGGCTCTTTGACAGCCACAATCATGAAAGGTTTACTACTCGATTCAAAATAACCGAGCAGTGTAACAAGTGTTACAAAGCACAAAAAAAGGAAGACCCGTTTGAGCCTTCCTTTTTCACTATACTGGTATCGGAGGATTAATTTCCTAAACCCTGACTTTCATATTTAGTCTTAAACTTCTCATACAATCTCTGCTGCAAAGCATCAAAGCTCACTTCTCTTCCTTGAATAAAGGAATATTGGATGATGTTGCCTCGCATGTCTAGCAAATCTCCTTCACTGATCACAATATTGGCATCTTTACCACTTTCCAGTGTTCCGGTCATGTTATCTATTCCAAGGATTTTTGCGGTATTGCTAGTCACCATTTTCAGTGCTTCTTCTTTGCCTACTCCGTATCCGGCTACTGTCCCTGCAAAAAACGGTAGATTTCTTGAACTGGCAATCATGCCGTCACTATGCGTCAAGCCAACCATAATACCTTCATTGGCCAGCATTGCTGGTAAGCTGTAAGGCATATCCACAGGTTCTTCCGGTCGATTTGGTAAACGATGAACATTGCTTAGCAATACTGGAATATCATTTTCCTTGAGCAAATCTTTCACATACCAGGCATCTTCAGCTCCCGTAATCACAAGTTTGACAGAATATGGTTTCAAAGTCTGAATGGCATCAATGATTTGTTTGGGCCTGTTGGCATTCACAAATAGACGTTTCTTCCCTTCCAGAACGGGCACCATTGCCTCAAGCACCAAATTCTTCTCTGCAGGATTACTTTCTTTATATGATTTTGTATCCTCAAGAAGCTTTTTGATGGCCGCTACATCTTCATCATAATTCTTATTCACTCGGCGCTCGTTCTCACCCATCCACCATCTGGCACGTAGCGTGAGAGCCGGCCAATTCACCTGAACACCATCATCTTCCACATACAAAGCATCTTCCCAATTCCAGGCATCCAACTGCATCACACTACTTGTACCACTCACCAGACCACCTTGTCCACAAACCTGTGCAAGCTGGATTCCAGTGAATTTCATCGTAGGAATTAACTCAGAATCTGTATTAAAAGCAATTGCCGCTCTTACGTGAGGCTTGATTTTTCCTACCTCAGAATAATCTCTGGAAGCACGTACCGCATTGTATTCCACCAATCCAAGATTAGTCATTGGTAAGATCAACCCCGGATATACATGCATACCTGAAGCGGAAATCTGTTTGTATCCACTGAGATCCATGCGCACTTTTCGCGCATCTACCACATTCCTGATTTTCCCATTTTCAAAAGTTACTATGGCATTTTCGATTACCTCACCATTACCAATATGGGCCGTGGCATTCATAATGGCAATAGGCTCAGACTGTGCCGATCCTGGAGCTGGAACCTGAGCCATCAGGCTTGTACTTACCAGCAATCCTAATATTATATTGATTATTAGCTTATTCATATCTTCATTAATCATTTAGAGTAGCACCTTCATAAATCACATCTTCACAGTCGAATAAGTGCTGCTCTTTCTTTCTTGGTTTTTGAGTTCTCGCTCCACCATTTTTCGCATCCAACATTTTATTTACAAGTCTGGCTCTTTCATCAGACAATGCTTTCCTTGCTGCCATGTCTTTTTCAGTGCTGTAATAAATCTTACCATCCACCATGGTCATTTCAGACTTGGCATAGATAGATAGCGGATGATCATTCCAAAGCACCAAATCAGCATCTTTACCAACCTTGATTGTACCAACCTGATCATCGAGATGCAATAATTTGGCAGGATTCAACGTGACCATTTTTAAGATCTCAATTTCATCCATTCCACCATATTTAGCCGACTTTGCAGCTTCCTGATTCAATCGACGAGCCATCTCCGCATCATCAGAGTTGATCGCAGTGGTCACTCCTGCCATAGACATTAACTTGGCATTGTAAGGTATGGCATCCTTCACTTCAAACTTGTACGCCCACCAATCTGCAAATGTCGATCCACCTGCACCATGCTCAGCCATTTTATCCGCTACTTTGTAGCCTTCCAAAATGTGAGTAAACGTATTCACCGTAAAATCAAATTTGTCAGCCACCTTCATCAACATATTGATTTCTGACTGCACATAAGAGTGACATGTAATGAATCGCTCTTTGTTGATGATTTCCAGTAAAGTTTCCAATTGCAAATCTCTGCGTGGTGCCGGAGTTTTAGATTTCATCTTTCTGCTCAGACCATTGTATTTGGCCAAAGCCTCACCGTATTCTTTTGCACGTGTGAAACCATCCATATACACTTGCTCCACTCCCATTCTGGTTTGCGGAAAACGAATGGTGTTGTCATCTCCCCAGTTGGATTGTTTTACATTTTCTCCAAGTGCAAACTTGATAGTAGGATCTGCTCCAGCAACTAAAAGCCCTTTAGGATCTTCTCCCCATCTAAGCTTGATCAATGCAGACTGTGCACCAGCTGGGTTGGCCGATCCATGTAAAAGGTGTGACATGGTGACTCCTCCAGAAAGCTGTCTATAAATATTGATATCATCAGAATCTACTGCGTCCTGCATACGGCATTCGGCCGTGATCGCATTACTTCCCTCATTTACAGAAAATAGTGCAATGTGCGAGTGCTCATCTATAATTCCGGGTGTCAGGTGCTTGCCCTTCGCATCTATCACCTTGGCTCCATCTGCTGAAAGTCCTTTTCCGACAGCTGCTATTTTTCCTCCTTTCACCAATACATCGGCTCCTTCTATTTTACCATCACCTTCGAGCGTCCAAACCGTCGCATTTTGGATCAAGAGAGTTTCCTGCTTTGGAGCTTCAGACCAACCATATGCTATGAATGGGTAAATAACATCTCCAAGTTCTGGTGCCTTAGCTTCTTCTTTCTCCTCTTCTTTTTTCTCTTCAACCTCCAAATCTCCGGTTTTGATTGCGGTCCAATTCGCCCAGCTGCCATCTGCCAATTGACCATTCCCAGAAATAGATTCACTATCAATCCAACCTGCCAATCTTACATCTGCATCCTGACCTTCCAGTCCGAATTTTATCGTCACCTCATTATTTTTCACCTTAAAATTCAAATTGGTTTTTGTGGAGTCGTTGATGATGAGTTCGGCCTTCTGACTTCCCGGCTCACCAGAAATCTCCATGGCATAGGTGTTGCCATCCAACTTAAACTCATATTTACCTGCGTAATCAGCAGGATTCAAATCGCCAAATTCGAATTTCTGACCTTGAACCCAGGTCTGCTGAATCTTAGATTGATCATCGAAAATATCCCCAGAAGCTACAAAAAGATTCGCAACCATTCCGGGGTTGAGAGCACCTACTTTGTCTTGTGCTTTCAGTTGCTTAGCAGGTGTGTAAGTCAGCGCTTTCAGCGCTGCAGATTGTGGCAATCCATATGTAACTGCCTTCCTTACATTAGACCAGAAATCTCCTTTATTTTTCAAATCAGAAGTAGTAAATGAGAATTCTACTCCCTTATCGGAAAGCATCATAGCATTGGCTGGCGCTAATTCCCAGTGCTTCATATCTGCAAGTGAAACATCCAGGGCTGACAAAGGATCGGCTACATCATAAGCATCCGGAAAACTTAATGGCACTATTAAGGAAGCGCTCGTTGCTTTGATTTCATTGAGTCGCTGATACTCATCACCATTTCCTTTGATGATGTATTGCACACCAAATTCATCACCAACCTTATCTGCCAATAAAACCCGCAGTTTGTTGCCACTGGCATCAAATATCTGGGGAAGCGACTGAGTATTGTTGAAGGCCTCAAGGGAGAGATTCGTCTGCACTTTTTTGCCCTGCTCCTTATACCACTGAGCATCATAGTACGTCTGACGAATCAGCGCCACAGAACCCATCAGTGAATTAGGGTATTGTTGCTTGCTGGAACCTTTACTGAATGAAAAATGAGCTGATGCATCAGACTTCAACACAGCATTCTGCACTGGTTCATCAGATAGGTTGACGAAAACAGAAGTTCCTCGATGTATGCCATCTGCTACAAAACTATTGACCGCTCCAACTCCTATTTTCCTAAGTTCTGAAGCAGATTTACTTTTTGTTTCCAGGACTTCTGCAGCACGGAATTCTGACCTTATGGCTTCATTCCAACCGAATGCCCCTTCTTTTTTACTTTCATATTGAGGCTTTCCTCCCCAGCCTGCTGGCTTGCCAGGTTCTGGTAATCCATAATCTCCAAATGGTTCAACCACGGCAGGATAAATGTATTTCCCATCTAAATCCACCACGGTAGCACCCTTTGGTACAGTCACAGAGGCACCAATAGCTTTCACCTTGCCATCTTCTATGATTAATGTAGCATCTGGAATGACCGTCTGGTAATCCTGATAAATTGTTGCGTTGGTCAGTGCATAAAGCCCCGGGCGACTGTCAGGCACGCCATTGACATGAAATGTCTCCTGAGCATGCACCACCACAGCAGCCAACATCCAACACATGAATAGTAGTTTTTTCATAAGTAGTAGAGTATTGAGTTGAATTTGGTTAAAACACATATTTAGTAAAGAATCATTGTGCTGTGAGAATGTTTTATATAGGCGGTAATATTTTGAAAATAATTCAATCGATTCCGGTAATTTTTGTGGGCATTAAGAAATCAAATACAAAAGTCAATGCAGTGATCAAAATCAGTTGATGATCAAAAACTATTGATAATTTTTGCACTTTAATTTCTCTGAAACGAAATATGAAAAACTTCTCGCTTGTAGCTCTGATTTTACTGGTCGCCTGTTCCAATCCCAAAAAAGTGATTTATAAAACCATGGACGGTGACCTCTTGTCTCAATCAACCATTGACAGTCTCAAATCCAATGGATACGTGGTTCACTTGCTAGACTCATCTTTTGCAGAAAATTCTGTGATATATAAAACTTATTATTATCATGAGTCTGCTCGAATAATTAATCTTAGAGAAAGGCATGTTGGCAGACAGCTCGGTGAATTCACCCTTATAGGATTCAATGGTGAAAATCTCAATACCAATTCACTGAACGGCAAGCCTACCATGATCAATACCTGGTCAGTAGTTTGCAGACCGTGCATTGTAGAAATGCCATTCCTAAATCAACTCAAGACCAAATATAAGGATCAAGTACAATTTGTTGCTATCGCTTTGGAAGACAAGGAAACGGTTTCTCGGATTTTGAATAAACATACATTCGAATTTGATCAATATGTGTCTGGTGAAAAACAGCTTAATAATCTTGGTGTGAGATTATTTCCGACGAGTTTTTTCATCGATGAAAGTGGAACAATTGTGGAAGTAATTGAGGGTACACCTGTACCGACAAATGACACCAACGCCGAGGAGAATACCGAATTGACAGATGCTTATTCAGAGATCATAGAGAAACTTCTCAACTAAAAAGCCTAACTGGAAATTGATATTTCAATCAAACCTGATGGACTTGATCGGGCTTATCCGACTAACAATCAACAATGGAATGAACAAAGCAGCCGCTGTGACCACCACGGACAGTACATCGATCATTCCCACCATCACCCAGTCAAACTTTACAGGCACATGATCCATGTAATAATTCTGCTGATCGAGAGGAATCAATCTAAACTGATATTGAATATAACAAAACAACAAACCGATAGCATTTCCCCATAAGAGGCCTTTAGTGATTAATTGTACTCCATTTACAAAAAAGATTCTCCTAATCAGCTGATTAGAAGCTCCCAGTGCCTTGAGTACACCTATCATTTGTGTACGCTCCATTATCAGGATTAAAAGAATAGAGATCATATTGAAAGCAGCTACAAAAAGAATAATTGAAAATAGGATCACTACATTCCTGTCAATTAGCCTTAGCCACTCAAAAACCTGAACATACTTATCACTCACCTTATCAGCATAAATATCCGATTCTGTATTTCGGAATAAGACATCTTCCATCTCCACCATTTTGTCTGGATTTTGTAGAAAAATCTCTATACCTCCAACTTTGGTGGAATCCCAATTATTCATCCTTCTGACCAAATTGATATCTCCTAAAACCATTCTTTCATCAAAGTCTTCAAGACCCGTCTCATATATCCCTGTGATTTTCAGATTGCGATACCGTGGCGGATCCTGAATAAACAAAACCAACACACGATCATCAACATCCAGCTCAAGATAACGAGCCACCTTACTACTGATCGCCACTTCTGTTCCATATCCGGAATCAGGGAATTTAGGAAAATGCCCCTTGATGATATGTTTTGAAAAAGCTCCCGTGTCGAATCGATGATCTACTCCTTTTAAGATCACTCCCTGAACTTCCTCTTCAGTTTTGAGCAAACCTGCCTTATAAGCATAGGTCTGTAAATAATCAACACCTGTGAGACCTTGCAATCCTGTAATCAACGAATCACCAACTTCTATAAAAGAGTCTTCATAAGAAGTAGAAAGGGTGTATTTACTCAGTACCAAATGACCACTAAAACTGTATATTTTCTGCTTGATCGTATCCTGAAAGCCATTCAGAATCATATATGTACCTATGAGGGCTGATAACGCAATAGCTATGCTGATCACTGCTATTCTACTAATTACCGTAGAGAAAGAGCCAGATTCATTGTGCGAAATACGTCGTGATACGAAGTATGGGAGTTTCAAGCTTTATAAATTTGAACAACGCAATATTAACGGATATACATGTTCAAGTACTTTATTTATACGCTCTTTTTAAGTTTATTATTTGGCTGTCAAAGTGAGGCTTCCGATCAGGATTCTCCTCACACAGGAGAAATACAAGCCAGTGAAATCATCGTTGGTGCGGAAAGAATGGAACAATATCTTCCATTGCTGGAAGGGAAAAAAGTGGGCGTTTTTGCGAATCATACAGCTCTTGTAAAGGAAAGTCACCTGATAGACACACTGCTCGCTTTGGAGGTAAATGTGATCTCAGTTTTCAGTCCAGAGCATGGCTTCAAAGGCAACCGTCCAGATGGTGAAGTAATTGAAAATGAATCGGCTGACTCCTTCGAACTGATTTCTCTGTATGGTTCGAATAAATATCCAAAAGATGAAGACATTCGAAAGATCGATGTTCTAGTGATCGACATTCAGGATGTGGGTGTGAGGTGTTATACGTATGCTAGTAGTATGACCTTTTTAATGGAAGTCTGTGCGAAAAATAAAGTACCAGTAATCTTATTGGATCGACCTAACCCTAACGGAGCCTATGTGGATGGACCAGTTCTGGATGAAAAGTTCAAATCGTTTGTAGGTTTACATCCTATCCCATTGGTTCATGGACTTACTCTGGGCGAGCTTGCCAAAATGATCAACGGAGAAGGTTGGCTAAAAGATAGTGTGCGATGCAATCTTACTATAATACCGGTAAGTAATTGGAATCACGATATACCATATTCATTACCTGTACCGCCATCTCCAAACCTCCCCAATGATCAGTCGATCTCGCTGTATCCATCATTAGTTCTTTTTGAAGGCACGGTAGTTTCTGTGGGGCGCGGTACCGACCGGCCATTCCAGATAATCGGACATCCTGAATTCAGATTGGGAAGTTTCGTATTCACGCCTCAGCCAAACTCCGGATCCAAATATCCACCGCTGGAAGGAAAACTGTGCTATGGTCAGAATCTCTCAAATATTCCGGTTGGGGATTCCTTGAACCTTTCTTACTTGATTAACTATTACCAACACATCAGCCCTCAACTTGAAGAACCCTTTTTCAATAACTATTTCACCAATCTGGCAGGAACAGATCAGCTGCAAAAGCAAATTGAAGCAAAACTTTCAATCGACGAAATTAAACAGAGCTGGTCTTCAGAACTTTCTAAATTCAAAACGATTAGAGAGAAATATTTAATTTACAAATAACCCGAAAATCACGAGGCTATTTCAAAAAATCCATAAATTGTTGGGAAATACCTCAATAATGAAACTGATATTCACCCCAATTTTGCTAATCTTAATATTGATTGGCTGCCGGACCTCACAAAAATCAACCTCAGACATTCTCCATTTAGAATCAGCCATCTGGTATAATTGGACAGGAGGGGTTCCTGGTACAGGTGGAACGAATTACAAAATTACCCTTGCAGTACCTGAAGCCACTGAAATAGAGCTAGTAAGCCTCAAAATAGATGGCAAAGAAATGCCTCTGGAAGAGCAATCCTTGAAAAATAATCAACTTACAATCATGAGCATAGAATCATTCTCGAACAGAATAGAGACAGTAAATGCTCAGCAGCAAACAGTCACGCACAGAACTTCAAATCCAGAAAGTGCCCAATTAGTATTAATGGTCAATCAGAAAGAAATCTCACTGAGTATTGATCAGTTCGAAAAGCAATCACCAAAAAATTATCAATAAACAATTACGCCAAATCATGTTAGCTAAGCACCTCACAAAAATCTTAGGAATCGGATTCCTGTCACTCTTGTTTTTCATTATTTCATGTCAGGACTCGCGCGTGGAATATGAGTCATTTCTTAGAAATCACCCTTACGATATTGATAGGAGACTCGAAGCATGGGGTGTGAAAGCAGCATCTCATGGCCCTCAAACAGACCGACCAGACCTGGCGTGGGAGCAGGATTTTCTGAGAACCATGGATCCAGCCCTGAAAAGACCAACCCCCGAAAGATTAGAGTCCACCAGAAAGCAAATCAGAGAATACTTTAAAACTCAGGCCAACAAACGTACTGGAACTGTGGAATTTCCATGGATAGAAAGAGGCCCAAATAATGTGGGTGGAAGAACTCGAGCAATCATGTGGGACCCAAATGATGCAACTGGCAAAAAAGTATGGGCTGGTGGAGTAACCGGCGGTCTATGGTTTACCAATGACATATACAATGTCAATGCATCATGGACACAAGTGGATGATTTCTGGGACAATATTTCTATCTCCGCAATCGCCTATGACCCCAATGATGCCCAAATACTTTACGTAGGAACTGGTGAGGGCTGGGGTGCTGGTGCTTCACGAGGAGCAGGAATCTGGAAGTCTACTGATGGAGGTAGAACCTGGGATGTGCTGACCTCAACATCTGACTTTCACTATGTAAATGATCTGGAGGTTCGAGATGAAGATGGCAGCAGTGTGGTTTATGCAGCACTGCGTGGAAACTATTATCACGGATGGCATGGTCTGGAGCAGCAAGGGCTTCAGCGATCTTTAGATGGTGGCGGTACCTGGTCACAGGTTTTGCCCATCATTCCTGGAAAGGATGTCAATTATGTAGCTGCAGATATTGAACTGGATGCCAACAATAATCTCTGGATAGGAACCACAGACAATCCTTATAATGGTGAAGGTGGAGGAACAATACTGTTTTCAACTGATGGTGAGTCATGGACAGTAATGACAGAGAGAAATGGCACACGCGTAGAACTGGCCTGTGCTCCATCTAATGCTGACTTTGTATATGCACTGATCGAAAACAATGGGAAGGTAGAAGAAGTGATCAAAACTACCAATGGCGGTAATAACTGGTCCACAGTAAGTGAGCCAAATGATGCAGATGAAGGAATTCCTGCGGAAGATTTCTCGAGAGGACAGGCTTGGTATGACCTGATCATTGCAGTAGATCCTAATGACGAAAACAGTGCGATTGCCGGAGCAATAGATTTATTCAAAACCACCAATGGTGGTAACTCCTGGACCCAAATCTCGCATTGGTATGGAGGATATGGATTCACTTTTGTGCATGCAGATCAGCACGCCATAGTATACAAAGAAGGATCGTCATCAGAGATTATTTTCGGAAACGATGGAGGAGTTTACATGAGCAGAGAAATAGACAAATCCAGCCCGAATATCATCAATAGAAATAACAACTATAATGTTACTCAATTTTATGCTGCTGCCATACATCCTGATGCAGGAAGAGACTATTTCCTTGCAGGTGCGCAAGATAATGGCACTCAGCAGTTCAGCTCATCGGGATTAGGCGCCACCAGCGAAGCATTTGGTGGAGATGGAGCTTATTGTTTCATAGACCAAAACGATCCTAACATCCAGATCGTCTCCTATGTCAACAACAATTATTACATATCTACTAATTCAGGGAGCACCTTCAATATCGTATCAGAGGAAGATGGAGGAAGCTTTATAAACCCAGCGGACTATGATGATCATTTAGGTATTCTTTACTCCGGCAATGACGCCTCGAGTATCGCTAGGTTGACGAATATAAAAAATGGGAATCCGACAAGATCTGAACTTACTCTGGAACAGGGAGCACGAGCTTCCCATCTAAGAGTCTCACCATTCACTACTGCCAGTACAACACTTTTTTTAGGCACTACAGCAGGTAAAGTTTATAAAGTGACGGATGCAGATGCATCAGGCAATGCCGCTGAGATTACTGGAAATGATTTCCCTGATGGTTCTGTTTCATGTATTGAAATGGGAAGTTCTGAAAATGAAATAATGGTAACTTTTTCCAATTACGGAGTGAATTCCATCTGGTACACATCTGATGGAGGTACTACCTGGAACTCCAAAGAAGGCGATTTACCTGATATGCCAGTTCGGTGGGCATTGATGAACCCAGGAGATGAAAATGAAGTCATTCTGGCTACAGAGTTGGGAATTTGGCGAACCGAAAATTTCACCACCTCCAGTCCAAATTGGGTTCCTTCCAATATTGGTCTGGCCAATGTAAGAGTGGACATGCTGCAAATTCGCGATTCTGATAAGGAAATCATAGCTGCTACATTCGGTCGAGGTTTATTCTCTAGTAGTGGATTTTCAGGATCTGCTACCAGCACTATTTTGGCAGACTTTTCAGCTGACAGCAGGTCAATTGACGAAAATGGTACGGTTGCTTTCAGAAACAAAAGTCTTGGGAATATTTCCAAATGGTCATGGACGTTTGAAGGAGGAACTCCCGAGACTTCAAATGAGCAAAATCCAACTATTACTTATACACAATCAGGCACTTACGATGTATCGCTCATGGTGGAGGATGCCGATGGTAATACCAATTCCAAAACCCTCACTGAATATATTTCTGTAGGCACAGGAGCAAATCTTACTGGTTATGTCCCTTCAGAATGGTATAATTCTTTAATGATTGGACATTACGAATCTGACTTTTTCAATATCGATGGAGAAGTGGGGACAGATCGGGACGTCTATGCGGCTATCGCAATTACGAATAATGGAACAAGTGACATTACCAGTTCATTCAGTATTAGCATTTACATAGATGACGTGCTAAACACAAAAACGACCTGGGAATGGACCAATGAAGAGCCGCTTTATGCAGGATACTATGCGTACGAGGATTTCATCAATCTTGGAAACATACCAGCAGGCACACATTCGCTGAAGGCAGTAATCGACGTGGATGATGACCAAAACGAACTCAATGAAGCAGATAACACTGTGGAATATGAATTCACAGTCATAGAACGCTGTGGAGAAGACAATTCACTGACCGCCGAATCTGGAACAATCAGTGATGGAAGTGGCGATTTATCCTATCTGGATAACATGACTTGTAGCTGGACTATTGCTCCGAAAAATGCTAAATCAATAGCGCTAACGTTCAACAGTTTCTCATTAGAAAAAGACTATGACTTCCTTTATGTTTATAATGGTGCCGATCTGCAAAACCCTATTGCAGAGCTTACGGGATCATCTATTCCGGAGGACATAACCATCAATGGGCAGGAAGTTGTGATCGTGATGGAAACAGACCAATACCTCGCCGCTGATGGGTTTGATTTGGATTACACCACAGTACTATATCAACCTGATTTAAACATTACAGATTTTACTGTTACATCTGTATCAAACACTATTAGCTTTAGCTTAAACATCAACAATGATGGAGACCTGGACACTGATCAACCAACGAGCATTGACTTTTATTATGAAGAAAATGAAGACCTCAATTTTATGGAGTCAATCAATATTAATGAGGTAAAAAGTGGTCAGAGCCAGTCTTTGAATGGTTCGTTAAATAAGCCAGATATTGCTTTTGGTACTCATGAATTATTCGCGGTGATAGATGAAAGTGACAACATTACTGAGTCTGATGAAAACAATAATTCTGCATCAACGACTTTTGAAATCAGTGAGTTGCTTGGCTTACCTGAAATTGAAACAATCGCCTATCCTAACCCTGTGCATGATGAATTTTACCTGAACAATAGTTTGGATAACGCGATATTCCATATCAGAGACCTCTCCGGAAGGAAATTGAAAACCGGAGTTTATCAATCAAATCACCCGATCGATATGAAGAGCTTTCCAAACGGCGTTTATATATTGACTATAAAAAAAGGAGCTATATCGCATGTAGAGCGGGTTAAGAAACTCTAGTTGTGATGAAAGTTCAGAATTGATAGGAAGATGTATAATTTTGAGCCGCATATGAAAGATCGTCTCAAAATTGTATTCATGGGCACGCCTGAGTTTGCTGTACCCGGCCTCAATCGGTTGCTAGAAGAAGGCTTTGACATAGTTGCTGTAGTCACTGCTCCCGATAAACCTAAAGGTAGAGGCAAGCAGATCGGAACTTCTCCTGTGAAAGATTTTGCGGTAGAAAAAGGTTTGATTGTATTGCAACCTACCAACCTGAAAGATCCCGGATTTCAAACAGAGCTCAAAAGTCTACAAGCTGATGTGCAGATAGTAGTAGCTTTCAGGATGCTGCCAGAGGCAGTTTGGGACATGCCACCAATGGGCTCATACAACCTACACGCTTCCCTCCTACCCGATTACAGAGGTGCGGCTCCCATCAACTGGGCCATCATCAACGGAGAAAAAGAAACCGGAGTGACTACTTTTAAACTCAAGCATGAAATAGATACCGGAAATATTCTGTTTCAGGAAAAAGAACCTATACATCCAGATGATAATGTAGGTACCCTATATGAGAGATTAATGAACCGAGGTGCGGAGTTGCTGGTGAAAACGGCCTATGCTCTGGAATCTGGCGAGGTAGCTTTGAAAGCTCAAGTTGTAAAAGACCCTAAGCATGCACCAAAGATTTTTCGTGAAGACTGTGAAATCAATTGGGATGACCAAACTATAAATATTCACAATAAAATTCGAGGACTGAGCCCCTACCCGGCGGCCTGGACGAGTCTTAATGGTAAAACATTGAAAGTATACAAAACCGAAATATCATCTGAGAGTTCTAATAAAACTCCCGGTACGATTTTATCAGACAACAAAACCTATTTGGAGGTAGCCACACGGGATGGATCACTCCGCTTAATAGAAATCCAGCTTCAGGGGAAAAAGCGAATGATGGCGGGAGACTTTCTCCGAGGTTATCAGCTTGCACCTGAAGATCGATTAGGATAAAAACTCAACCAAAAGACACTGATTATGATCATATCAATGATAGCTGCCATGGGCAGTAACCGCGTAATTGGAAAGAACAATGATATCCCGTGGCATCTGCCAGATGATTTTCAATATTTCAAAGACTCTACTAAAGGACACTACGTGCTGATGGGAAGGAAAAATTTTGAATCACTCCCACCACGGTTCAAGCCTTTGCCCGATCGCCCGAATGTGGTAATCACCAGAAATAAACAATATGAAGCCAAAGGGGCTCAGGTAGTTTATAGCCTGGAAGAAGCTCTGCAAGTAGCAGAAATAGCGGGTGAAGAGGAAGTGTTCATCATTGGAGGAGGTGAAATCTACCGGTTGGGTTTAGAATTTGCAGAACGCATCTATCTCACTGAAATAGAAAGCGAATATGAAGGTGACACGTATTTCCCTGAGTTTGACAAAAATTCCTGGCAGGAAGTATCAAGAAAGCACCATCCATCAGACGAACGTCACAAAAGTGCTTTTGATTTCGTAATTTATGAGAAAAAATGATCATGGATTCACATCGACGACTACTCAGCATTTTACATATCGTTTACGGCATGTTTCACATCTTAATTTTCATTCTATTCTCTACTCTTGCGAGAACATTCCTGCCGTTTCTTTTTGAAGAAATACAGCAAAACGATCAGGACGCAGCATTCTTTATTGGAATGGGATACAGTGTGATAAAAAGTATTCTGATTATTCTGCTGATCCTGATTCCTATACCCTCTGTTATAGGTGGCTGGGCTTTTCTGAATAATAGAAAATGGGGTTTGAACCTAATGATGGTTTCAGGATCACTCTCACTCTTGAGTTTTCCATTAGGAACGGGGCTGGGAGTTTACACCATTTGGACATTCCTGGAAGTGAACAAACAAGAGAGAAATGACTAAGATCAAAGATTCGGTAGTCCTCATTACGGGAGCCTCCTCTGGCATAGGTGAAGCACTCACATACCAGCTTGCTGAGCAAGGTGCAAAACTGATCATTGCTGCCAGGCGACATAGCGAATTGGAACGCGTGAAGTCCAATTGCACCAATCAGGATGATGTCAAAATTCTTACAATAGACCTGGCTGATAGTTTTGCGATTCCTCAAAAGGCTAAAGAAGCAGAAACGTTCTGGGGTCATCTGGACATGGTGATTCATTGCGGTGGTATCAGCCAGAGAGACAAGGTAGTTAATACCAAAATGGAGGTAGATCGAAAGATCATGGAAGTGAATTACTTTGGAACCATAGCGCTAACAAAGGCTACTCTTCCGGGGATGATTGAGAGAAAATCAGGACATCAGGTGGTGATTACTTCTGCCACAGGAATAGTAAGTACACCGTTGCGCTCTTCTTATGCGGCGAGCAAACACGCCCTGCATGGTTTTTATGATGCACTACGAGCTGAGGTTCATGACGAGCACATAAAAGTAAGCATCATATTACCTGGTTTTGTAAAAACCAACATCAGCCTGAATGCTCTGACCGGAGATGGCAAAGCACAAAACAAAATGGATGATGCCCAGGATAATGGCATCTCAGCCGAGGTATGTGCGTCGAAAATCATTACTGCGATCACCAAAAACAAAGAAGAAGTCTACATCGGCGGGTTGAAAGAAGTTGCAGGAATCTATATCAAGCGTTTGTTTCCCGGACTATTTTCCAAAATCGTTCGAAAAGCTGCAGTAACATAATTTAATCTTGAAACTATCGAAATTCACCTGGAATCTTGTGCTCCTTATTTTGAGCATGAATGTGGCTGCACAAACAGCAGCCATTAAACCAGGTGCATTTTATCTAAAAATCAATCCACAATCCTCCAATCAAAGAAGCAAGACTTTTGACTTTTCTTCCATACCCGGAATCATCAATCATTCGGCAGTTCGGAAAATAAATCTCAATCAGAAAACTAAACCGTCGATTCTGGATGGTCTGTACAAGGTTGAAGTAGATAAAGATATTGACATCCCTGCTCTTTGTAAATCACTCAGCGAAGAGTCAACCATTCTCTATGCTGAGCCCGTCTATGAGGAACAATTGCTTTACACACCCAATGATCCTGCAATGTCTGATGGCAATCAGGACTATTTATCAGTAATAAAAGCACCGGAAGCATGGGAAATCTCTCAGGGAAGTGACCAGATTGTCATAGGTATCAGCGATACGGGATTGGATTTTGAAAATCCAGATATTCAACCAAAACTATATATCAACGAAAACGATCCGGTCAACGGATTTGATGATGACGGGAATGGCTATGTAGACGATCATTTGGGTTTTGACTTTGCCGATAGAGACACTGTAGCCAGTCCGGATGACATGAAACACGGCACCATGGTAGGAGGAATTGCCGGGGCTGCTACTGACAACAACTATGGAATAGCCGGAGTTGGGTTCAATACACTTCTAAGCTCACTAAAAGTGTACAACACGAATAAACAACTTGTAAATGGCTATGAATCAGTGCTATATGCAGCTGATATTGGATATGACATTATCAATCTCTCCTGGGGATCAATCAATTCATACAGCCAGGCGTATCAGGACATAATCACCTATGCAGTAAAAGAAAAAAATCTCATCGTAATTGCTGCTGCGGGAAATACTCATGGCGATTTGAAGTTTTATCCGGCGAGTTATGAGCACGTGCTCTCAGTGGCCGCCACCGATCTGCAGGATCAGAAAGCTCCATTTTCCACATATAATTATTCAGTAGATATCGTTGCTCCAGGGCAAAATATTTACAGTCTGGGATTAAACAACACATTCACTACTGACAATGGTACATCTTATAGTGCGCCAATGGTAGCTGGTGCTGCCGCCATAGTGAAGTCGGTATTCTCCCACCTCAGCGCCGGTCAAATTATGGAGCAGTTGAGAGTCACTTCGGACCCTGTCTATGCCGTAGGTTCTAATGCCAATTTTCAAGATCAACTAGGCTTTGGGAGACTCAACATACACGAGGCAATTACCAATGAAAATGCCATTTCCGTTCGTATAGAAAACATCCATTATCATAATGGATATGATGAAGCAATCTATGCGGGTGACACCATTTCCATCTCATTTGATGTGGTAAATTACCTTGCCAGCACAGCTGTGGAATTTACATTTTCCAGTCCTTCAGAATATGTCACTTTACTTACAGACACCATTAGTGTGGAGAAATTATCATCAGAAGAGACACGATCATTGTCGTTTCCCCTGCTGGTAGTTGCTGATGAAACACCTCCGGAAACCGCCTTGCCAATCAGAGTGAAAATGTTGGGGCCCGATTATGAAGACTATCAATACATTGAATTGACCACCAACCCTGATTTACTTCATTTTAATAACAATAACATCGAGCTATCAATTTCAGGAAGAGGAAATCTTGGATTTGATTCAGACAATTTTTTTGATGGAGTTGGATTTAGATGGAATACCACAATCATGGCAGCAAGGATGGGTATGCTCATTGCTCAAGACGAACAGAATGTCTCTGATAATCTCCCAGAAGGACCTGTAGCAAACACCAGAGAAAAGGATTTTGTAGCATTAGAACACATCAAATATGAGCGAAATGAACAATTCGATCTCAAAGTATCCAGTGTCTTTAGTGATACAGAAATTGACAATAGTCTGGGAATAAAGGTCAGCCAAAGCGTACTTTCGAATTGGGATGCCGATTACATCATACAGGAATATCGACTGGTGAACGTGTCTGACGAATCACGAGACCTCAATGTCGGATATTATGTGGACTGGTCGATTCCGCTGAGGGGATACGAGAATGTAACTTATTATGATACTGAGTCGAACGCCATAGTAGCTGCTGACGTGGATTATACCCGGTTTGCAGGAATGGTTTGCTATACAGACCAATATCCCGTGAGGCAAATGATCGATCTGACAGATGCTCTGGGGAACCTACAAGATTTGGGAGATTTGAGTGACGCTACCAAGTATCAGCTTAGTAATACTGCGATGTTCGAAAATGCGGGCTTTGAAGGAAATGGAAGTGACATTTCTACCATGATTGCACATGATTCCATTACCCTCGACCCCTCTCATAGCAAGAAAGTGGCGTACTTGCTTGGCTTTGGCAATACGATAGAAGAGCTCCGAAAAAACCTTTATCTGGCCGATAGCGCATATGGTCATTACATTTCTAATCCAGCGAGATTAGGATACTATTACGGCTGTAGTGGTTCACTTACAGATATTCAACCTGATACGTCTGTTTTTCGCTTTTACGAGGATCCTTTAGGAAAAAACCTGATCTCAGAATCCAACATCCTGGTAACAGGACCAATCTCCTCAGATACGGCTTTTTTTGCTGCCAGAATTGAAAATAACCAGGAAGGTGAAATCCAAAAAATGGTCATTCAATTGGTAGATAAGGTAGCTGATTTTGAAATGTCCACCGATACATTATACCTCGATCAACAAGTCAATAAAGTTACTTTTTCAGATCTCAGTTATGAACCTGTAGCATGGAATTGGAACTTTGGAAACGGACAACAAGCGACTGTTCAGCATCCAACTATGATTTATAACCAAGCTGGCACCTATCAAATCACCCTTAACGTCACTTCCAGAACAGGTTGCACAGAGTCATTTTCCAAGTCATTAGTTGTAGTTAATCGTCCCCAAAAACCAACACCTCAAAACCACCAAGTATGTAGTGGTGATTCTTTAACACTTACAGCGGAAATAGATCAAATTGCAGTTTATGCCCTACAAACGGATCAGGAGGCTCAGCAACAAGCCACTGAAATAAAAATCGGGCCGATTGAATCGGATACTATCGTTTACCTCACCAACGTAGTGGGTGATTTTGAAAGTTTGAAAACACCCATTGAAATTCTGGTCAGCGATGTTTCCGCAGCGTTCTATTGGGAACCAGATACCACCGCACAGACTACCGGAGTACTTTTCCACCCTACAGATTTAAACCTTAAAAGCCACATATGGTACGTGGACGAAAATCTGGTAAATACTACAGACATCCTTAGTTTGATTGTAGAAAAAAGCCAATATGAGATCAGCCATGTGGTAGAAAATGAAATTGGGTGTATAGATTCAGTATCCCAAATTGCCTCCTTCGGAAAATCGGATATTCCTGAGATCACTTTCGAGCAACCTTGCTTTGATGGTAACCTCGTACTAAAGCCAGAAAACGGCCAGTATTTTGGGTTTTACGAAGATGAAGCATTAGAAAGCTTGATTCATAAAGGCACCAATTTATGGCTTGAGAATATACAGTCGTCTCTGGTAATTTATGTTGTGGGTTTGGATAACATTCTGCCATCCTCTCCGGTAGTAGCCTCAATAGATCCAACGAATACTAATTTTAAAATAGAAGTCAATCCGGATACTTTGTATTTAGATGAGCAATCTACCATTCAGCTCGATGCATCAGGAGATTCACTGATCAGCTGGAGATGGTTTATGGATGATCTGTTAGTGGAGACTGCTGCGCGGCCTGTATTGGCACTCAACCAGTCAGGCCAGTATCGGTTCGTACTGGAGGCAGAAAATACCAAAGGGTGCTTTGGGCATGATACTTTAACGTTTGGGGTATACGATTCACGACCAGAGCCCATCATTTTAATCACTGATCCTGAGGATTTTAAATTATTTCCAAACCCGGCTTTAGACCAAGTTACGATCCACTCCCCTACACCTTGCATTGTCAATGTTCTGGATCTTTCCGGACAAAAGTTGATTTCAAGAAGAATAGAAAATCAAGAAACCATTGGTCTCTCAGAATTAGCTCCTGCCGTTTACATCGTCACTTTTGACTTTGGAATCGGTAAATCAATCAAACGAATATTGGTTAAGAATTAAGACTAAGCCTATTTTGTCAAATTGCTTAAAATTTCAGTTAACCCCGATCCTAGAGGGTGACTTTGACAGCTAGATCATCTTCCCTTTAGAGATTGAAGGTTTGACTCTTTTAGGATGACAAGTAGGACTAATTCTCTGTCTTTCCTATATCTTCCCAAAAACCAAATAGCCAGTTACCCGGTGCATTTTCATCATCCGATCTAAAAAACTCTCTAATCCCTTGTAAAAGCTCTGCTCTGCTGATAAAATCATCCTGATTTCGATCCAGCTTAGTGAAAGACCTGGCGGAAAACTTGATATCAATCTTGTAAGCCATAAACAGATCAATGTATTCATCCAAGGATATGAACCCATCTTTATCAGTATCGAAAAAATCAAAGATTTCCTGAGCGATTTTGTTGACATGTTTCTCATAAAGCTCCTCTCTACCATTCACAATGATGTGATCTGCAAACTCCAGCCACTCTTCAAGCGCTGCATGACCGTCCTGTGGCTTGCCCATAAACTCCCTGAAACTTATCCAGGTTTTTGTGCACCTGTTGACACAGGCATCAAACTCCTCCGTCCCCTCTTTGAAACTCCATAGAACACAAAGATTCTCACCGATATTGACAAAATCTTTCTGCTCGATAGTACCATTACTATCCACGTCCAGCACATTGAAATAATGTGTCAACTTCTTTCTCTGGAGATCGGTGAGCATATTAGTCTTGTTGTGCAAATACTTTTTTCAGCAAGTCGGTAGTACGAGCTACAGGATCTTCACGGATTTTTTCTTCTTCCTGTGCCACTAGAGTGAATAATCCATCTAAAGCTCTATTGGTAGCATAGTCATTCAAATCAGGATTGACCTTCTCTATGAAAGGAATCTTATTGTAGGTATTGACCAAATCGCTGTAATATTTGGTTGCATTGGTTTGATCCAAAGCCTTTTGCATCACCGGTTGAAACTTAGACTTCAGTTGATCAAAAGTCTTACCTCTCAGGTAGGTAGTAGCTGCGTCATCTTCACCCTTCAAGATTCCCCATGCATCCTGCACGGTCATTCCTTTGATGGCATTCACAAAGATCGGCTTAGCTTCCTTGGCTGCTTCTTCAGCTCCTCTATTGAGTGTAGTGACGAATTTGTCCACCTGACTACCCATACCCAGGTCTCGCAGTTTATGCGCTACTTTTTGTACATCCGGTGGAAATGGAATGGCGATCTTAGGGTTTTTCAGATACCCGTCTACTTTAGATGCAGAGTTTGTTCCTTTGGTGATTCCTTTTACCAGTGCTTCTTTGAGTCCGCTTGCTACCTGATCTGAAGTGAGTTGGTCTTCTTCCAGGTAATCATCCAATACACCTTTGGCAGTTTTTTGAGCTTGCTGGATCTGCTGAGCAGTACATCCTGCTAAAAGAATCACGACTATTAATAGGAAAGGTAGTTTTTTCATCTTGATATAAAATTTAGTCCCTAAAATAATGTATTCATTCCAGTTTAAATTCCACTAGTGGGTTTTATTCCCCGACCCTTGGGGTCGAGAGTTAGAATATTTAAAAAGCAAACTCCATCAAATACCTCGGCGGCTCTGTATCCGAATAATTGATTCAATCAGAAAATAACAACTCCAAGCTTCTAACCCCCGCTCCAAACTCCGAGCTCCCTTCTTCAAACTTCGTTCTACTGCTTTTCCACATCCAGCATCCTGCACCCATCATCAAAATAATTTCAAAAACAATGTAACTTTTCACCCAGCTCATGGCACTTAATACCAAACCATAAGAAAACAGGTGGACAAACGCGAAAGTGAACTTTTTAAAAAACGCTATGACCCGATCCACGAACCGCTCGACAGGTTTTGCCGATTGATCGCCGGCAACAGAGAGGATGGAGCGGATCTACTGCAGGAAACCGTGCTAACGACGATGAGCAACTACCACAAAATCAACAAAAAGGAGGCGCTGAAGTCTTTCATGTTTAGCACAGCTTCCAATATCAACAAAAAGCGATTTAGCAGAAAGCGTCACTTTGTAGGTTTTGAAGCGGAGGAAGTTGCCCACATTTCCGGAAATGGACTGGCAGCCGAGCACATCACCGACCTATCCATCATTTATGAAAAGCTGATGGCATTGCCCACAAAAATGAGCGAAGCAATGATGCTCTTTCACATCTCAGACATGAGCCTTGAGGACATTCGCGAAATCCAGGGAGGCAGCCTGTCAGGTGTGAAGCTGAGACTAAAGCGCGGCAGGGAGAAACTCTTGACGATGCTCAATGAAAAGCAGCAAGTAATTATGTCAATCTTCTTAACCATCTGATCATGAAATACACAGAAGAACATATCAGACAGTTTTACGAAGTGGCCAGGCAGCTTCCTCAGAACGTGGACAAAGACCGGATCTTTCAGCTGATCGACAATCCTCCTCCTGGTGGCGGAGGCACTTCTTATGGTTCATCTTTCTCACCTTTTAAATTAATGATGATGAGCGCAACAGCGATTATTATAAGTGCAATGATCTTTTTCTGGGTCAAGCCGGAAAATGAAACGGAAAAAATTGATAGACAAGAAAAAATTGAGACTATTGAAAGTGTACGTTCAGCGTTAACTGACACGATAGCACAGAAAAGTGCTATGGAAAATCTAAATCTAATTGCCAAAGAAAGGATCAAAACAGGCAGAGTTCAGCCAAAAACTGACCTGATCCAAAAACCAAAACTGGAGTCAAAAGGCATGGTGAAAATGGAAAGGCCACAGCCTGCCAATCTTAATGATCAGGAAAAATCCTTACCAGCAATTTCTTGTGATTGGCCTGAAGACACAGTGATTTATGTGAGTGAATTGGTGGTGGAACTCAATGAAGAAGAAGCAAGAAAACTGGGATTCGAATTCATTGATTTTGGAAAATCAGGCGATGAATGGAAAGGAGGCGTATACTATTCCAATTACTATAAAGGAGAATATTCAACTTCATTACGATCAGAATCAAGGTGGAAGATTACGGATGGAATTAGAACAACCAGTGAGTCAACTAGTAGGTCACTCTATTTGGAAAAGGCTGATGATTTTCCCAAGAAAGATTATTCTCATTTTAGTTTCTATCCAATTTTCGAATCTGACGATGGTTTTGAACCAAAAGGCGAGTTGTACTATTATCGCGGAAGGTTCGAAGAATTCCGTGATAAAATTATTCCGGTAAGGTTAACGGGAAATTATACTGACAGTCATCAATTATTCTACTTTAAAGTGAATGATGATTTTTTTGATGCACTACCAGATAGGTATCAATATTTATCAGAAACATTTGGATGCATTCAGGATTTAAAAAGAAAGACAGGAAGAGAACAGGTTTTGCTTTATCAATCTGAGCAGGTTTTGCAAATGGGACATTTTCTTTATTTGGATCAGGTTTCTTTGGAGAAAATTGGGTTTACCATAACAGATACAGTAATTAGCTTCAAGTATATCACTCCAGAGCTTCTTGAGCATAAATTGATGTTGACAACTATGGGAAGAACGGCTTACACAGCCATAGATTTGTCAGATAAATCCAGTGTTGTCTATAATGATCTGAACCTTCTTTTAATGACTGATGAGAATGGCAAACAAACAGGATCATCGTGGAATTTTGATCCTTCTAGATTCAACAAATATGATCAGAGACAATTTGATTTAAAATATCAGCTCTTGGTTCCCATTGTTTTAACAAAAGAACAATTTCCAAATATTTTGACTGAAAACAGAGTAATTTGGTTCGAACCCACAGACTCGCTCTTCGCCAATCTACCACCGGAAATTGGAGAAGAACTCAAACGAGACTATGAGTACCTGACAGCAGAAGACAAAAGTGACCTGGAAGCGAAATGTACATTCTTCACTATCTGTCAGACCGAGTTAAAAATCAATTCCTTCAACCTCTTTCCAAACCCCGCTACTGAAAAAGTGAATATCAACTTCAGTTTATCGGAAGATTTAAAAGCCTCAGTAGGAATCTATGATCTACAAGGAAAACTCCTCAATCAACCCATCACCGACCAGCAGTATTTTAAGGGTATTAATGCTATTGAGGTCAAACTGAATGGGTTGGCTGCAGGAGTGTATTTGCTTAAGCTCTCCACCACCAATGGCTATAAAATCCAAAGATTTATTGTGGAGTAAGAATTTAACTGCAGAGAGAAGGGAGGAGGATTCTGGATTCAGAATTGGCGTACAAGTGAAGATTGATATTCCTATTCATCTTCATTGCCTGTTATTTCGTAATTTTATTTTCGAATAAACAATTTAAAGATCAGTAGTATGTCAGAGATTATTCAACCTTTATCCAACGTTCAACTGGAAATACTGAAAGCATTTTCTCACAATTTGGATTCAAATGAATTGTTGGAATTTAAAGAACTACTAGGCCAGTATTTTGCAAAACGAGCCATTAAGTCAGCGAATAAGCCCTGGACAGAAAAGGGCTGGACTGATAAAACCGTAGAAGAACTACTCAACACCAAACTAAGAAAGAAAAACTAAGAGTGGTGAAAAAAGTTGTTCTTGACACCAATGTCCTTTTATTCAGTGTATCTGAAAAATCCAGACTCCATAGGATATTTTGGAAGCTGATTGCTTAGGAATTTAATTTCTTCCTTCCTCAACCTTCGTTCTACTGACTTCTACAACCGACATTGAATAAAAAGCGCTCAACCAACAGTCAAAAGCTAATACCAATCCACTAATTTAGCTCCTCATTAAACCAAGAGGAAAATGCCCGTTTTTGCAGAACTCATTTCAATAGGAGACGAAATTCTTTATGGACAGACGCTAGACACCAATTCACACTGGATAAGTGCTCGTCTGGATGAAATCGGCGTAAAAGTTCGGCGTAAAATCACGATTGGCGATACGAGAGAAGAAATTCTAAGTGCTTTGGCAGAGTCTACAGAGCGAGCAGATATTATTCTGATCACTGGCGGCCTGGGCCCCACTAAAGATGACCTTACCAAGCCTCTTCTAGCAGAGTATTTTGGTGTCGGTTTTACCAGACATCAGGAAGTAATAGAGCACCTGAAAACACTATTCAGCAAAAGAGGTCGCGTACTTACCGAGCTCAACGAACAACAGGCTGACCTTCCGGCCAACTGTACCATGCTCATGAATAAGCTGGGCACTGCACCAGGGATGTGGTTTGAAGAAAATGACACGATTTATGTATCCATGCCAGGAGTACCTTATGAGATGAAAGGCCTGATGAATGATCATGTGTTGCCACGACTCACTGAAAAATATCAGGAGGTGATATACCACAAAATCGTTCGAACAATCGGAATTCCCGAATCTGTATTGGCACAAAAAATTGAAGACTGGGAGAACAACCTTCCAAAACACCTTAAACTGGCATATCTACCATCTTTCGGACAGGTAAAATTGAGATTGACCGCAATTGGTGGTGTGAAAAGCGAATTGGAAAAAGAAGTTCAGCAGCAGATTGACCAATTACTTCCATTAATTGAATCATCGGTTTTCGGGTATGATGAGGATGAGATCGAAAAAGTGATTGGCGATATGCTACTAGCTAAAAACCAAACCATCGCTTTTGCGGAAAGCTGCACTGGTGGATTGATTTCTCATTTGATTACATCTGTTCCGGGAAGTTCACAGTATTTCAAAGGAAGTGTAATCTCTTATTCCAATGAAGTAAAGATTGATGAATTGGGAGTAAATCCAGAAGTGTTGGAAGCCAAAGGTGCAGTAAGTGAAGAAGTGGTAATGCAGATGGCTAAAGGTGTGAGAGAGCGACTCAAGACTGATGTAGGAGTGTCAGTCAGTGGCATTGCAGGCCCGGATGGTGGCACAGAAGAAAAACCTGTCGGAACAGTTTGGATCGGATATTCTGACAAGCAAAAAACAGTAGCCAAACAATTTAATTTCCTGAAAGACAGAAACCTCAATATAAAGTTTAGCGCCTATAGTGCGCTAAATATGTTCAGAATTCAGTATCAGGCTGAATGACGAAATTATTTATCTTTGTAAGACCCAAAAATGAACAACAAACAAAATAATCTATGGCTTTAATCGAAATGGTCATGCCCAAAATGGGCGAGAGCGTGATGGAAGGAACGGTGCTTTCCTGGTTGAAAAATGTTGGAGATACCATTGAGGAAGATGAGTCTATCCTTGAAGTGGCCACTGACAAGGTTGACACGGAAATTCCTTCGACACATTCAGGTATTCTCAAGGAAATCCTGGCGCAGGAAGGTGACGTAGTAGAGGTAGGCAAACCCATTGCATTCATAGAAACTGACGCTGCTGATGCTCCAGTTGCAGACGCCCCATCTGCTGAGGACGACACTGTGAAAGAAGCCGAAAAAATCATGGAAACGGCAGCTGCCACTGTGGCTGCACCTGATATCCCTGCTAAAAGCGGTGAGAAATTCTTTTCTCCATTAGTTCGCAACATTGCTAAGGAAGAGGGAATCAGCCTCGAAGAACTGGAAGCTATCAATGGTACTGGTCAGGACGGAAGAGTGACTAAAAACGATATACTAGCTTACCTAAAAGATAAAAAGAATGGCAATACCCCGGCCGCTCCTATTTCTCCTGCGAAAAGTTCGGAACACCCACTCAGACCTGCACCACAGCCAATGCCTGTGTCTGTCAGTGGCGATGATGAAATCATAGAAATGGACCGAATGCGCAAAATGATTTCTGAGCGCATGGTAGATTCGAGAAGAATCTCCGCACACGTGACTTCCTTCGTAGAGGCAGATGTGACCAATATGGTCAATTGGAGAAGAAAAATGAAATCTACTTTCATGGAGCGAGATGGTCAGGTACTCACCTTCACACCGATCATGATCGAAGCAGTGGCCAAAGCCATCAAAGATTACCCAATGATCAACATCCAGGTGGATGGAGACAAAATCATCAAGAAAAGACATATCAATATCGGTATGGCCGTTGCGTTGCCTTCCGGCAACCTGATCGTACCGGTAATCCATGATGCTGACAAGATGAATCTGGTTGGTATCACAGAAAAGGTCAACGACCTGGCAAAGCGTGCAAGAGCCGGACAGCTGAAACCAGACGAATTGGCGGGTGGAACTTACACCGTTTCCAATGTGGGGTCATTTGGCAATGTGATGGGTACTCCAATCATCATGCAACCGCAGGTCGCTATTTTGGCACTTGGAGCGATTCAGAAAAAGCCCGCCGTGATCGAAACACCGGAAGGAGACTTCATCGGCATCAGGCACAAGATGTTCATGTCGCACTCTTATGATCACAGAGTAGTTGATGGTGCCCTTGGCGGAATGTTCGTTAGAAGGGTTGCTGACTATCTGGAGCAGTTTGACGTAAATAGAACAGCATAATAATTAAGAAATTTTTTCTTATTCTCTCAAATCCTCGTAGATGGCGAGGATTTGAAAGCTAATGCATGTTCTGAATATGTCATCCCGACACTGATCTCATTAATTTATCGCATGATAAAGTCAAAACAGCCATAACTACGGGAATCAATCCTAGCACAAACTTTTTAATTGTATTTTACACATTAAAAAAGGTTTCAACAGGTTAGATTTATTCACAATAAGGTTATATTCGAAGTAATTTTTTTGAATAAAATAAATTTCTCCTTTTTTTTCTATCCTAATGAAGCAAACCGCAATTCTTTTAAGCCTTATAATTCTATTTTCTAGTTGTGCCTCGATTCTTACTCCCAAATACCAAAAAGTAAGTATCAATACAAATCGGACAGATAGAGTTTATATCAATCATGAAAAACCAGTAATCAAAAAAGGCAAGTATCTGCTAGAGCGGAATTTAAAACCTGCTCAGATTACTGTCAAAAGTAAGGACCAACTAGATCGCAATGTAGTAGTCATGCAATGGAAGAGATCTCCATGGTATATTTTATCATGGATTCCATTTGGCATTTACACGCTCGGAATTCTACCAATGATGGACGTTGGCCCCAGAGCATATAATTATAATCCAGAAATAGCTATCCCTGGCGAGCAGAATTCGATAAGCAATAAGGTCGATGAAATGAAAGAGCTCATGATCAACAAAGTTTCTGTTGACCTAAAAAGTGATGATGTAAAGTTTAGAGAGTTTTCTAATTACAAATCATACATAAAAAGCTTTGATAAAGTGAAGGCAGAAACATTGGATGATGATGAGGATCTCAAAATTGAAAATTCTGCATTCTCTATTGCACTCAATGAAATTCTTAAAGACAAAGGATTCATTGACACTACTCGAAGAGCACTTAAAAACAGTTACATCAACAATTTACTTCTCAATGCTACAGTCAACAACTATATTGTAAATGTAGTCAATGATGCCACCCTAATTGGCAAACGTGTTCAATACGCTCCTATCATGGCTTCCGTTGAAATCCAATTGAAGTGGGAGCTTCTAGACTACTATGAAAATGTCATTTTTGAAGAAACAATCAGATCCAAATCTGGTGAGTTTGCTATTACTGATCCAGACAATATTAATGGAGTACTAAAAAAAATGCTTAAAGATGGTCTGGAAAAAAGCATGACAAAGTTTGTAAACTCAGATAAAGTACAAAAAAGCTTAACCGACAAGAGCAATTTCGAAGACGAACTCAGTTTCGATATCATCACAATAAAGTCAAAAGGAAATTATGTTGCAAGTCTCAACCAGGCCATTCAGTCATCAGTCACAGTCATGAATGGCGATAGATGGGGTAGCGGTTTCATAATTAGTGAAGATGGCTACATCATCACCAACCACCATGTGGTGGCCGGACAAACTGAGCTGGAAGTGATCACCAACAATGGAAAATCTTACAAAGCTGAATTGATTCGTCAAAGCAAAATTTATGATCTGGCATTGCTTAAAATCAAGGAACTTGGACTTCTACCTTTTCAAATTGATAGTTCAACTGAATTAGAGATTGGAACGGAAATATTTGCAATAGGTACACCAACTGCAGAGGATCTAGCTCAAACTGTTTCAAAGGGAATAATTTCTGGAATCAGAAACCTTGAGGGCAATCAAAAACTCATCCAAACAGATGCCAGTATCAACCGCGGCAACAGTGGTGGAGCCTTGGTAACGAATGATGGTATGGTCAAAGCTGTTGTAAATTCTAAAATATCCGGATTGGGAATTGAAGGTGTAGCTTTCGGCATTCCTGCCAATCAAATCCTGCAAGGATTGAAAATTCAATTAGAAGCCATTGATTAATTATCCTTGACAAAGTGCATTACCAGTACAAGAGGCCGTCTCAAAAGTGTTTTGATCGGCCTCTTTTGTTTTATTTAGGTAGGGTATTTTACATCCCTCTCGTTTCATAATCAAACCAATATTATAAACACTTAAAACTATATGATTATGGAAACGCAAAATACAACCTCCAACAACAACAAAATCATCGCATCAATCATCGTGGGATTTTTTGTCATTGTTACTATCGCTGTACTACTGATCCCCTGAGAATAATTTTGTGATTAAATAAGTTTTACAATCGTAATTATTGATACAAATCGTCGGGCGGTTGAAGATTGGATCAATACGCATATCACTATTCTCTGTTTATCTTTGTAGTTGGTTTCACACAAAACCAATCACTTAAACATTGATTTAGTATGGCTAAGACTTCAACCGGCCCACGTGTTCTCAACAAACCTAAACTCAAAGACGAAATCGGCTTTGGACTTGTTCATCTGATCCCTTTGGCGGGCTTTTTTACCGGAGCTACCGCATTCGACTGGGGAGTATGTATTTTTCTATACTTCTTCCGAATGTTCTGGGTAACAGGAGGTTATCATAGATATTTCTCTCATAAGACCTACAAAACTTCTCGCTGGTTTCAGTTTGTAATAGCCTTCTTCGCGGAAACTACAGCTCAGAAAGGGGCTCTCTGGTGGGCGGCACATCACCGTGTGCATCATAGAACCAGCGACACGTATGACGATCCACATTCTATGAAGCTATACGGTTTTTGGTATTCACATGTAGGTTGGATCATCGGGCCAGATTTTAAGGAAACTGAATACGAGAAGATACCAGATTTGACAAAATACCCTGAACTTATGTGGCTGAATAAGCATTACCTTGTTCCTCCGACTATTTTGGCGATAACAGTCATGGCCCTTGGAGGAATCGTCAATGGAGGTAGTATCATGGCGATGTTTACCATGGCCGGTTGGTCCACCTTGGTTATTGGATTTTTCCTCAGTACAGTGTTGGTTTACCATGGTACTTTCAGCATCAACTCTATCATGCACAAGTTTGGGAAGCAGCGATATGAATCTGGTGATGAATCCAAAAACAACCTGATTCTCGCGCTGATCACTATGGGTGAAGGCTGGCACAATAACCACCACTACTATGAGTCTGCGGCTCGTCAGGGATTCTTCTGGTGGGAGATCGACATTACTTATTATATCTTAAGGATATTCGCCTTTTTCGGGCTGATTTGGGATCTGAAAGGTGTGCCCAAACACATCAAATACTCGAAAAATAAAGCAGAAGCCAGAGAACTAGCAAAGAAAGCAAGGGAGGGGAATCAGGTTCCTGCATAAGATTAGATAGAAAGACATTATATTCAAGTCAAAAGATAGTCTGACTATCTATTAAAAGGTCAAAGAATTAAGGTTTATGGGTTTAGCATCGAACTTATCTTCGATGCTATTTCCTTCGCCTTATCATTTACCATAAAATGACTTCCACCTGAAACTGTCAGTCCGGAATGTCCTATCCACTCTTTGACCAGTTTATCATTGTCGCCATTCAAATTGATAAAATTCTCTGAATATTCTGGTTTTAGATCAATCACAGCTATCTGTCGAATACACCAATTCATGAAATGAAAGTCAGTATCCAACATCATTTGGGTAATCACTTTTTTACTTTCCCGATTTTTCGAATTCAGGACAAAAGCTATCATTTCTGAGATAATCGGAATACGAATCGGTGGTAGTAATTTGTAAAGCCCAGTCTTCAAACCAAAGTACATCAAAGGTCGTAAGTCACTTTTGTTTCGAAAACTGGAGATCAAAAACACAGTTTTATTTCCCAGTTTTTTAGCTATCTGTTGTGCTATCAGACCACCAAAAGACAACCCGATCAATATGTCATAGGAGTTTATCCCATATTTAGAAATCAACCTTTCACAATAACCTGTAAAATGCTCCTCATTAGATTCCAATGGAATCCAATCGGCAAAGACCGCTTCTCCACCTAAGTGACTATCAAGTTTAGAAAAAGCTCTTCTATCTGCCCCAATCCCCGAAATATATACGATACGTTTTTTCATTAATCGAAGCATTCTAGCCAAAAACCATTAAACTCAATTTCTAATCTTTATGAGAGGTAAGTTAGACTTAACACCTCTAATATTCTATAAATCTAACGTCTCAAGTCAAACATCTGAAATCTCCGATCTCCTTTGCAACTTTGATTACAATTCCCTCGTAACTCCCCTCCTATTTTTGCAGTATTATGGAGATCGCGATCACTAAAAGAAAACCCGCCATCAATTGGTACATGCTTACGCTGGCCATCGCGATCATCACCAATATTGTGGTACAGCTAATCCTTTTGGTGTTTTTCGATGGTAATACCAAGCATGTAATCGGACTGGCCATTTCCTGCATAGGTATTTTTCTATTTGGATTTCACTTCATCTGGGAAGGGAAGCGCATTTTATATTATAAGAAGTACAAGACTTACATGCAAGTAAAGGAACTCGCCAAAATTCATTCAAAGCATCAGGAATTATCCTCCACTTTTGTAACGGAAGAAGGCAAAATACTGGAATAAACTCAGTCACATTAGTAGTTATTTTTAGATGGTTTAACTCATTGTGACGTACCTTATATACGAATTATAAAGTGACTTTAACATTACCCAAAAACAAACAAGATGAAACAAATTGTATCTACCAAATGGAAAAAGGGGATGACTTTCGAGTCAGATGTGACCGGATTTAAAATAGTAATGGATGCAAAACCTGAAGTTGGTGGTCAAAATCAAGGACCAAACCCAAAACCCTTGTTGCTATCTGCCTTGACTGGATGCACCGGCATGGATGTCGCTTCTCTGATGAAAAAGATGCGACAAGATGTGACTGATTTCCAGATAGAAGCTTCTGCGCAAATGACTGTCGAACACCCCAAACATTATGATGCAATCCATCTTGTGTACAAATTTGCAGGGAACAACCTTCACAAGGCAAAACTGAAAAAAGCTGTGGATCTCTCAATGGAAAGGTACTGTGGTATTTCATACATGCTCAGTCAATCCTCTAAACTGACGTATAAAATCGTGATTGAATAATCTGAACTCCTTTGAAATACCCTGTTATATGCCGGCAGAGTCTGTTTTAACAAGACTTAAAATGTTCTTGATCTGAACGACATGACGCTGCTCATGGGCAATCAGAAATTCTAAACACTGATAGAAATAGAATTGAACCCGCTCTCCTAAGGCGGTTGGGATTTTTACGTTTTCTAAATTTTTCAGTCTGGATTCTCTTAGGATTTCGTTGAATCGGTTCTTTTTGGCATAATAGTCATCCAAAGTCTGGTGTAATTCCTCATTGTTGATTTCCGGTTCGAAAAAATCAAAAGTCTTCATTTTGAATTTTCGCTTATTACCCTTAGGTCGCTGTGAGTAAACAGATATACTTCCGAGAATCGTGGTTTTCTTTTTTACTACTCCTCCCTCCTGAAGTTGTTCGGCATTGGCAACTGCATTTTCCAGGTTGACCAGGTACTTATCATAGACAAGATTTAGATGTTTGATCACCTCTAAAACTGACCAACTTTTTTCATCTGCTTTCCTCAATAAATATGCAGAATCAAGTGGCACTACTTTATCTTTAATGAAGTTCTTAATTGTATTTGATTGCTGGAGTAAAATTTCAAAATTGGCTTCCATTATGTTTATTTTGGTCAATATTGAGACAAACAACTATCAAAAAAATTGATCTGGATCAATTTTTCCTTGCTCTCAATCTGCTAAAGGTTTCTGGCTTCATGTGTAGATAGCTCGCCAGATACTTCTGTGGAATTTGTAATAATTCATCCGGGCATCTCTTCATGAATGCCTCGAAACGCTCACTGGCAGAAGAAGTAAGCATCTCCACTTCTCTCTGCCCTCTTCCTGAGAGGATCATTTCTATAAACCTCAGTCTCCAGGTCATCATCTCTGGAAACTGTACAAAAAGCTCATCAAAGTCTGCTTTATTCAGTGCCAGCAAATGGCTCTGGCCAATACTCTCAACGAAAAAGTGAGATATCTGCTCGCTAACTAAGGAATCATAAACTCCCGTAAAATTTCCAGGATAAGAAAACGCTAAAACCACCTTATTGCCATCACGATCGATCAAATACCCTGCCTGCACACCAGAAACGACGATATAGAAATATCGCTCCACGTTTCCTGCTTCTGTGATCAGCGCTCTTGGATTGAACTTTTTGAGTTCTAAACGATTATCAAGATACTCAGTAACCGCATCAGACACTCTGATGAACGGCTCAAATGCATTCTGATATATATGCTTATATGACACTGTGTTCTTCTGATTTGATTCAACAAATGTTGCGAGTCTGTTGAAGCCAGGAATATGAAATCAACGCAACCTATTTGCAAAGTACTCAGAGGATTTCATGGAAATCAACCTAGTACCTAACTTTAATCGTCTGAGCGAAACAAAGCATACATGGGACACCATCACGGACATTCACATCACCACGGACATGATCACTCCACAGAGAAGATCAGAATTGCCTTTTTCATCAACATCGCTTTTACGCTTATAGAGCTGGTTGGAGGAATATATACCAATAGCATAGCCATTCTTTCTGACGCGTTGCATGATCTGGGTGATAGCCTGAGCTTAGGTGTGGGGTGGTATTTTCAGAACTTGTCTAAGAAAGGAAGAGACAAAAACTTCAGCTACGGATACCGCAGATTCTCGATCTTAGGAGCGCTTATCAATTCACTGGTTTTAGTAGTAGGGTCAATCATTATTCTTACAGAGGCGATTCCCAGGCTTTTTGCTCCGGAAAGTCCGGATGCAGAGGGGATGATTTATTTTGCGATTGGGGGAATAGTGGCGAATGGTCTGGCTGCCTGGAAACTTCACGGGGGCCATTCGCTGAATGAACGGGCAGTGTACTTGCACCTGCTGGAGGATGTGCTCGGCTGGGCTGCTACGCTCATTGCTGCTGTGATCATGTACTATTTCGACTGGCCAATTGTAGATCCGATTCTGGCATTGATGATATCGGTGTTCATCCTTTTCAATGTCTATAAAAACCTGAAAGAAGCACTCAAAATCATCCTTCAGGGAACTCCTGAAGAAATAGATCAAAAAACGATCGAAAAGCTTCTCAATGAAATTCCAGAAGTGAAAAGCTGCCACGACTGCCACCTCTGGTCGATGGATGGGCAGTTTCACATTTTATCCGTTCACCTGGTCGTGGAGAAATTTAATTCTTTAGAAGAGCTTGCCGCTACTAAAAAACGAGCAAAGCACATGATGCACGAACAGGGAATAGACCATGTAACCATAGAGTTTGAAACGGAAGAAGAAGAGTGTGAACCATGTTTGGACGAAGAAAAACAGGGCGCATAATGCGCCCTGTCTATGTGCTGGTTGCTGGTTAATATTCTTTAATCGAGATTGCGATGAAGGAATCCTGCGATATCATCAAAGTACATCTTATCCAGAGGTGTGTAGTTTAGATAACTCCATTTACTATCCAGAGAAGGATCAGTGATGACAAATTCCAGATCTTTACCCGGCTCATACCCCAAAGATTCAAACTTATCATTCATGAGATTCGGTCCATAATTCACTACTCCATTTACAGATACGCTACCCCAGACTTTGGCACCATTGCTGAAGGTGGACTTTTCATTACAAATCATCATGACCGCCGGCTCATCGGCCTGAAAAATATCCAGATCCCAGACATAAGGCATCAGTAGTACGGTTCCTTTTACATGACTATCTATTTCGGCATATTGCTCAGGATAATAGCCATTGGTTTCTATCTCAGCATCTAACAGCTGATGAATGAACTCTTGATCTACGTTATTATAATCTTCTGGGGACATATATGCGGCGTACATACTGATTTGTGCTCCTGTGGACCAACCTCCACTGAATATTTTGTCTGGATCAATTCCGAATTCCGTTGCATATTTTTTGAAGTGGCGGATAGCTACTATCAAATCCTGAGTACTTTTCAACCATGTTTCTCCGTTCATTTCTCCTAAAGAATATTCATAATATCCTGTCACATAACCTCTTTTGGCCAGATTGATACAAATGTCCTGAACCTGCGATACCTGATTATATTTCCTGTACGCACCTCCAGCACCTAGAAGGATCATAGGTCTTGAAGAGTCAGTATTATCCTTACATCGATAGACCTTTACCTTCAGATTCGAAACAGATTGACCATAATAGTAAACCGTAGTATCGGAGATGACCGCATCTGCTTTTTCGGTGAAATAATCAAAATTTATCGGTTGGTCCTCATTTGATTGATTGTCTAAAGTGTCTGTCATAATGGTATCCAAATCCTCCTCCGGTGCTATATCTGAACCCGGATCTTCACAGGACTGTAGCAAGGCCAAAATCAAGGCTATAACCAATACCATGGACAGTAATTTTGTAAAAGCAAGTAGTTGATGGGTGATTGAAGTTTTCATAATTATCTGATTTTATTGTGACTTATTTGAAAATTGATATCACAAAGTTGGTGACTGAGGCAGGTCGTTAAGTAGCGCGTATGTTGCCCAAAGCTTAAAGTTCATCTTGCAACATTTGTGGGACAATCTCAAAAACTAAACATATGTTGCACAATGCTTAACAATTGTTGCGAAGTGGTGCTAACAAGCTGAAATTCAACTAAATTGGTTGAATGAATAAATTGTTTTTGGCAAATCCATAGAGAGATTCACTCATTAAGTTTATCAATCTGAAGTGCCGGAGCTAAAGCCCACTTGTGGGATTTAAAGTTTTGAAATCCGCAGACTCCACATATCACCCAACTAATCAAGCTTCTACTCCTATTAATGCAGGAGCGGAAAACAGCCTTTCGATGGACGAGACCCTATTGAAAAAGCTGGAAGAGGCTGTGCTTCAAAATCTGAACAACGAACAGTTCAGTGTAGAAGATCTGGCAGATCATGTAGCCATGAGCCGGTCTCATCTTCACCGCAAGCTCATCAAGCTTACAGGCCAGAGTTCTACACAATACATTAAAAACATCCGACTGGACCATGCCTATGAATACCTATCCAAAAACATAGGAACAGTTTCAGAGATTGCCTTCAAGGTAGGTTTTGGGAGCAGTACTTACTTCATTAAATGTTTTAGTGAAAAATATGGTTTCTCACCTGGTGAAGTGCGAAAAGGAAAAATAGCTGATAAACCAGAACCAACCACTAACTCTACCCAGGAAGAATCATCAAAACCAGGTCCGTCAAGTATTGAGATGCTACATCCGGCCGCAGCAGAAAGCATGATTCAGGAAATCTTCCAGGCCATGATCAAGCATAAGCCCAGTCTCGCAAAATTTATGATGGTGGATGAAGATGAAGGAGAAACAGTAGATAATAGATTGTTGGCTTATCAGATTTTCAAAATCTTCCCATGGCCTATCGGAATAGAAGTCCGAAGACTTTTTAGCATCAATCTTAGCTCTGGACACGAAACAAGATTCGAGCAGCTCCAAAGAACCATCAAAAGATGTCTTAAAGTGTTGACATTCATCCTGCTGGGGGAGCTGATAAACCGAATACAACTTCTTCAACTTAAATTGGACGCTAATCAAGGAAAAAAACTAGCTGATAGACTTCAAAACCTCAACGAGGATAATTTACTGCAATCGCTAGAAACCTTAACCCAATTGGTTGCCCAACCTTCTGATTTCTTTGAAGATGACCTGGTACAAACTTTTGATGACGCTTTTTTCAGAGAAGTGTCCGATTGGACATCCCTCATTCAAAACACTGAAAACCTGGCAGAAACTTGTGAAAACCTGGAACAGATTCTAACCTATTTATTAAAGAAATCTACTTTTCTGCTCAAGTATAAAATGGTGAGTATCAACTCGATAGAGGTGGTAAAACCAAAATATAAAGAGGCAACATTCCAGCATTCCCTGCACATTCTCAATAATGTGGATGGAGAGTTTCAGATTCACCAGGAAGTGCTGGAAGCCTTCGCTGATAGCCGGGCAGTCTTGCTGATGAAAAGCATTAAAAACTCAAGAGAGTACATCAACCTCTCTCCTCTTATTATCGATACGCATCATGTGAAAGTGGATCAACCCAATCGATCTATAGTGAAAGATGTGTTTCTCTTCGAGAGTTTTGAAGATCAAAAATTGAGCTATGCAGGCACTGCCGTAGCAAATACTGTAAATCTCAGTAATCTAGAGAACTATGATGCACTATGTGAAGAATACCAGGAAACCATAAATCTATTGACCAGATGAGCGCTGATCACAACATATCGCCTTTCAAATTTCTGGACAGCTATACAGCCAATGACCGTGAAATATTTTTCGGTAGAGATTCTGAAATCGAGAACATCTATCAAAAGGTTTTTCAAAGCAAATTATTACTAGTGTATGGTGCCTCCGGGACAGGCAAATCGAGTCTGATCAACTGTGGGCTGGCCAATATGTTTCTGGAGTCTGACTGGCTCCCGGTTCATGTGAGAAGACTAGGGAATATCAGAAAAACACTCTTTGAACAGATCAATAAGCAGGCGATTCATCCGGTTGGGATTTCTGAAGCGGAGAAAATGACCAATGCAGGTCTCGAAAAAGTAATCAGTTCCTTATTTCTGGATCATTTCAAACCAATCTATTTAATATTTGACCAATTCGAGGAGTTATTCATTTTTGGCAATAAAGAAGAATGGAAAAGCTTTATAGAAGCTGTCAAATTTCTGATTGAGCGAGACCTTGAAATACATTTCATTTTTGTGATGCGTGGTGAGTACCTGGAGTTTCTTTCCGAGTTTGAAGAAGTGATCCCAGAGTTTTTCGACAATCGAATCAGGGTAGAAAAAATGACCCGCAAATCCGCTGAATCTATTGTATTAAAAACCACAAAAAAGCTCAATATTGAAATCGAAGAGGGTTTTGAAGAGCAACTTATCAAAAAACTCAACCCCGAAAAATCCGATGTGGAATTGACCTTCTTACAAGTGTTTTTGGATCGGGTTTATAAAGAATCCGATAACAATGAAGGTGTAGTTTTCAAAAACGAAACCTTAGAAAAACTGGGTCAGGTTGGTGATATCCTTGCAGAATTCGTGGATGAACAACTCTTCCGGATGTCGGATCCAAAAGCAGCTCTGGCAATCTTAAAATCTTTCGTTTCATTACAAGGCACCAAAGCGCAGAAAAGTCTGGAATCTGCCAATCATTACATCAGGGATTTGGGATATGACCAATCTTTAGATGCTACTCAAGCTATCATTAGTCAATTCGTCAATAGGAGAATCCTCAAAGAACGTGACGAAAACGGATTTTATGAATTGAGACACGATAGTCTTGCCCAAAAGATATTTGAGAAAATCACGAATACTGAGAGAGAATTACTGGAAGTCAAACAGTTTCTCCAGCATAGTTATAGTGAATATCAAAAACGGGAAATACTGCTCAGTGATGAAGATATTTCCTATATCCAGCCATTCATTAAGAGATTAAGTCTCGGGCAAGAGGTTTTTGACTTCATCGAATTAAGTATTCGAAAGTCTGGCAAAAAAAAACGTCAAAGGCGTGCCATTAGATTGATCTCCATAGTTATCGTGTTATTGACTTTGCTGTCCCTATATGGATTTTTCTCAGCCCAGCGACAAAAAGCCAAGGCCGAACAAATGGCCAATCTGGCGCAAGAAGAGACTAAAAGAACAGCAGAACAGAAAGCGCTGGCAGATCGTCAAAAACTGGAGGCGGAGCGCCAGGCTCAGATTGCGATGAAGCAAAGCAAAATTGCAGAACAACAAAAAATGCTGGCAGAGTCTGCCCAGAGGGATGCACTGAAACAAAAAGAACTGGCACTTGTCAGCAGAGATGAAGCGGCTCGTCAAAAAAATCTGGCAGAAGCAGAAAGAGAAAACGCTATCAAAAGTGCTCAAATAGCCCAAGAACAAGCGGCTATTGCCGAGGTAGAAAAGAAAAAGGCTGATCAATTGCGTATGCTTTCACTTTCCAAAGAAATCGCGATAAAATCACAATATATCCCCGAACCGGAAACGAAAGGACTGGTGGCAGTTCAAGCGTATCAATTCAATCTTTCAAATGATGGAAAACCTCACTCCGATTTTCATCATGCCCTTTACTCAGCCAGCAAAACTTTGGGAATCACTGATGATCAAACACGCAAGATTCATGAGCAACCCATTTCCTCCATGATCAATATCGATAACACCATCTGGACCACCAGCTCGGATGGTAAAATCAATCGCTCATTCTGGAAAAATGATGGTATAGAATCCGAAACAATCTTTCAGTCTTCCGAGCCTTTCCAACAAATCTTCAAGGCATTATCAAATGATCAATTGATTGTATCTGATTTGAACGGAGAGGTTTTTCGCTTCGATATCAATGAAAAACGGCTAAGCAAATTGTTTACAATCAATAATGATGAAATTGTATCAGCAACTGACCAGAAAGACAAACTACTCATGATTACACGTCATGGAAAAATTATCATTTATCAAAATGGTAAAGCAGAAATAATTTTTCAGAATGAGCAACCATTAACTGCTACTGCGATTACATCAAATACTATTTACCTATCCACAGCCCAAGAGATCATCGCTTATGATCTGGACAAAAAGTCTCCTTCCAGTTTTTTGAATTTAACCTCAAATGAAGTGGTCAACATGCGCGTTTCTAAAAACGAATCCTTGCTGGCCACTGGCTCTACTGATGGAGAAATCACAATATGGAACCTATCAGAGGGTACCATCAAGACAAAACTATCCGGCCATACTGCAGCTATCACAGACCTGGCATTTCTGGAAGGTAATGACAAATTGATTTCCACAAGCTTTGATCGATCAGTAAGAGTCTGGCCTTTGGCTGACCTGAGCAGCCCTCCGGTGAAAATTCAGGATCGCAATAGCTGGATCTCTGAAATAGCTGTTGATCAAGAATCCGGTATATTTTATACCGGAGAATACGACGGAGTGATAAGAGGATTCTATCTGAATGCGAAGCAGCTAAGCGAGCAAATCTGCCAGCGGATCGACCGGGAACTTACCCTAAATGAATGGCAAACATACATTTCTCAAGACATTGATTATTCACTCCAATCCAGCTGCGCCCAATGAAATCTTTCAACTTTTACATATTACTAATCTTATCATTTTCCTGGTCTTTTGGCCAGTCTTGTGATGCTAAGCTGGACGAAGCACGCATCAATTACATCAATGGAAATTTTGACGATGTGGTCAGGCTTCTTTCTGACTGTGCAGGAAGTCTGGAGAGAGATCAGGATAACCTGGAAGCATTCGAATTACTCATCAATAGTCTCCAGATCAGTAATCAAAATGAAGAGGCAGATGATCTCACCAGAGCATTACTTGTATACAATCCACTTTACGTAGCAAAACAGACTGCACTCATACCATTCAAGCGGATACTGAACTCCTATGAGATCAGGAGAAAATTTGGAATCACCTTTTATGCAGGTGTTAATTCTCCTCAGTTTCAAATCATGCAATACCGTAGCTACGGCGGTATAGTAGAAGAATCAAATGGCTATAAGCCCAAGTCCGGTCTAAGCACTGGACTGGAATTCCAATATTATATCAATGAAAAATTGAGTTTAGGTACTGGACTGGTCATTCAAAATTCTTCGTTTTTTCAAACCGAAACAATCATGGAGTTTCAGCAGCTGGATGTAGAAGAAAACATCACCTATCTCAAAACGCCTCTTCTGGCCAATCTACATCTGTCTCGCAATAACTGGGATTTGGTGCTATCCGGAGGAATCAGCATCCACCACCTCATCCGAGACAAAGCAAATATCGAAATGTATGGACTGGCAAAAGAATTTGAGAATCCATTGACAGGAATATCACGAAAGGCAGAAGGCTATGATCTTGATTTTCAGCGCCAAAAAAACACTTTGAATTACATGGGAGGCATAACGCTGCGAAGAAAAATCGGACTATACAGCCTGGACTTTTCAGCAAAATACGAGCACGGTCTGAATAACCTTGTAATCGAAAGCGAGCGCTATACAAATGATGAGTTGATCCAAACTTACTCCTATGTCCCGGATGATTTCAAAATGAACAATCTCCAATTCGTCATGGGCGTTTCTCGGTTTTTTGTTTACCCCAAAAAGCAACAGCTATGAATAAAAACATGACCTTAATCTTGCTTCTGAGCTTGTTTTTTTCTTGTCAGGAAGAAATCAAATACGAAGAAGAGCAATACAAAAGAATCATTGGTTTTGAGGGATCTTCCATAGTGGAGCAGATCACAGAACTTGATAATGGAGACCTAATGATGATTGGTAAAATAGGTGTAAGCGCTCACAGCCTCATCTCCACGGTCACTGGCGTGGAAATCAACGAAGTAGAAGATCAGGGTCCCTTTATTGCTATCACGGATCACAATGGATATGTGAAAAAAATCAAGTCATATCCATTAGAAGACTTTGAAAAGATCGATGAAATAAAAGTATTCAATATGCCCAATAAGCTAACTTTTATGGACATACTCAAAAATCCTAATGGTGGATATCATGTCCTGGGAGAGCTCAGTGGTTTTGACTTTCAGGTTACCATCCCTCAGCTTGGCATTGATACTTTGATGGAATCCATCCCGGGCTATTCTCAGAGAACTCCCCTACTATTTGAGTTGGATGAACATCTCGAAATTCAAAAAATCATTTCCTTCAATGCATACGAAGGATGGGATTTTATCATTCGAAATAAGCCAATTATGAAACCGCTCTCAGAAGATGAGTTCATCATATTATTTTGTAACAAACAGACTTTACTACCTGCAGCCAATATTGGTTACTCATTTTTCCACCTAACCCATCAGTTAGACACATTAGGATTGTATGAAAACTTCGATAATTCGAATGATAAATTCGCCTATGATTTTGATATTCATGATGGCCAGATCACAGTATTAGGTACCGAAGGTGGTGGATTTTACTTGTATCAACATGACATGAACAGTCAATTTTCGGTAACCAATTCCAGATACGTAAGTGAAGATGGTGAAGCCGGAAGCAACACCAACCCGCATTATTTGCGCGTATTGGCCAATGGCAATCTAGGTGCTATTTATACGGATCCTTTCAATGTTATTAAAGGAGACATTTACAATGCACAACTGGAACCCATTTATAAGTTTGAAATTGATGGAGCTTTTCCCGGTACCACTACTATTCGCGCTCCCAGAGCGTTTGCAGAGATGGCAAATGGTGATTTACTGTTATACAGCATTGTGATCCCTGATAACGATGATCCTATCAGTGGTCAGGTAATCAGGACTACTCAAACCGGTGAGAATATATTCAATCTCAATATCGCAGGTAGCCCCGGAGATGTTCTGGAGCTATCAGATGGTCAGATACTCTTTGCATCCAATGCTGTCCACAATGAATTGTTACAAAGAATCACTCTATATAAAGTCAACCAAAATGGCACATTATATTAAAATCGTTCTGTTACTATCCCTGGGATTGGCAGCATGTGAGCCAAGCCCTGAGCCGATTCCTAATTATTAGGAAAGCCTTACGGAAGTGGAAAAATCAATTATCGGAACCTGGAGATATGACTATATCATAGCTGCAAATACCAAATTCGAATTGGCCAATAGCACTATGGAGCTAAGTTCCAGCACTGATGAAACAGGCGGTAATAGAGGATTCATTTTTAGAAGGAGAATTGCCTATTTACCAAACGGAACCTATCAGCTTAGGTGGATTGAACGTGGGGATTATCAACTGGGCACAGAAGGAGACCCTAATTGGCAACCGGCTTATGGTTATTGGTCCATCAAGGATGGTAAACTGATCCACAATCCTGGTACTTTTTATGAGACGATTTATGATTTCACGATTGAACCTAACCTCTTAACAAAATCTTCTTCCCGCTACATGTCCAAGAGCCTTGCTCCATACTTTTTGTGGGATACGGGTGATGAAATCACTCAAACGGAGGTGTTTGTAAGAGTAGAAACCAATTAATAAACCCGCTATGAAGACTTATTTTCCAATCCTACTTTTCTTGATCGTATTTACCGCCTGCGAAAATGATGAACATACTGATGAGCTCATAGAATGCAAATCGATCAATAAAATTCCTGATTTCTCATATAATATGGATCAAATACTTGCAGGAGAAAAGATCACTTTTGAAGATAGAAATTTTGGTAACTACGAACGCATCTGGGAGTTTGAGGGTGGAAGTCCTTCCACCTCAGTACTGTACAATGAAACGGTCACTTATACCGATACGGGAAGTTTTGATGTGTCTTTGACCTATGTGAATGCGTGCGATACGATCAAGGAAACCTTTCCGAATCTAATCAGAGTAAATGTAGACCCCTGCCCTGCGGACAGCTGCGGATATATAGAAGGCAAATTCCGGAGAATTGAGGCGCTCTATGGAACTCTGGGAGCTGAATACAATACATTTTGGTTTTACGAAAAATTAGAAGATACGGCTACTGTACAGCCACTGATTCTGATCTATGGTGGTGGAAAATTTCTATATGAACCTAATCTCCATAACCTGGAAAAACTGGCTCATGCACTGGTAAACAAAGGTTACAAGGTAGCTACTCTCAAGACTTACTTTAGGTATTATCCAGACATTCCCACCGAAAAACAGCGTACTTATCGAATGATTCGTGCCAATCATTCGGTGAAAGCAGGCATTCGGTTTTTCAAGAAAAATGCTTCGACTTATCATATCGATTCTTCAAGAATTGTAGCAGGTGGATATAGCTCAGGCGCAATTGCATCTCTGATGAGTTGCTATTTTGGTGAAGATATTCTCACGCCACAAGTGCTTACCTATTATGAGGTACCTGGCGGGTATGAGGGAGACCAGGGTAATCTGGGATATTCCAGTGTCCCAGCAGCTTGCTTTGCAATAGCAGGTCAGATTGCTACCTATTCCAATGGCGATCTAAATGACCTGCTTTCAGCTGATAAGCCAGCACTTTTTGGTGTCTGCGCTGCAAATGACTCACAGGTCAACTGCAACATCAGCACAAATGACCAATACTTGGGTTATGGTGCTAATGCTTATGTTGATTCTGCGAGATCCTACGGCATGTGCGCCGATAAATACATTTTTGAAGGAGGAAACCATTATTCTGGCCGAGACAATTATCAACTGTATATCGACCAGATTGATGATTTCTTCATAGATATTTTTGAAAACCAGTGCGCAGGGTATGTGGATTAATTAATTTGATTTTTCAATTACAAGTTGACTCCCTTTTAGCTTCAAATACCACAATTCTGGTCTGGGATCTCCATTGTCATACACCAAACCCTCTCAAAATGTATATGGATACAAAATAGAGAGTTGGGTAAATACCCATTTCATAGATACTGGAGGTCAGTCTTAGTTGTTGGTGATATGAAAATGTTTTCTACTCATTCAAATCTCGTACTAATGCTATTTTGCAATACCATATCATCAGTGGTATTGATGGAGACAGTAAACTGGTAAACTTTATCTGCGAACTCTAGCTTTTCCATCAGTGCATCAGGAAAGTCTATCATGACGTATGCCACACTAGCACTAAAACCTAGCTCCTCAAGGCTGGTAAGATTTGTACCAGGAGCTACGCTATCACCTTCATAAGTAATTGCCTTGTCACAAGTAATTTTCAGGGTTGAAGCTACCACTTCATTTTCAATAGTTTCATCACATGAAGTAGCAAAAGCGGAGGAAATGAGTCCGGATTTCATGCGTACTGCGGCCATTTCCAGCTCCGGATTCATTTCTATTGTAAATCTTCCAGTCACAATTCCAACCGAGTCATTGTCGAAATATCCTGATGTGGTAAGATCATATATCGCAATGCTTCCATTCCCAACAATGCGATAGTTTTCATCACAACAGCTATACATGATGACAGTGAATGAAATCATCACGAAATAAATAAAGAAGGTCTTTTGCAGGTTTTTCATTGATCATAGGTGTTAGTTAGTGAAATCTGTGGCTGGTCAGACATATAGAAACAAAACAGAAAAAAATGGTTGGAATCAAAGCCATCAATATGAATCCGATCAAATTGGTTTCGATTAAGCTAAACTTGATAAATCATGGCGATTTTGGACCAGCATTTCTACCTTTAGGATGGTTAGCTTTTAGGTTTTTATTGGCATAGCTCACAGTTTCGGCAATTCGTTTTTGCCTGGTGGTAGCTTGTTTTGCGGATTTGATCCATTCCAAAATGTTTCGTTTTGATGAATTCGGAAAACGCTCAAAATATTCCTTAGCTTTTTGGTTCTTCTGCAAAGCTTCCAATAAATCCTGAGGTAGGATCAGTTCTTCAACGTCATTTAGAAAATCCCACGCACCATTTTGTTTAGCCATTTCCACGAGCCTCAAGCCAGAAGATTTCATTTTTCCTGCTTTTAGCAATCGCCTCACCCTTTCCTTATTCACTTTCGACCAATTGCTCTTTGGGTTTCTTGGCGAAATCCGAATCATGGTCTTTTCATCATCCAGACTTTTAGGTAGACTATCTACCCATCCAAAACAGATCAACTCATCCACCAACTCATCATAGGAAATGTAAATATCTTCAATCCCCTTCTTGTACCGAACCAGCCAAACACTTTCCTTTTGTTGGTGATTTTCTTGTAGCCAAGAGCTTAGCTGAGCTATATCCTCCACAAAAACCTGTTCATGTTCTCTCATAGGTTAAGTCTAAGCTGCCATATCATAGCATTATTCCACAGTCTTAAACGCTACCAAATATGGATTGATCGGAACGCCCTCTTTGGTACGAAAATTACTGGTAATCCAAAATTTATACGATTTGTCTGGCTGTAGGCCTAATTGAAAAGTGCAAGACATTGAATCCGATGACCAGGTTACTCCAGTGATTTCAGGAAAGGCCTCCTCTCCCATATCGGAGTAATTTACTCCTGTATTGTATCCATTCAATTGCTCAGAAAACACAATAGTCATTTCTTTCAAGTCAGGGTCTACGGAAGTATCTCCATTCCTAAATTCCTTGATTTCACCTACTGAAGGCCTTCGTGATTGATCCTCTTTTCTAAGCTGTGAAATAGGTTTGGTAAAGAATCCGGTCTGATCAATGAAATAATCAACAGAAGCCGTATTACTATAGTCAAGCTCAATTAGTTCCCTGATCGCTTTTTGCTTGTCTGGTGCTTGATTGTAATGATGCTCCGCAATTGCATAGCCGATATAATATCCAAGATCTCTCACTCCAAATTCATTTGGATAACTGCTCCATATCCATTCATAGGCGCGCTCATAAAACATCTCTTCCTCAAACTTCTCTCTAACCTTCGGATTGTTTTTACCAAACTCGATGGCTGGTGCCAGTGAGGGCTGGTTCATTGCCAAAACGGATACAAATTCCGCAACTCCTTCATATAAGACCTTATAAAGCAATTGATCAAAATAAGGCTGCTGCTGAGTGTGTACATACTCATGGACATTGAGCAGAACCAGCCCATTGATTGGATTTGTACCAAAATAAGTTTCGAGCCAATCTTTTGTCCTGCCTTCAAACTCTGAAATGTCAATCAGACTATCTGCCATTGCCAGTTCACTACCAATGAGCACCAAACTATCCTGAGTGGTGCCATTAGTCCGCATACAACCAATGGTAAAATAAATGGAAGCAGGACGCAATTCAGGGTACAATTGTTTGAATTTATTGATCCCTTCATTCAGCTCACTTGCAATTTTTTTGGACTTTAGAGTGTTCTCACGGATAGACTGCCAAAATTGTGGGTACTGATTGATCAGCTGAACATATTCACTAGCTGAGTAATCTCTGACTTCCATAATCTTTCGAAGACCAACTGTACCCGGCTGAATGTATACCGAATCAAGAATGCGGATTTGTATCACACTATCGGCTTCCTTAGTAATCAAATCATAAGCTTCCCAAAATCGATCAATGTCGTCAGTAATTACATTGCTTTGATCGGGCTTTGGACTACATGCCATCAAAATCGGGAGGAGCATTAGAAATGAGTAGGTTTTCATCAGAATTCTTTTGTATGAATTCATCAAAAATACCGCATTAATATTATTTGCTCATTTCATCAATTTTCAAGTCTTCACATAATATTTTTTCCTCAGCCAGAAAGCCACTCTCACAAGCAATATCAGCGCGGGTACTTCTACTAAAGGGCCAATCACCCCGGCAAACGCTTGTCCAGAATTGAGACCAAAAACTGCAATCGCTACGGCAATGGCTAGCTCAAAATTATTACCTGCCGCCGTGAAGGCAATCGAAGCATTCTTGTCATATTCCGCTCCCATAGCCTTGCTCATGAAAAATCCGATGAGGAACATCAAGGCAAAATAAATCAGAAGTGGAATGGCGATACGTACCACATCCATCGGGATCTGCACGATTAGCTCACCTTTTAGTGAAAACATCACCACTATGGTGAAAAGCAAAGCAATCAATGTCATTGGTGATATTCTTGGAATGAATTGGTTTTTGTACCATTCTTCTCCTTTGATTTTCACCAAAACGATGCGACTAAGCAAACCAGCCAAGAAAGGAATACCCAGATAAATAGCTACACTTTCTGCTATGGTAGCAATAGAAATATTGACGATGGCTCCTTGTAAACCAAAATATGGAGGCAATACGGTAATGAATAACCATGCATAAAAACTGTAAGCAAATACCTGAAAAATACTATTGAGCGCGACCAACCCTGCACCATATTCGCTGCTGCCTTCCGCCAGGTCATTCCACACGAGTACCATAGCTATACATCGTGCCAAACCAATCAGGATCAGCCCAACCATGTACTCTGGATATTCCTGCAAAAAAGTGAGCGCCAATACAAACATCAACACCGGACCAATGATCCAGTTGAGGATCAGAGAAATCGACAACACTTTCACATTTTTAAAAACCTGAGGCAAGAGCTTGTAATTCACTTTGGCCAGCGGTGGATACATCATCAAAATCAGTCCGATAGCGATAGGGATATTGGTACTGCCGCTGCTAAAAGAATCTATAAATGTGGAAGTAGATGGAAAAATGTACCCAATGGCTACTCCCACGGCCATGGCAAGGAAGATCCATAGCGTAAGGTACTGATCTAGAAAAGAAAGCTTTTTAGGCGTATTCATGACTTTGCAGTTACATTGTCAAACACATAAAACATTTCACTGGCAATTTGCAAAGACCGCTCGTCGTATTTCTCTTCCTCCAGAGGCGTATCATCAAACGCCTTAGGGTCTTCATACCTTACTGGAATTCGCTGCTCTGTGCCTGGAATGTACGGACAGTTCTCATCAGCATGAGCACAAGTCATCACCGCTGCAAACTGATCCGCATGGTTGAACGGATGATCGAAGAGTTTGGAAAAAGCGATGATGGGTTGGCTACCTAGAAAATGTGAAACCTCATATTGTGGGTTTTCATTACCCTCAGCCTTTACCTCAAAACCACTTCTCTTGATAGAAGCTACTGCCCGCTCATTGAAAGCGGTAACCTCCACCCCTCCCGAAAGGCAGTTAGCAGGAACGCCAAAATAATCAGCAGCAGTCTGTGCCCAGATCTGTGAAAACTGACTCCTACGGGAATTGTGGGTACAAATAAAGTTGAGATTTACGGTTTTCGATTCATCCATTTTGGTCTGGATGTATTCAATCAAAGGCTTTAAAACTGCCGTGCGTTCTTCAGAAATAGCAAGCTGCTTGGCCTGCTCAATGGTAGCCTGAAGTTGAGTATTGATAGTTTCGGTGGTCTGCATAAAAATTTATTTATCGCAATATTACGATGATTTTCACTTGAGCTATGCCAAGCCGAGGTTATGGTATTGTTAAATGAGGGGATTTTCTAGATATACTTGTATAAAAGGTGATACTCTTGAAGAGCTTCACCGAATCTGAGTATGAATATGATCATCATGTCTCACTGCATGGCAACCATGATACCTGATCTTGTCAAATCGTTTCAATCGCCACCTTTGTTTCAAATGCGGTTCAATGAAAATCTTAGAGGTCTGTTCATCCGAAGCGAGTAATTTCAAAAGAAATCTGGTTCTCTCCACGTCAACTTCATAATCGTCTTTATTCCATTGAGGTACAAATGAAGACAAGAGACCATATAGCCAATAACCTCTTCTATCACAGTCCGCAGGACTGTTTGGTTCTCCTTCTATAGGATCTTCAAAAACTCCATACCCAATGAAACTTGGGGCATCATCAACCGCTAAACCACCTTTTTTATAGAAAAATGCCAGATCAAGCTTTTTCCCATCATGATGACTCAAATGAGGAAAGAGGGGAAATCCATTGTAAAATGGAAAATTGGCATCCAGATAATTCGTTGTAGATCCTTCATATTTTTCTTCCAGATCATCAGATATTGAAATGACTTGTTCTTTCAACTCTGGAGTGACATAATGTCGATTGAGTAAACAAGTAGTAAAATTCAACGGTTGCAAGTTGCCAGTAACTGGCAAAGCTGTTCTTCCAAAAAATGGAGCCAATGTAGGCACAATCAGGAAAGTAGCAATGAGATAAAACCCCAGAAAAACTGCTGTGAAAACTGCCGAAGTTTGCTGCAACTTCCTAGCAAGAAAGAAGGCCAAAAGATAGATAAGCCCTCCTATCTGTGTCAGAATAGTTAAAATCAAAACCATCAATAGATGGAGCAGAAAAAAGAAGAATTTGTTCAAATGATTGATTTTACCCTTTAAACTGGATATTAATAGCTGAAATATAATTCAATCTTATTCCAATATCAGTATTCAGATCGCAATTGGTCAGAACCTCAAATTATTGCTACCGAGATCAGCGATAAAATGCTCTGATCAACATTTCCCTCAGATTATGTTCATCCCCAAAGGAATCGGGATTGAACCGATCATCATTACTGAGAATGATGATGGTATAGTTCTGATCTGTGAGTCTGACCAAAACCACATTGACCCCCAAAATACCTCCTCTCCGCTCCATGACAGTCGGGTTTTGCTCCACAAAAGGATAATTATAATTCCAAACTCCATACCCTGTATAATTATATTCAGGATAAGATTTACTAAGCAAAGCTTTACCATGTTCAGAAAGCAATTGATCTCCGTAAAGTGCCTGATCTAGTGTTAACAGGTCCTTAGCTGTGGCATACATGCTCCCTGCTGCAAAAAAGTTTTCGATATGAATTAGCGGATCCGGTCTGAGATGCTTCCGCTTTTCACTGAACGAATAAGCAAACTGTTGAGGATAGTTTCCGTAGGATAAAAACCCCGTTTCTGTCATTCCAATTGGCTGGAGAATGTTAATGACTATTTCATCCTGCCATTTATTTCCGGTTAGTTCTTCGATGAGGAGACCCAAAAGCAGATAATCCATATTGTTGTAGTTGAACTCACCAATCGAATATTTCGATTTTTTCTTCAAGACTTTCATTAGCAATTCCTCAGGCGAAAAGTGTTGACGATAATGTCTTGATTTTTCTTCATTCAATCCTGAAATATGCAACAGCAAGTGATGAGGAGTGACTGAAATGGGAATGAATGATTCAAATCTGGGCAGATACCGAACAACTGGCTTATCCAATTCCAGTTTTCCGAGATGAACGAGCTGCAAAATCCTGATACTGGTAAAAAGCTTAGTAATGGAAGCAATGGAAAAATGATATCCCCCTTTTATACAATCTGTAATAGACTTGTGTGCAATACCGTATGATTGATGAAAAACTGTTTGTCCATTTTCTGCAATTAGGACAGTGCCTGAGAAACCATTCTTGTCACTGTAATCATTCACAGTATTTTGAACCTTCTGGAAAGGAATCTGCTGCGACAGTACCCTCACAGAAATAAAAAGGAAAATGAATAAGAGTGGAGTTTTCATAATGACCGGTGATTCTTTTGTTTTCTTGGCAAACATGAAGCAACTCATCCTCTCAAAGGGCTCAATACACGAATTGGGACGTCTTAATTCAAGTTTTAATCTTATTGAGATATGTACTTGGGCTAGTTCCTTGCATTTTTCTGAATACCCGATTGAAAGTCGATTTGGAATTAAAACCGCTCTCAAAAGCCAATCCCAACAAACTGTAATGAGCAAGGCTTTCATCGTTTACCAATTCCTTGAATTTCGAAATGCGATATTGGTTGATAAAATCGATAAAAGATATTCCCAATCCTCTGTTGATAAGATGTGATACTTCTCGTGGCGCCAACCCCACGTACTCTGAAAAATCTTTTAGTGTAAGATCGGGTATCAGAAATAGTTGTTTTTTGAGCAGGATTTGCTGAATTCGCTCTACTTCCTTTTTGTGAATTGACTGAACCTGCAGTTTGTCATTACCGTCAGGAAATTCCCTTGCGAAAGCATCAGCCACCTCGGTAAGGTCGCGCTGAACTATTGCACCAATAGCTACAAATATTAACGTAAAAGCAATAGAAATGCTTGATAAAGGTGTCGCAGGATAAAAGTTCCAAATGAGTCTTCCGCAAGTTTCGATAAACCAAAATACCGAAAGCGCAAATAGCACGATGTGTAGTTGATTGAGCCATTTTAAGGTAAGCTTATCAATATCAGAAAATGAGTTTTCGATCTGCAATTTGTATTTTCTGATCGCTCCTCGGCTCAACCACAGGTATGTCAGCATCAGTAAAAAACTAAGAGCAAGTTCTAAGTCATAGGTAATAGGACGGTGGATCTCCAACCAAAATGTACGTCGAAAAGCGTAATCCTGAAATTGAAGAAACATATAAAACAAAAATTGAATGAAAACGGGAACTAAATGCAACAGTGTTTTCAATTTGCTTGCTGGCACTTGACCGGTTAGTCTTAGCGTGTATAAAAACATCAACGGGCCAAAACCGAAAGAAAAATAAATAGGCAGAAAATAGAAGTTCGGATTTTGACTGTATACTCCACCAACCCGAAAAAGCGTATCCATTAGCCAAAAAGACAACAAACAAGTCAATAATGACAGGTATTTATTGGCTTGTCGATTCTCTTTTTTAATCAGAAGTATAACTGACGCGAACAGCCCTTGCGAAATCAGGACTATGACCAATATGCTCCATATATTAAGGCTTAAACTCATGAACCGATAAAGTTATGGTTCACCTGTGAATTGTGTTTTATCAAACGACTATGAATTTCGTTCACTCACACCCTCCTCAAAATCTTCACAATCCGGTTAATAAAAATCTCGGATAGATTCCATTCATAGCCATTGAAGTCGGTGGTATTGATGAACTGCACGACTACCGTATCGATATCCTTGTGGTACTCTGCCAGACTCTGATAACCAACTACTAAACCTCCATGATTGTATTCGTAAGGATAGATTTCCTGCTCTCCTTCGTCAAATACAGAACCATCATTCAGAGCTCGTAAGAATTTACCTACATCCTCGGCAGTCGCCAGCATGCCGTATTCCCGAGCTTTAAAATCTTCCTCATAGCCTACGTAATAGCCACTCATTACATCATCCAGATCAACATCATTGATGGAAAAATAAGTATTCTTCAAATCCAATGGCTCCAATATTCGCTCTTTGATGAATTGCTGATGGCTATACCCTATGACTTCATCCATGATCCTGCGGAGCAACAGATAATTCGTATTAGAATATTCATATCCTTCACCCGGTTCAAAACTTGCCGGCAAATCAAGCGCAAATTGTAGGGGATCATGACCATTTTCCTGTTCGTTTTCCCAAAAAGCAGGATTGTCTGTGAAATTGGGAATACCAGACCGGTGTTGGAGCATCATTTTCAAGGTGATTTCCTCAGCATATTCGATTCTACCAACAAGTTCTGGGAAATGGTCAGCAAGCTTATCATCAAACGATAAGCGATCTTCTTTGACCAGTTTAGTCACTGCAACAGCAGTATACAGTTTGCTAATACTCGCTATTTTGAAAAGAGATTTTGAGTCAGCAGGTATTTTGGTTTTTCGGTCTTTCCATCCTCCTGTATAGAATGCAGGTGGTTCTCCCGCTTCATCCACATATACGATCAACCCATCAAATCCATATCCGATTGCTTCATCGACCTGCTCCTGCACAGTATCGGGTAGTGGCATTATCCAGGCTTTTACCAAAATCCACGGTACAAAATAGAGAGAGATGGCGGTACTCACGAAAAGCAGAATTCTGACGATAGTTATTTTTCGGATGGTCATGATTTTCTAAAATTAAAATAGATGGAGTTAATGTAAATTTTTGATTGGCTTTCTGGCTTTTAAAGTGATTTCTAAAATCGATATCCAATGTGAAGTTGTGTCTCCAAGCCCATTCCGATTTCATCAAAGAAAGCACTTTTCGAGAACCCTTCGTAAGGGTTTTGGGAGTTCTTATTAAATGAAAATGCACCCATAGAAATATTGGTCCCCAAATATGCACCTTCAAAAAGTTTGATTTGGAAACCATACCCTCCATAGAGAAAGAGATAATTATAGGTTGCTGGATAATAAGTGTTTCGTTCATTGTGCACAAAGCTCAATCGGGTAATAAAGTAAAGATTGTACTTTCGATTGGTTCCATTTGGAAAATACTTATGATTGATCTCTCCACTAAGAAATGTCTCTTCCACTCTATTAATAGGATTGAATCCAATGCCAAATTCGAACTGACTCTTCTCATTCCCATAGAACACGCTCGGTGCAACCTGTAAGGCATACAATTCCCCATTGAATCCTGTGTTGATTACAAAACCGAGTTTTCGGGAGTCTTCTTCATCATTTGCCTGAGCCTGACTCAACAAAGGGATCAGATTGATAAAAAGTATGATTAGGTAATTTCTCATCATTCGTGAATTATTTCTTTTCAAGGATTCGGACAATGCGCTTATATGTCCTTTCTAATTCCAGCCAATAGATTTCTTTGCCACTCGTACTTACAAACTGCACTACCACGGCATCTATGTCACCATGATAACGCGCAATGCTCGTATAGCCCGGCAACCAACCGGTGTGTTCATAAGGATAGACTGACGTATAAATGGACTGCTCTTCCGGGGTGAATAAAGTGCCGTCAATGAGCGCTCTCAGAAAAATACTCACGTCTTCAGCAGTGGCAATCATCGATCCTCCGGGCAAAGGAAATTCCCAATCCTTCACATCCGGCTCCCACCCCTTCAAATATCCACTCATCAACTCCTCCATATCCACTTCGCTGGGAACATTATACGTATTATTCAATCCAAGTGGAGATAAAATCTCATTAGAGATATAGGTATGATGTGAGTATCCCAATGTCCGATCTATGATTTCACCGATTAGCAAGTAGTTGGTATTGGAGTAGCGGTACTTCTTGTTCGGTGCAAAAACCGCTGGCTTATCATAAATCCTAGCAGCAAATGAGAGGTAATCATCAAATGCTTCACCATCAATCTGCGGCTCAGAACTATAATCCAAAATCCCGCTTCGATGTTGCAGCATCATTCTCAATGTGATCTGATTCGCATTGGGAATTTTGTTTGTCACTTCTGGAATATATTCTGCCAGCGTGCCCTCAAGAGACATTTGCTCAATGGCAATTAGCTTGGAAGTAGCTGCTGCAATATAGAGTTTGCTGATACTGGCGATTTTAAACAAGGCATGCGGGTCCGCCGGAATCTGGTTTTCTCTGTTTTTCCACCCGGCAGAGTATAGAGCAATTCCTTCAGGATCATTGACACAGATGATCACCCCATCCATTCCTTGCTCTACTCCATCTTCTATTTGCTGCTGAATAGAGTCTGGCAATGGAGTCAGACTAATGCATCCTGTCAATGATAGGAATAGCAACCATATACAGGTAGTAATGATGTGTAAATCGTTTTGAGTTCTCATGTCGGAATGATCTGATTTTTGGAGAATACAAAGGTTGTTTGAGATTTTGGAGTGAGCCTATCAGCTATGCTGCAAGTGATATCAAGTTTTCAACTTGATTATCAACTATGACGCATGGGTATCAATTATGAATCAAAGTGGACTGAAAAGGCTTGATTTCGGTAGAAATTGGAGGTTGCGTCATCGATGCTTTTCCACCTTTCCAAATCAGCCAAACTGCAAATCCAAGCTCAGCAATAGCCATTGGCGCGCCAAGAATCATTTCTGCTATTCCAATGACATGTTCTGCTTCAGGCGTAAATGCTTTTGCTCCATGAATCATTGTATAGCTCACTCCAGCGATGTACAGCAAATATCCCATCCACTTTGGAACAGTCTTGGATTTGAGTGATAAGTAACCAAGACCAATCAGGTGAATACCAAAAATGATCAATCCGAATGACCAATAATTTTCAAATGCAGTGATAAATATTGCCAGTGAATCAGGATCAGCAGCAAAGCTCAAAGGCCATACAGCGATCAAATGGAAAATAGCAAATGCCAATATGATCGAATATACTCCTCTGACTACCCCTGTAAATGCTGAAATTTTCCGATCAACTGGAGCAAAGAATTTATAAAGGCTCCAGGACACCAGCAGATCTGTCATCAATATGATCACCCATCCGATCACTTCTGTAGCGAACAGGAAAGTGGAATTTTGAACATTAGATAAACTAACTTCCGGGTTGTCTGGAAGAAATAAGCTGCTGTGCACATAACCAAAGGAATATCCGGCTGCAACTGCCATAATGATTAGAGAAACTCCTGAGAGGATAGCGTGTTTTCTATTTGAGTTGTTCATGCTTTTGAGATTAATTGATGAAGCAAATCTCAGGTAAACATGAAAGCCAAATGTTCTAAAAAATTCAGAAACGGTTCGGATTTATAATTCGGTACATGTCCTCTTTGAAATCAAAAAAAATGACTTCTAATTGCAGCTAGATATGCGCTTTGAACCATAAGGTTCTATTTTAGCGCATAGATATAACGTATCCTCTTTTCCTAACAACTAATGGCTCGTAATTTCTGTGGAATCCTGAATTTTCATAAAGCTCCGAATAACTCTTTATTCAGCGAAATGTATAATTCCATCAATTTCTCTAGTCAATATGACGTTGAACTGAAAGAGACACATCAATTAAAAGCAGCTAATCTACATTCCCCAAAAAAGGCTTTTTCTAAAACCTCGTTTAAGCCAATAAATCCTGATTTGCATATTGTTTCATTCAGTGCATTGAGAAATAAATCTGACCTCTGCGGCAAGTTGAATCTGCAAGGAATGGACTATGATGATGAATACTTAATACTATTAGCATATTCATCTTGGGAAAAACAGTGCGTCGAAGAGCTAAAAGGAGATTGGGCATTTGTAATTTGGGACGAAAAAAACCAGGAACTAATCATGGCAAGAAACCCTCATGCAAGTGGGGTTTTATATTACTACTTATCTGATTCCGGAATATTTTTTTCCAGTTTGGTCACGGCATTACTCAACAAGAAAACAATTCCCCTCGAAATAAACTATGAAAAGTTTTTTCAGGAGTGCCTAAAGATGAATGGTGCAAACAATGAAACGGTTTATAAAAATATTTTCCAACTAAAACCTGGCCATTTTGCCGTCTTTAACAAAGCAGGATTAACAGTCAATCAGTATTGGGATTTGAAGAACGAACCTAAGCAAACTCCGGTAAACACAGATTATTCCCGTGAATTATATCAACTGTTTGCTCAGTCAATGGAGCGTGTTTTCAATATATCTCATTCCTGGAACTATACACTCAGTGCGGGTAAAGATTCTGCAGCAATGATCATGATGGGCTATTACCTCCTGAATAATGATGAGCCTATGAATGCTTTCCATTTTTACGAGCCACTCAAACCTCATCAAAAAATCAAGGGCCTGGACGACCTTGGTGAATACTTCCTGGTGAAACGACTCACTGAGCAACACAAAAATATCAACCTGGAATTTGTTTCTGGAAATCAGTCTCTTCATGAATTTGCCCAGAATTTCACGAATACATTTGGCATACCTCCATATACGATCAATCAAAAATATGTTAGAGACCTGGCTAATGCCATTCATCTTAGGGGTGGCAATATGGCTCTGAATGCTCAGGGCGGCAATGAAACTATCTCATATGAGGGAATCTCTCCAGTCTTCACACTATCACAATTATCAATAGACAGTAAATACGGGTACTCACCACATATTCAAGATTATGTCAGTGCGGTATACGGGGAAATGAAACAATCAGGAAAAAGACTTTTAAGAAAAAAAATCGTGAAAAGGCACATTGAACAAAATGCTGTACTCAATCATGACTTTATTAAAAGTCTGAATGGCCATGAAATGCTTGAAGACTACTTGTTTTCTACTATTTCCATGGATCAATCTCCAGCTCGGAAATATTACCTTAATAAATTCCGGCCGGGAACTCATGAAAGGCTCGGAGCATGGAATATGATCGGGAGCCTCTTTAATGTTCAGTTCATAGACCCATCCATCGATATAGATTTGGTACATTTCATCAATGCTTGTCCCAATCACATCTTTAATGCTCACGGAATGTCAAAAAAACTTTATCAAGAAGCATTTAGATATCTGGTACCAGCTCATATCATGAAGGCCCAAAAAAAATGGCCAAACATGAGCAACATGATCGAACTGTACCGCGATGATCTGGATGTTTTCAATTCTCAATTAAGCAATCAAAGTAATTTGGCTTCTTTACTTGATCAAAATCGTATACGTAAATTCAATCTGTCTATTCAAAAAGATTTACCAAACCTACAATTATTCAATAAGCTAAAAGGCTGGATCGGATCGATACTGATGGCATTGTATTTCAAAACATAGAATATGCTTGAATTCTAGGTGATGGATATGAACTAAACCGATAATAAAAACGAAACCTCCAGCATTTTCTCAACACTGAAGGTTCATTAGCATGATCAATTCCGAGTTCACCCGAACGCCGGAATCCCTGTTATTTCGTGCCCCAATATGAGCAAGTGAATATCGTGAGTACCTTCATAAGTCACTACAGACTCCAGATTCATCATGTGACGCATCATCGGATATTCTCCTGTAATTCCCATACCTCCATGAATCTGACGAGCTTCCCGCGCAATATTCAGAGCGATTTCCACATTATTTCTTTTGGCCAATGAAATCTGTGAGCTGGTAGCTTTACCTTCATCCATCAGCTTGCCAAGTCTCCAACAAACTAACTGTGCCTTGGTAATCTCAGTGAGCATCTCTGCTAATTTCTTTTGCACCAGCTGGAAACCTGCAATTGGCTTTCCAAACTGCTGACGCTCCAGTGCATACTTTCGGGCAGATTCGTAACAGTCCATCGCTGCACCGATTACTCCCCAGGCAATTCCATATCTCGCTTTATCCAAACAACCTAAAGGAGCACCTAATCCATCTTTGCCAGGAAGCATATTTTCTTTTGGCACTTTCACATCACTAAAAACCAACTCACCAGTAGCAGAAGCTCTCAACGACCACTTACCATGAGTAGTTGGAGTACTGAAACCGTCCATTCCCCGCTCTACGATCAGTCCTTTGATGCGTTTGTTTTCATCCTTGGCCCAAACCACCGCTATATCCGCATGAGGAGCATTACTGATCCACATCTTGGCACCATTGAGCAGGTAGTGATCGCCCATATCTTTGATATTGGTTTCCATTCCTCCCGGGTTGGAACCATGATTAGGTTCCGTCAATCCAAAACATCCAAGCATTTCACCAGAAGCAAGTTTTGGCAGATACTTTTGTTTTTGCTCTTCACTGCCATAAGCATAGATGGGGTACATCACCAGTGAACCTTGGACCGAAGCTGTAGAACGCATGCCTGAGTCTCCCCGCTCTATTTCCTGCATGATCAAGCCATAAGAAGTATAGTCTAATCCGCCTCCACCGTATTCTTCAGAAACAGTGGGCCCGAAAGCTCCGATCTCTCCAAACTTCCTAACCATCTCCGTTGGAAATTGATTGTTTTCAGCCCAGTATTCGATAAATGGTGTGATTTCTTTCTTTACAAAATCGCGGATGGATGAGCGGATTAGCTTGTGCTCTTCGGTAAGTAAATCATCAATTTGATAAAAATCAGGCGACTCAAAATCGTCAACAAAGTTGCGTTTAGCTGCCTGACCATTTTGGGTTAATGTGTCAGTTGACATAGGGTATTGTTTTGTTTATCTGAATTATTGATTCAAATTTACAACAAACACCCTTGAGCAACATGCCTAATAAAAATTTTAGTGAAGAGATCCTTCAGCAACTCGAAAAACTGGCCGACAAATACGATGCAATGGGCCAGGATTTATCCGCTTACCTCGACGGATTATTGCATTCTGATTACCTCACCTATTGGGATTACATCCGATTGGACACACTGCTGAGTTTGCAGCAACCGAGGACCAGTTTCCCAGATGAGAAAATCTTCATCCTTTATCATCAGATCACAGAATTGTATTTCAAACTGATTCTTAATGAACAAGAACAGCTGATTTTTGGAAATGAAATCCTGTCAAAAGAGACTTTCCTTAGGAGAGTCCGTCGCATGAACCGATACTTCGATCATCTGATAGATTCATTCGATGTGATGATAGACGGAATGGACTCTGAGCAATTCCTGAATTTTAGGATGTCGCTACTTCCCTCGTCTGGTTTCCAATCTGGTCAGTATAGAATGATTGAGATTGGCTGCACAGATTTTCGCTTGCTTACTGGGTCTGAGGAAATGAGACGAGAAGATTCGAATGAGTCCATCGAAGAACTTTATCCACATTTATATTGGAAAAAAGGAGCCACAGAACTGGCCACCGGGAAGAAAACACTGACATTGAGACAGTTCGAAAAAAAGTATTCTGAAGAATTCATCAAAAGAGGAAATCAGGTGAAAAGCACCAATCTTCATCAGCTATACCTCCAACATTTTGAGGAAGATGAAGAAATTAGAGAGGCCTTACGTAATCTGGATCACCGTGTGAATGTACAATGGCCATTGGCACATTATAAGTCTGCAGTGAGATATTTACAAAAAGACCCGAATGTCATCAAAGCTACCGGAGGAACCAACTGGCAGAAGTATTTGCCCCCAAGACGTCAGTTTATTGTATTTTTCCCGGAAATATGGTCCGAATCCGAACTCCAAAATTGGGGAACAAGAGAAACATTAGGATAATAATTTGAATGATTAAAAACGGCTTTTTTACTTTATCAATGATCATTTTGCCGCTGATTGGTTTCACACAAAGGACTTTTCAGAGCCACACCTATTATGATTTAGAAAAAACAAAATCGAAAGAAATCATCACCATGAAGCGAAAAGACAGTACCCTTCACGGTGATTATGCCTCTTTTTATCTGAATGGTTCACTGGCTGTTAAGGGCTTTTATACCAATGGAATATCTGATAGCTCGTGGGTCTATTATTACGAAAATGGACATGAAAAAGCCCGTGGTTTTTTTAAAGAAGGGCAACAACACAGAAGGTGGTATTACTACTATGAGAGTGGTCATAAAAAAGCAGAGGGAAACTATCAGCGGAGCAAGAAGCATGGTATCTGGACATACTATTATGAAAACGGTCAGGAAAAAAGCAGTGGCACTTACTTGAATGATCTCCGTTCGGGAATTTGGAACTATTTCTTTGAAGATGGTTCTCTTCGTGCACAAGCCTTTTATAAGGAAGGCAAAGGCACTTACAAAGAGTTTTATCCGAGTGGCCAACTCAAAGGAGAAGGCATGAATGTGAATGACAAAAGTGAAGGAACATGGACTTATTATCATGAAAATGGAGCCATTGAAGCAACGGGGAGTTTTAACAACGGCATTCGTACAGGACTCTGGACGTTTCATCATGAAAATGGACAAGTAGCTGGTAAAGGACTTTATGATGATGGAGTAAAAACGGGTAAATGGACTTACTACTTTGAGGATGGATCCGTGAGTAGCGAAGGTGAAATGAACGACGATCAGCAAGAAGGGTACTGGAAACTATATTATCAAACAGGAGCACTAAAGGGAGAAGGAAAATATGACAAAGGCAGTGGAGACTATGTAGAGTATTACCCGAATGGAAAACTAAAAGCAAAAGGAGCCATGGAAAATGGCCTGCGTGAAGGCAAGTGGCAATATTTCACCGAATCTGGAATGGTAGACGGAGAAGCAGAATTCGTCAATGGCGCGGGAGTTTATAAAGGATATTATTCTGATGGGGCAGTAAAAATGACCGGCAATATAGAAGGTAGTAAACGCACTGGCGACTGGACGCTGTACAATACAGATGGTTCCATTGCGGGAATTTACAAACCGGTATATGAAGAAGAAAAACCGATTTTCAGATCTACCAACCTCAAAGCTCCAGAGGAGAAAAAGTCTTCCTCAAAGCCAGAATACTTGTTTAAATACAAGAAAACTCGATATTTTAACCCAAAAATCAATGAATACACCGGACTCATTGTCGCTACCAATCCTATCTGGCCGGCAATAGATCAAATTCCATTTTCAATAGAATATTACATGCAGGAACGCCTGGGCTATGAGCTCAATTTGGTCATGCACAAAGCCCCTTTTTACAATTCGGTAGCAGGTGGTAGCGGACCCAATACCTCCTCACTGGGAATCGATGCACATTTACGCCAAAAATTCTATCACAATGATTCCAAGCTTGGAATGCCATACTTTGGGCATGAAATCCTGTTTGGTTATTTGCAGCATCAGACGGTAGTCAATGACGTATCCCGTGACTTAAGAATCAATGCTGAAGAATCCCGGATAGCATATGGAATTGTTGTCGGGAATAGATGGGTGCAACGCACCGAAGATTCTGGTATGACAGTAGATTTCAATATTGGTGTGGGAATTGGCCGAAGGGTTTTTACGAAAGATTTCGATCCTCAGTATTTTTTCCTTTTTGATGAACTAAATCAGGACAAATTGTATTTACCTGTCATATTCACATTGAATATTGGGTTTATAGGTCCGAAGAGAAGAACTACAAGCTAACAATTATGGAATCTAAAAAGACAGTCATTATTGGTGCCACGCCAAACCAATCAAGGTATGCTTATTTTGCTGCGGAGCGACTCACCTCCAATGGTCATACGATTGTACCTGTAGGGATCAAAAAAGGTGAAGTAATTGGAGAACCGATTTTAGACCTTAGACAGCTACCTAACATACCTGATGTGGATACTGTGACCCTTTACCTTAGTGAAAGAAACCAGGAAAATTGGGAAGAATACATTTTGAACCTGAAGCCCAAAAGAATCATTTTCAACCCCGGAGCGGAAAATCCAAGCCTCTTCGAAAAAGCACAAAAAGAAGGAATAGAGGCCATGGATGCATGTACCCTGGTCATGCTCAGTGCCAATACATATTAATCGCCTACTTGAATAAACTACCCCTGGGCAGAGCCATCAGAGTATTTGACAGGGTTGGCTATGCAAACATAATGTCTCTCGACCCACAGGGTCGGGGAATAAAATCCACTGTTGGGATTTAGTATCCTTTTAATTGCCTAATGCTTCTGGAGCTAACCGGTCACTGATTTCTCATTTTTCACTACATTTGATTGTTAAATCTAAAACTATGTAGTGTATCATTTTTTCACACTCATAATCATCAAAAATGAGGAATTGATCTCCTTAAAATGAGTAAAAAGAAGCCCACTATCCATGAGATTTCCAAGGCACTGGGAATTTCATCTGCTACAGTATCGCGAGCACTCAATAACAGTGATGCCCGCATCAGCAATGAGACCCGAAAAAAGGTTAAAAAAATGGCAGAGAAGATGGGCTACCAACCCAACATTGTGGCTGCTTCTCTTAGAAAAGGACATTCAAATATTGTAGGAATCATCGTTCCGTTTGCTGATCGATTCTTTTTCTCTTCCATTATCAGAGGTGTGGAAGAGGAACTAAAAAAGCACGGTTATCATGTGATCATTTGTCAATCTTATGAAAAACTGGAAAATGAAAAAGATGACATCAACACCTTGCTCTCTGCACAGGTCGCAGGAATTTTAATTTCTCCTTCACGGGAAACTACTGAGATTGACCATCTGATCGACGTGATTGAAAAAGGAAAATCCTTGATCATGTTCGATAGGACGATTGGGGAAATTCCAGCGTCTAGTGTATCAATAGACGACTATCAGGGAGCGTATGATATGGTCACTCATTTGATCAGAAGCGGCAGAAAACGCATTGCCCTTTTCACAGGCATTCAAAATGTCAGTGTATTTAAAGATCGACAGAGGGGATATATGAGTGCACTAGAAGATCACGGCGTGGAGATTAATGAAGACCTTATATTGACTGTTCGTGGATTCAAAGAAACAGGAGCTGAGGCTGTAGAAAAACTTATGGCTCTTAACGATCCACCAGATGCCATATTTTCGTTATCGGACTTCTCAGCTCTTGGGGCCATGAAATGGCTGCTAGAACATGGATATCGAGTACCGGAAGACGTGTTTGTGGCCGGTTTTGGTAACGACCCTGTAACGGAACTCCTTACCCCTTCTATGAGCTCCGTAGATCAGAAAAGCCTTCAAATGGGTGTGGCTGTGGGTAAGTTATTCATTGAAGAAATGAAGAATAAATCGTCAGAACCAAAGAAGATTATGTTACATCCAGAAATAATCATCCGTAACTCCTCTAAAATTTTAATCGAGACTAAATAAGAACCAATTTTTAAAAATGAAAAATCTAGTTTATTTATTGATCGCAGGAATGCTCATTTCCGCGTGCACCAGTCAAACTTCTGAATCAAAAGAAGAGCAGACAAATCTGATTGTGGTAAAAAACACCAGTGAATTTGCTCGTACTGAAGTGATTAGTATTCCCACAGATGATTTAGAGCTTGCACCAGGTATTTACACAACAGGTGATATGCCGGTAGAAGCCGTTGATTTAGACAATGATATAAAGGCTGACAAATTATTAGCTAAAGTAATGGTGCCTCAGAATCAGACCATTGAAATAAACCTGAGCTCCTTAAAGCCGAGTCCAGAATTCACCAAACAAACTCAGGCTGAAATCTCACGCAAAACAGGTGGTGAGTGGGTCAAGGTCACCAAAAAGAGTGGTAAAGAGCAATTCGAATATTCAAAAGGTGAGTTTGAAAATGTAGATTTCTTAAGAGTGCCAGAGCAGCACACAGATCACTCATGGTTTATCCGATATGAAGGTCCGGGTTGGGAAAATGAACTCATTGCTTACAGAGCTTATTTAGACTGGAGAAACGCCATAGACATCTTTGGAAAGAAAGTAGACACTTTGGTTCTTCAAAAAATAGGTCAGGATGGTTTTGATTCATACCATGAAGATTCGCCTTGGGGCATGGATATTCTCAAAGCTGGCAAATCATTAGGAATCGGATCAATAGGAAGGCTGAATGGAGAAGATATAGTGGAACATTTCGAATCCACTGATTCTGTAACTTGTGAGATCACCAGAAATGGATTTTTATCCTCCAGCATCGAAACGAATTATTATGGATGGACCACAGGTGCAGGAACTTGTGATGTGAAATCAATACTATCGATAAAATCAGCTGATTATGCCACCATCCACCAGGTATCATTTGATACGGTAGTAGATGATTTTGTGACCGGTATTGTCAAGCACGATGAAGGTGAATATTTTACGAGTGAGGTTGACGACTATGGATATATTGCCACCTATGGTAAGCAAACGTTGTTTAATGATAATCTTGGGATGGCGATAGTTTACAAAAAATCCGAAGTGCAAGAAATTAAAACGGACGATGATTACTCTTGGCTAGTCGTATTCAACCCATCCGAAAAAGTAGAATACCAACTACTTGGAGCCTGGGAAAAAGACCTTGGAAATATCAGCAGCAAGACAGATTTCAAAGCAATGCTAGATCGTAAGCTTGCTTCTCTCAACAATCCATTGGAAGTTGTAGTAAATTGAATGCAGTCTTCTAAGTAAAAAATAGAATTGGCCGACTCAATTGGATTTTGAGCGGCCACTTTTTTTTGGTCGATGATCAATTGTTTTTTTAACCCGGATTATGCATTAGAATAATCAAAAGGAGGGCTTAAGGATGAAATCTGAGAAAAAATTCCATCCATCCAAGGTCTTCTTTTTGCAGGTAAAGAGATTTTCAGCACTCTTTTGT